>LJUY01000031.1 GCA_001304015.1 candidate division Zixibacteria bacterium SM23_81 | reverse complement strand
ATCTGGTCGAGGTCTGAGGCCATCTGAGACAGATACGGCTCGGCCACGCTCAGGTTGCCTCCGGCATCATAGATGGCACCCAGCATCTCGGCATGAGCGGTCCAGAGATCTTCCCCCACCGAGGAGAGTTGAGCGGACAGGTCGCTCAAAGCAGCGGCCTCTGGGTAGCTTAGGGTTCCGTAGTAGCAGGCTGAGCCCTCCCAGCAGATCTGGCAGCCCCATAGATCACATCTCAGGGCCAAAATATCAAGAGCCTCAGCAAGATTGCCCCCTGCCGACGCCATGGCATCATTAAAGACCACCTGAAAGATCTCCGGAGTCATATCCTGTTTCAGGCTGGCGAAAGAGGGTGCGCCGAACACATCGAATATCTGTGCCCAGAGAGAATCATAGGCGCTGGAATATCCCCAAAGCCGATCGATGCTTTTATCCAGGGTCTCCAGAAACATAACCTCATCGGACGGCATAGGTCCCGTGGGCGTATAGGAAATCAAAAGATAGCTCGCCCCTAGGGTCGATTCAACAGCCGCCCTGAAAGAGTCGAGACCCACGACCACATTGTCTCCCCTGTTCTGGAGGATGACAGAGGAATCGGTGTAGCCCACCACCACGGCCGCATGCCCGGAATGTACGTCATAGACGCGGAGCAGGTCCCAATCGTCCTGAGGCAGATAGTAAGGGTCCACGCTGGTTACGAAGGGGATCCCGGCGTTTATCTTGGTCTTCAATTCCGCCAGATAAGAGGGCCATGACTCTTTCACCTGCATATCCACGGCGAGATTTCTGATGAGGCCGGCGAACTCATAATCGCTGGCGGACTGCGATACTCTCCAGCCAGCATATAGGGCCAGCCAATCGTCAAGATAGAGCATGGAGTGGGGACAGCACGCAAATTCAACCGCCTCGTAGACGTTATGGTCCGCGCCATAAAAGTTAAACAGCATGGCCAAACCCGCGTAGTTGCAGAACCCGTTGATCTCCTGCCAAACCCAGGGAACATCATCAACCATGCCAATCGCCAAGCTATCGGCGTTGTCGCCTTCATTTTCCTCAGCAAGAGAATCATAAGGATCCACCACGAAGTATATGTGAGAAGAGCCCGTGAAACCGCTCCAAGTGACCCAATTATAGACGGTACTACCTGGCGATAGAGATGAGATCACCACGTCGCTTCCAATCTGCGTTCCCCCACCATGAGGATCTTCCAGGAAAAATTGAATCACGACGTCATTCTGCGTGGAGGACCCGCTGTTTCGCACCCCACCCACGACGTTAATGGCGTCCGGTGCCTGGTATTTGTTGGCCAGATATAAACTCACCGCGGCCAGGTTCTCGCCTTTATGGTAAGAAACAACCTCTTTCTCCTGTGGTCTCAACTCTTTCATGTTTTGAGCAGAGGCGATTTCAACCTCTCTTGCCTTGGCTTCTACGGACTTCGTGATAATCGGAAAGCGGATGGGCGTGGAGACCAGGGAGGTTTGCCCTTCACCCAGAGAGGATATTGCACTCCCATGGGCGCTCAGCACTGAGGCTAAGAGCACAAAAGACAAAATTATTGCCAAATTTTTACTTCGCATCATTGCGAATATTCCTGGTTGGATTTTCTACAGTTAAGTCTAAACTCGACATTCATTTTACTACGACTGGTACGAATTTGTTTCAACCAGTTTATCAAAAAAAAGTTCGCGGGGCGGAGATTGCTTCGTCGCTATCGCTCCTGGCAATGACAATTTAATTTCTACGTCATTGCGAGCCCATCGTTTCACTCAGAGCTTGTCCTGAATGCAATGAAGGAACAGACTCCGCGAAGCAATCTCTGAAATGACCTGCTTCACAGTTATCTCAGTGATCTTCATTTGCCCAGAACTCTTGACACTGGTTTTATTCCGGCCAGCAAAGCAATGATCGCATACCAATACCATTCTAAACTCAGCAACGGCTTCCAAAGTTTTGCGATCATCAGCACAAAACCAGCCACGCCGAGTTTCAGGAGCTGGATGTCAAGCAAGTTACATTTTTTTATCCTTGAATTGGCCCACGTCCCAAGACTCATGCTTTGACACCTCCTTTACTCCTGGCTGCTGAGCAACTCGCGCTTGACAAACCGGCCTCCTATTCTTGCTTACACCATTTCAGATCCCCTTAAATCCTTCCCACGGGCATGATGTAGAGTGGCTCTTCATCCTGGATGCCAAGTACTTTTCTCACCTCTTGATCATTGAAGGCGCCGATGATGACCGTGCCCAAATCCAGAGCTTCTGCTTGCAGATGAACGTTCTGGCCAGCACCTCCCATATCCATGGGCACATATCGAGCCTCACCCCGCTGGCCATATATCGCAGTAGTCCGTTTGTAAACAGCAGTGAAGACCAGACTGATTGGGGCACGAGCCACCATTCCCTGGCCCCACGCCGCCTTCGCCAATGCCTTGCGGATATCACCATCCCTTACAAGAATGAGAGAATGATCTTGCCATTGATAATGATAGATCCCAGCAGCCAAACCCTCCACATCACCAGCGATGAGGTAAATCTCCAATGGATAAATCCCTCCCGCCGAGGGATACGCCCTGGTGGCTCCGGTGAGGCCATCTATGGTTTTTCCTCCCGCTGCCCAGAGCAATTGAGAGACTTCCTCCAAGGTTAGTGGTTCATCCTTATAGCGTCTTATCGATCTTCGATTGAAGATGGCTTCCTCCACGGAAACCTCACCCTTATGTTTTGGAGCAGGAAGCGTTATGCTCCCTATCTTTCCATCTGGTCCGCGTACAGATTTGGCGAAAAACTGCTTTCCCCCAAATAGCCCGACCAAAACGACGCCTGCTGCGAAGATTAAAAACCACATTTTTTTAGTCGTCATCTAAAACAACTCCTTGTTTTCCTCTCTATCATGATCCATACTGCTTACGAAAAAACCTGAACCTATGTTTTCAGATGTCTTTCATCCACGCAGATTCGACAACAACCGGCGATTCCCCAATGGCATTGTATAGTTTCTATGAGATTTTGTCAAGGACTATCTGCTTTTAAACTCAAGCATCGTGATCCTAAAGTAGCAAATGCTGGAGTTTAGAAAAAGCCCTCCCGGATCGCCGAGAGGGGCTTTGATTTTAACACCATCCTTGGGCGAACGCCGTTCGCCCCTACATTTGTTAGAGATCAGTGCAAATTGTAAATTGCAGTTTCAATCGGATTACGGCTCCCGGTTCCCAAACTCCGGTTTTCCTATCTCAACAACACCATTTTCTTCGTCTCCACATATTCGCCCGCCTGAAAACGACAGAAATACACCCCACTGGCATATTGACTCCCATCCCACTTCACATAATAAACGCCGGGTTTATGCATCCTATCGACTAGCTTAGCAATCCTTTGGCCCAGAATATTATAGATGATCAATTCCACCTGGCCCAAGATGGGGACAGAATACTGAATGGTCGTGACCGGATTAAAGGGATTGGGATAATTTTGTCGCAGCGAGAAATCCTTTGGGAGAGATAAGTCTTCATGCTCGACCCCTGTCCAGATGGGTGTAAACTCAAAAACATCTCCGTCACGAACCAAACCAGGATTCACATAGAGGGTAAATTCTGCGGGATTTTCTAAAAAGGTGTAACCGGGTCTTAAACGGGTCCAAGCATAAAAAAGCACATCCGCACTTATTCCGCAATTATCGTCATCGTATCCACCAGCCGTGACGGCATCGTAGTCGCTGTTCATGATGAACAGATACTCTCTCCCACCTATGCCACTGTTGTCCGGATTCCAGATCATATCTGCCGGTTTTTCTGGGGTATCATATTCCACAAGAACGATGTTTAATCGCCTCGGATTGGCGGGATTGAATATATCATAGGCGGCACCGTTAAAAGTTCCCAATCCAGGTTGAACGGCATAGCCCAAATCACGACGGTAGACCTTACAATTGGTCGTGGTCACCCCTGAGGGGTCGAAGTCGATGCGGACATCTTTATATTCCCATTCGCGGAGCGTGCTGCCAAAAAATTCTTTGCCCAAGCCTATAGCCCCACCAAAGAGGCTACCACCCCAATTCACCCAACTTAGCCAGCGTGTATCAGTCCAATCCCAATCAAATCCACGGGCGATATTCTCGGCAGTGCCCTGCATCACTCGAAAGCCATCTACTTCTTGACTGTTTAATCCATAGATATCGGGAAATTTTTGATTATAAAGAAGTGTTGCACCAGTTGTGTGATCTTTCAAATCGTATGTGAGCGTATCCATATATTCATGCAAATAGAGGCGGTAAGTATGGCCCGTAAGGAGGGTTGGATTTACGATCATATATTCAAATCGTCCATCCGTGATGCCGCTCACCAGCTCCATCTGACTGTACTGGGGTATGTACTGGATGGGAGCCACAAAGATGGCCAGGGTATCTTGCCAGAGATTGAAATCATCATCGGTCAACCTGAAGACCACATGCACGCTGTCATTGGCAGGAGTGTCTGGTGAGAGCCTGAAGTGATAGTAGACCGAGTCTGGATCATAAGCCCATGTCAGCGTTTGTCCGGCATTCAGCGTGGGAAGAATCTTGTTCCCCTTCGGCGCCATGAATTCTTGAAAATAGCTCCCCTCCAGGACATGGTACGGTTCAATGGTAACACTTTGGAGATCGAAATTCGTCTCGTTCTCCACACCCACGGTATACCGAATGGCCTCCCCGGGATTCACCAGACCATCGCTGTTGATATGATCCATCCCAACGTACATATCGGCAACGGTCACCGGGCCGGCTACGGTGATGTTCGTCTCCAACTGATTCCAGTTTCGATCTCCATAAACAGGATGAACATCGTGCACATTCATATATAGCGCTTTGCAGTGACAATCGGTGATGATGCTGTTTCCCCATATTCCATCATCTGGATCCTGATCATCATGAAGACCATCATCAAATAACTGGACACTCGTTATGAAGACATCGTGGTGATCGCAGAAATCGGCGGAAACCTGACTGACGTTTTCCAGTCCCACTTGAATTTGAAGTTCAGCCTGGGAAGGATTCGGATAAGAGACGTTCACGATCCAGTCTTTGGGAAGATCAACAAAATAGTTATCATAGGCCATTTGGGCGTAGTTGTCGAAAGAGCGCAGCGCCGTGACGGAATTTAAGCGGTTGGTCCCCTGAGCGATGACCTTGGCCCCAACCACAACCTGGGTGTCCCCCGGGGCCAGGTTGAAAGGTCCGGAGGACATCAGGAAGCGCCGGTCGCCTGGACTGGTCACCTCGCCGTCCAGGTGCCCGGTGCCTGATACCGGGTCGCCATAGAAGGGAAACCTGGTTGGATTGCCCAGGTGGTCGGTATACGGGGTGCCATCTCCGGCATAGCCGTTCATGAACCAGTAGGCCTCGGAGGCGATCCCAGGGTCATCGAAGGGATCTGGAGCACCATTATAGTACCACGCAAAAGCCGTCATGCCCAGGTAGTTCCCGCTTCCCCAGGGCACCTCAGGTCCCTGGAAGAAGTCAAATCCCAGGGCTGGTGGGGTGGAACCATAGTGGGAGTCGGTGGGAAAGCCGTTATAGCAATAGCCCAAGCCCAGAGTGGTGTCGCAGCCCACCAGGTCATCGGAGGCGTCGCCCAGGTCTGGGTCGTCCCACAGGGCCACAAAGCAGGAATCGAATTGTTGGGTCCCCCTGTTGATAAACTCCCATTTGACGAACATGATGTTGCCCAGAGGATCGGCGTGATCGTACCCAAAAATGGTAACGCGAAACTCCACATCCATGGGCGGGGTGCTGAACACGTTGGCATGCTGAGGGGCATAACCGTCGTTACAGACGAAGAACAGGGTCTGATCGCCCAGGAGCAGGGGATTTCCAAGTGAATCCACAGGAGCGCCCTGATCCGCGGGCCAGACGTCCCAGTCGCCGGTGCCATCCTTGTTGATCTTGTAGATGCGGAATCGCTCTTCCTGTTGATTCTGTCCCCAGTTGCCGGGCACCAGTTCGCTGGAATACTCGACGCAGGCCGTGCGAATCATGCTATCGTCATGGCCGATGCCAGCCAGCCACAGACCCGAGGCGTAATCGATGGTCTTGCCGGTGCCCTTGGGCCACTCCATACCCGAGGCGCCACTGACCCTTTGATCGACGATCAAACCATCATTTGTTATGGTGCAGTCGATGGTATTGCCGTCGAAGTGCTCGTGGCTGATGATGGTGGGCTTGGCCAGGGGCTCCTTTCCCGTCGCCGATGTGGCCCGGGGAGCGGCCCAAGCCGTACTCAGCAGCAGTAGGGTAAGCAGAGGCATTATGAGGGTGCCGATGGCCATGAACTCTCGTTTCCGACTCATGATTGTTCCTCCTCTATGAGATTAAAAGTTTTTGAAACGCCGTTTTCTCATCGTTATCACCTGGCCATAAAAAAACCCACAACCTCTCTTTGCTAAGGCTGTGGGTTCAGCTCCAGCGTTCTGCCAACAAAAGCGTATGAAAATTTCGCCTTTCACTTTTCGATTTTCCTATGGCTAGGAAAAAAGGTTCTTTCCTTTAAAACCTTAAATATAGTATAAATAGAAAAATTTGTCAAGACAAGGTAAATAATATTAGGCTTTATATTCAGGAACCTTTCTTTTCTATCATTCCGGAGCACATTTCTGGTTGGAGTTTATCCCACCATTTCATTCGAGGCATGCTTTAAGTCAGAGAAATGCTCATGATGACAACGACTGTCGAAACGGCAGTCACTATAAAATCAGTGGCACAGCCATATGAGCCTTGAGTCATCGAGAAATTTGAGATACAACTTATGGGATCATCAGACGATGTGGCCTTCCCTCTTCCGAAAAAAAGGACCCGCTGCAAACGGGCCCTTCATGTCTAAACCTGTAATTCTCATGAAGCTCAGCCAAATCCTCCACGGCATTCAAAAACGACGCTGCGGGCCGGCAAAACCTGTCCTATGAGGGATCCGCCGTTGAGCCTGTTCGCTCACTTTTCGATGGAGTATTTGCCCTTCCATTCCGTAGTTAATTCTGTCTTAGAGGTAAACTGTCCCTTATAGGTGCCGCCCCCCTTGATGTTCTCGAACTGACCTGTCCCCTTGATGTAAGAGTAGGTTCCTTCAAATGCCATGATCGGGGCGCCTTCCTCGGGAACCGTGCTGGCGACCATACCCTCCCAGTTGCAAAAGACGGCGTCTTCCCCAAGCATCAACTTGACATAGCCCTGATGAGGTCCATTTCCCTGAACGAGATCACCAAATGACATATTCACAACCTGGGCACCATCCATGAACTTATTCTCGCCAGCACTCTCATTGGTCCCCTCCCACTTTGCCAAGGAAAGGACATGCTCCTTGGCGTCACCCACATCGATCGCTTCCCGTATCGTTTGCGCCATGGTCATCTTGCCGGCAACTTCGTGCTTCTTCCCTGCCGTCGCAGGCGCCACCACAAAAGCGACAATCAAAAGGAGACATATGAAGGGTACCAGCCATCCTCTGGTGCTCGGTGCTCGCATAGATTTCACCTCCTTTGGGAAAGTCCCGGCCCGCAGCGTTTGGGCAACTTTCAGGACTCGCCTCTTGTTATAGCACAGACCTCCTGGCTGTTCACTCCTCCCTCAGTATTGGCCGGGTTAAGCAGGTTGGTCCTCCTTGAGCTCTATGGGAAATCTCCGTTCCCTGATAGGTCAACACTTCGCATCCGGACGCCTCCAACCGCTTTTTAGTGACAGGATTCCCCTGCAGCATCAGGCACTTCCCCGGTGCCAAGGCCAGCACGTTAGGTCCCATGGTGACGAATTCCTCCTCAGGTACAGGAACCAGCTTAAAACTGCGCTCCTGAAGATATTGCCAGAAGGGGGCTGAAAGCAGTGGCTGATAAGCAACGGCCAGCTCGCGATCCACAATGCTGATGAGGGACATCAGATGCAGACAGGATTCCGGCCCCTGATAATAGGGCAGTTCTACAGGCAAAATGGTGATGCCCCGGGCGTAAAGAGCCTCGGTGAGCTGACCTAACCCCTCGCCATTGGTGCGAAAGCCAAGACCCACCGCCAGGGTGTTGTGATCGACCCACAACAGATCCCCACCTTCGGCCCGGGCCTGGCCATGCAGGGTATAGATCACCGGCACGCCCAACGCCTCTAGGCATCGAGCCATGGCTCCTTCCTCTCCACGACGCAAATCTTTGCCCATTTTTAAGATGATCGCCCCTCGATCAGTGACAATGGCGGGATCATGTACATAGATGGCGTCGGATATGCCAGGCAGTGCGTCATCATGATAGAGAACCTCTATGGCGGCCTGACGCATGATGGCTACCATCCCGTCGTGTTCCTGCTGAGCGATCTTGAGGATAGGTCTGCCCTTATAGTGCCACCGCTCTGGATCGGCCCCGGCGAAGGTCTCGTCGGGCCTTCGAACCAACACCCGGCGCAGCGGGGCGATCATGCTCTGGCTGCCGTAAGTTCTTTTCATGCTATTCCTTTTGCGATTCCAAGAGAGTCACTGGCAATGCGATTCACTTTTGCTAGCACTGGATATAAGGAAAACTATCCATGGAAGATGGACTGGTCACAACTTTTTAACTGACGTATGTTCCTGCCTCTTTCAATTCGCTTCAGCATGAGCCCAGCACAGAAATGCTGGATAGAGGTTGTCTTAAAAGGGACTCATTTTCAAGATTCCAGCCTCCGGCTTCTGGCATCCAAACCGGTTTCCAAACCAACAAACCATCTTGCAGCATCCCAATGGTCTTTACAAAATCAACGATTCACGAATCACGATCCACGAATCACGTATCTCATATCTTCCCCAGAAATTCATCAAATTGGGGATAGAATTGTCCGGGATTATCAGCATACACCATGTGATCCGAATCGCTGACCTCACAATAGGTGCAGTTTTTGATCAATGACCTCATCTTGTCCGCCTCCTCTGCGGAGAGACACCAGCTCTCCTCGGCGCGGACAAACAACACCGGACATTGAATTTGAGACAGAATGTGATACCATTCCTGGCGGTACACATCAATGGCCGACATGGCATATCTGGAGAAGAGAAAATCATATCCCTGCTCCGTCTCCACCAGGCTGTCCAGAAAATACCTGACATTCGTCTCTCTAAGAAACCGTTGAGAGAGATCCCGTAAGGCCTCCTCATAGGAGGAATAAGGCGTTGGCCAGTCGGCGGTCAACTTGTCCACGGGAGGAACTTCCTCAGGAGGTAAATCCAACAAACCCCCTGGATCTTTAGCTTGTTGATCGAGAATGGCCAGAGCTTTTACCTCTTTTGGGTGGAGAGCAGCAAGATACGCAGCGTTCCTGCCGCCCAGAGAATGTCCCACCGCTATCACGGGGCTGCACCCCAATTGTCTGATGAGGCCATAAGCGTCGGAGGCGAAGTCATCGGCCGCATACCGAGCGACGGGCTTATCGCTCAACCCGTGACCACGCTGGTCCGGAGCGACGATGCGATATCTGTCCCGATACCGAGACATGAAATCGGTCCAGGTCTCGCCCCGCCCCCATTTTCCGTGAAGGCAGAGAAGGGTCTGTCTGCCCGAACCGGTGTCGCGACAGAACAAATTCAGACCATTCACCTTAATCATGGCCCTTTTTATTTTGGATTCTTCCATTACAAAACCTCTGAGATGTTGATTCCCCGCTCCTGGGCCCGCTGGGCCATCCACTCGTTTTGGTCGACTGGTGTTTTGGGCATCTCTCCCTCGGATCGGCGCTTCAAGCTCAGCGCCTGTGTAGGACAGACAGAGGCGCACAGCCCACAGCCCACACAACGGTCATAATTCACCACGCACAACTCCTCTGGAACGGCGAGGGCTTCGAATGGACAACGCTCGACGCATTCGCCACAGCCGGTGCACAGCTCGGCGTCCACCACGGACCGAAAATCTGATCGCGCCAGGGCCATGGGGTTGTCGAACTCGGTCAAGCCGCGAATCACCCCGCAGCAGCAGGTGCAGCAGTTACAGATATAGAAGATCTGGCCCTGGTTATTGGCGGCGGAGTGGACCAAACCGGCCTCCTCGGCTTCGTGCAGGAGACGCAGAGCCTCCTCTTTAGGAATAGGCTTGGTGGCCTCACTGTCGTCGAAGGCGTTCTCAACGGGCGCGAAGAGGATGCAGTTCTCAACGGGATGGTCACAGCCCTTCCCAATGAGCCGCTGCTGCACGCGGCAGATACACTTTCGTACCCCCCACGACTTGGAATTCTCGATAAGCTCGGTGGCCCTCTCGTAGGGGAAAACCTCCAGGTCGAAGGAGATGGCCTCATCCACGGGAATGACGCGGTGGACGGCCGGCGCCTTTCCAACCGCGCCACTGCCTTGTGTCTCCTGGTAGTACTGTTCGAAAAGGCGTGCCAGCTCCTCGTTCATGCGAGGCAGCTGTTCCTCGTAGATGCCCACGACGAAGGGCATCAGCCCGAAAACCAGTTGGCTCTCCGCCCGCCGGGCACGGACCTTCCCCTTGCGGGCCATCTCTCGGAGCATTTCCTCGGCTTGGTCGGAATTGATGTCAGCCCGAGCTGCGATCTCTCCTGCTGGCTCAAGGGTGAGACGCATGATGCTGGCCAGCTTGGCCTCCTGGGGAGAGAAGATTTTGGCCAAGAGCTTCAGCTCCACGCCGCTCTCCGTGGCGGGAAACCCATTTGGGATGGTGTCCAGCCGCTGGGCTAATTTTTTATAGATGTCTTCAGTCATCGTTTACTCACCTTTTTCTCTACTTTCACAATTGATCACTTTAGGCTCCAGCGCCTACTCCTTGCTTTCCTCTGTAAGCGGTGCGACGACACCTAGCTGCTGCAAAGCACTAAGAACGTCCTTGGCCCACCATCGTTCCACGATCTTGCCGTCGGCGATGCGGCAGATGTCCATCCCCGTCACCTCGATCCGTTTTCCCGTCGGTTGACTGCCGGCTATCCCGGCGACATCTGTCCAGCGACAGGTCCACCGGCCGGCCACCTTGTCCCTCTGGGCGACGATGTCCTCGATGACGATCTCCATATCCGGAGCGGCCTCCAACCAGCCAGCAGCCCACCCTCTGAAGCTTTCCCGATCGGTTACCGTGGGCCAGGCGGGATCATGGTTCACGAAGCCGACGGAGAAGATGTCGTCCAGGGCATCCAGGTTGCCTTCGTTCCAGAGCTCCTCGGCCTCACGAATGTAGACGGCCTCGTTTGCCTCCAGGTCGCTGGGAGCAGTGGCAACTGGCTCCATAAGCTGGCCCCAGGTAAAATCCTCACGCCCCATGGAGGGAACAACGCCAAGCTGCTGCATAAAGCCCAGGGCATCACACTGGTGCCAGTTTTCCGCGACTTTGCCCTCGGCCAAACGATGAAATGCCATCCCCGTCAGCGTCAGTTGACTTCCCGATGGGGGGATACCCATGTATGCCCCTTCGTGGGTGGCTCGCCATGTCCAGCGGACTGCCACCTCGTCCCCTTGGGCGACCATCTCATCAATCTCAACGGCTTTATCTGCACGGAAGGCTGAGACGTGCAGGGCAACGTGTTGCTTATAAGACTCCAGGTCGATAACCTCGGGTACGTTGGGATCGTGATTAACGAAATCGATGGCGCAAATCTCGTCGAAAACGGCCTGGTTCCCTTGTTCCCAGCCCTCATGCCAGAATTGGCGGACGATGGCCTTGTTCTCTTCTTCTTGCGTCATTTTCCCTCCCCCACAGCCAACCATCAATACTGCTGGGAGCGCGAAGGTCATGACCAGGATGAGAAAGCCATCGAATTGTGCAAATCGACGCATTTTGTCCCTCCTTTCTCACACAAAACGACTTCTGTTGGGATTATTCCCTCAACGACTCGATGGCCTCTTCCAGGGCCACTCGCACGGGCGTATAGGTGATGCCCAATTCCCTCTCCGCCTTGCTGCCATCGAAGACGAAGCCCGCCCGCATCACCCTCATTTGAGCCGTGGACATCCCCCACAGTGGTGGCTTCTTAATGATATTGGCGATCATCGTTAGCAAGGCGGCGTTGAACATGGTCAGCGGACCGGGTAAAGATAGCTTGGGTAGGGCAACCCCTGAAATTTCGGTTATCATTTCGTTTAAGCTACCCCAGGTCATATGGTGCTTGCCCGCCAGGTATTTCTCCCCGAGATTGCCCTCCTTTTCCGTTGCTCTGACGATGGCCTCGGCCACATCCCGTACGTGTACGAAAGTGAAGACGGAATCATTAAATACGGTGGCTGGCAAACGCCGATGGACCAGATTGCTGATGTATTGCCCTGAGGCTTTAGGATCCCCCGGTCCCAGAACGGCGCCGGGGTAGACCATCACCACAGGCAGCCCCCTTTTCTCATAAAGCTCCCAGGCGGTGAGGTCCCCCTCGTATTTGGTGCGGAAGTACTCGCAATACCGGTCAGGACCCACAGGGCTTTCCTCGGTGAAGGGACGATCCTCCGGTGTGCCATAGATGCCCGCGGTGCTGACGTGAACCACTTTGGCAATGCCCGTCTCCAGAGCGGACTCCATAACGTTTCGGGTGCCAGAGATATTGATATCGGTGAAGACCTGTTTTTGGGGCTCCCAGAAGGAATAAAGACCGGCCACGTCGATGACCCAGTCACAGCCCCTCATGCCCTCCACCAGTGAATTTCTATCGGTCACGTCCCCCGGAACGAGGACGATGTTCAACTTCTCCAGCCTGGAAATATCGCTGGTCTCTCGCACCAGACAGCGCAGCTCATGTTTGGTCTGAGCCAGCCGCCCAGCCACGTGCGTGCCGATGAACCCAGTGGCCCCTGTGATGAAGATTTTCATTTTCCCTTGCCTCCCGAGTCAGATGCCTGTTCTGTCTCCGTGATCGTAAACGTCGTTGTTACCCTGAGAATGGTATGATTTTCTTCAGATTTTGTCAAGGGATATTTAGGTCAGACCATGATTCTTGGAGTGGTCGCATGACTGCGAACAGCACTTAAATCCATGTATTGACAGCAGAAACCGCCATCGCTCAGACCTTATGGAGATCATAACGGGATTAGGATTGAGAGGTGAGGGGTGAGGGACGCTCCTCACCAAATCAAAAAGGGCTCCTTCTACATCTTTGAAAGACTGTATAAGTGCTACGTTTTCCCTAAATCCTCAATCCTCGCCTCTTTGTATTTCGCTTTCAACGATCCACGATTCTCAGATCTCGATCCCTGTGCAAAAGGGCTCTCCTGCACTTTCAGGAGAGCCCCATTGTCTCGTCACACAGGTATCTGGTCTTTGCGACCCAGTTTACAGCTTGGTGTTGAGCTTCGACGCCTCGGCCAGCAAATTGCCCTGCAGATCTCGAAATTCCCCCCTGGCTGGTAGGTAGACCTCAAATCGCAAATCATCGCCATTCCAGAACAACACCGCACCATCCTGTTTGTCCTCAGGTACCTCTTGCGATATCCGCTCGATGATAGCTTCTCTTGTCTCCCGATTGTACAGCACATAGGGTGGATCATTGCCTCCAACGCTAGTCAACTTGCCGGTGCAGTAGATGTCGCCCACAACATGTAGCTCGTCCGTTGGATTGGTGGTCCCAATGCCCACCTCGCCGGTGCTGTCCTCGATGTACAGCCTGGTCCCAGGGGTGCCGGCATAATCGTAGATCCGAAACCCTCCTCCATCCCCAGGACTATAGCCGATCAGCCACTGGCTGGATCCAGCACCCAGGAACCGAACATTCGAGGATGCGGTCAGGTCTGCGGAGTTCACATTGATGGTCACAGGCCCTGAGCTTGATTTCACCTCTAATTTCTCTCCTGGACTCGTGGTGCCGATGCCTATCTTGCCATCCTGGCCATGAACGAACAGAGCATTTTCGTCAATATCAGATTCTACCCGAAAATCGGCATCTGCGCCATCATTATTGATTGTCACCTCATTTTGTGTGCCCTCATAGGCATCAACCAGGTTCACACCACCGGAATGTAACCGTATTCGGTCCGTTGTGAACTCAATGTAAGTATCTGAATCCCCGCTATGATAGATATGCTGGCTAAATCCTGCAGATCCAGCTACATCAAGCCTGTGAGATGGACTGCTTGTTCCAATGCCAATATAACCGGTAGAATCTATTACCAGATCTGTGTACGAACTTTCGGTTCCTAATCCCAATTTTGTCCCTGATCCATAAGTGCATAACACCGCCGTTTTCGGGCCCATCGCCAGGAACAGTCTGGTCGAGGGGCTGGTGTAGGTGTTCTCGATCTCCACTCCTTCGCTATTGATGACATTGGAGGAATTGATGATCTTCAGCGCATTGCTGTAACCTCCCTGACTACTTGTGTTAATGCCGACAAAACCAGTGAAGTAGCCATCGCCCTCCACATGCAACTCCTGTGCTGGGCTGGAGGTGCCTATGCCCACCTGGCCACCGTCCTCGATCCACAGCCCCAAGTTGCCGAAATCATCCTTGAGGCCGATTCCAGTGGCATCCTTGGCAAACAGGGCGCCATCAAATCTCGCCTCACCAGCGACTTCGAGTGTTTTCGTTGGACTTGTGGTCCCTATACCTACTTGACCACCGTCTTCAACCCATAAGCCCAAATTGCCAGCGTCATCTTTCAGGCCAATACCAGTCGAATACCGCGCAAAGAGGGCATCAGAGAAACTCGCCTCGCCCACTACCTCCAGTTCTCTTATCGGACTGGTCGTCCCGATGCCGACCTGACCCCCGTCTTCAACCCATAATCCCGGGTACCCACCATCATCCCTCAGTCCTATACCAGTGGCATCCAGGGCGTAGATGGCACCGTCAAACCTCGCGCTGCCTGCAACATCTAACTTCTGACCGGGGCTCGTTGTACCGATCCCCACATTGCCGTTAGTGTCGTCGATATACAACCGTGTGGTCCCAGAAGTCTGGAGCTGTAGGGGACTGCTGCTGGAGACAAAGTTGGCAAACAAGGTGCTGTCCACTTCCGCGTTCCCAGCAACATGCAGTTTCTCAGCAGGCGTTGTCGTCCCAATGCCAACTTTTCCTGCCACCGCGGAATAGATGTCGTTCCCTGAGATTGTCCAATCGCCATCGGTCCCAGCTGCTGACAGTTGCCAAGTCCCCACTCCAGAAGAATCCGAAGTCAAAACGTACCCGTCAGATGCACCCGTTGGCATCTTGAATCCCGCCACCTGGACCGTCCCCGCCACGTCAAGCTTCTCTTCTGGACTCTCTGTCCCCACCCCTACCCGGTTATTTTCTCCACCGACGAACAGCGCCGCTGTGGTATCGTTGAATCCGACCATGAGGGAGCTGTTCACATCGTTGACCAGACGATCAGCATCGCTGATGCCCCGGCCCATAACGATGGTATTGACTGAGTCTGCTCGAAGATACTCCCCCACTGCCACGGAGTAATCCCCCCTAGCGGTGGTCTTGTATCCCATGGCGGTGGCGTTGTAGCCACTGGAGGTAGTCCTGTGGCCCAGAGCCAGCGCCTCGTCCCCACTGGAGATGGTGTTAGATCCGATGGCCGTAGACCAGTCTCCGCTGGCCGTGGCGTATTTCCCAATGGCGGTGGACACGTCGCCACTGGCGATGGAGCCGTCGCCCATAGCGGTGGCGGCATCTCGTGTAGCGGAGGTGTTATAGCCCAGCGCGGTGGAGAATACACCCCGGGCTGTGGTCCAGGAACCGATGGACGTAGCATATGATTGCAGGGCTTTGCTATTGTATCCCAAGGCCACCGAATACCACCCCGTGCTGTCCGGATCCCAGTGAGTGCCATCGACATCTCGTCCAGCCTGCAGCGCCATCTTGTCCTCATCCCAGTGAAACCTGCTCCCGCTTCCCGCTCCATAGAAGTTTACGTCATAGCCGGTGTCGTCCTGGCCGACATTCAGCGTCCCCTGCACATCCAGCTTGGCTAAGGGATTTACCGTACCAATGCCAACGCTTCCCGGCACGGCGGAATACATGTGGTTGCCCGATATTGTCCAGTCGCCATCGCTACTGCCGGTGGCATTGCGGGCATATTCGGCCGTATCGGCTTCTGATGCCCGGAACGCATACCCCACAGTAGCAATCCGCTGCCTTGGCGCCAACTCAGGATCACTCTCTACCTGGATCCCAAGCCAGCGCGAGGAGCCATTGAATACGGTGTCGCCAATTGCATTCACCCGACCCAAAAGGACGTTGAACATGCCATGGCTCACCTGCACCGTCGATTGGGTCTCACTCCAGATTTGTGTCCCCCCCGTCGAGTCGGTGTAGATGGCAAATGTCATGGAGAGAGTTGTATCTAGAGCCACATCGTCCGAATCGGTGAGGGTACCCTGATAGCTGATTAGACCGGGCACCTCGGCCAGGGCTGCAGAGGATATGAAGCCCAGCGACAGCACCAGCATAAGAGCTATCGTTCTCATGTTTGCACCTCCTTCACGAGTTTTCTTTAAAGAAATGTTGAATCTAGAGACGACTTATCTGAATTGTTAGGCAAAAAATTTATCGGCACATCCCCAAGGTTATTTTACCAGGATATACCGACTCTGTCAAGAGAAAAATACAAACTGCAAAAACTACATGAGCAGTCTATATGTTATTTGATCAAACCATCGATTCTCGCAGAGATCTTTTCGATCACCGATCTCTCTTCACCCTCCTCCGACGCAGATGTGATGGCATCGATCCCCTCGGCGCTGAATTGCCAGTCCCTCTTACCGGCGGTGATGAAGAGGATGACCTTGTCTTTGTTCTCTACCTTTTGAGCTAGCTCCCCTGTACTCCCCCCAAAGGTTTTCCCCATACGAAGCTCATCCATGATGACGATGGAGCTGTAATCAGCATGGTCTATTCCCTTTAACTCGCCAGGAGGCACGATTTCTATCTGGCAGGTGTCTTTGTATCTGTTGACAATCCCTTCTGTGACTGCATCCTTAAACTCGCTTGTTGTTCCCGTTATTAAGATCTTATGACTGGCCTCTGGATTTTCAAAGGTGTCTTGCTGCATCCTTGATCGGCAGGAAAAGATTCTCATGGAAACCAGAGCAACAGCGAGAAAACCGAGACCAAGCAGGCAAGATTTCATCGCCTTTACTTCCTTTGAGCCCATTATTTCCTCTCATTTCTGACTTTTCAATTGCGAGTCAATCCGAGTCCGTCAAGAGTTCAGCTTTTCCACTAACGAAAGGGCCGCACATCCGCGGGAAACATGCTTTTTAGATATCCCCAGGATACGGCGATAGAGCCCCAGATATTGGGGAAATTCGGGATTGAAGAAGTGGCCCGGGTGAATGAGAATGCTTAAGGCTCCACCTAATCGACTGAGATGCACGAGTATCTTTTGGAAAGCGGAAATGGGATCTCTGGGATACTGCTGCAATAACGAGCCTTCATTGATCGCCATGGGGACTTCCCATAGGTCAAGTCTCTCGCCCCTGGCAAGATCAAAGGGCTGAAACAGGCCAGCTATCCCACAGCGATATCCTACGTGAGCTGGATAGCCGACTGTCTCATCGCACTTGATACCGCACTCGGCTAAAAATGACCACGACTTAACCGGATCGAAACGTAAGTAATGAGCTCTTCCTGATTTGATTTCCCGTTTTAGCAACCTCTCCAGCTCGCGCTTTTGGGCAGCGAATTGTTCATGGTCGAGGAAGGTATCATAGTTATAATGCATTCCTAATTGCCAGTCCTTCGGAATCCCTTCACACACTTGGGGGATAACCTCGGACCCACTGCGTGCTCCGAACCGGCCCCCCGCTCCATTAAGCATATAGAAAGCTGAGGTGCAGCCAAACATTCTCTCGACCTCTACCATACCGGTCACATTGTCGAAATAGAAATCCTTGGGCCGCAATGTGTTTCTCATCAGCCACCAGATATTCATAACGCGCGGAACTTTAGCGTGCATGAGCGGCTGAAATATTCGAAAACAGCGAATGGCTTGAGTGATCAGATCGTTGCCCAGGAGAATATCGCAATCGTGAGATAAAACCATGAACACCGAGGGCGTCACGTTCTCCAAGTTAAATTTGGGCCATCCTTCTTCGGCCAAACCAGCACAGGCAGCCACCAATGCCGCCACAGCCTCGTTAAAAACCGGAACTTCCAACAGACCCATATCACAACGAGGGCTCCCCTCAGCGGGGAATCGACCGTGTAAGTCACGCTGCGGCAGCTCTCTTTCCTCACGAAGAGTAAGCAGATCCATCATAGTAGCGAACATATTAAAGGCGGGAATCAGTGTCCCGGACCCATGCCGAAACCATAAAGGATGAGTGGCTTGGGGCAGACATGACCAGCCTTCCCCATCCGGGATGGGGAGCTGATGCCACAAGGTGAGGTTTGTTCCATTGAACTCTACTTGGTAAAGTCGCTCGGGAGCAAAGGGGGCAGGAATGTCTATAGGTATCGCAATAGCTTGCTTACGTAAATTTAGAGCATCTCTCAGCGGGACAAAGACGATTTCCGTCTGTCGAAGCAGTTCCTGAGCTCTAGGAGGAAAGAAAAGGGCAACATGATTTGTAATCTGCTCCCAAAGATAGAGAGATTGGCGCTGCAACATCATCCTAATAAGCCCTGCGTATACAGCCTGGTGATGTACCAATTATCGAAAAAGTTGAGCGACTGCCTTTCAATAGTTTCAAGATGTGGGTAGACCACCACCTGATAGCCCTTTCTGATGAGAAAAAAACCCATGCGTTTCATCAGCTGAGCCGCTGACCTGCCAAAAGGATGGTCGTTGATGTGCCAGGCCCTCACCCCCACCGCCCCCGCTTTTTGGAGACGTTTCACAGCGTCTATTAAAAGTATCTTAATTACCGCAACGGCTGAAAGTCCATCAACACTGTCTGATATCGCCATGAGATCCACAATGTAACCCATAGAATCATCATCGAGGGCATAGATGATCCAGCCCAGAAGCTGGTTGTTCATGTAAACGGCTCGAACCACAGCACTCACATGAGGATTCGCGAAAATCCGCCATCTGAGGTAATCGGCGCTTCGGAAAATGGTGGTACCACCCCACTGCTTGACGAAGGAGACGCTCAATTCGCTGATATCCTCGGGAGGGTCGGTGAGGGTTTTTAAATGCAATCCATTCAATAAGATTCGCCTCTCAACTATTCGCTGTGACAGATTCAGTGCCGATGAGACAAGGGAGAGACCCGCACCCGCCAGCGAACCAGCCATGGTTTTTAAGGCACTCCACTGGACTCTTTTTTTCCGAACAAAATATCGATCCGATAAAATCTTCACAGACCTTCCCGAAAAGGGCCGGAAAAGCTGGGAGGTGGCCCCCGGCACCGCAAAACCAACTCTCTTAAAAGCCCTCTCGGCTGGAGTGAAACCCCAGATGGCTCGTATATCATTTTGTTTTGCGTAGTCAAAAAGTAGTTCATACATCTGCGCGAAAAGGTGTTTGCCACGATAGTGGGGATCCACCAGGGTTTCTTCGGATTTGGCCGTCCAAAAAGTGCCCTGGCCATCGATCATGGGCACGGGTATCATCGCCTGGGTGCCCACGACGCAGCCGCCATCTTCGACCATCACAAAGGGCGCCATGGGACCTTTGTACAGAGAGGAACAAAACTCCCATCTCCATTGGTCCAAGGTACGCTTGTCGGTATAGTATTGATTGTAGAAGTCATTACAAGCGGAAGCGTCTTCAGGGGTAGCGAGCCTGATTTTCATGCGTGTACCTCACCTTTTCTCGGTAATGACGTATGGTGCAAATAAGGACATTATCTGTTTCAATTCTCGAGTCTTCCTGAGGTTCCTCAAGAGAGGCGAACACCCCAATGGATCATTCGCTGAGATCCGACCTGAGTTCCCTCAATGTCCAATCCAAAGGCACAGTTACAGACAGTGATAAAGAGACAGCTCTCATACAATGCCAATGTTAGCATCCTCATCAGATTTTGTCAAGACATATTTGCCTAAAAACCAATCACTTTGCTGCAGAAACAGTGTGAATGCCATCCTCACGCATCACGCATCACGGATCCCTAAAATTCTTGACAAATCCCTGCTCCTTATGTATGTTTCTCCAGACGAACATCTGCCACCGGAAGGGAAACAATGCTCATCAAACTGGCCAAGTCGGCCGGATTTTGCTTCGGGATCAGGAGAGCCATGAACCTGATCCTGGAGGCGGCCAACAAAGAAAAGGGCCCGCTATATATCTGCAGACCCCTGGTCCATAATCCTCAGGCCATCATTTCCATTATCGTACGGCCATTATAAAAAGTGCTCTTCTCGACAGGGATTTGGTCCTAATTCCTTAATCTTCTCTGTAAATTCTCCAACCACCTTGGCAAACCTACGCCCCTCCGAGGCAGACACCCACGAAAGCCTCATGCGATCCGCGTCAAAACCCAGATTTTCAAGCACTCTCTTAAGCAGAGCAAACCGTCTCCGCGTGTGGTAATTCCCCTTTTGATAATGGCAATCTCCCGGGTGGCATCCGGCAATTAACACGCCATCTGCTCCCTTCAAAAGCGCTGTGATGATGTGGAGTGGATCTACTCGGCTGGAACACATGACTCTCACGGGTAAGATGGTGGACGGGTATTTCAGCCTGCTCACACCGGCAAGATCCGCCCCCGCATAAGAACACCAGTTACAGAGAAACCCCACTATCTTCGGTTTAAACTCCTCTTCCATAAAGGCCTCCTGGCCGCCAACGGCAAAATGTAAGAGTTGAACGACCTCTCTTCTCCAAATGTGTGAGCTGAAATATCCTTCTCTGCTGGCCAGCTCATCTAATCCTCAAATTCGACTAATTCTTCCGTCTCAAATTTGGTAATGGGCACAGCTTCCTCTGGATCCATTCCCGGCACATAGTCGAACAACTCTTGGACGGACTCTCGGACCTTGAGAAAAATACTCGACACCGGAATATCCACCGGGCATACATCTGTACAGGAACCACACCCCACACAGGAGATGGCTACATGAATCAACCTACCCAGGTGGTAAAACAATGTATCGGGAGGAACTCGTATTGCCCTCTTTTTATTAAGATCTCGCTCGAATTCAGCGGGCTTAGGTTCAAGATCTCGCGACTCGAAAGTGCACACCTCGCAATAACAGATGGGGCAGACCTGGCTACATCCGTGGCAACCGATGCATTTACCAAACATATCGATCATGCCGGAAAGACCATATTTTTCTAGCCCGATCTCGTCGTAGAGTTTGTTTTTCTCAGCTTTCCTCTTCTGTTTGTGCTGCTGGATAGCCTCTGTTTCCAGCTTCTCCTCAGCCAGTTTCCCTTCCATGCCCTCAATAAACCCCATGGCTTTATCCGTGTTCAAAAATATGGTGCACTTCGTCTCCAGGCCGCTCTCTCCCATAGTGGCCACGGTCATATCAGCACCTAGAGGAACGAAACGCTCGCAGGCCCGACAGGTAGGCCTTATCTCCGGAGCAATCTCGGCCCTCTTTACAGCGTCCCAGTATTGCGGCAGCTTCTCTCCGACGCTCCCATCGACCTGGACCATCTTTAAAGGATAAACCCCTCCACAAACAGAAGATATGAAAAGAAATTTATCCAGGCTACCCTGCCCATGTTTGACAAGCTCTATAAATCCCCGCAATTCACAGGGTCTAAGCACTACAGCCAGGGGCTCAGGAAGCGACTCTTGCAAGGTCAGTCGCGAGAGCACCGATGCCGCGTTTGACGGCATGAGCGGACAAAGCGGACAGGCAGATGCAAGCGCATCCGCGTCGGTGATGAGTGAATAAGCCACAGCACTATTTCCGTCCGTCTTCTGAAGAACAAGAGCTCCCCTTATTCTGCCCTTATTTAGAAGAAAGGTCAGGAGTTTTTTGACACTCTTTTCCACGCTTTCGTCGAGCTTGAATACTTTGCTCATCTCTCCTCCGTCAAAGGCGAAGTTATTTTGTTCATTTGATCTTCGAAGAATATGTGAAGTAGTATCATTATAGAGACAGCATGAGATGTTGGATGCTGGATTCTCGATCCTTGATCCGAGATCTTGAGTTCTGAGTTTTCAACCTGCATCTGGGAATCAGCATCCAGGACTATTCTCTAAAAAGCACTCCAAAATTCTTGGATGAGCCTATTTATTATACGTCTCTATGTAAGCTTTTTCTACCTCTTTCAGCTCCTCCTCTTTATAAACGATCTGAGGAAGAGGGTCTTGTGGATTCCTTCCGGCGACATAGTCGAAAACCTCTTGCATGCTGTCGGCCACTAGAGTGAAAATCCGTGAGACCGGAATAGCCATGGGGCAGGCGTCTTCACAAGTTCCACAGGACACACAGGAGAGACCCATGTGGGACATCCGGCCCAGTTGGAAAAGCAAGGTGTCGGGCATAAACCTCAATGCCCCTTTCTTTTGGGCTCGCATCAGATAGTTATCCGGTGTCAGCTTGAGCGCGTCGGAATCGAAATAGCACTGGCGACAGTAGCAGATAGGACATACTCTCATACAGTTGTGACAATTTATGCATTTGCTAAAGATTCCCAGCAATCTCTCTGGGCCTCGAGTATCCCGACTCAATGCCTGTAGCGTCTGTTCCCTCTTTTTGCTTATTTCCTCAGTCAACTCCTGTACCTTCGTCTCCCAGCTTTTCACCGATGTGTGGTATTCAATGTCCAGACTCTCTAAAAAATCCTTTCCCTTCGTCGTGCCGGGGATGACGAAAAGACTGGACTCGGGCGCCCCTAATATCCCAAAATGGGCATCCGAATGCGGCATGCTAAATTTATCGCATATGTCACACGCCCATCGAGGTGAACGAATTATCCATTCTTGGAGCACCTTCTCATAGAGAGCGTCACCTTTCCGGGGATCTTTGATATAGTCGCCGAGGGGCAACACACCCGGGCAGTCCACACTTAACAGAAAGATGTTCTCCAAGTCCACCTGATCAAGCTTATGCAGCTCGATGGCAGCGCGTATCTCGCATGGTCGCATCAAAACGGCAATTCTATTGGTGCCTTTTCCGTATCTTGTTAAACTGGATAGTGCCCTGGCCCCCTGGACCGGCATGACTGGAGGTAAGGGAAATGCGCCGTCCAACAAAGATGTATCCCGCATCAAAATATAGCTAAACGAGTCACCAGCTGGAACCCTAACAGGAAGGAGCAGGGCATCAAAGAAGCCTTTATCTAACGCCTCTTTCAAGAAGTTTAAAATCCCGTCTGCTATACCAGCTTTGGCCTGAATAACTGCGCCCTTCACGTGTCCCTCCTCAGCTTGAGCGGATTGGGACCCAGTTTCTTCAGGTGGTCGTTGAACTCTGCCGCCGTGTCGACAAATCTCCTGCCTTCTCCATGGGCGACATATCGAAACCACACCCTCTCCGGTCCCAACTCCAAAGTCTCAAGGATCGACTTGACCACTGCTACCCTTCTTCTGGCGCGATAGTTGCCCGTCTCGAAATGACAATCCCCTGGATGGCAACCGGAAATAACGACACCATCGGCACCTTCTATGAGAGATCTGAGAATATGAACTGCAGAAAGCGATCCAGTACAGTGAACTCTGGATATGAGCACATTCTCTGGATAATACAGATGATGAGCCGAGGCGGTTTCACATCCGCCAGTACCACACCAATCACAGAGGAAATAGACAATTTTAGGCTCGAATTCTTTCATCACCACTCCTTTTTACCGGATCTTTCATGTGCCCAATAAGACATCGAGTGCCCCTATTGGTTGATTGCTTTTAAAATCCGTCAGATACGACGCGTCGTTTGGACATATGGCCACGCAAGAACCGCATGAGTCGCAGAGAAATGGATGCACAACGGCCACTTTCTTGCTTGGATCTATGTGCCTTGCGGAGTAAGCGCAGACATCAACGCAGACCCCGCAGCCCATACATAACGATTCCTTAACGTCAGCCACATACATAGCGTTGGGAGGTGGCATCCGCTTCTTGCCGAGAATGGTTAACGCCCTGCCAGCAGCATCTCGTGCTGTCAGAATACATGCGTCAAACCCCCTGGGAGAATGTGCCAGCCCTACTGGATAAATACAGTTCGTGGCCCATTCATAAGGTTTCGTCAATCTCTTGATGGCCTCTTCATAAGGATATGCATTGGCATCTGAATCAAAAAAGCCATCGGCATCGAGCGGATATCCCAACAGAAATGACAAATCCTCGTTATTTGCTATGTCCGGAACAATGCCCGTGCTCAACACAACCAAGTCAGCTTCTTGCTTATTTCCATTGGCCGTCACTACCTCCAGGGTTTTCCCACTTTTGCGCACCTCGGGGTAGTGGTGGTCCTCAAACCTGACAAATTTTACCCCTAACTTTCCTGCCTTCTTATAGAGGTTTTCTTGCCCATAGCTCGTCATGTCTCGGTAAAAAATGGTCACATCAGAGTTTTTCTGCCTGAGCTTGATGGCATTTTCCAGAGCCTGATCACAACAAATTCTCGAGCAATATGGATGCCGGGCATCCTTTGAGCCGACACATTGAACCATAGCCACTGCCCGCGGTCCGCGTTCGGCCTTCAGTAGTTGGGGAAGACGCTCTTTAAGTTCAAGTTGCGTGATGATTCTGGGGTCCTTACCGTAAAGAAAACCATCGGGCCTGTATTCCCTGGCTCCGGTTGCCAGTATGACCACACCAGTGTCCACAGACACATCTCCATCTGGCGTGCTGACGGTCGCCTTAAAATTGCCTGCATAGCCAGCAGTCTCTTTCAGCACAGCGTTTTTATAGACGATGACATTGGAATTAGATTCTACCTTTGATATTAAGCTCCATACATAGTCTTTCTGCGCTGGCCAGAGATATTCTATATGGCCCCCGAGCGTGTCCTTCTGCTCCACCAAGGTAACCGTGAATCCATTTGATGCGATTCCATCGGCGGCGACTAGTCCGGAAAGGCCCCCTCCGATGACCAGGGCATGAGGTGTAAAGGCGTCGGTTGGAGGAGATGCCTGTGCTCCCCTTCTGACCCTTTCAATACCGACTCTTATCAAGGCAAGAGCTTTTGTGAGCATCTTGTCTCGGTCCTTGTGGACATAAATCACATCCTCGCGCAAGCGCACATACTCAGTCAGGAGGGGATTGAGTCCGGCCATCATAACCGTTTTTCTATATTTTAGCAGTTTCTGCAATGGAGTGCACACAGCAAGGACAACTCGATTCACCCCCGATTTTTTTATCCGCTCTGCAGTTTCCTTGATGGTGGCGGGTGTACAACAGGCCCTTATAATTTCAGTATGAGACACTCCCGGCAAGCCCTCTGTTGTCTCTCTTAACACTTCCAAATCCATGCGTTTATTGAAGGTGCCAAAGCAACTGCAGATGAAAACTCCCACCCGGGGTCTCTCACCGGCCATATCTTTGAGGGGAGGTGGAGCGGCTCGTTGGAAATTAGGTTCTCCAAGATACTTCAGCGCCTCAGTGAGGGCAGCACACCCTTCCCATATCGTCTCTGGATTGCCCTTTGGGCCAGAAAACTCGCCGACAGCAAAGATCCCATCGACATCGGTCTCACAAGAAGAGAATGGTCTTATCTGGCAAAAACCTCGATCGTCCGCTTTGACTCCACATATCCGGGACAATGGTTCCATCAAGGCCGGTGACTTCTGTCCGGTGATCAGGATGGCTAGCTCTACCCTTTGGGTGCCACCTCTACCGTTCTCCTCATATTCAATGGCGACATTTTCCTCCCCTTGAGGAGTCATCTTCAATTTGTGGGTTTTGACCAGCTGGACTCCAGCATCTTGAGCTTTCTTATACCACAAGTAATGCTTCTTGCCAAATCCACGATAATCGCGAAGGAATATGGTCACCTGGGCTTCCGGTAAGATTTCTTTTAATTTAACAGCCCGGTGGGCTGCGCTGACCGAGAGGTTGTAATTCTCGTACTCTATCCCCGATTTGTTGAAATGCGGTGTGATGACGATGCCGAAGCTTTGGGGAACCTTGCCAGAAGGCAAGGTGACGGAATCTCGAACGAAGTTCGTCAACAGTGATTTTCTGGCTATTGTGGAATTCTTCATGACATGGGGAGTTTTTCCGAGACCGAACTCTTCTAGGTCCGCTTCTATCGGTTCATCGAATTCCGGTGCGAGAATAATGACCCCTACATCCATCTCCTGAACCTCTTCGGATCTTTCGAGCTTTAACGCTCCCGTGGGGCAAATCTCCTCGCATTTTCCACAGCGGGTGCACTGCTCCCAATCGATCAAGTATATATTCTCCCATGCTGCTTCAGGATGCACAAAGATGGCTTTGCGGTCTCCTACCCTCACTGGGCAAACCTCTATACACTGATCACATTCCGCGCAAGCAAAGTTGTTTACAAGTTGCGCTTTTGTCCGATACTTCACTTTGAAATGACCTGCTTCTCCTGACACTTCCAACAACTCTGCATTGTAGCAATCGGTGACACACCCAATTGCCTTAAACAGTCGCTGCGGCATGTGTCCGCATATCCAACAAAAGTCAAGAGGAAGCTGAGCGAGAGCCTGGTTTTTCATCTCATCCACATAACGCCCGCGATTTAACAAAATGACTTTATAGCCTTTTTTACAGAAGGCATAAGCTGCCCGATATCCGCCCAGGTTTGTCCCGTAAATAAGCACTGTGCTTTCCTTAGCCACAAGATGCCCCCTTTCTAAAAGGCTTTCCCAGTGGAAGCAGATATTTCGCCTATCTACCACATGGATTGAGGGATGGCCTGTATTAAATTCCTAAAAAGGCTCCCTCGGCTTGGCAGAACCCATTTCCCTTAAGGAAATAATATTATCATCCTCAGCAAATTTTGTCAAGGACTATTTCCCTATAAATTATAGGTTTATAAATTGTAGTTATATTGCCCAAGAGAATTTGAGACGATCTTTCAATTTCTCCACATGAAGAAAAGCTTTATTCGTTTTCGTGATATGATGACACTAAAGATGAATGAATCTACCGATCCACCAACTTTGACACACTATCACAAATCATGATCTCCCAAAACTATTGACATCCCCTATGCAAAACACTATGTTTCCACCAGACGAACACCATACCTCTCATCACCAAGGAAACGCTCATGCGCATCAAACTGGCCAAGTCGGCCGGATTTTGCCTCGGGGTCAGGAGGGCCATGAACCTGATCCTGGAGGCGGCCAACAAGGAAAAGGGGCCACTATACACCTATGGGCCCTTAATCCACAATCCCCAGGCCATCGAGATGCTGGAGTCAAAGGGCGTCACGGTAATTGACCCTCAAGGTGGACTCCCTAAGGAAGCACAGGATGCCTTCATCGTCATCAGGTCTCACGGGGTGGCTCCTCAGGAACGGCACAAGATCAAGGCATCGGGAGCCAGAGTAGTCGATGCTACTTGCCCACGGGTATCCCGGGTGCAGTCCATCATCAAAAAACACGTTAAGAAGGGCTACACCACCATCATCATCGGCGATAAGGGGCACTCCGAGGTGACGGGCCTGCTGGGATATGCTGGACCAAAAGGGCTCGTGGTTGAGAAACTTGAGGATGTGGAGGATCTGCCAGAGGCGGACAAAGTTTGCGTAGTAGCCCAGACTACCCAGGATCAGAACGCCTTCTGGAATATCGCTAAGGCCATCAGTGAGAAATATCCCCAAGCCTCAATTTTCTACACCATCTGCGACTCCACAGGGCGGCGCCAGAGGGAAACCCATGCTCTGGCTAAGGATGTCGACGCCATGATTGTGGTGGGAGGGCGCAACAGCGCCAACACCCGTCGCCTGGCTGAGATCTGTCGAGGGACGGCCACGCCCACGTCTCATGTGGAGACGGCCGAGGAGCTTGACCTGCAAGCCTTGGCCCAATATGCCACGGTTGGGATCACGGCCGGAGCCTCGACGCCCAACTGGCTCATCCAGGAAGTCGTGGATCGACTGGAAGGGCTGCGAGGCGAAAAACAGAAGAGATGGATGCGGCTTCTATGGGAATGGGCCACCTATTTGGTCAAAAGCAACGTCTACGTGGGTCTGGGGGCAGCTAGCCTGAGCTACGCCACCTGCCGGCTCCAGGGAATCGAGCCCGAGTTGCGCTTCACCTTTGCCGCCTGCTTTTACGTGTTCGCCATGCACATCCTGAATCACTTCACCGACCGGACGGCGGTGAAGTTCAGCGAACCCGCTCGCCTGGAGTTCTACGACCGGCATAGGAAACTATTAATCTCGTTGGGAGGATTATCGGCCCTGGGAGCCCTGCTATGTGCTCTAACCCTGGGGGGCTGGCCTTTTCTCCTAATTCTGGTCATGTCTATCCTGGGGCTTGCCTACGGCATCAAGATCATTCCCCAAAGCTGGCCCGGACCTTTGGGATATCACAGCCTCAAAGACATCCCTGCCTCCAAAGATCTGTCCCTGGCCTTGGCCTGGGCCATCGTGGCGGTTATCATGCCTCTGCTGAGCGCTGGCGCTAGATTCACCGCGGCCACGAGCGTGGCGTTGTTCTTCACCTTCGCCATGGCCTTCATCCGATCGGTATTATTCAGCATCAAGGAGATCCAGGGGGATCAGATCGTGGGTCGAGAAACCATTCCCATCATCGTGGGAATCAAGAACACCAAGGTCATCCTGCTGGCTCTAACCGGGTTACTTGCCATAGTGCTCGTTCTCTCTGGACCTTTGGGCTGGACGAGTAACCTGAATCTGTTCCTCTTAGTGGGCGTCCTCTACACCGTCATGTACCTCTTCCTCTACCACCGGCGCTTCATCTCGCAGGGCACGACATTTGAGCTGGTGGTGGACGGCGTTTTTTACCTCTGCGGAACATTGGCTTACTTCTGGTACCTGACCAGCGGTTCAACGCCTTTTTGATAATGCTGGCAGCTCGGACGATGAAATGACGATCCAACATCTCTTGTTTTCTCAACGATTCTAAGCCTCATTTCACCTCGGGTACATGCTTCAGGGCAGCCTCCACCTTTTCCTGAGGATACTCCTAATCCCGAAGCTGGCCGCCGAAATAACTATCATAGGCCTGCAAATCGAAGTGTCCCTCTCCGCTGAAGTTGAAGACGATGACATTTTCTTCTTGGTAATTCACCACCAAAGTTGCACTAATTTAGTTCTTTGATAACCGGCTGTTTGAGATATTTTCGAAGCAATGGGATTACGTTTTCACTCCGATGATTGAAC
>LJUY01000009.1 GCA_001304015.1 candidate division Zixibacteria bacterium SM23_81 | reverse complement strand
CCTATAACCGCTCCAAGGCGGCAGGCACCTCCATCGGCGAGACATATGACCAGATGGGCATTGAACTGGGAGTGGATTATAGCGGAACAGGCCGGCTATGGGCCAGTCTGACCATCGAGTTGGGATTCCGGAACTATGAGGAGACCCACGAGGAGAGTTTTTACAGTGGCTATACCTATTTTCACCCCACTCTCTTATTAACCTATCGCCTCACCGATGAGATCAGCCTTGATTTGTTCGCCGATCACGATCCAGAATGGCACAAACACAAGGAGGACGACTTTACCACCAGTCTCCTGTCGTGTTCCCTAAGCTATCGGCTTCCTTAGAATGTGAGGTTTCATGGCACCTATGTCAAGATGGGGCCGCGCCTTCAGAAGGGCGCGGTCTTTTTGTATTTCCCCGGATGCAGATTTTATCTTGACAAAGGCCCAGGGATTTTTTAAAGTTAGGCAGGGAGCAAAGCAGACGAGATGGAAATAGCGATCTCATTACACCCAGAAGCTTGAGGAATTGGTGCCATGTGCCAGCGATTTTACGGCCAATGGGCTGGGATTTTTTTCCTCAGTCTCGTGGTCCTGCTGGGTGCGGCTTGCCCTGATACTCAAGCTCAGAGCGAGAACCATGGCTACAAGCTGGTGGTGGCCCGATTGAAATATGGTGGTGGAGGCGATTGGTACAACGACCGGTCCATCATCCCCAACCTGATGCGTGAGATCAACAAGAGAACCGGCATAGAGGTTGTGGAGGAGGAGAAGATTCTGGAGCTTGCGGATCCAGAGCTGTTTCAGCATCCATTCCTCTTTATGACTGGCCATGGTAACATCAGGTTCAGTGAGGAAGAAATCCAGAGGTTACGCCAATATCTCTCTGAGGGCGGCTTCCTTTACGCCGATGACGATTATGGGATGGATAAGGCCTTTCGACGGGAAATCAAAAGGGTTTTTCCGGAACATAATCTGACAGAACTCCCGTTCAACCATCCCATCTATCACATCCTTTACGATTTTCCCTCCGGATTGCCCAAAGTCCACGAACATGATGGCAAAGCCCCACAGGGATTTGGCCTTTTTCATAAGGGCAGATTGGTTCTCTTCTACACATACGAGACCAATATCAGCGACGGCTGGGCTGATCCAGAGGTTCACAAGGACCCTCCAGAAACCAGGGAACAGGCATTCAGAATGGGACTCAACATCCTCGCCTATGCTTTGCTGCACTGAGAAAATAAGAGGATTTCCTTTCAACACGTAAGAAGTTGAGGGGACGATGACCACTTCCAAAAGAAAAGGCCAGAAGCGTCGGGCCATGTCTCAGGCCTTGCGCAATAATTTGCTGAAGGAAAAAATTCACGTCCCTCCAGGAAGACTCGTCCAATACCTGGAGGCTCTTCGCGGCGCACGTCACATCTTTCCTATAAGCCAGGAACAGGCCATATTCGTCGGGCTGATGGAGAAATGGCGTAAGGTAAAGGATCAGAAAACGGTGGTCTATGTCTCCCGAATAGAAGAGACAGGATCCTTCCCGACCACGGTGAGCTTCGGGGTCCTGGGCTCAGATTGGCCCGGCATGTCCGACAGTTGTATCGGCGTGCTTCATCAGAGGGGCTGGAATGTCGACTTCGCCAAGGGGATGGTTGTGGAACAGAGGGGTCAACAACTGGGCGTGGTGATCATGGCCGTGGTGGTGACAACCGCAGAGGAGCTAAATCGGTTGTCCCAAGAGAAAGATAGCCTTGTGGAGGCCCTATCCAAAGCTAGCATTGGTAGCTTGGCCAAGGCTTATCTTATTGCTCGGGAAAGTCGGCGCTTGGAGACATATAGCAGGGTCATCGAGGCCATCGAGAAGCAGTGTCCTCCGGAGGATCTAGAGGCACTTCTGGGCCGGCGGGGTGAGGTGGTGATGTTCTTCGCCAGCCGGCCCGAGGAGTATATTCACGAAAGAGACATCAAAGATCTGGTGGAGCAGATCATCACAAATTATCATTTTCTGCAACGGGTGAGGGAGAGTGGTGGTCGACCTCAGGTTCGGATTAAAAACCTGAAGACGGTCCGCGAGCACTTGACGGGCATCACCTTGGCCGGATACGATCGGGAAATCTCCTTGAACGATTGCCTGGACGCCATTGAACATGCCGTACCAGGCTTTAAGCGCAAATTCAACAAAGAGTTCACCACGCCTGATGGAATCACCGTGTATCGCCTGGAGATTACCGATAAGCGAGACCGGGCTCTTTCCAGGGAGCAGATCCGACATATTCGTAAGGCTCTGCTCCAGATGGCCACCAGCAAAAAGTTCCAAAGGGCCAAGTGGACGGAGGCTACCGGCGGCTTCGAACACTATGCGCGAGCCATCATCCCCTTTCTGTTGAAGGAGTTCCGCAGTTCCAATATCCCACAGGTGTACCTTAGCGTGGGCAAAGCCACCGATTTTTTTCTGGAGTTCAAGATTATTATCATCCTTTCGGGGACCAGGCCTACCCAGGAGAGAGATATTCTTAAATGCGTTGAGGCGCTTGACAGCGTTTCCGGGCTCAGCGTCCTTTCGACGAATCCTCCTCGGATCATGGGGGATGAGGGAATTAACATCATCAATGTGCGGGCTGACCTGGATGTCTTTGCCGACCGGCAGAGGATCTACGAAAATATTAAAGATCAATTGGGCCAGGTCATCGGACAGTTTCGGGATTTCGACGAAGGCATTCGCATCCTGGAGACCAAGAAGCTGGGTGAGGTGAGGGAGCATTTCAGAAGAACCAGAGAGGATTTGGTTCGAGAGTTTTACTATAGACTGGAGGATTTTTACAGAGTCAGCGCTTCGGTGGAGGAGCTGGTCCAACAAATTCGCATGGGCATCCGCTCCCTGCGGCGTCTGGCGAAATCCCAGGCTCCCTTTTATATCGAGGGAAAAAACGTGAGGTTTGGCAAAGGTGCTGGCGAGCGAATGTCCACCCTGATCTGCATTGGCTTTGATCCCAAATCCCCGGCCTTCACAGGATGTTTGGGCATCCTGAGCGATTACGAAGTGACTATGAGCAAAGTGGAACGAGAGGAAGCCACCGTGTTGCTCATCCAACTGACTAAGGACGGTGTTGGTCTCGAGGCTGCCAAATTACGGCAAGTGCTCCGAGAATTGCGGGAAACCCTGGCATCTTGCGTGATGCGGGACTAGATGGTCCCTTTTCCTTGCCTATTCCCGCCCCGCAAGGTGATCTGGACCACACCATTCGTGAGACCAGAAATCTTCTGTTCGCTATCCATGATAGAGACGTCTAGAGGATTTCCTCAATAATGAAAGTCGTTTTTCTCAGGAGCTGGTGACCTTTGGACTGCGTCCGCAATAGGAAACAGAGACTCCCAGCTTATGGATACGTGGGTTTGGCCATCATCTTGGTGGCCGAGATTCTCATGTTTATCCAGGTGGAACCCGTCCATACTTATTTTACCGCTATCGTCTGGTCGGGCTACATCCTGCTCATCGACGGTATCATTTATAGGATTCAGGGACGATCATTGATCAGCCGCCGCCGGGGAGAGTTTCTGCTCATGCTCTTTTTCTCGCTGATCTTTTGGCTGATCTTTGAGTTCTACAATTTGTTCATTAGAAATTGGCATTACAGCGGGCTTCCAGAGCAACTATGGGCCAGATGCCTGGGCTATGCTTGGGCTTTTGCCACCATACTGCCGGCCATCCTTTTGACCGCCCGGCTGTTGGAGGTTTTGGGATTTCCCAGGGTGGCTGTTCCCAGGGTTTCGGTCAGCCCCGGGTTTCGCTGGACCCTGATCGTCTTGGGAGCCCTGTGTTTGACGATTCCTGCTCTTTTGCCTTTCTCAATAGCCAGATACCTGATTACTCCCATTTGGCTGGGCTTTATATTTCTTCTCGACCCCATCAACTCCCTCCGGGGAGGATGGTCCCTTTTGGACGATCTGGAACGCGGAGATCTGTCGCGATGGATAGTGCTTTTTGCTTCGGGCATCATCTGTGGTATTTTATGGGAGTTCTGGAACTACTGGGCTGGCACCAAGTGGATCTATGCCGTTCCTTTTGCGTTTGGTCCTAAGATCTTCGAGATGCCCCTGGGGGGCTTTCTGGGCTTTCTGCCCTTTGCTGTGGAATGTCATGTGATATACGTATTTGTGATGACCTTTCGTCGATGGAGCTGGTTTCCAGAAAGAGAGGTCTGATGGCCCTGCAGACGGAGGTATAGATGAAAAGAAGGGATTTTTTAAAACAAGGCGCTCGCAGTGCCGGCTTAATCATGGTCTCTCCCCTTCTCCTGAATACTCTGCATACCGCTGCGGGCTTGGGATTGGAGGTCGATTTGAAGCCTCTTTTTGGTCTGGGAAAGGAAGATCTGGACAAGTTGCTTCGCCAGGCCCTTGAGGATGGCGGTGATTTTGCCGACGTCTACCTTGAGCGCAGGCTGAGACGCAACATACTCATGGAGGAGAACCGAATTACATCAATTCAGCTGGGGATGGATCGGGGTGTGGGAGTGCGAGTCATCGCTGGAGATGCCACAGGATATGCCTATTCTGAGGATCTCGCTCCTGAGAAGCTGCGCGAGGCGGCCCGCACAGCGGCTTTTGTGGCTCGCTCTGGTGGTAAAACGACCCCAGTTCCCGTTTCTCGGGGTACGGTTTCCGATCTGATACCTGCCAGGATTCCTTTGGAAACGGTGGGCGAGAACCAGAGGCTTGAGGTGATGGAGAGAGCTAATGATGCAGCTCGATCCCTCGATGGCAGAATCAGCCAGGTGAGCATCACCTATCTTGAGGAAATCAAAGACATCGCCATCGCAAATTCCCAAGGTGTCTGGGTGGAAGATACGCAGCCTCTGATCTATTTTATCGTCAACGCCCTGGCTACCGAAGGTTCAAGAAGGCATCGTGGTCGCCGGCGAATCAGCGCACACAGTGGTTTCGAGCTATTCGACGAGAATGCTGCCGAGAAGGCGAGCAGGGGCGCCGCCCAAGAGGCGGTGAACATGCTGTCGGCCCAGGAGGCGCCCGCCGGTCAGATGCCGGTGGTGGTCTCCAATGGCTGGGGTGGGGTGTTATTCCACGAAGCTGTGGGCCACGGGCTGGAGGCCGACGGCATTCAACGGGGAACCTCGTTTTATACAGGCAAAGTGCATCAGAGGGTGGGCTCCGAGCTGGTCACTCTGGTGGACGATGCCACCGTGCCCAATCTTCGGGGATCCTTCAACGTGGACGATGAGGGGACGCCGTCCCAGAAGAAAATGCTCATCGAAAAGGGAGTTCTCAAAGGATACATGTACGATAGTCTCACGGCCAAGCAGCTGGGTGCCAAATCCACGGGCAATGGTCGGCGGCAATCTTTCAAGCATTACCCTCTGGTGCGGATGACCAACACCTACTTACTAAACGGCCAGTCCAAACCCGAGGAGGTGTTTGCTGCTACCCGAAAAGGTTTGTACGCTAAAGGATTCGTCGGTGGGGTGGTGGACACCACTTCCGGGAGCTTCACCTTTACGGTCCGCGAGGCCTATCTCATCGAGAATGGCGAGATCACCAAACCGGTGAAAGGGGCTACCCTCATCGGCAGCGGTCCCGAGGTCCTCCAGACCATCGATATGGTGGCCGATGACCTGGATTTTGCTCCAGGTACCTGTGGCAAAGGGCAGTGGGTTCCCGTCACCAGCGGTGAGCCCACCTTACGTATCGGCAAGATCACCGTGGGTGGCACGAGGGCGTAAAAAGAGAGAATGATCACATCGGTGAAAAAGCGATGTTTACGCGGAGGTGAGCTTTGAACTTGGAGAAAACAGCCGCCAAGATGCTGGACATGCTGGCGGGACAGGGAGCCACCCAAGCCGAGGTATTTCTGGAAAACGGCAGCAGGTTGAGGATCGAGGTGCGCCAACAAAAGATAGAGTATGTGAAAAAGGAGAGCTTTCAAGGAATGGGCCTGCGAGTTTATGTCGGGCAGCGCATGGCCTTTGTGGACACTGCCGATGTCTCTCAGGAAGCCCTAAAGCCAATGGCCCAAAAAGCAGTGGAACTTGCCAAGATGGCTGGTCCGGACCCGGCTCACGGGCTCCCCGAGAACAAGGGGGAGGTAACGGCTCGGTCGGTGGTGGACCAAAGCGTCGTCTCCATCGAGCTGGACAAAAAATTAGCCAGGATCATGGAGACCGAAAGACTGGCCATGGAGTATAGCCCCATCATCACTTTGTCAAATGGGGCTTCTTACACAGACGTCCATCGTGCGGTGACCATCGCCAACAACAATGGTCTGTTGCACTCCTATGAGGAGACGAAATTTTCCACCAGTGTCTCTGTAGTGGCCACCAAAGGCGAGCACAAAAAAGACGGGTCGGACGATTGTCACCGCAGAGCCTATCGAAACCTGAAGTTGCCCCAGCAGATGGCTCAAAGGGCAGGTCGGTTGGCTGTTTCCTTAGTAGGCGGGGAACCTGTTCCCAGCCAGGAGGTTCCAGTGGTCTTCGATTGCCGCGCGGGCAGGGGACTGATCGGTGGCTTAGCCAGAGCCGTCAACGGCAAAGAGGTTCATATGGGCAACTCCTTTTTAGCCGACATGCTGGGCAAATCCGTTGCCTCCAAGTTGGTTACTATAGAGGATGACGGCACCCTGTTGCAGGGTCTGGGCTCAGCGCCCGTCGACGGCGAGGGCATCGCCACGCGGCGCAAAATGGTAGTTGACCAGGGCATACTGAAAGCTTTCTTATATGACACTTACGGTGCCCGCAAGGCTGGCGCCGTTTCCACGGGCAATGGAATCCGGGGATCCTACGGTAACCTTCCCGGTATTGGGGCTACAAACTTCTATATGTTCAAGGGCTCCACGCCCCACGATGAGCTGATCAGGGGATTGGAGAAGGGACTGTATGTCGCCGAAACCATAGGATTTGGCGCGAACACCACCACCGGTAGTTATTCCGCGGGAGCTTTCGGTCGCTGGATCGAAAATGGGGAGCTGACCAAACCAGTAGCCCAAGTGACCATCGCGGGGAATCTTGTGGAGATTCTGAGCTCTATTGATGCCGTAGGTGACGATTTGGAGTTTAACGGACGGATATGTTGCCCTAGCTTTCGGGTGTCCCGGATGACCGTGGCGGGAACGTGAGATGAGAGTCCTGTGGTCGGTGATAGGCATCTATGCGGATGGACGTTTGGAGTCGTTGCTCAGTTGGGAACGTGAATCGGGAATCGGGAATCGTGTCCCCCCACAGCCCGTGTTCGCCCAAGCCGCGATCCCAACATCGCGAATGCGAGCGGTGAGTTAGTCCTTGAAGCTCGGTGATCATCGCTGGAAACCGGAAGGCAATTCTCGTCAGGAAGGTTCTCACCACTTCTATGCTTTCTCGCCGTGGAGAAATGCCCGAATTTGAAGGTCAATCTTGCCCCTTCGCGTCCTCTACCCTAGGGGGGTGTAACCGGTGTATCGAAAATGCATTTTTCTCCTTGTTTCGCTGAGCTTCATCCTCTATTTATCAGGCTGCACCAGCATGAGGTACATCTCCAAGGAGGAGATCCCTGAGCTTAAGCAGGGAGCCCGTGTCAGGGTAACAATGGAGGATGGAACTCAGTATAATATGAAGGATACAAAAGTTGAGGATTCAAAGCTGGTGGGCTACATCGAAGCAGAAGGTTACAAGGAAATAGATTCCTCGGAGATCGCATCGCTTGAAATTAAAAAGCTGGATCAAGCTAAAACAATAGCGCTTGGGGTGTTTGGTGTTGTTGGAGCCGTGGTTCTGATTGGTTTTCTCAGCAATGGTGGCGATGGCGATGAACCCTGCCCTACCTGATAGGGTGTTTCGAGGCGGGTTCGTCTTGAAGCGAGGGATCTTATCTGTAGAGATAACTCATTTGAATGAGGTAACCGTTCGTCCTTTGTGCTGGTGAGAAGAAAGGATTCAAGGACTCAAGGCTTCGAGTACCCCTGGTCCAAGCCTGTTTGAAGGACAACAGATCAAGGACTTATTACCCTTGAATCCTAGAACCCTCGAATCCTGGTACCTTTCTCCTAGATCAATTATGATCGGCAAAACTATCTCCCATTACAAAATCCTGGAAAAGCTCGGCGAGGGCGGCAGGGGTGTGGTGTACAAGGCCGAAGACACCAAGCTCAAGCGCCTCGTGGCCTTGAAGTTCCTGCCGCCGGAAATGACCCGCGATCCAGAAGCGAATCAGCGCTTCATCCAGGAGGCCCAGGCGGCCTCCGCCATGGATCATCCTAATATCTGCACTATTTACGATATCGATGAAACCAAAGAAGGGCAGATGTTCATCTGCATGGCCTGCTACAAGGGTGAGGTCCTTCAGGACAAGATAGATAGGGGGCCGTTGGATCTGGAGCAAGCTATTGATATCGTCATCCAGGTGGCTCAGGGTTTGGTCAAGGCCCACAAAGAGGGAGTCGTGCATCGAGATGTCAAACCGAGCAATCTCTTAATCACCGAGGATGGCCAGGTGAAGATTCTCGATTTTGGCCTGGCCGTATTGGAAGGGGCAGTGCAATCTGAAACATCCAAGACCATCTCGGGCACGGCGGCCTACATGTCTCCCGAACAGGCTCGAGGTGAAGGGGTGGATCACCGGACGGATATCTGGTCTCTGGGCGTGGTCCTTTATGAGATAGTTACCGGCCAAAAGCCCTTCACAGGGGACTATGAGCAAGCCGTTATCTACTCCATCTTGAATGAAGATCCGAAACCGTTGCTGAAATTTCGAGCCAGCGCACCAGCAGAGCTGGAAGGCATCGTAACCAAAGCACTGGCAAAGAGCCCGTCAGAACGCTATCAGCGCATCGATGAGATGCTGGCCCATCTCAGGAAACTTGAGGAGGAGTTAGAATCCCCTGTGAGGGTTCAGAAACCTATCGCGGTGATCACCTTCGAGAATCAGACGGGAGATAAGAAATACGATTATCTCCAAACGGCCATACCCAATCTTCTCATCACTAGCCTTGAGCGGGCGGAATCTCTGCGCGTGATTACCTGGGAGCGGATGCGAGATCTGCTGAAGCAAGTGGGGAAGGAGAAGGTGGAGGTCATCGACAAGGATTTGGGTTTCCAGTTGTGCCGATTAGATGGCATCGATGCTATCGTTCTGGGCACTTATACAAAAGCTGGTGAGATATTCGCCACCGACGTGAAAGTCATGGATGTTTCCACCAAGAGACTGCTGGTGAGCGCCAGCTCTAAGGGTTTGGGAGTGGACAGCATTTTGAAAACGCAGATTGATGGGCTGAGCCGGGATATCTCCCATGGTCTAGGCATCTCCGAACACAAAATGGAAGACGGCGGGCAGCCTATCGCCGATGTGACCACGTCGTCCATGGAGGCGTATCGATACTTTCTGAGGGGTAGAGAGAGCTTCGAGAAGATCTATAACGAAGACGCCCGGCGATTTCTCCAAAAGGCGGTTGAGCTCGATCCGACCTTCGCCGTAGCATACCTTTACTTGGCTTGGATTTATGACCGATTGCGCGATGCCAAAGCGCGCAACAATGCCTTTGAGAAAGCGAAGGCTTTTTCGGATAAGGCCACAAGCAAGGAGAGACTTTACATCGAAGCGGCTTGCGCACGGGCCTTGGAGAGAGATGTGGAGAAAAGGTTCCACATCCTCAAGCAGATCGCCCGGGAATACCCCAAAGAGAAGCACGTTCACCATCGCCTGGCATCTCACTACAGGGGTAAGAAGCAGTTCTACCAGGCTGTCGAGGAGTACAAAAAAGTTCTGGATCTTGATCCTAACTATGGGTGGGCTCTCAACGAACTGGCCTACATGTACACCGACGTCGAGGACTTCGAACAGGCCCATGAGTACTTTCAGAGGTATGCTATCATTTCCCCAGGGGATGCGAATCCCATCGATTCTATGGGAGAACTTTTCTTCAGAATGGGAAAACTGGACGATGCCATAGCAAAATACAAAGAGGCCTTGAAGGTCAAACCAGACTTCTACTACGCCTATTGGGAGATTGCCTATATCTATGCTTTGAGGGAAAACTACTCTGAGTGCATGCAGTGGATCGACAAATACATCGATAAGGCACCATCTTTTGGCACTCGAACGGACGGACTGCGGTGGAGAAGTTTTTACCACATTTGGCGAGGTAGTTTGAACCGAGCCCTTGACAAGGCTGAGAGGATAGCTGAGCTGTCAAAAGCCGAGGGGAGTGAGATCTGGCAAACCGAAGCAGACAGGTTGAAGGGTTGGATTCATTATGAAAAGGGAGAGCTTGGCCTGAGCCGGAACTGTTTTCTGCAGTGCATAGATGCGGTGCAGCGGAATCCCAAAGAGTACATTCCTGCAGCCACCAGTTACTCCCTGGGATCACCAGAGCAGGTTGCCTCTCTCACGGCAGCCCTCGTTTTTGCCCTTGCCTTGCTGGATTTGAAAGAAGGACGAATTGATTCTGCAAAGTCAAAGCTGACGGATATAAGACCTCTTGTGCCCGACTTTGCCGAATTGCTTCATGGAGAGTTATTGCTGGTAGAGGGTTCCCTGGAGAAAGCCATCACTGTTCGTGAGAAAGCGCCACCTTGGAGGATACCTTACATGAGTGACACGGGAGGAATGCTGGCATATAACCTCCCGTTCCAGAAAGATGTGTTGGCCCGAGCCTATCGCCAAAAAGGAAAGCTAGATGAAGCCATTGCCGAATATGAGCGGCTGATTACCTTTCATCCGTACAGTAGGGATCGGCGTCTTATTCATCCAAAATATCGTTATCGGTTGGCCCAATTATACGAGGAAAAAGGTCGTTTGAAGAAGGCCAGCGAACAGTATAAAGAGTTTCTAAGAATCTGGGAGGAAGCGGATCAAGATCTCCCAGAATTGGCCGATGCCAAATCAAAATTAATCCAGATATCGGGAAAGAAATAGGATGATCGGCAAAACCATTTCTCATTACAAGATATTGGAAAAGCTCGGCGAAGGTGGCATGGGTGTGGTCTATAAAGCCAAGGACACAAAGCTCAAGCGCACCGTTGCCCTGAAGTTTTTACCTCCGGATCTTACCCGCGATTCGGAGGTCAAAGAGCGATTTATCCAGGAGGCCCAAGCGGCATCCGTCCTGGATCATCCCAACATCTGTACCATTTACGAAATCAACGAGGCGGAGGGACAAACCTTTATATCCATGGCCTACATCGAAGGTGAAAACCTCCAAAAGAAGATTGAATCGGGCCCGCTGAAGATAGATGAGGTCTTGAATATCGCCATTGATGTTGCCCAGGGTCTGCAGGAGGCGCATGAGAGGGAAATCGTTCATCGCGACATCAAGCCCGCCAACATCATGCTAACTCCCAAAGGTCAAGTGAAAATCATGGACTTCGGCTTGGTCAAGCTGGGTGGAGCTTCGCAGACTTCTCAAATTAACACAATCCTGGGTACCGTGGTGTACATGTCTCCGGAGCAGGCACAGGGTGGGGAGGTCGATCATCGGACGGATATCTGGTCTTTGGGCGTTGTCCTTTACGAGATGCTTACCAGCCAAAGGCCTTTCGTAGGGCAATACGAGCAAGCGGTCGTTTATTCCATTTTGAATGAGGAGCCGGAGCCAGTGATCGGCCTTCGGAGGGATATACCCCAGGAAGTGCAACGGATCATCAACAAAGCCTTGTCCAAGGATCCAGCTGCACGCTACCAGAAGATCGGGGATCTTTTGTTTGATATCAAATGGGCCAAGAAGGAGCTTAAAACTCAAACCGGGAAAGAACTGCCCTCCATCGTTGTGCTCCCCTTTACGAATTTGAGTGTAGACCGAGAGCAGGATTTTTTCTGCGAGAGCATGGCGGGGGACGTCATCAATGCCCTGACGCATGTCGAGGGCTTGCGCGTCGCGGGTTGGACCTCGGCTTCCTCATTTAGGAACAAAGAGGTTGACATTAGAGAAATAGGCCGCAAATTGAATGTGAAGGCTCTACTTGAAGGAAGTGTGAGAAAACTGGGCAATAAGTTACGGATCATGGTACAGCTCATCAATATCGTCGATGGTTTCCATATCTGGTCCGACGCATACGATCGCGATATCAGCGGACTGTGCTGTCCGGAAGATGTCTTTGCCATTCAGGATGAAATATCTCTGGCCATTGTGGATAAGCTGAAGGTCAAGCTCTTGGGGGGAGAGAAGGAGAAAATTGTCAAGCATCATACTGAAGATTTAGAAGCGTATGATTCATATATCCGGGGCCGTTTCTTCTGGAACAAGCGGACGGAAGAAGGCGTAAAGAAGGCTATCGTGTATTTTCAGCAAGCGATCGAAAAAGATCCGAACTATGCCCTTGCTTATGCAGGCTTGGCTGATTCATATATCGTTCTTCCGGACTACAGTTCCATTTCGCCAAAAGGATTATATCCGAAAGCAAATAAGGCCATTCAGAGAGCACTCGAGATTGACGGGACACTTGCCGAAGCCCACACCTCCCTGGCTCAAATTAAGTTCCGTTGCTGGGACTGGGAGAGCAGCGAGAGAGAGTTCCAGAGAGCCATTGAGCTGAACCCGAACTATCCCACCGCTCACCATTGGTATGCGCTCTTTTTAATGTACATGGATCGCTTTGACGAAGCTATCGAAGAGATTAGACGAGCTCAAAAGTTGGATCCTCTTTCTCTGGTCATAAGCAGAAATACTGCCCTGGTGTTTTATTACGCACGTCTTTATGATCGAGCGTTGGAAAAATTGAACCAGACCCTGGAGATGGACTCAAGCTTTAGTGCGGTTCACGCTTGGCTGGGAAAGGTACATTTGCAGAAGTCGAGGTATGAGGAAGCTTTCAGGGAGTTCAAAAAGGAAAGGGATATTTCAGGGCGCTCGGATCCGCTTTTTGAAGCATGCGAAGGAGTTGCCTACCAGAGACTGGACGATTTGCTGAAACAAGCTGAGAAGGGCTATGTTCCGCCAATTTCACTGGCGAATTTATATTTTGCCCTTGGTGAGAAGGATAAGGGCTTCAAGTGGTTGGATAAGGCATATGAAGAACGCGATAGTACCCTCCTTGAGATTAAAGTAGATCCAGGATTTGACAGCGTACGTTCAGACTCGAGGTTCACGGCCATGCTGAAGAAAATAGGGTTGGAAGAATGATTGGCAAAACCATCTCCCATTACAAGATTTTGGAAAAAATCGGCGAAGGCGGCATGGGTGTGGTCTACAAAGCCGAGGACACCAAACTCAAGCGCACCGTGGCTCTGAAATTTTTGCCTCCGGAGCTGATGCGTGATGTTGAGGCCAAGGAGCGTTTCATCCGCGAGGCGCGGGCAGCCTCAGCCTTGGACCACGCCAATATCTGCACCATCTATGAAATCAATGAAGTGGAGGGACAGACATTCATAGCCATGGCCTACGTGGAAGGTGAAAATCTCCAGAAAAAGATCGAGTCGGGTCCCTTAAAGATAGACGAGGTCTTGAATATCGCCATCCGTATTGCCCAGGGTCTTCAGGAAGCGCATGAAAGGGGAATCGTTCATCGCGACATCAAGCCTGCCAACGTTATGTTGACTCCCAGGGGTCAGGTGAAGGTCATGGACTTTGGCCTGGCCAAACTGAGTGGTGGCAAGCAGATCACCGAGAAAGAGACCACCCCTGGCACCATCGCCTACATGTCTCCGGAGCAGACCCGGGGCGACGATGTCGATCACCGAACGGACATCTGGTCCCTGGGCGTGGTTTTATATGAGATGATCACCGCTCAACGTCCTTTCAAGGGAGACTATCATCAGGCAATCGTGTATTCCATCTTGAACGAGGAGCCCGCGCCTGTGACGGGTTTGCGTGCGGGCGTTCCCATGGAGCTGGACAGGATCATCGCTAAGGCCCTGGCAAAGAGTCCTGACAGACGCTACCAGCACGTCGACGAGCTTATGGTTGATTTGAACAGGGCCAAAGAAGAGCTCAGAACAGGGGTTCTTGCACCGCGAAAGCGCCCCAAGGGTTTTTCCTGGGCGCGCACCATTTTGGCGGTTTTTCTCGTCGTGGTCCTCGCCGTGCTAATAGCTAGCTATTTTCTCTATCATGATTTGAAAAAAGTGGTTGCGCCCGGTGTAAGCAAGGTGGCCAGGACCCAATGGCAGAACTCCATCGCTGTGTTGCCCTTTCGTGATTATAGCCCTCATAAGGATCAGGAGTACTTTTGCGATGGGATGACCGAGGCCATTATCGGTAAGCTCAGCGGGCTACCGGATCTGAAGGTCATCTCCATGACCTCGGCCATGCGGTACAAGAGCCCAGAGCGGGACGTCAAGAAGATCGGGGGAGAGCTGGATGTGGCCACCATTCTGGAAGGCAGCGTCCAGAAGGAAGACAGCAGGATCCGGGTGCGGGCACAGCTGATCAACGTGCCCGACGACGCGCACCTGTGGACGCAGACCTACGATCGCGAGCTGGCCAGCATCTTCACCATCCAGGACGAGATCTCTCAGGCCATCGTCGAGGTGATGAAGATCAAGCTCCTGGGAGATGAACGAACGTCTTTTGACAAGCGCCATACAGAAAACTTGGAGGCTTACAACGCTTATGCCCAGGGCCGCTACCTATGGAATAAACGCACAGAAGGGCACCTGATGAAAGCCATAGAGTATTTCCAAAAAGCCATCGAGCTCGATCCCAACTATGCACAGGCCTACGCCGGGCTGGCCGACGCCTACGTGGTTTTGCCCAGCAACATCGGTTACCCTGAAGAAGAGATTATTCCCAAGGTCCGTGAGGCCGCGCAGAGAGCACTGGAGTTAGACGACAAGCTGGCTGAGGCACACGCCTCTTTGGCGTTGGTTGCCGAGATGGAAGGGCGCCTTGAGGAAGCAGAAGAGGAATTACTCAAGGCTATTGATCTGAACCCAGGTTACGCCTATGCCCACTATTGGTATTCAAACTTGCTAAATCGCATGGGAAGACGTGAACAAAGCATGAGGCAGTTGGAGGTAGCCTTCGAGCTGAATCCCTTATCAGTGGTGATACTTACCAATCTCGCATGCAAGTTGGGGACGGCAGGTGACACATTGAGAGCGGAGGAGTTATTCCAACGAGCTGTGGAGATAGAGCCCAGCAGAGGGTTGACATATGTGGCTTATGGTGGTTGTCTCCGCCAGATTGGACATCTGAAAAAAGCAGTTCAGGTTTATATGAGGGCCATCGAGGAAAACCCGAACGACGTCAGCAACTATAATATGCTTGCCTATACCTATGACGCTATGGGTGATTTTGAAAAAGCCCTCCAGGCTGCCGAGAAACACGTTGAGCTGGCTCCGGATGAGCCTAACTCTTACGATACCCGTGGCGATATTTACGCTTTTAACGGCCAGCTTGATCGGGCTATCGAGAACTACGCCAGGGCCATGAAGATCAATCCACGCTTTGCCAACACGGCCAGCAAATTGGTCAGCATGTATATCTTCAAGGAGGATTATGAGGCAGCCGAAGGCATCATCAAGCCATTTCTCACCCAAGAGGATAAGAACATCCGTTCGTCGGCGAGGACATCTCTCGCTCTTATCTCTCTGTATCGGGGGAGAATCGAGGAAACGCTCTCTATGCTCGACAAGGCCATCGCTCAAGATAAACGTGAGCAGGTGGCTGCGTGGGCCAGAATTGGAAAGCACATGATGAGGTATTTCATTTACTGGGAGCAGGAGAAGCTGAATCTGGCCTGGGACGAGGCTCAAATAGCCGCCGGGCTCTATGAGGAAATTGAGACGCATGACCCATTTGGTATACATCCTGTCTTTGCCGTCTTGCTAGCGGAGCGTGGGGAGATCGATGCCGCTGAAGATACCCTGCGAGGTTTGCAAGAGGTCATCGATATGAATAATCCCGACCAACGCAGCGGCTACTGGCGTCTTTCCGGCGCCATTGAGCTCATCAAGGGGGATTTTCCCACTGCTATCACGCACCTGCAAAGAGGACTTCTGCAAAACGCCTCACCGCTGTTCGAAGCCCGCTATCTTCTGGCTTTAGCCTATGAGAAATCAGGGCAACCTGCGCCGGCCGCCCAGCTTTTAGAGAGGGCTCTGGGTCGATATGATGAGCGCCGGTTTGGATATCCTCTCTGGGCGGTGAAGGCATATTATTTGTTAGGAAAAGCTTACGAACAGATGGAACAGCGTGAGGATGCCATCGCCAAGTACGAGGAGTTTTTGGAGATCTGGAAGGATGCCGATGAGGGCATCGAGGAAATAGAGGATGCGAGGGAGAGGGTGGAGAGGTTGAGAGCACAGAGTTGAAGTTTGATATAGAGAAAAGCAGAAAGGTATACTCGTAAAGATACATAGGATTCGAGAATTCTAGGGTTCTAGGATTCGAGTGCCAGCGCACACCGATTTCGTACATGGGTTTTGATTTTCGGTTTTCACTTGAATCCTCGAATCCTGGGGTGTGGAGAAGGGAGGAAGAGGAATCCTTGAATTCTTGGTTCCTTAGTCAGAAAAAAACGCTTACCCTCACAATAAAGCAACCATGATCGGAAAAACTATCTCCCATTACAAGATTCTCGAAAAGCTCGGCGAGGGCGGCATGGGGGTGGTGTATAAGGCCCAGGATCTCAAGCTGGATCGTGTGGTGGCTTTGAAGTTTCTGCCGGAGCATCTGACCGCCGATGAGGTGGAGAAGGAGCGGTTTATCCACGAGGCCAAGGCGGCATCATCTTTAAACCATCCTAATGTCACCACGATTCATGAGATCGACGAACATGACGGTCAATTGTTCATCGTCATGGAGTACTGTCCGGGCGAAAGTCTCAAAGACCTCATCGAGGGAGAGAAGCTGACGCTCAAGAAGACGCTTGAGATCGCCGTTCAGATCTGCGAGGGTTTGACGGCGGCTCACAGGAAGGATGTCGTCCATCGGGACATCAAGTCGGACAACATCATGGTCACGCCCGAGGGGCGGGTCAAGATCATGGATTTCGGTCTGGCCAAGCTGAAGGGGGCCACCAAGCTGACCACCACCGGCTCGACCTTGGGGACGGTCTCCTACATGTCTCCGGAGCAGGCCCAGGCCATGGAGGTGGATGGGCGCTCGGACATCTTCTCCTTCGGCGTGGTGCTCTATGAGATGATCACCGGACATCTTCCTTTCAAAGGAGACCACGAGGCGGCCGTGATCTATTCCATCGTCAACGAGACGCCGGAGCCGTTGGCGCGGTATAAGGCCGGTGTGTCCGAGGGGCTGCAGCGGATCGTGGAGAAGGCGCTGACCAAGGATCGGGAGGAACGCTATCAGCACATCGACGGAGTGCTGGCTGATCTACGGCATGAGAGGAGGATGCTGGAGCCTGCTACCGCAGCTCGGGTTCCCTCGGAGGTCAAAGTAGCCAGGCCGAAGAAGGTTCACCTTTCTGTGATCATGCTTGCGGCCATTATCGTTCTGGCCGTCCTTCTCTTCTTCATCATCAAGTCTTTCGAGGTCAAAATCGGCCCCCAGCAAGAGGCGGTTGCTCAGGAAAATTCCATGGCCATCATGTATTTCGAGAACATGGCCGATCCACAGGACAGCGATCGCTATGCCAAGATGATCACCAGTTTACTGATCACCGACCTTTCCGAGTCTCAATACCTCAGAGTGGTCAGCCGTCAACGGCTTTATGATATCTTAAAAGCCTTGGGAAAAGAGGATCTCAAGGTGATCGATCAGACCGTAGCCTCGGAAGTGGCCCAGAAAGCGGGGGCTGGGTGGATCTTGACCGGCGATATCCTACAGACCGAGCCGAACATCATCTTGACGGCAGATATATCCGACGCGGCCACGGGCAGGGTGCTGGCCACACAGCGAGTGACGGGGGAGGCCGGTGAGGATCTTTTCGCCGTGGTGGATAAGCTGAGCGCCGAGATCAAAGGAGATCTCTCTTTGCCGGCACAGGCTCAAAAGGAGCTGGACAGATCGGTCGCCGATGTGACCACTCATTCGCCGGAGGCGTATCGTTATTATCTCGAAGGTGTCGACTACGTTTACAAGTTTTATTTTACAGAGGCTGAAAAGAGTTTTCACAAGGCCCTGGAGTATGATTCAACTTTTGCCATGGCCTATTACCGGATTGCGACGATCATCTCGCCAGATGCTAAGGCTAAAAAATTGGTGGCCAAAGCGCTGAAATATTCGGGTAAAGTCAGCCAGAAAGAGAGAAAATACATCAAAAGCTTGGATGCACTGTTGTCTGGTGATTCTCCTCAGGCGATCAGTGAACTTGAGAGTATATTAGAACAGTATCCAGATGAAAAGATGGCCCACTCCTGGCTAGGCATTATTTATAATAACTTCCTCTCAGATTATAAAAAAGCTGTTCATCACTTGGAGAAGTCTGTCGAGATCGACTCGCTCTATAAATTCAGCTATAATCTACTCGCATACGCCTACAACAGTCTTGGCGATTTTGAAAGATCCATCTGGGCCATCAACAAATATATCTCTCTAGCGCCAGATGAGGCCAATCCATATGATAGCAGGGCTGATCTTTACAGCTACAACGGAAAGATTGATCAGGCCATTGAATCCTATAAAAAAGCTCTGGAGATTAAGCCGGATTTTCATATGTCGCGGGGGAAACTCGGTCATATGTACCTTTTTAAACAAGAGTATACCGTAGCTGAAAGCTATTATCAAAAGCTCGCTTCCAGCGATGAAAAGCCTATACGATCCAAAGGAAGAGCCTTTCTGGCTCTCATACCTCTGTATCAGGGCAAGTTTGATGAAGCGCTGAAGATTCTTGATTATGGTATAGCGGCTGATAGGATGGAGCAGTCAATAGACTGGCAGGAGGATAAGCATTTTTTGAAAGCAACGGTCTATCGAGAGAAGAAAGACATGAAAAATGCCTTGGCAGAATTGGAAAAGACCATTGAAATCTCTATCGAAGCAAGTCCTGACTATACGAACCTATGGCGCACATATTATGTCCAGTTTCTGGCGCAGGCCGGCGATTTCAAAAAGGCAGCGGAGGTGGCTGAAATATTGAAGGAGCGCATCGAGGACACGGATATAACTGGGCAGTTTTATTATTGGTGTGCGATGGCCTATGTTGAACAATCAATGAACAATCCCGAAGGGGCTCTGGCTTATTTCGAGAACTTAGACGACTTGAACATAATCACACGTTTTTACTTCCGCTATGTGTTGGCCAGAATGCACTTGGAATCTGGTAGATTGGCAGAGTCGGTTGAGAAATTCGAGAGAGCGCTCTTGAGGTATAGCCGCAGTAGAGCATTAGATGCCATTGCTTCTGTGAAAGCTCATTATTATCTCGGCCAAGCTTACGAGCGCTCCGGGTGGACGGAAAAGGCCATCGAGCAATACGAGACCTTTTTAGACATCTGGAAAGATGCCGATGAGGGCATTGAGGAAATAGAAGATGCGCGGGAGAGGGTGGAGAGGTTGAGAGCACAGAGTTGAAGTTTGAGACAGAGAAAAGCACAAGGTCTTGCTCTTAGAAATACATAGGATTCTAGGGTTCGAGTGCCACCCCACCCCGCTTTTGTACAGGGTTTTTGATTTTCGGTTTTTACTTGAATCCTCGAATCCTGGGGTGCTGGGAATGGGAGGACGGGGAATCCTAGAATCCTCGAACGCTATTTTTAGAAAACAAACACAGGCCTAACTGGAAGGCGGTGCGCACAATGATCGGTAAAACCATTCTCCATTACAAAATCCTCCAGAAACTCGGTGAGGGTGGGATGGGGATCGTCTACAAGGCCGAGGATACCAAGCTGAAGCGAACCGTTGCCTTGAAGTTTCTACCATCGGACATCTCCGAACATCCCCAGGAAAAGGACCGCTTCCTACGCGAGGCGCAGGCGGCGTCATCCCTCAGCCATCCCAACGTGACCACCATCCACGGCATCGAGAGCAGCCCCCAGGGCGATTTCATCGTCATGGAATACGTTGAAGGGAAGACGCTGAAGGACGTTGTCGGGAGGGAAGAACTGAAGGTCAAAGAGGTTCTGGACATTGGCATCCAGGTGTGCGAAGGCCTGACAGCAGCCCACGAGAAGGGCATCGTCCACCGGGATATCAAATCCTCTAATATCATGCTCACGCCCAAAGGTCAGGTGAAGATCATGGACTTCGGCTTGGCCAAGCGAAAAGACGCCGAGCAGATCACCCAGACACCCTCGGCCTTGGGCACCGTAGCCTACATGTCGCCGGAACAAGCCTCTGGGGAGACTGTGGACCGGCGCAGCGACATCTTCTCCTTCGGGGTGGTGCTCTATGAGCTTCTGACGCGTCGGTTGCCCTTCGAGAGTGAACATCTGGCCGCTGTCATCTATTCCATCCTGAACGAAGAGCCGCAGCGAATAGCCCGCTATAACAGCCAGGTCTCAGACAAGTTGGAAGAGGTGGTCTTCAAGGCTCTTTCTAAAGCCCGAGAGGAGCGGTATCAGCATATCGACGATCTCATGGCAGACCTCAAGCACGAGAGGCGTTTGCTGGACACCACGCGAGTGATGCCTGGAGTGGTGGAGCCGAAGGGGAAGAAAAAGCGCTCGCCCATTCTCATCCCAGCCCTAGCCGTCTTGATTCTGGCGCTGGCCCTTCTGATCTTCAAAGCTTTCCAGGTGGAGATCGGACCGCATCGTGGGGCCATGGCCGAGGAGAATTCCCTGGCCATTATGTATTTCGAGAACGTGGCCGACCCCGAGGACAGCGACCGGATCGCCCAAATGATCACCAGTCTGCTGATCACCGACCTGTCTGAGTCGCAGTACATGCGAGTGATGAGCCGGCAAAGGCTGTACGACATCTTGAAACTCATGGGCCAGGAAGACCTCAAGGTCATCGACAAGACCGTTGCTTCAGAGGTGGCCAGGAGGGCGGGTGTGAAGTGGATCATGACCGGGAACATCCTGCAAACAGAGCCTTCCATTGTTCTCACCGCCGAGATCTCCGAGGCCGCCACCGGGAAGATCATCGCCAGCGAGCGAGTAAGTGGCCAGGAGGGAGAGGATCTGTTCGCCGTCGTGGACATGCTGAGTGCCCAGACGAAGCGGGACCTGGCGCTGCCGGAGGAGGCCAGGGGGGAACTGGATCGATCCGTGGCCGATGTCACCACGCACTCGCCGGAGGCCTACCGGTATTATTTAGAGGGACTGGATTATCAGAATAAGCTCTATGCTACCGACGCTGAGGAAAGCTATCGAAAAGCCCTAGACTACGACTCCACCTTCGCCATGGCCTATTTTCGGCTGGGGTTGCTAAAAGAAGGCGAGGAACGAGGTAGCTTCATGGCCAAGGCGTTACAGTACTCTGATCAGGTTAGCCAGAAGGAGAAGCTATTTATCAAGAGCATGTCAGAGACGACAGAGGGAAAGTTTGCCAATGGGATCGAGGAAATGGAGAAATTGGCCCAGCGATATCCCGATGATAAAGAGGTACATTTCTGGCTGGGGGTTTTCTATCGGCAGGTGCCAGAAAGACGTCAGGAAGCGGTGAGTAGCCTCAACAGGGCCATCGAGATCGACCCCCTCTATAAAACAGCCTATAACATGTTGGCCTATACCTATGATCAGTTGGACGATTTCGAGAAGTCCCTATGGGCTATCAACAAATATGTCTCTATTGCCCCCGATGAAGCCAATCCCTATGATACTCGGGGAGACCTTTATGGTTTCAACGGCCAGATCGAGCAGGCCATGGGATCATATCGGAAAGCGCTTGAGGTCAAGCCCGATTTCTATCACTCCTTGATCAAGCTGGGCCACATGCATCTGTTCAGGCGGGAATATGTCCGGGCCGAGAGCTGTTACAAAGCTGTTGCCTCCTGTGACGAAAAGAGCTATCGCGCCGGGGGGAGAACCCTTCTGGCCCTGATCCCCATGTACCGGGGAAGGTTGGACGAGGCCATCGAGGTCCTGGACGATGGCATCGCGGCCGATCGAATGGAGCAAGTCGGAGGAGGGAGAAACGCTTACAAGCATTATCTGAAAGCGGAGATCTACGCCAGGAAAGAGCAGTGGGACCTGGCCATTGAAGAGACAGAGAGGGGGCGAGCGGTTCAGCTCGAAGCGGACCCTGAGACGCCGGTGGGCTCTCGTGATTTCCTGGCCTGTGTGCTGGTGGAAAGCGGAAAAGAGACTCAGGCAAGGGAAGTGCTCAGCGAGCTAAAGAAGGATCTCGAGGAAAAGACGCCTCAGGCACTGTATGCCTACTGGCAGGCCCTGGGATGCGTTGAGCTATTCACCGGGAACGCAGATGTGGCGGTCACACATTTGGAGAAAGCGGTGCAGGAGGCGGTCGAGAACCCCTTTCTGGGGCGTGTGTTCCTGGCCAAAGCCTACCTGGAGGTGGGCCGGCACGGTGAGGTGGTCAGTCTTCTGGAGGGCGTGTTGAGCAGATATGATGAGACCAGAGCGGCCCGCCCCATATGGTCAGTGCGCGCTCATTATTATCTCGGCCTGGCCTACGAGCGATCGGGCTGGAACAGAAAGGCTGTGGAACAATATGAAGAATTCCTGGACATATGGAGGGACGCCGACCCAGGTATTGAGTATGTGGAGGACGCGAAGGAGCGGCTGGAGAAGTTGAGGGCTGTGAGTTGAAAGATTGTAATACGTAATGCTTATTTGGCATTACGTATTGTGTAAGGAGTCGGGAGGTGCAAAGGCCATGAATGTCTTTAGCAGAGTCAAAAGGGATCGAGATATCATTCCGTCGATATTTGCCGTGGGCATGATTATCTTTCTTGCTAGCCTCAGCTTCTCCTCCGATGCGACACAGCTTCCGGAAACTCCCAAAAAGCCTGTCACGGATGTCTACCATGGCGTCGAGGTCACCGAGGATTACCGCTGGCTGGAGGACTTCGACGATCCCATGGTCCGCCAGTGGAGCGACGAGCAGAATCACCATGCCCGCACTTTTCTTAATGGAATCCGCTTCCGGGAAGGCGTTCATGAACGGCTGGAAAAGCTGTTAGGCGGGGAGTCTGCAGAATACAGCGAGTTACGTTATCGGCGAGGCCTGCTCTTTGCCCTCAAGTCCCAGCCACCCAAAGAGCAGAAGTTTCTGGTCACCCTCCAGTCGCCGCACGACTTGACTTCTGAGAGGATCGTCGTGGATCCGAATGAGATGGAACCAAAAGGCATGATGTCCATCGATTGGTACGTTCCGTCCCTCGACGGTCAACGGGTGGCCGTATCCATGTCCGAGGGTGGCAGCGAGGTGGGCACCGTTCATGTCTACAAAGTAACCGGCGAGAAGCTTCCGGATGTGATCCCTCGCGTTAATGGACCCACCGCTGGCGGCAGCGTGGCCTGGAATGCTGACGGCTCCGGCTTCTACTATACCCACTACCCCCGTGCAGGTGAGCGTCCACTGGAGGATATGAGTTTTTACCAGCAGGTTTACTGCCATACACTGGACACGCCGACCGACGAGGACACATATTCTATAGGCAAAGAATTCCCGCGCATCGCCGAGATCGATCTGGAAAGCTCGGTCGATGGACAGTATATCCTGGCAGCCGTGGCAAACGGTGATGGTGGTGAGTTCGCCCACTATCTGCTGGGCCCATCAGGAAGGTGGACACAGATTACTCGCTTTGCGGATGGGATTCCCTGGGCGACCTTTGGGCTGGATAACGCCATCTATCTGCTTTCCAAGAGAGATGCGCCAATGGGGAAGATCCTGCGCTTGCCCCCGAGAGTGACTGATCCAACTCAGGCCACGACCGTGGTTGGAGAGAGCGATGTGGGCATCATGGATTGCCTTCCCACCACCGGCAGGCTCTATGTGAGAGATGATATTGGTGGTCCCAGGCAAATCCGTGTTTTCGATTATGAGGGTCAACCACTTGAGCCGATCCCGCTAAAACCGGTTTCCTCAGTTTGGGGGATGATCGCTCTGGAGGGCGATGAGATTCTGTTCAACAACACAAGCTACGTTGATCCTCCTGCCTGGTACATATTCAATCCCTCGACGGGAAAATTGACTCAGACAGCTTTCGCCGTCACCTCCCCGGCAGATTTCTCCGATGTTGAGGTGGTCAGGGAGTTCGCCATCTCAAAGGATGGCACACGTGTTCCCCTGAATATCATGCGCCGCAAGGGGACAAAACTGGATGGGCAAAACCCAACCCTCCTCACCGGCTATGGCGGCTACGGCAATAGCCGCAGGCCTCGCTTCAATCCAGAGCTCCGTCTGTGGCTAGACCATGGTGGCATCTGGGTGGACACGAATCTTCGTGGCGGGGGGGAGTTTGGAGAGGAGTGGCACCGGGCCGGAAATCTCACCGAGAAACAGAATGTTTTCGATGACTTCGCCGCCTGTGCTCAGCACCTGATCGAGGCCAAGTACACCAACCCAGCCAAGCTGGCCATTGAGGGAGGCAGTAATGGTGGTCTGCTCATGGGCGCTGCCCTTACCCAACATCCCGATCTTTTTCGTGCGGTGGTGACCCATGCGGGCATCTATGATATGTTGAGAGTTGAACTTGATCCAAACGGAGCTTTTAACGTAACCGAGTTTGGAACTGTAAAGATTCCTGAGCATTTCGAGGCTCTCTACGCTTACTCGCCCTACCACCATGTAACGGATGGGACTGGCTACCCGGATGTTTTCTTTCTGACCGGCCTGAATGATGGACGCGTGAATCCGGCCCACTCGCGAAAGATGGTCGCCAGGCTTCAGGCGGCATCCAGCTCAAAGGGGTATGTCCTTTTGAGGACCAGCTCTACCACGGGCCACGGAATGGGTACCGGGCTCAGCGAGAGAATCGCCAAGGAGACCGATGTTTTTACGTTCTTATTTGACAGGTTGAATATAGAGTACGAACCGTGAAATGAGAGTTGGAGAGTTATGAGAGTTTGGAGAGTTTGGGGAGTTTGGGGAGTTGAGAGTATTCTAAGAGAATGGCAATAGCAATGGCAATGGGAGTCGGCAGGAAGCAGAAGGTGGAAGCCGGTTTATGGTTGTGGAAGCTGGTATAGAAGTTGGTGTCTGGATGCTGGAAGCTGGAAAATACTCTCATATCTTTGAGCCTTTATCCAGGATCTAGCATCCAAGATCCAGGATCTGTTTTTTTCACGAATCACGATTCACGAATCTCGACTCTCGGGTCTCTAGTCTCGGCTTTTCCCGGTTCCCGATCCCCGGATCCCGAATCCCGGGTCTCAGATTTTCACGATCATCGATTCACGATAACCGATTAACGATCACCGATTAACGATCACCGATCACCGATCACCGATTACCGATTACCGAATCATGCCCTACAAGATCGTCATGACATGCGACCGCACCATGGCCAGCGTGTACCATGATAACCTGTTTTTCGGATTCAGCGCATGTTTGCCCCAGGGGGTCGTTCCCGATTGGTTCTACTACCCTGTGTTCTGTCCCAGTGGTCCCGCGGATGAGGAGGGGCGACTGCTTTTTGCCAATTACGGCATGAGAAAGGTAGAGGCGGCATTGCTGGCCAACGGATTCCAGAGGGATGAAGTCATCGTGGCCCATCCCAACCATCTGCACAAGGTCATCAGCGACGACACCAAAATCCTTTCCATTAGCTCCAACGACCCGCTGGGCATTGGGCCTGCCACCTCCACCTTTACGGAGCTGTGGGGTGGTGAGGGACGGATGGCCGTGAAATTACGTCAGCTCTTGCGGAGCTCGGTGGTCAGGAAATACAAGCCGACGGTCTTCCTGGGAGGTCCCGGAGCTTGGCAGTTATCCGTTCATCCTGAGAAAATGGCACAGCTGGGCATCAATTGTGTTGTCGTCGGAGAAGGCGAGGTAACCGCCCCCAAACTTTTCCGGCAGGTTTTGGAAAATGATGATTCACATCTACCGTGGGTGGTCCAGGGAGAGACAGCACCAGACGAGGATATTGCTGACATAGCCGGGCCCAGCATCAGCGGACTCATCGAGGCAACTCGGGGCTGCGCTCGCAGCTGCGCCTTTTGCGTGCCCTCGGTGAGAAAGGTTCGCTCGAGGCCTCTGGAGAATATCCTTCATGAGGTTCAGGTCAACCTCGAGGCCGGCTACGACGGTGTCATCCTGCATGGAGAGGACATTTTCCTTTACCAATCGGACGGTTTGAAGGTTAATCACGATGCGGTAGTGGAGATGTTCGACCGGGTCTATCGTCACCCCGGCGTGAGATGGGTCACCGCTAGCCACGCTTCTCTGGCTTCGGCCGCAAGCTCGCCGAAGACCGTGGAGGGACTCGCTCATGCCATTGAGCTGGGCTCCCCAGAACGTGGCACCAAAGCCTTTCAGGTGGGCATCGAGACAGCTAGCCCGAAATTGATCAGGAAACACATGAAGGGTAAAGTTTATCCCTTCAAGCCCGAGGATTGGCCCCGGGTGGTTCAAGATGCCTTCCAGCTGCTCCACGATAACTACATCGTCTGCTGCTCTACCATCATCATGGGTTTGCCCGGGGAAGATGGAGAAGATGTGCAGCAAACTATCGATCTGGTGCAGTCCCTGTATCCTTATCGGAGTATCATCGTCCCACTGTTATTTACCCCCATGGAGACGACCCGCCTCGAGTATGCCAAACCATTCTTAAAGAAAGATCTTACAGCCAAACACTATGAATTGATCACCGCCTGCTGGGATCACAACTTGGACTGGTTCCCGAAATTGTATGTCGACTATGGCAGCCACAATCACCCCGTTTTGAAGGCCATCATTCACCTTCTGATGAGATTTGGTACCGAGCCCATACGCAGACGTGTTCACTGGAATGCCAGAAGGCACGGGGCGAAAGTATAAATAAAAACAGGATTCCAGGATTTCAAAATAAGAGGATTCAAGGGGTCAAGGATTCAAGGATTCGAGTGCCACCCCATCCCGCTTTTATACATGGATTTTGATTTTCGGTTTTCACTTGAATCCTCGGATCCTGGGGTGGTGAAGCTGGGAGGAAGGGGAATCCTTGAATCCTTTGTATTATGCTCAGCTTTTTTGGTTTGAAAAGAAAACACATGAGTATTCATTAACCCTCTCAACGAATGGAGGTTCATACATGAACGCCCTCGCCGCCGTCGACTGGACCATCATATTCGGATATGTTGTTCTGGTCATCGTCTTGGGCATTATCCTCTCCAAGCGGGCGCAGACCAATATGGAGAGCTACTTCGTGGCCGGCCGCAAGCTGCCCTGGTGGCTGCTGGGCACCTCCATCGTGGCCACCACATTCGCCGCCGACACGCCCCTGGCCGTCAGCGGTTTGGTCCGCTCCAAGGGCATCGCCGGCAACTGGTACTGGTGGAGCAGCGCCCTGGCCGGCATGTTGGGGGTGTTCTTCTACTCGCGTCTGTGGCGCCGGTCGAAAGTGGTCACCGATACTGAGTTCGCAGAGCTGCGCTACTCGGATAAGTCGGCCAGCTTCCTGCGGGGCTTCCGGGCCCTGTATTTTCCCCTGGTCTACAACACCATCGTCATGGGCTGGGTGATGTTGGCTATGGCCAAGATCATGGGCGGCGTCCTGGGGCTTCCCAAGTGGCAGGCGGTGGGATTCTGCTTCGTGGTGGCCGTCCTGTACACGTCGTTGTCCGGATTGTGGGGTGTGGTCATCACCGACTTCATCGAGTTCTGCACCGCCCTGTTCACCTCGATCCTGCTAGCCGTCATCGCAGTGAGTAAATCCGGAGGTATGGGAAATGTGCTGGCCCAGTTGAGGCAGGTGATGGGGGTGGAAAAAGCAGCCGACATCACCGCCATCGTCCCCTGGCACTCGGCGCTTTTGCCCATAGGATTCTTCTTCATCTACGTGGGACTTCAGTGGTGGACCAGCGGGAACACGGATGGGGGCTCATATTTCGCCCAGCGGATGCTGTCTGCAAAGGACGAGAAGCACGCCAGGCTGGGATTTTTATGGGGTAACGTCGCCCACTATTGCGTGCGCACCTGGCCCTGGATCGTGGTCGGCTTGGTGGCCATCGTGGTTTTCCCCCAGATGGAAGACCCCGAGATGGGCTACATCCGGGTGATGCTCAAATTCCTCCCGGCGGGCCTGTTGGGCCTGGCCCTGGCTGGTTTCATGGCCGCTTTCCTTTCCACTATCGACACCCAGCTCAACTGGGGCGCCTCCTATTTGATCAACGATTTATACCGCCGCTTCCTAAAGAAAGAGGGCTCCGAAAAACACTACGTACGGGCCTCCATCGTAGCCACCATCATCATCGCCGCCGTTGGCGCGCTGGTGGCCTTCATGATGAGCTCCATCGTCTTTGGTTGGTACATCATCACCTCGGTGAACGCCGGCATCGGTGTGGTCTATCTGCTGCGCTGGTACTGGTGGCGGATCAACGCCTGGAGCGAGATCTCTGCCATCACCACCTCGGTGCTGATGAGCATCTACCTGACCTTTTTCACTTCCATAGAGTTTCCCCTGACCCTCCTGTACATCATCCCGCTCTCGGTGGCGGTTTGGGTTATCGTCACCTTCATCACCAAGCCGACCCGGGAGGAGAAGCTGATCGAGTTTTACAAGCACGTCCGCCCAGGCGGTCCCGGATGGAAGAGGATCCGGGCCAAGATCCCCGGCACAGAGAACGACCGCGTCGGCTTGAGCAATCTGAAGGGGTATGTCGCCGCCGTCATCGGGATCTACGCCGCATTGATCGGTGTCGGTAAGCTCATTCTGGGACCGGTCTGGCAGGGATTTGTCCTCATAGCGGTGACCATCGTCATGGGGTATCTGATATACACCGTGTTCACCAGGGATGAGACCGTTCGAGCGCCGTTGGGGTAGGAATCTGTAGGGGCGCGGCATGCCGTGCCCGCGATGGCAATAGCCATGGCAATGGCAATAGCAATATAATGAAATTGTAGGGGCGAGGTTCCCTCGCCCGGGGTTGGGGTGAGGGGGAAGTAGCTTGTAGGGGTTGGGTTTCCCGCCCCACCTTGCACAAGGAAACATAAGAATCAAGGGCGAGGTCACCTTGCCCCCCAGGAGAACGCCATGCGCAGACATCGTGGAAGACATCAAAGGCGTTCTATTCGTTTACGGAATTACGATTATTCGCAGGCGGGATATTATTATGTGACCATATGTACACAGGATAGGATATGCCTTTTTGGAAGGGTTCGCGAGGGGCATGTCTGCCTGAACCGATTAGGGTTGTTGGTGAAGCGATATTGGAGATGGTTACCCCTTCGATATTCCTATGTGAAATTGGATAAATGGGTGATTATGCCGAATCACCTGCATGGAATCGTCGTCATAGCCGATGAGAATGTATGTAGGGGCGGTTCGCGAACCGCCCCTACAGCGGTTGTACCAAGGCGCAAGGCGTTAGGCCGATTGATCGGCGCGTTTAAGACTGCATCTACCAAGGAAATCAATAAAATCATAAAAACGCCCGGAAGACCAATCTGGCAGCGCAACTTTTATGATCATGTCATCCGTAGTGAAACCGAATTACGCCTTATCCGCGAATACATCGTGAATAATCCCCTCAAATGGGAATTGGACCGGAATAATCCCGCGAATTGGTAAATACCATCGCACGCCTGGATTCTACATCTCGACTTTTTTTCTGTTGACAAATGGGGTGATATATGCTAAAATGAAGGTGAAAAAGATAGCTATATCTTCCTCCCCGAAGGGGAGGGCTAACTATGAGAGGGGTAATTCATCACATAATTCCCTTAGCAAAAAAGTTGTGGAAGTCTACCCACGGGCTGGTGAGAAAGTTGTCCGTGGGTTTTTTCGTGGCTAACCTAACCATGGGGATAATCCTATTAGTCGCGCCTTATAGCTGGTCAAAAACCATTCACGTGCCCGAAGACTCCAGCACCGTCCAGGCGGGTATCAATGGAGCTGAAGCTGGTGACACGGTGCTGGTGGCCGATGGGGTTTACACAGGGGAGGGGAACAAGAACATCGACTTTTTGGGTAAGGCCATCGTGGTTCGATCGGAAAACGGGTCGGATTCAAGCATCATTGATTGTGAGAAGGATGGAAGGGGATTCTTCTTTCATGTTGGAGAAGGCCGTGGTTCGAAGCTGGAGGGTTTAACCGTTCGGAATGGGCTTGCTGACTATGGCGGAGCTATCAAGTGTGAAAATTCCTCCCCGAGCATTGCTAACTGCATAATCACAGAGAACATGGCAGTGTATGACGGCGGTGGGATCTGGTGTTTGACGTGCGCTCCTTGCTTCACCAATTGTGAAATAATGGAAAATAGGGCTTTCAGAGGCGGTGGGATCTGGTACTATGGCCCGGGAGTGATATTGGCCAACTGCGTCATTGCCAGGAATGAGGCTACTTATAGCGGTGGTGGGATTCATAACCATACTTCTTTCGCAAGCATTGTCAATTGCACTATTACGGGGAACTCGGCTGAATTTGGGGGTGGAATTTTTTTCACTCTCCTCCCTATGAGCTTTGCGAACTTCGTCATCACGGGCAATAACGGCCACGTGACCTCTCGTGCTGCTTTTTATTCAACGATCACAAATTGCATCCTGTGGGATGATTCGCCGGATGAGATATCTCCAGGTAGTGTGGGGCCTTCCGTCACTTACTCCGACGTTCAGGGCGGTTGGGATGGCGAGGGCAATATCGACGAGGATCCTCTCTTCCGTGATCCTGAAAACGATGATTTTCATCTCATGGCTACCTACTGCGGCGATCCCTTTGATTCTCCCTGCATCGACATGGGCCACCCTTACAATATAGACTTAATGTCGGATTGCTTTCATGGATTAGGCATGATGAGGTCAGATATGGGAGCCTATGGCGGCAGCAATGCCGGTTGGCCTACAGCTGTTGAAGAGGGTGAAAATGAGGCTCAACACATCCCCAAAGAATTTGTGTTGCATCAGAACTATCCCAATCCGTTCAACTCAGAGACGGTTGTGAGTTACAGTCTACCTCAATCCGGTCGGGCAACGCTTTCGGTCTATAACGTCCTTGGCCAGCGGGTGGCGACCTTATTTGAAGGAATTCAAGAAACTGGTTTACATAACGTCGTTTGGAACGCTGCCGATTTTTCGTCGGGGATTTATTTTGCCCGATTGGAGGTTGGTGGACATTCCAAGACCGTCAAGATGGTATTGTTGAGATAAGGATCCGCCTATTCTCAGCCAGAGGGGTAGCAGATCGAATGTGATTCTGCTTATTGTGGGAAGCAACCTTAACAAGAGTTAGTTATTGCGAGGAACGCAGCGACGAAGCAATCTCTGGAAGGATTAATGACGTAAACTCACTGCGGATGCGTTTTCCAAAAAGCAGTTCGGAGATTGCTTCGCTTCGCTCGCAATGACAAAATCAAATGATGGGCACAGCATGCTGTGCCCCTACATTTTTTATGTGAGATGATGCCAATTCACCAAAATGGGGTTGACAAAATACCTGAAAGACGGTAGTATTATCCGAAAGGGAAAATAAAAATATGGAAGGCCAAAAAGGAGATCCTCATGGGCGCAAAGCTGAGGGAGAGACTGGTTGTCATCGGTGGTGATGCGGCAGGGATGAGTGCCGCCTCCCAAGCTCGCAGAATGCAGCCGGATCTGAAAATCACCGTTTTTGAGCGGGGCTTCTACACATCTTATGGAGCCTGCGGGCTGCCTTATTATGTCGAGGGCTTGATCAAGGAGATCGAGGATCTGGTTGCCCGAACACCGGAGGTATTCCGCCAGAAGTACGACATCGACGCTCGCGTTTTTCACGAAGTGGAAAACATCGACCTGAATCGGCGTGCTATTCGGGTCCGTAATATTAAAGAAAACAAAACTTTTTGGGAGGAGTTCGACAAATTGCTCATCGCCACCGGTGCATCCCCCATCAGACCCAAACTGCCGGGCATCGACGCACAGGGCATCTTCAGCCTGTCCATTCTCCCAGATGGTTTGGCCATCCGTCAAGCAGTGCAGGAGAAGTCCACTCACCGGGCGGTCATCGTCGGTGGCGGCTATGTCGGATTGGAGATGGCCGAAGCCCTGCTGGCACGGGGCTTGGAGGTCTCTCTGGTGGAGCTGCTGCCACAGGTGATGAGCACCTTGGATGAAGATATGGCCGAATTGATCGCCCATACGCTCAGGGAGATGGGCGTCACTCTGTATCTGGGCGAGGGCGTGGAGCGCTTTGAGGCCTCAGGTAATCGAGTCTCTGGAGTGAAGACGTCGAAACGCCTGCTCCCGGCCGATCTGGTCATTCTGGGCATCGGGATCCGGCCCAACATCGCCCTGGCCAAGGAAGCCGGCATCCCTTTGGGCGAGACGGGAGCCATCGCTGTGGACAATCATATGAGAACTCATGTTCCCGGAGTCTGGGCCGCGGGAGACTGCGTGGAGTGCACCCATCTGGTCAGCGGCCGTAAGGTTTTCATCGCCCTGGGCACCGTGGCCAACAAGCAGGGCCGTGTGGCCGGAATCAACTTGGGTGGAGGCGATGCGCAATTTCCCGGCGTGGTGGGAACAGCCATCGCCAAGGTGGGCGAGACGGAGGTAGCCCGTACCGGTTTATCGGCCAGGGAGGCCGAGACCTTACGTATAGATCACGTGACTGCGTTCGTCAAGGCCAGGACAAGAGCAAAATATTACCCCGGAGGGGGTTCTGCGGCCGTCAAGGTGGTGGCCGAGAAGAATACCAGCCGATTTCTGGGCGGACAGATCATCGGGCCACCGGGGGCCGGCAAGCGTATCGACATTTTCGCCACGGCTCTTCATGCAGGCATGAAGGTTCCAGAGATGCTCTACCTGGACCTGGCCTATGCGCCGCCGGTCTCGCCTGTATGGGATCCTGTTTTGATAGTATTGAGACAGGTAGCTGGAAAGTTGTGAATGAAGAGAGCTCAGAGATTTGGATGTTTTTGATATTTTTAGTTAATCCAAGGTCGGTTGTCGGTATCGATGCTCGTAACGTCGCTCGTGAATCGAGGCTCGACTTTCGTTTTTTTCTTGTCATTCCTGCGAATCTTGTCCCCCCGTAGGCGGGGAGCAGGAATCTCACTTTATGGTATAGCCGAAGGGTAATTCTCCTTCTGAGATGCCTGCATGCGCAGGCATGACAGGTGAGAGGAGGTCAGAAACTAACTAGAGAAATTGGATTACGGGGATCGGGAAATCCGAGACTGGAGACTCGTAAGGAACCTGCCAACTGCCACTTCCAACTGCTACTCGTCTTTTGCTGCTTATTGCCTATTGGGGTGGTTAGGGGAGGTGGCGCTGCCTCCTGCTTCCTGCCTCCTGTCGACTGCTATTACCCTTGCTATTGCCATTGCCATTGCTTTTGCCATTACCACTAGCCTTCTCTTTTCAATTGACACTGGCTTCAAATTTCTCTATTTTAACATCTTGAAAAATCAGACTATAGGAAAGGAGTTTTCGATGAAACGCCCTCTCATATTAACCTTGCTGCTGATGCTGATAGTCTCCTTGGGGCCGCCGGACTCAGTCAGTCAGGTGGTGACCGGCTCTGTGACCTTTGATCCTGCCGAATTGACCTGGCAGACTCAAGATGGTTATGATATGCCCCGTCTGGGCGATTGTGATCTTATCCGCCAAGCGGGAGCGCCCCAACTGCCGGTCTGTGCTGTGCAGGTGGCCATACCCCTTCACACCACGGTGGATCACATAGAAATACTGAGTACCACAAGTCAGTTATTGCCGAACCAGCGCATGATTTATCCTGCCCAGCCTCCCCAGATTCTTTCCCTAACCCAAGAACAGAAAGAGGCTATACCCTTCGTGGGGCCTAAGCCGGCTATCTACCGGAGTGGGGAAGTGTTCCCCTCCCAAATTCTGGAGTACACCGGTGCAGGTAATATGGGTGAGGTCCAGCTCGCCAGCCTGCTGGTTTATCCCCTACAATACCTTCCGGAGGAGCAGAAAGTTCGTTTTCACCAGCGGATTGATTTCGCCGTGCACCTCTCCGTTCGTGGTAAGAGCCCTGTCTTAAAGCGATCGAGGACTTCCGCTGTTCGGGATCCTTTGCGGAAGGCGGTCAGCCGACTGGCCCTGAACCCTGGAGATCTCTCTCCGGCGGCTCCGATTCCTGAAGCTCATGGAGAGATGGTTTATCTGGAGGAGCTGGCCGAATATGTGATCATCACTGACCTGGCATTTCAAGGTGCCTTTCAAGTTCTAGCCGACTGGAAGACCAAGAAGGGGGTGCCCGCGCGAGTCGTATCGACCACCTGGATCGATGGAGAATACGAAGGCGCTGATCGTCAGGAGCGGATTCGGCAATTCATTCTGGATGCCTATCAGAACTGGGGTACCATCTGGGTCCTATTGGCGGCAGACACTCAACTGATTCCCCATCGAATGGCCTACGCCATGGATTCACAGACCGACTATAATGATCTTCCTTGCGATCTCTATTATGCTGATCTAGACGGTGATTGGAACGCCGACGGCGACGATACGTTTGGGGAGCTGGAGGATGTGGTAGACCTCTATCCCGAGGTGATCGTTGGACGAGCTCCGATAAGCACCGTAGCCCAAGCTGAGAATTTCGTTGATAAGGTGCTGGCCTATGAGAAGCCGGCTCTGCTGGATTATCAGCAGAAGGCCCTCTTTGCTGCGGAAATCCTGTGGCAGAATCCATACACGGACGCCAGCGAGAGCAAAGAGCTCATCGACGAACGCTATCTTCCCCCGCAGTTCGATCCCGTTACCAAACTCTATGAGAGTTGGGGCAATGAGAGCGTTTACGCCTTCATACAGGCCGTCAACGCGGGTGTGGGCATCATCAATCACGACGGTCATGCTTATTTCTCAGTTATGGGCATGGGAACAGGTTACCTCACAAATTCAGACATGGATTACTTACATAATGGAGGTCGCTTGGGCCTACTTTACTCCATCGGCTGCTGGCCAGCAGCCTTCGACCACGACTGCATCGCGGAACATTTTGTGAACAATCCCAATGGAGGAGGAGTGGCTTTCATTGGCAACTCTCGCTACGGTTGGGGCTCTCCGGGAAATCCCCTTTACGGTTATTCCGACCGATTCGACCAACAGTTCTTCAAAACCGTTTTCCAGGACGGCATCACCAAAGCAGGTCAAGCGCTAGCCACGACCAAGGCCTTCTACGTGCCCAGATCTCGGCAGGAAAACGTTTATCGTTGGCACCAGTACCAGCTGACCCTTTTGGGCGACCCCGAGATGCCCTTGTGGACCAGAACTCCTGGTCACCTCACGGTGGAGCACCCCCAGCAGATCCCCGCAGAAACGAGCTTGGTGGTCGTGTCCGTCTCCGATGGTCACCATGCCCTGAAGGATGCGTTGGTGTGTCTCATGGGGGATGCCGGCGTCTATGGGCGGGCTGCCACTGACCTTTACGGAAAGGCCAGTTTCACCATCTGCCCGGATTCCTCGGAATTCCTATGGACGACCGTGACTTGTGCCGATTTTCTGCCCTACGAGGGCCACCTAACAGTCTTCTCCAGCGGACCGCACTTGACCCTTCACCATGTCGACATGCAGGAGATCTCAGGTAACGGGGATGGCGTGGTCAGTCCCCAGGAGCGCATTGGCCTGGACATCAATCTGAAAAACTGGGGCAATGAGATGGCTCGCGAGGTAACGGCCACCATCAGTTGGCAAGACGATTATCTGGCCGTCGAGGACTCGGTTATCTCCTTCGGCGACATAGCTCCCGGTGAGATCATTTCCTCAGGTCTGGTGTGTTGCTTCACCGTGGGAGCGGGCTGCCCAAATGGGCACTCCCTTCGTTTTGAGCTGGAATTGGAAGACCAGGGCGGCCATAATTGGAGCGACGAGATCGATATCCTGGTTTCCACACCGTCTTTGTCCCATCAATCCTTTCGGCTGGACGATGGCCATTGGGGGGATGGAGACGGTGTGCCTGAGGCGGGGGAGGAGCTGGATCTTACCATCACGTTGACGAACTCGGGAGGCGAACAGGCCAGGGAGTTGGCCGTTGAGCTGGAGACGCAGGATTCCTACCTAACGGTGCTTCAACCTCAGGTGGCGCTGGGGGATCTGGATGCCGACTCCACAGGGGAGGTCACCTTTCGGTTGCTGGTGGCTCCTGATTGTCCAGAACCACGGTTTCCGCTGTTGGAGATCAGCGGGGCCACCAGCGACGGCTACTCATTTCAGCAGACATTGCTGCTAACCATCGGTCAGGTGGGCTTCGCGGATGATCTGGAGAGCGACTCTTACTATTGGTCTCATTGGGCTACCAGCCCCTACTGGAAATTCACCACCCGACGGGCTCACTCCGGAGCTACCAGTTGGTATTGTGGGCAGGACGGCACTACACCTTCCTACTTAGCCGGCATGGATTGCTCCCTGACCACTATGCCAGTGGTTGTGGGTCCGAACACGAAGCTGAGCTTCTGGCATTGGTACGACCTGGCAACCTACGGATCTGATGGCCTCTATGTGGAAATCAGCACCGGCGAGGATTGGGAGGTTCTGGACTTTTTGGGCTCAGGCGGAGCGCTGGACAGCACCCTTATAGGCAATGACTGGTTTCAGGACACCTATGAGCTGCCCCATGTCGAGCCGGGGACCTTCCTGCAGGTCCGGTTTCGGTTCTATAGCGACGCCGATACCGTAGTGGCCGAGGGCGTATATGTGGACGACGTGAGCATCACCAGCGCTGTCCTCAGCGATCGGGCTCAAGATCCAACGGACACCTCTCCTTCTCAGCCTTTCTCTTTTCGACTGTCCCAGAATTACCCCAATCCCTTCAACGCTGTCACACACCTTCTGATGAGCATCCCAGCTGGTAACATGGGATACAGAGATCGTCTGCCCCTTATGACCACGGTGGAGATCTACAACGTCTCCGGCCAGAAAGTAAGGTCCTTGTTGAGAGCGAGATTAAATGCTGGCGAATACCGGCTCATCTGGGATGGCAGAGACGACAAAGGGCAACCGGTGGGAAGCGGCATTTATTTCTGCCGTGTTGTGGTCGAGTCGTTTAGACAGACCACAAAGATGGTGTTGCTCCGATAGAGGGAGTCTGTTTGCCTGAGGTGTTGCCTTGATATATCTCTTGGCCCTGGTGAAGTTTTTTGACACCCTCTCTTGCTGGGACACAATCTGGTTTTATATGATCAACCTCCAGACGCAGAATGGTTTCTTCGACCTGATTATGCCAGCGTTGAGCGATGTCAAGCTGTGGCGAGTTCCACTGGCGCTGGCGGCGCTGGCGGCGGTCATCTTAGGTGGACGGCGAACCAGGGTGACCGTATTGCTGGCTCTAATTCTCCTGGTGCTCAGCGATCAGATCAGTAGCCACGTGCTCAAGCCCTTGGTTTCCCGCCAGAGGCCCTGTCACGTTCTCGAAGGGGTGCGCTTGCTGGTGCCCTGCGGAGGACGCCTCTCTTTTCCCTCCTCACACGCCACCAATAACTTCGCCATCTGGACTCTCATGATGCTCAGACATAAGAAATTGGGCGCGTATCTATTTATTTTGCCACTGGGTGTGGCCTACTCCCGTGTTTACGTAGGTGTCCACTATCCTCTGGACGTCGTTGGTGGTGCTATGCTGGGGGCCATCTGCGCTTTATGTGTGGTGATGATCAGTGAATACGGCGTCTCTCGACCTATAAAGCGAAGGCGGGAGACGAGAACTCTTCAGAATGCAAAACCTTGAAAGAGGTCCTATGAATCTGGGAAGAAGACTTAATCTAGTCCTATGTTTTGCTTTAGTAGGGCTAGGTCTATCGTGTGCCCAGAGACGATACGACCTGGACGAGGTCCGTATACGGGCCGAAGCCTTTGACCAAGAGGTTTCCCTCAGTTGGTACGAGACAGACAATTATGGCCAACCCTCGCGCCTGGCAGAGATCTACGGGGAATACCAGGATCTTTTTGCCGATCCCAGGTTGATCCGGTTCGTTCAGAAGCAGATGGAAGAGGAGCAAGATCCCCGGGAACGTCGCCGCCTGGAGTATCTCTACCGATATCTGGTGGAGGAATTCGCTGGTCAGAGGTCCAAGGAGCTGGATGATCAAATTCTGGACATCCAGGCCATGGAGTGGTTGGATGTGGACGGCCAACAGGTTACCTTCCGGGAGGTATATGGAGAATTGTTCAACAGCTCAGACCGGGAATGGCGCCGGAAACTATACCGGGCTCGGGGAGAAGTAGTTATTTCCAAAATCAATCCTCTATTGCGTCAGAGGCTGCAAATACAAAGGGAAACGTGTCGTCAGTTCGGGTTTACTGACTATGATGAGTTTCAAGACCGTGTACACAGCACCGATTTTGATCAGTTGACCCATATCTGCGAAGACCTTCTCTACCAGACGGAACTCATCTATCGGGAGTTGTTGACGGAGGCGGCTCATACTGTGCTGGAAATTCCCCTGAATGACCTTCGAGTTTACGATCGCGCTCGGCTGTTTCGAGGTCATAGGTTCGATGAGTATTTTCCCAGCAGTTGGATGGTACCCCTTTTGCAGATGGTTTTGGCGGACATGGGCATTGATCTATCTCAACAGCCCAATATAGATTTGGACATAGAGGTTCGACCTGAGAAGGAACCCAGGCCGGCATGTTATACCATCTCTATTCCCAGCGACATCAGGGTCTTGGTGCAGCCGATGGGTGGCATGGAGGATTACGAGAGCCTATTTCACGAGATGGGCCATGCCCAGCACTATGCTAATGTGGAAGTCCAAGAATACGAGTTCAAGGATTTGGGAGATTATGGCGTCACCGAGACCTACGCTTTTCTTTTTGAGAATCTCTTCATGGATGAGAAATTCCTGGAGGTAGATCTGGGCATGCCCTCAGAGGTGGTGGAACCCTTTCTGCGGCAGTCCCTGCTGTCGGAGCTCAGCTCGTTGAGGTACTATTGCAGTCTGTTTCTGTTTGAGCGGATGCTCCACAGCGGGGACCAGGATCCCGTGTGGACCTATCGGAACGTGTGGGAGAAAGCCCGGCTGACCCCGTTGAGTTTGCCAGAGGCCGAGATGGGTTACCTCATGGCCAATGAGGATTATTACTCGGTCAACTACTTGGAGGCTTGGATGTTAGAAGCGCAGTTGCGAGAGACCCTTCGGAGAGAGTATGGTCCCCATTGGTTCGCCGATCCTCGAGTGGGGCAGTTTTTAAAACGGCTGTGGGCTCAGGGTAGCGAGAAGTCCGCGGGCGAGCTGGCTCAGGAGCTGGACTACGGTGGTTTGGACACCGAGCCGCTCCGTCGGGAGATGGAGAGGATCTTGGAATTGACCAAGGAGAGTTCCCTGGGCGTTAAGGCGGAATTTGGGCAGTAGACTCAGAGCTAAAGGGGAGTGAAGATGCGCAGCTTCCATTTTCTTCTGCCCACCGAGGTTTCTTTTGGGGAAGGTAGTATAACTCGTGTGGGTCAGGAGACTTCTCGTCTGGGCAGGCGAGCCCTGGTGGTGACTGGACGGAAATCCTCTAAGCGTAGTGGCGCTTTGGATACGGTGGTGGGTTCTCTGAAGAAGGCCGGTGTGACCTTGGAGGTATTTGATCAAGTGGAGGAGAATCCCTCTGTTGAGACGGTGGAGTTGGGTAGTAGCGTAGCCAGGAAGATGGGCTGCGATGTCATCGTGGGCTTGGGCGGTGGCAGCCCCATGGATGCCGCAAAAGGGATGGCTGTTCTGGCCAGATTAGGGGGATCGTTGGGAGATTATTTTGGTTCCGCAAGGATAACCTCTCCGGTTCTGCCTGTGGTGGCTGTGCCCACCACGGCTGGAACGGGCAGCGAGGTGACCCCCTATGCCGTATTCGTGGACTCGCATAAAGGGATGAAGAAGTCCGTAGCCAGCCCGTACATCTTCCCTCGAGTTGCCCTGCTCGATCCCCGGCTCACCATCAGCATGCCTCCAGACGTGACTGCCAATACCGGCATCGACGCCCTCAGCCATGCAGTGGAGGGGTTCATCTCGACCAAGGCGCAACCAGCCAGTGATATCTTAGCTCTGGAGGCAGTGGGGATTATCCATGGGCATCTTCCTCAGGCTGTAGCCCATGGCGACGATATTGAGGCTCGGACAAAGGTTCTCTACGCCTCTATGCTGGCCGGAATGGTTATTGCTCAGACAGGGACGACCCTGTTACACGGGGTAGGTTATGCCCCCACCACCAAGTATGGCATCCCCCACGGACTGTCCAATGGGGTGTTAATGCCCAAAGTAATGGCCTTTAATGGGAGTGCGGACCAAGAGAGGTTCGCTCGCTTGGCCGTCGCCCTCGGTCAACGCGGGGATGCTACCCGGGGGACGAAGTTGGCCATAGATGCCATTGAACGCCTCCGAGATGAGGTCAAGATGCCCACTCGCCTGCGTGATCTGGGGATTCAGGAAAAAGACCTGGAAGAGTTCGCCCGCCAGACCATGGAGCATACCCGCAATCTGGCCAACAACATCCGTCAGGTGAGCTGGGAAGAGGCGCTTCAGATTTATCGGGACAGTTATTAACTTACACACATAATTCAATTCAAATGGCCGAAATACGACTCACAGAGCATCCCATTCTCCAATTCAAGCGAGGAAGGAAGATCTCCTTCACATTTAATGGTAAAAAACTCGACGGGCATGAGGGTGAGACTGTGGCGGCAGCCCTTCACGCCGCTGGAGTGACCACCTATCGGAGAAGTCCTCAGCTCCACCGGCCTCGCGGCTTCTTCTGTGCCATCGGCAAGTGCTCCTCCTGCCTGATGACCGTTGATGGGGTTCCCAACGTGAGGATCTGTATCACCCCACTGCGAGAGGGAATGAAAGTCTGCAGTCCAAAGGGTAAAGGCCAGCTTCCCGAGGACGATCCGGCTACGATATGGACCTGGCCTGGTCAATACGTGGATAAAATCTTGGAGACTGAGGTGGCTATCATAGGGGCCGGGCCTGCCGGTCTTTCGGCGGCGGTTGAGACCACAAGAATGGGAGCAGAGACAGTTGTCTTCGATGAAAATGACGGCATTGGTGGCCAGCTCATCAAGCAAACCCACATGTTCTTTGGTTCTAAGGAACAACACGCTAAGGTCCGTGGTATCGATATCGTCCCGCTTCTGTTGGAGCAAATTGATGACTCCCGGGCTCAGATCATGCTGGAAGCGACGGCAATAGGCTTATACGCTGACAAAACTCTGGGCGTCGTCCGGAGACAGGAGCTTTTTGGCCTGCGGGCCCAGAAGATCATCATGGCCAGCGGAGCTTCGGAGAACATGCTGGCCTTTGAGCACTGCGATCTTCCTGGAGTATATGGAGCTGGGGCTGTTCAGACTTTGATGAACGTCTATGGGCTGATACCCGGCCGCCGAGTGCTGATGGTGGGTGCGGGCAATATCGGTCTCATCGTCAGCTATCAGTTGCTTCAGGCCGGCGTTGAAGTGGTCGAGGTCATAGAAGCCGCCCCTTATATAGGGGGATATCACGTGCATGCCGCCAAGATTCGACGCGCTGGTGTTCCCATTCACACATGTCATACCATCACGAAGGCCAGTGGCCAAGAGAAGGTGGAAGGTGCTGTGGTAGCACAGGTAGATTCCCACTGGCAACCCATCCCCAACACTCAACGCGAGCTTGCCGTGGATGTCATCTGCCTGGCGGTGGGTCTGTCGCCCACAGCGGAGCTGCTTTTCCAGGCTGGATGCCAATCTTGCTACATCCCGGAGCTGGGCGGACACGTGGCCGTGCACGATGAGAACCTGGAGACCACGGTGAAGGGCATTTACGTGGCCGGAGATGCCTCGGGCATAGAGGAAGCCAGCACGGCCATGCTGGAGGGTCGGTTGGCAGGCCTCTGTGCTGCCGAGAGCTTGGGGAAGAAAGCGATTTCCGAGCGGAAAGAAGAGATTCTGAGCCAGCTTAAGGAGTTACGGACCGGACCCTTTGGGGAGAAGGCTCGAAAGGGCAAGGAGATGATGCGCCAGGAGGCCTGCCGATATGGCTTATAAAAAAGGCGATGCCCTGACAGCCAGGGAGCTGGCAGCACAGATTCCGCCTAAGGAGAGGCTGAGAAGGGGCCCAGTGGCTATGGTCGAGTGCGTCGAGGAAATTCCCTGTAATCCCTGCGTGGAGATATGCCCCCAAGGAGCCATCTCCATGCCCGGGGGTCTCAACAAACTCCCACGACTGGACTGGGAGAAGTGCAATGGCTGTGGTGTGTGCGTCAGCGGATGTCCTGGTTTAGCCATTTTCATGGTGGACCTCACCGAGGGGCGAGATCGGGCTAAAGTGGCTCTGCCCTATGAGTTCATCCCTCTTCCAGAGAAAGGAGACAAGGTCATGGCTCTGGATCGAGAGGGGAATGAGCTAGGTCCGGTGGATGTGATTCGGGTTCAGAAGGGCAAACGGTTGGATCGCACCCCCATCGTCACCATCGCCGTGCCCAGAAAGTGGGCTCTTGCGGCTCGAAGCATTCGCAGGCTTGGGCGATAAGATCTTGCCGAGGAAAGTGAAAAGTATAGTGACCCCCTCATCCCAAAAGGATCGGGTGAAGGCGAGAGTTGAGGAATTGCGACGGCTCATCCGCCATCATAACCGTCTCTACTATGTGCTGGATCAGCCAGAAATCTCTGATGCTGAGTATGATGGCTTCTTCGATGAGCTTGTGCGCTTGGAGCAGGAGCATCCCGAGCTGGCCACCCCAGATTCTCCTACCCAGCGGGTGGGCGCACCACCCCTGGAGAAGTTCGGCACCCTTGGCCATCGTGTGCCCATGCTGAGTCTGGGCAAGACGAACACCGAGGAAGGTTTTCTTGATTTCCACAGGCGGATCAGGGAACTGAGCCAGGTGCCCGATGAGCAGGTGGCATATGTGGTGGAGCCCAAATTCGACGGCCTGGCTGTGGAGCTGATCTATGAGAATGGCGTGCTGGTACAAGGATCCACCCGAGGAGATGGCTACACCGGCGAGCAGGTCACTGAAAACCTGCGCACCATCAAGACCATCCCCTTGAGACTTCTGGAGACCGATCTGGGGATTCCGACCCTCATGGAAGTTCGGGGTGAGGTGATTATCAACAAATCGGATTTCCAGCGTCTTAACCGGAGGCGGGCCGAAGCAGGTGAGTCCCCTTTCGCAAATCCTCGAAATGCCGCCGCGGGCTCCGTTCGCCAGCTGGATTCCAAGATCACCGCCTCACGGCCCTTGAGCATGTTCGCATACTCGGTGGGGGTAGTGGAAGGCCGCCAGTATAAAACCCACTATCAAATTATGGAAGATTTGAAAATCCTGGGTTTTCGGGTCAATAAATACACCCAGCTGTGCCACCGCGCGGAGAAGGCCATCGAGTATTATGGGCAGATGCTCCAGAGACGGGATCGGTTAGATTACGAGATGGATGGGATCGTCATCAAGGTGAATGATCTAGGGCTTCAGGAAAGGCTGGGCGAGCTGCAGCGAAGCCCACGCTGGGCCATTGCCTGGAAGTTTCCCGCCCAGCAAGAGACTACAGTGGTTCGGGACATTTGGGTCAATGTGGGCCGCACAGGCGCCTTGACCCCAGTGGCCATCCTGGAGCCGGTGCGGGTCGGGGGTGTAACCATCAGTCGAGCCACCTTGCATAATGAGGATGAGGTGCGCCGTAAAGATGTGCGTGTTGGCGACACGGTGATTGTCCAGCGCGCCGGCGAAGTTATCCCCGAGGTGGTGGCCGTGGTGAAATCGAAACGCAAGGGCAGACCTCGTAAGTTCGTCATGCCCACACATTGCCCCATCTGCGGTGCTCCTGCGGTGCGGGTGGCGGGTGAGGTGGCCACCCGGTGCACGGGGCTTTCCTGCCCGGCTCAACTGAAGGAGAACGTCTTTCATTTTGCTGGTAAATGGGCCATGGATATGGATGGTTTGGGGTACAAGCTCATCGAACAGCTGGTAGACCGGGGAATGATCACGGATCCCTCAGATCTTTACTATTTGACAAAAGAAGATCTTCTTAAGCTTGAGCGCATGGGTGATAAGCTGGCCCAAAACGTTTTGGAGGCCGTTCAGGGAAGCAAGAGACCTTCTTTGCCCAGGCTGATTCTGGCCCTGGGCATTCGCAATGTGGGAGGGCACCTAGCGACGGTGCTGGCCAGGGAGTTTGGAACTGTTGAGCGTCTGCGAGAGGCCAGCTGCGAGGAGCTCATGGCGGTCCGGGAGATCGGCCCCGTCGTGGCCGACAGCATCCGAGCCTTTTTCAACAACGATAAGAATCTGGAAGTACTGAACAAGCTCCGTTGGGCTGGGGTGGAATTTCCGGTATACCAGAAGGCCGCAGGTGCTCAGCCTTTGGCGAGCCAGACCTTCGTCCTCACCGGTGGGTTGAGCACCTTGACCCGGGAACAGGCCAAGGCCCTCATCGAGAAAGCGGGAGGGCGAGTGGCATCAAGCGTCAGCGCCAATACGGATGTAGTGGTGGTGGGGGAGAATCCCGGATCGAAGCTGGACAAAGCCAGAGCTCTAGGAATTAAGACTATGGGAGAGGAGGAGTTCAAGAAATTGGTGGAGGTTTAAGGAGTGGTCCTTTTTTAAGCGTGCTGTTGTGAACTATTTCACTTGCATATGGAGGCGACGGATTGACGGAGGACACCATCATCTGCCGTTGTGAGGACGTAACCTATGGGCAGGTTGTCGAGGCTATCGAGCAGGGTTTCACCACCACGGAGGAAATGAAACGGATGCTCCGCTGTGGTATGGGAGCCTGTCAGGGACGAACTTGTGGGCGGCTCATAGCCCAGATCATTGCTGCCAAAACGGGCACATCTCTAAGCCAGGTGCCCCTGCCAACCTCTCGTCCACCAGCCGCCCCTACAGAGCTGGCCATTTTAGCGGGGACACCTCATGAAGAGACGAGCTGATGCAGTGATCATCGGGGGAGGCGTAAGTGGTTGTGGCCTGGCTTATTGTCTGGCCAAGCGGGGCTTTAAGGATGTGGTCGTGTTGGAACGAGAATATCTGGCCAGCGGAGCTACGGGGCGGTGTGGTGGTGGTATCCGCCAGCAGTGGAGCACCGAGGAGAACACAAAACTGGCCATGGAGAGCGTCCGGCTGTTTGGTCAGCTGGACGAAGAGCTCGAATATGAGACGGAGTTCGAGCAGGGAGGCTATCTCATTCTGGCCTATACGGATCAGGAGGTGGAGCAGTATAAAAAGAACGTGGCCATGCAGCAGAAACTGGGATTGGATGTTCGATTTATCGATCCCAAGGAGGCTCGAGAGATCGCTCCACACCTGAACACCGAAGGTGTTTTGTGCGCCACATACTGTCCCAGCGACGGCTCGGCCAATCCCTTCTATGTGACCCAGGCATATGCTGAGGCGGCCAAGTGCTTGGGAGTTCAAATCGAGCTGTACACTCCGGTGACGAACATCGAGAAAAGAGGCGGCCGGATCGCCTCAGTGGTCACATCGCGGGGGAAAATCGAGACGCCTCTGATTGTCAACGCTGCCGGTGGGGATTCAGTGTCCCTCGCCAAGATGGTTGGGGTGGAGCTGCCCATCGTGCCGACCCGCCATGAGATCATGGTCACCGAACAGGTGGAGCCCTTCTTCACCACCATGGTGATCTCCTTTAAGCACGGCGTCTATTTCCGACAAGAAAAGAGAGGGGGCATCCTTATGGGCTACGGTGACCCAGATGAGAGGCCGGGTTTCGATATCACCTCCAGCATGAAGTTTTTGAGGACCATGAGTCGCAAAATCCTCAATCTCATGCCGGCGCTGCACCGGGTGAAGGTCGTGCGCCAGTGGGGTGGTCTCTACGACACCACACCTGACGCCCTGCCCATCTTGGGGCCTGTGGATGGAGTCGAAGGTTTTATACAGATCAACGGCTTCAGCGGCCACGGCTTCATGCTGGCTCCCAAGGTGGTGGACTTATTAGCCCAGCTCATCACCGGTGAGGAGTTGGACCTGCCCATCGATCGGCTTCATATGGACAGATTTCTAACCGGGGAGATCAGTCGAGACCTCTCTGTGGTGTGATCTTTCAGGGAGATTGTGGACGATGAGGGAGATGGTTGGGACCAAGCTGGTTCTCTTCGATATCGACGGCACCATCTTGTACACTGGTGGTGCCGGAAGAAGAGCCATGCGGCGAAGCTTGTTGGAAGTCTACGGTTCCACCGGCCCCATCAAGGGCTTTCCCTTTAGCGGCAAGACAGATCCCCAGATCATCATCGAGTTGATGACTTTGGCCGGCTACGCTCTCAACCTGATAGAGGAACGGATGGAACGGTTCTGGGATATCTACGTGGAGTACCTTAGAGAGGAGATGACCCGAGCCCATAAGCTCAAGGTATATCCGGGGGTGATGGAGTTGGTGGCGGCACTTCACAGCCACAACGGTACGGTTTTGGGCCTGGTGACGGGCAATATCCAGCGAGGAGCACGTCTCAAGCTAGAGCCAGTGGGTCTGAACCAGTATTTCCCCGTGGGAGCTTTCGGCGACGATTCAGCAGACCGCAACCAGTTGCCCCGAATAGCCGTGCAGAGAGCTGGTCAACAGTTCGGCAGAGACTTTCGCGGACGGGAGGTCATCATCGTGGGAGATACCACAGCAGACATCTCCTGTGCTCGCCATTTTGGAGCCAAGGTGGTTGTGGCAGCCACCGGGATGATCTCTTATGAGGAGCTAGAGAAAGCGAAACCGGATGCTCTATTTCGTGACTTCAGCGATTACCGCAAAGTTATGGAGGAGATTTTAGAATAGAGATGCAAAATGGGAGAGGTTCAGGCGGCAAGAGGCCCAAACAGCGAGGTTGGGCCTTTCTTGTTGTGAGCAGTGAGATGCGACAAGGAGGTTTTCTTCCTTCCAAGGTTCCTCTGCCTTTTTAGTTTATCACAATCCCTTTGAGGGAGTGTCGAATGAGCCAAGATCACTCTGTTTAAGCCGCAAGGTCAGAGAGAACATTGATCAGTTCGTTATTTGATTTCTTTTATGCGGATGTCAAGAAAGACAATGGATTTCGATTCTCCATTCAAATTATGAATTCATGAAGTTGCCTTTTTAGCTTCTCGATATTAAGAATACTCCAAGACAAACAAAGAGGACACCTATTAAACGTATTAAGGAGACATCCTCTTTAAAAATAAGCCAAGCTGCAAAAAGAGCAAAGACGTAGCTTAAGCTAACCATTGGATACACAAAACTCAATTCAAGTTTTGAAAGCAAATCGAACCATACTAATGCTGCAGAACCTGTTATAATTAATCCTAGCCAAATGAGAGGGGAGCAAAGGACTTTGCCAAGGTTGGGGATGAGTTGATGCAAGTTTAGGGAGAAACCGCCAATTTTTTCCAGCCCTGTCTTTATTAAGACTTGGCTTGCGACTAAGGAGAAAACAACCCAGAGAATGAAAATTACATTTCTAAACATAATTTTTTCTCCGTTTTTTCACTTGAATGAACTATTCCTTTCGAAACTGGCGCTATCTTTCGCTTTGAGACAAAATCTGCCCAGCGACTTCAAAACCCATCTTCATGCAATGATCCATTTGAAGATATCTGAATAATCCCTGTCGCCCGGTCACAAACAGATTTTCGATATTGTTAATATAATCTCTTAGTATATTCAAATTTTCTTTATAGTTCAAAGCTGCTACAGGATAACCATGCTCTTTTCGAGTAACAAAGCTATATACAACATCTTTCCTAACAAAAAAATCTTCTTCTTCTAGCTCTCTAAGCACTTTATCACAAAGTTGTTGTTCATCGGCATTCCAAGTTTCGTCGTCCTTATCACATGTTATTTCCGCGCATAAACCCGTCAATCCCTTGGGAACGAGTTCATTGCTGAATTTATTCGTCTCTGAGACCCTATTAAAAGTTCTATTTCTAAAATAGAGCATGCGTGCTTCAAAGATATCTTGTTTTTTAACGAGAAGATTCACGAAAACTACTGCTCTGAATCTCAACAAATTAGCCGCCTTAAGAATTGGAGAATCGGCTTTAGGAGTTATCTGTTTTACTAATTCATTAATTGGAATAGTTGAAACAACATAATCGCACTCTATTGTCTTAATATCTCCATCTTTCTCAAAGGATACCTTGCTTGCTCTGCGACCGTCAAGATGTATGCTGTTCAATTTTGAATTTAAGTGGATGATACCGTCGTTACTGTGGATTTTATTCGCTAATCTCTCGAAAAAAGCACCCGGCCCTTTTTTGGGATAGTGTCCCCACACAATATAGGTAAATTTTTCTCTCTCCTCACCCCTTATTAATCGCTTGATTGCTTTTGTGATAGTTGCCTTGACAGTTTGACGAAGGTTTAAGAGTGGGATTCTTTCTTCCGTAAAGCTCGGTGCTATAAACTTTGGATGGAGTCCCCATACTTTCTCTGTATATTTTTCAAAATAAATCCTATACAAGGTTTCACCAAATCTATTTATAATCCAGGATTCCGCTGAATCATCAATAGAATGGCTTGTTTTCATTTTAACTTTAGCAGTAATATAATCAGACAGGCATTTGAAAATTACAATTGGGTTTGACTTAATTAGAATATCGATAGCGTCTAACGGATAATGATAGTATTTGTTGCCAAATTTGATCTTTGCGTTTGTTCTAAAAACATTAACTTCCTTACTATCAATTATCCGATAGAATTCCTCCTTCATCGCATCGTCGAGAAAAAAGGTATGGGGACCATAGTCAAAAATAGCGCCTTTTCTTTCCACATTTCCTGCCAGTCCTCCCATGAGGGGTTCTCTTTCTAATACAACAACATGTTTTCCTTTTTCCGCTAATTTATATGCGGTATACAATCCGGTGATGCCGGCTCCCAATACGGCGGTTCTATTACCCAATCGAGTTATCCTTTTACTAGATTCTTGTTTTCCCAAAATGTTTTGTGTGATGAATTACATAATCTTGTTCTTCCTCTCTCATCTGAGGATATAGAGGCAAGGCAATGCTCAATTTACTCGCTATCAAACAGCTTAAAAAATCTGTCTGGTTCAAATTGTATTTTCCTTTGTAATAATCCACTGTATGTATAGCAAGAGCTCCTGGTACTGTTGAAATCCCCTTTCCATGAAGCCATTTCATGAATTCGTTACGTTTCTGACACATGATTTCTAATTCATCCGAATCCGCTCCCTCTTTTGGCAGTCCATCGGGAGCGAATAAGCACACGTAGGATTGGTATGCGTGTGTACAACCTTCGGTTACATGGGGAATAATTAGCCATTTCAAATCTTTCAACTCTTGATTGTAGATCCTTGCTAATTCTGTTCTTCTTTTAAGAATAAATTCCAGCTTTCCCATTTGCTGAATACCGATATTAGCTTGAATATCGGTCATTTTGTAATTGTATCCTAAGATGTTGTATTGTGGAAGAGCATAGAGCTCTTTTTGGTGCCGCTCCAAAGCAGAGATCGAGGCGCCGTAATTTCTCATAATCTCTATCTGGTGAGCAATCTCTTCGTTATTCGTTATGACCATGCCTCCCTCGCCTGTTGTGATTGCCTTTCTCGGATGGAAACTGAAGCACCCAGCATCACCAAAAGTTCCTGCATGCTCCCCGTTATAAAAGGCCCCCAAGGCAAGAGCTGCATCCTCTATAATTCTTAAGCTATATTTCTTTGCTAATTCCAAGATGGGATCCATGTCTGCACAGAGTCCAAACAAATGAATAGGCACAATGGCTTTTGTGTTTTCCGTAATAGCTTCCTCTATCTTGGAGCTATCAATATTATATGTTTTCAGATCGATATCTACGAATACAGGCTTACCTCCGATATACTCTATGGGATTTACACTGGCAACGCAAGTAAAAGGCGGCACAATGATTTCATCACCTGGCTTAATCTCGCAGGCCAACAAAGATAAGTGCAGAGCTGCAGTTCCGGAACTTGTTGCTCTGGCATATTTAGTTCTTGTATAGGAACTTATCATCTTTTCAAATTTCTGAACCTTGGGTCCCTGCATCACCCATCCATTCCTAAGGGGCTCAAGACTTGCTCGCTCCTCATCTTTGTCAAATAAAGGCTTACTTATAGGGATCTTCATGTGTTAGCTCCGCTTCATTATTCTAGCTGGAACGCCGACAGCAGAAACGTTATTAGGAATATCATTAATGACAACTGTTCCAGCACCTATGATCGAATTCTCTCCAATCTGTCTGGACTCTATAACAGTTGCACCCAAACCGACCATAGAGGCTTCACCTATTTTAACAGCTCCCGCTAAATGAGCACCAGGAGCGATGTGAACAAAATCACCTATTTCACAGTCATGTTCAACGATAGCACCGGTATTAATGACAACATTTGTTCCAATTTTCGCATTAGAATTTATCACAGCATTTGCCATAACCATAGTTCCTGGGCCTATTAAGACATCCCGGGCAACAACAGCCGAGGGATGAATAACTATGCCAAGTTTATATCCCAACGATTTAATTTGACGGTATAATTTGCTAGATACTTTGCCATCAGTAATGGCAATGATTATCTTAAAATCGCTAAATTTCCCTTCGACTAATTTGCTCAAACCGCCAATTACTGGGTATCCGCAATAATTCTTACCATGGAGCTTACTGTTATCATCTACAATGGCCATAATTTTATATTTTTGTTCTTTCTCAATTGCGTCTATAACAACTTTGGCATGCCCACCGGCACCATATATAAGGATTTTATCCTTCATTTCCTGTCCCTGAATTTAATAGTTGCTCACAATTATCTCGGTCTAACGTCCTATAACTTCAGCTTCTGCAAAATTGACCATCTGAGCAGCTTTTAAAAGGAGAAATTTTGATACTTAAACCTGAGTAGTCCCAATAGACTTCTCGTTGTAGATCTCATAACCTGCTGTAAAACAATTGATCGAAGTTTTTGCAGAAACATTGGCCCGGAAGCAGCCTAACCCATAAAGAATCTTAATAGCTCTTCACATTCCCATACATATAGTTTTTAACAGCAGATCTTTAACCTTCCTTGCATCTACTGGCTTCAATTTTATATGGAGAGGTAAACACAGACTTTGTTTGAAAGCTGTAGAGGAATTCTTAAACTGGCCATCTCTATAGCTATAGTTCTTCCTATAAAAAGGCTGACAATGAAGACAGTAAGTTCCAATAGTTGTTTCTATTCCTCTTTCTCTTAGCTTTCTAATGATGTTGTCTCTTTTTATTTGTTTATTCAATAGAACTACATAAGATTGATAAATATGTTTGTTACCAGCTTTTTCAAATGGAGTCTGTATCTCCTTAAGATCTTTCAACAGAGCATTATATGAGCTTGCTAGAGCTCTTCTTTTTTCAATTATTTCATCCAGCTTCTTAATTTGAATCCAACCCATCGCTCCCTGAAAATCGGTCATTCGATAATTAAATCCTGCATATTCAAAGCTGTTTCTTCCCTCTTTAATCGCCATTCCATGATTTCGTAGTGCCCTTGCCTTTTCTGCTAGCTGTTTACTATTAGTGACGACCATCCCGCCCTCTCCGGTAGTAATTGCTTTCCTTGGGTGAAAACTAAAGCATCCAATATCTCCCAAAGTTCCGCACTTTCTACCTTTGGATTCTGCACCCAAAGCACAAGCAGCGTCCTCAATGGTAGATAAATCATATTTTCCCGCTATTGCTAATATTGAATCTATATCGGCCGCCTGTCCAAATTCGTGAACTGGAATAACGGCTTTTGTCTGGGGCGTAATGTTTTCCTCTATTTTTGTGGGATCAATATTGTAGGTCTTTAAATCGATATCCACTAAAATGGGTTTAGCGCCCACTAAGGCAACTACATTGCCAGTTGCAGGAAAAGTAAAATCAGGTAGTATGACTTCGTCCCCTTCCTTTATTCCCAAAGCCATGAGAGATAGGTGCAAAGCAGCCGTTCCGGAGCTAACAGCAATAGCATATTTTACTTTTAGATACTCAGCAACCTTTGTCTCAAATTTCTCTACATTTTTACCCTGAACTAAAAACCCAGATCCCAATACCTTACTGACTTCCTTTATCTCTTCCTGACCTATTTGGGGCCGCGCCAATCTGATCACTTGCGGTTTCTCCTGTACCATTCTATAGTTCTTTTTATTCCTTCCTCAAGATCAACTTTTGGCTTAAATCCAAGGACCGTTTTTGCTTTTTCAATACTTGGGACACGAAGTTCCACATCTACGTAATTTTTTGGAACATGCGCTATTTTAGATTTAGAATTGGCCAAGTGCTTTATTTTTTCCGCTAAACTTAGAATTGTAATAGTTCCCCTTGGATTTCCTATATTAAATATCTCTCCGATTGCCTCATCTTTAGTTAAGCAAAGCAAAATTGCATCTACCATATCATCAATATAACACCAAGAACGTATCTGGTCACCATCCCCATGGATTTCTATGGCTTGGTCGTTAATCGCTTTCTTAATAAAAACATGAATAGCCCCTTCACCCACCTGCCCTGGTCCATAAATGTTAAAAGGCCGGACAGAGGTTACAGGCAACCCAAGTTCTGTATAATAGCTGTGAATAAGATGTTCTCCCGCAAGTTTGCTGGTAGCATAAACCCATCTTGCTTCACCTACGGGTCGAAGATGTGTAGGTTCCCTCTCTTCTAATTTGTATGCATAGGAGCCAAAAACTTCGCTCGTAGAGAAATAAAGAACCCTGTCAACTTTAGTGAGAGTCATCGTCGCTTCCAAAAGATTGTAAGTTCCTATCATGTTTACTTTCATTGTAGTCACAGGACTCTTGATAACGGTATCAATACCTGCAATCGCAGCCATATGAACCACGATATGGGACTTTTTAATACTCTCCTTTAATTTTCCAAGATCCAAAACGCTACCCTTAATTACCCTGACATTTGCATGATCTTCTAAGTCGCTACCGCTTAAAGAATTTCTATGGAAATTATCATAAATTACTATCTTGTTATCAGCAACTAATCTCTTTGCTACAGCGGTGCCAATAAAACCTGCTCCACCGGTGATAAAAATTGTTTTGCCTTTTGTAGCCACTGTTTTCTCCTTGATAATATGCTAAGTTTCGCGCTCTTCCCCTGAAGAGAGCGTGCCATTTTGCCTTTGTTTTTGAAGCATCGGCACTTTTGAAAGCCGCCCCATAATCTCTCATTAGGGCTCCTAGGACATTTTTTCTTAAGTCATTTCATTATACAGCTCAACGTACGCTAAAGCAAGCAAAAGTTGACCTTCCCTTGATGCATAGAGGAGTTAAGGATCGTGATTGGGACGGGAGGGCTCCTAGGTTCAATCTTCTCATTTTTGGGCTAGTTTTTCACTTCGATGCCCCCGAACACGACGAAAGCACTGATGTGCAACAATCCTCTTGTGGACTCCTCTGCCACATGGGTTTTTTGGCGTTTGTCCTCCAAACTGCCGAAGATGGGGGTCCCCGTCACGGTGACATCCCAGTTCTGAGGGACAAAGACATCCACACCTCCACAGAGAGCTGTGAGGTGTAATGAATGTTCTCCCTCGGCCATTTGGGCCTGACGCAGGTCGATGTCGATGCCACCGAAGAAAGCGGTGGCGTTGCCGCCCTTAAACTGTTGGGAGGTGACTTGTCGGTCAGCCCCGCCGAAGAGAGCCCATGCGTCCAAGAAATCGACATTGCCCGGCCCGACAACACGGTATTTCTCAGTCCAATGACGTGTCGGACGCAGTAGCATCCAGCTCCCAATGGCGATTAAAAGGACGGGCCAGAGGCGGAAGATGGCACCCCACGTGATGACTCCTAGTGTGGCCAGCTGACACAAAATTCCGATGATAATCAGCAGGAGGGCTGAGCCTAGACTTGCCGCACCCCACACCACCAGCTTCCAGAGCCCCAGGAGCACGATGAGCAGGGGCCACCAACGGCTCAAAAAGGGTCCTAGGTCCAAGACATCTAGGTTGGACAGGAGAATTAACAATCCGATGACGGTTAGGAGGACACCTATGCCCCAACGATGAGTCCCGTGTCCCGTTTCACTTGGCATTTTCCCTCCTTTCAGCTCAGGAATATGGCCACAATTTCACCACAGGCCTAGTCCGTGCAGTCTCTTAATGCTTAGGGCTGGAAGAGATACGATGAAAATACCAAAGATATCCTCTGATTCGGTAGAATGTATCTGCCCAGGTTCTGTAAAATATTCGCGATGGTGATATGCAAGCGGGCTTGAAGGGAATATAATTAAGTTTCAGTTTGATGTCAAAAAAAATGTAGTCAGGGAGGGGATTTCATATGATGATACCAGGGGGAGAGGTCGTCTCAGCAAAGCGGATTATCGAGACGAGCGAGAAGAGACGGGCAGAGATGAAGCTGGTGGTTGGGCCTGTAAGACTTGTGCCAGCGAGAGCAGGGAGTCGATGAAGTATTTGGAGCCAGCACTTAGGGTTTGGTACCGACCAAATTCGCCATCACACGGGAAGGATCCCTTGATGCCTCCACGAAGGCCCGGATGTGTGGTCGTGCAGTTCTGTGTCTTTTTTAGAAAAACGATCATACGGTGAGCTGCCTTCAGATATGTCTTGTTTCCCGTAAGCCCATGTAGTTTGAGCCAGATGCTGGCCATTAAGGCGTCTCCCAGGAGACAACTCCAGGAAGCCTGAGGAGTCCAGTCGCTGGTGAAAAGTCCGCTCAGGCTACCGTCGTCACGGATGAGACTTAGCAGGGCATCGGCCGTTTTTTTGGCCGAGTTGAAATACCTCTTGTTGTCCAGAATCAGGGACGACTGCAGTATTCCCTCCAGACAATGAGCGATGGTCTGGACAAGGGAGGAGTCGGAGGCATTTGGCTGACTGTCCCCAAACCAGCCGTTGGGCTGTTGGCGCTGGAGGCAGAGGAGCACATCCTTGTCGCCAGCAGCACAATACTGATACTCCTCCAGGACAATGCCCACCTGGATCAGGGCCCACCCTGCTCTCGAGCGGCACACGATGCTGTCCTCTCCAGCTGATAAGGAAGGATCTGAACCTCTGGGATACTCTGGATCATGGAGCTGGAGCAGAAAATCGGAGGCACGTCGTGCCGCCTCAGCATACCATTCTGTTTGCGTCTCCTGGAAGGCTCGCGTCCATCCGATAATGGCTTGAGCGGTATTAAGGATCTCAGACGATGGAGGTTCGTCCAGGGCACCGCCCCGAATGGCCCCACTGGGCATCTGTATTTTTACCAGCCAATTGGCCAAGCCAATGGCTGTCTGGCGAAGATCTTCTCGCCCAAGGGCAACGGAGCTGTCGAAAAGAGTGGGGATGACTCCGCCAGTTGTCTTTGGATGGGCGGGTTGCCAGCCTCTTTTGGGAAAGTAGGGATTCCAGCCAAAGCTGTAGCCGCGAGACAGGCCACCGTAGGGCATGGCGTTGTGGGCCCGCATAAGCCAGGCAAGGGCCTCCAGGAGATGATTCTCGTCCAGCTCCGCCACGGGATGGCCCCCCGATTTATCGCATTTTGCCTCTTGCGCTGCCGTGCGGTTGAGCAGGTTCGCCGTCAACAGGTTTTCTTGAAGATATGTCTTAATCCTGGCCACTAAAGAACCTTTCTCCGTAGGTTTTTACGGATGTTCTGAAAATTGTCTTTTGATCCTGGCCGATGTTTTGGGAAGTCAAGGCGCTTCCGGGTGCTCATTTTTTTAACTGAAAGCGCAAGTATCGTGCCAAAAGGGAGAATGTAATATGAATTTTCTTTGAGGAAGAGAACGGGATCTAAAAGGGGATGTCGGGGAAGGTTAAGGTGACGGCCCGAGGTTTTCTAAATGGAAAAATGCCGTGTGGGGAGCATTGTAGGAGCAGTTTTTAAGCACGTCCTAACTGCCTTCAGGCGAGACGCCTGAAGTACCGAAGAGAACCTTGGCTTTCTTCAGGTGAAACTGAAGAAACGTATTCGGCAGAACAGGCGTCCTCGTCTGTTCTAAACGTCGTATTCTTCATAAAGGCGGGGCGCCTGTAGGAGAATCGGGTTCAGGAGACCTCTCCCACAATAAACAAATATGAGCCAGGGGACCTCACCCATATGGTTTTACATTATGTCAACAACTCGGGCCGGATCATCCAGGCGATGGTCCATCCCTGCGGGTCGATACGCTCCAGGCAAACGACGGTGCCGGGACGGAATGAGACCACCTCTCCTTGACCTTTGGCCAACAGATGATCTACCAGCTTGGCCAGAAATGGTAGATGGCCCACTACGAGGGTGTCTTCTTGCCACTGACTTGCTTTTGCGGCAAATTCCTCTACGGGATCATTCGGGTTTAGGCCCATGGCTTCCTGTGTGGTCTCTCCCGGACAGATGGCTGAGGTCAGCAGATCGGCCGTCTGTTGAGCCCTTTTCTTGCCGCTGTGGATGACCCTGGAGACCTGAACGTTTGCATTTTGTAAAAACTTGGCTAAACGGGTGATATCGGCCTGCCCAGGCTCGCTGAGGGGGCGCTCCGGGTCGGTCTCTTTGGGAAGTGCTTGACCATGTTGTACCAGGTATAGTCTCATTTTAAAACTTCACCTCCCGTCATTTTTGAGACGGATACAAAAAATCTCACATCATAGGGACAATGAATACCATTAAAAAGGCTGTAAAATCATTTCGCCAAGCAACGATCAAAGAAACGCTGTTCCCACCGAAAGTGAGCATAGAATACCTGTGTCGACAGGAAGGGGCGAGGATTTCTCGCCCCTTCGACTATTCGCCATGACCATGGCTGTGTTATAGCAACGCCCGAAGCTCAGCCTCTGAGAAGCTTTCCTTTCCCGTCTCGCCGACTTTGATAGCCCCATCCCTGAGGCTCACGATGACCTGATCCCCCAGGGCCAAATATCGTCCCATCACGACCGAGCGGTGGATAAGCTGAAAATAGGCATCGCTAAAACGCTTCACCTCGATGATCGTCTGATCTTGGCGGTATTCGTTGTCCGTCCATATCCCCTGTTTCAGATAAAATGTCTTGGCTCCTACGGTTTTGACGCCGGTAACCTTGCGGACCTGGCCTCTCTCATCCAAGTAGACGTTGGCGGGGGCAGCGGCCTGCGATTTGAGACTGCCCAAATCCATGGCCCTGCTCACGGCGCCAGCGCCAGTTTTCTTATCAAAAGCGTCGGCCATGCGTTTGCCGGCCTCCCGGGAAAGCTCTTCTCTGGCAACGGTGATATCGGCGTCCACCAGAAAAGAGGTGTATTCGGTCATGATGCCATACCGCTTGCTCAGCTCGACGATCTCGTCGACCAGCTCTTGATTGTGCCCATGGAGTCGAATCTGATCCAGCAGGTACCCGATTTTGCGGGTGGCCCAAAGCCTGGGAATGAATTGATTGCGTTCCTCAGAGCGGACGTCCACCTCATAGGTGAAGCTTTTTTTCCGATCTGAGGAATGACCCTTCAGGACCACTGCCGTTGACCCGACTTTTTTATATCGACCCAAGACGATGAGCTGGGAGCCCTTGAACAGGTCAGGTAGATTCACAGGGTAGATTTCCGAGGAGGCCATGGAGCCGAATTCCAAGCTCAGGTCGGTGAGTATGGGGTTAGCTACCTTGCCGAAAAAGCGGGACACCTTCACCTCGATGCTCTCCTCAGGTCGTACGTATTCCGAGACGGCTCCGTTTTCGGTGGAGAGCCGATCCAGGAAGTGGGTGTTGACATCATAGCCCACCCCGAAGACGAAAATTCGAGCTCGATCCTCGTTGGACCTTCGAGTCATCTCGAGAATCTTATCGGTGTTTTTCAGCCCCACCGTGGGCAGGCCGTCGGTGAGTAAGATGATCATAGTGGGCCGGGAATGAGAATTTGTTTGCTTTAGTGCCTCCTGAAGGGCGTCGTGTATATTGGTGCCCCCCGATGCTGTGAGTTCCTTCAAGAAGTTCTGAGCATCCCGGATCTCTTTGGCATCAGCGACCAGGATATCTTCCGATAGTGTCTCCAGATTGGTGCTGAAGGCCACGATGTTGAACCGATCGTCGGGATTCAGGCTCTGTAGGCAGAAATTCAGGGCATCCTTGGCCTGGCTTATCTTCTCACCCTTCATGCTGCCCGAGGTATCCATAAGAAAAAAGATGTCCTTGCCCACTTCTTTCCCGGCCAGTTCCACCTGAGGCGACACCATGGCCAGGAAGAAACCGGGCTCATCTCCCTTCCGATAGGCCAACAGATTTAATCCCAGTTCCTTCTCGGAGACGGTGTAATACAACACCAGATCACGGTCTGGATTTGTGTTCTCTTCCACGTAAGTGACCTCGGCATGGTAGTCATCTCTTTTGTTGACCGTAATCTCGTGCGTGGGAGAGTAGACGGTTTTGATAGGTGTCCGGGATCGCAGGTCGACGGTCACGGAGACGTCCCGTATGGGCTTTGCCGAGAATTTTTCCGTATCCAGAGAGTAGGTATAGACGCACACGCCGCTGTCCAGCTTCAAGACCTCGGAATACTGCAGGCCAATGCGTTTTTCGCCGTGGGCCGGGATGGGATAGACCCGAACCTTGAACATCTCTCTTCCCACGTATTCTAGAATGGCGGGATCTTTCTCCCTGCGGACGATGTCTTCATATATGCGGCGGGCCTGGTCTTTGTCCAGAATTTTGCCCTCTATTTCCTCCCCGCCCACGTACATGGAGAACTTAGAGATGCTGGCCCCCTCGGGCACGGGAAAGATGTATGTGCCTTCCAAATCCCTGTGGAAGTCGTTGATGAAAACCTGGTCCACCTCTGTGGTGGCCACCTGGTCCCGAATGGTCACGTTAACGCGATGGTATTTGATGGACAGCGGTGGCACTCTGCGGACGTCGGGGGGTGGAATGGGGATGATGAACCCGTCGGCCAGGGCGAAGGCAGGAAATAGCAAGGTCAAGGCCAGGGTGATGGAGAGCTTCCGGAACATGTTGCCCACCTCCTTTCGGGGAGAGAAAAGGTCGTGGGGCGAAAGAACGGTTTCATATCTCAATTGCTTGAGGTTTCTCCTGGTGCTTGTCTTCGCCCCGGGTCTCTACCCGAATAAACACCTCAAGAGAGAAAATATTCCCTATTTTTTTTCCAGCATCTTCTCCAGAACTTGGATACGGCTCCGCAAAAGCCTTCTGGTGGTTGTTTCGGTGGCGAAGTCCAGGGCGGCACGATGAGCCTCCACAGCTTGAAGGAGATCCTCATGCAGAGTTGAAAGTTGGGCTAAATGATACCAGCCATCCGCCAGTTGTAAGTAGGCGCCTGCAAGCTGCTCGTCGCGGGGATGGGCCTCAATGAAATCTTGCCAAATTTGTATCTGCTGGTGCCAATGGTCTGCGTGGGAATCCTTATCCGCCATGGCCATGCTCGTGACAGCCGACGTTTTCTCAGCAGCTCTGCCCAGAAAGAGAAAATCACGCTTCTTTCCCTCCATGTCTTGTATTTCGAATTGTACTACCTGGTCCGCGCTCTCCGTTGGCTCCTGGCGAGTTGAGGGCGCAACCTCACCCCCTGGTGTCGGCTGTGTTCGTGGTACAGCTTCGGATACCGAGGGCAGTTCCTGATCTGGCGTTGACCTGGATTCAGAGGGTAACTGTTCCGGACTTCTCTTTTCTTCTGGGCTCTCCTCCGGAGCAGGAGCCATTCCCATCTCGGACTCTTCCTGATCCATCTCTTCACGAGGCTTGAGGGTGGTGCTGAGAGCACTTTTGCCTTGCTGTTTGGCCCCATCTTCCTGGTACTTTCTGTTCTCCTCGGCGGTTTGAACCTGCTCGGTGAGCAGTTTTTTGGGCAACGCACTGATTCGCCTCATGCGTGCTTCATGTTGAAAAACAGCACGGCCTATGATGAAGACCAACACGGCTGTGGCCACGGCGCTGGCAATTCTCACCCAGGGAATGGGTGGCGTCAAAATATCGCCGAAGGCTTCCCGAATTCTCCTGTGCGCTGGCGCTTGCTCGCTTCGGGTTATCTTTTCTCGCAGACGGGGCAGAAAAGTCTGCCAGTAGGCCTCGTCGGGCTCAGCCTGGGTCAGCTGCTGGCTGAGGGTCTCCACCTCCTGAAGTGCCTCCAACCGCTGACGACAGCTGGAGCAGCCCTCCAGATGGTCGATCACCTCTTGTCGCTTTTCCTCGGAAAGTTCTCCGTCCAGAAAGGGATCCAATAGCTTTTTGATCTTGTGGCAACGCATAATAGCTCACCTCTTGGGCTTACAGAAGGTCTTCGAGCTGTGACCTCAGATGACGACGGGCTCGATGGAGGCGTGACATCACCGTACCCAGGGATATCTTCAAGGTTTGGGCGATGTCCTGGTAGCTCATCTCCTGATGCACCTTGAGGACCAAAACGGCCTTTTGGTGCGCGGGAAGAGCATCCATGGCCTTTTCCAGTCTGCTCAGTAGCTCTTTCTGTTCCAATTGTTTCTGCGGGCTTACAGCTTTGCCACCCATGGTGCGATCTCCAGCCTCCTCTCTGCTCTTTGTCCAGATTTTCAGCCATCTCTTTCTCCTGCGAAGGTGATTGATGGACAAATTGATGGCGATACGGCAAAGATAGGCCGAAAAGCTCTGCCGTTCATCAAATCGCTCCATGGCTCGATAGGCTGCCAGGAAGGCCTCTTGGGCCAGGTCGTCTGCGTCCTGGTGATGGGAGGTCATCTGGCGCGTGATGGCATATACTCTCCGCTGATGGCGCAGAACCAGCTGGTCAAAGCACTCTCTTCGACCTTCCTTAACCCCTCGGATCAGATCCGCATCGGTGACTTGGGCAGTTTTGGAGTCTTCGGAAGGCACACTTAACGTAGTCATTCATATTCCTATACACTCAAGGGCCGAGAATATTCCTCAGATTTCTTAAAACATGAGCTAAAAGGGTCGATCTTTTCACTCATGGGGATTTAAGATTCCTCGCGGATCGAAGCGGCTCTTCAGGGCTGACCATAGCCTTTCCTGTCCGCCATCTCTTGATGGCTGCAGAGATTTTCCAGGATCAAAGCCGATGGCATGCGGCCGAAGGATTCTGCCGCCCAGAGAGCCGGCTGTTTTATGGATATTCCTGGCCAATCGGGTAAGATCCCGTGTCCTGGCACTCTCGCCGCCCTTGGCCAGTAGCACCGCATGCCAACGTCCCTCCGCAAGGTGGCCATAGATGTAATGAGTTATTGGATCCGTCCCGCAGATAGAGGACAGTTTCTCAAAAAACAGAGCCGTTTTACTTCCTGGCAAGATGAAGGTGAGCAGGAGGGCCATATCGGTTTCTCCCACCAGAGCGGAGAGCAATGAACCCCGCAACCGCCACCACAGCTCAGCCTGGCGCTCATCTTCTGCTGGTTGGATTCGCCCTCCACCTTCCTGGGCCAGGATCTTCACAGCCATCTCCACATCGTCTTTCAATAAAGACTTTGATCCGTCCAGCTCCGCCAGCAGGAGAACCTGATTGGGCCAGAGATCTAGTTTGAGGTCCGACAATCCTCTCTCTACGGCGGAACTATCCAGTAACTCCAGTCGCGAGGGCCATATATTCTCTCGCATGAGGACTTCCCTGACCCGATGAGCCTGAGCTGCTTCATGGAAAGTGGCCATCAGGGAGGCCCGGGCCTGGGGCCTGGGCAAAAGCTTCAGGACAATCTCAGTGATGACGCCGAACTGACCTCGAGAGCCGGCAAACAGATCGGTGAGATGATACCCCGTGGCACATTTGAGAGTTTTGGCTCCGCAGCGAATGACCTCTCCGGGTGGCGTCACCACCTCCAGGCCCAACAGGTAATTGTAGATGCTGCCGTACTTCGCTGTGCGGAGCCCGTGGGCTCCCGTGGCCACATCGCCGCCGATGGTGCCCTGACCTTGGCTGGCGGGATCTATAGGATAGAAGAGATCAGAGGACCTCAATTGATCGTTTATCCGTGCTGTCATCACGCCGGGCTGAACCACGGCCACCGTATTTTCAGGAGAGATCTCCTTGATCCGGTTCATCTTCTTCAAGCTGACTAGGAGGCCATCCCGTGGGGCCACCGCGTCGCCGTCCAGCCCCGTGCCTCCTCCCCGGATGGATATGGGTAGGCGGTGTTCATGGGCCAGCTCTATGATTTTAGCGACTTGAGAGGTGGTTTGAGGCTGTAGGACCACCGAGGGCGGAGAGTGGATACGGGAGGCATCTTGGGAGAAATGAGAGAGATCTTGGGGGGCGACCAGGATCCCCTTGGGCCCGAGGATTTGGTGGAATTGCTTATGTAGTTTTTGGTCGACCACGGAGATTTCCGGCTTCAGGTCATCTCCCCATCAACTCTCTTGCGAGCATCCTGGAAAAAGGGCTCTGCGAAAGACGAGTTCCACACCCGGTCTGAGAAGGTTCTTTCCTGAGTGGTGTGTAGAAATTGCTGGAACTCCTGGGCATATGACCCGTAGATGTGAAAGCTGTCGCTGATATCCACATATCGGCCGATGCGGATTTTTTGGCCCAGGCGAGCCGCCAGGTTCTCAGCGATGTAACGCTGGAGATCCGTCAGGGCGAACATGTTCATAAAAGCCGCTTTATAGGCATCCCGCGATCGCCAGTGGGCGTTCATGTTCAAAACTAAGCCAGAGCGACCGGGGATCAGCCGACACCATATTCGCTGCAGACAGGGGGGATCGTTGGTGGGGGGATCAATTTGGGGATTCCAGGTGATGGCCTGGGCTCGGCGAGAAAAGGGGATCCGGGAGAGTTTCTCCACCATGAAGGCAATCTGATCAACGGCCTGCTTGCCGGCATCATATTCGAACAAGCGCTGGTGGTAGGTGTAGGTCCATTTTCCCTCCTGGGGAGAGATCCAATGATCGTGGATGCCATTGACCACTTCTTGCCGATAGATCTCAAGGTCTTCCAGGCTTCCCGGGAAGGCTCGATGGATTCTGGGCTCGGCCAGGGGAGCGGTGACGGTGATCGCCATGGTGCAGTCGCGGCTGGGCGGATCTCCGACACGGTCGTATTCGGTACACACGGATGCGCCCTTGGCCCAACAGAGAAGCACCGCTTTTTCCCAGGCCAGGGGAAGGGTCCTAGCCCGAACGGTGAGCAGGGGAATGTGTCCCTCAGCCATTCTTTTTCTCCTGGTGAGGCATCACCCAGGGATTTTTCCCCCTGAGTTTAAGATTTTCTCGAAGAGCCAAGAGCTTGTTCACCTGGTTTCCGGAGAGTATGTCGATGTGATCAAGAGATTTCGCCGCAAGCAGGACAGAGGCCAGTTGTTCCACCCGTTCCAGTTTCTGCAGGGCGTCCATGAGGTCAAGCCCCACTGTCACAATACCGCGATTTTTCAGAAGCAGTGCGTCGTGTCCCAGAATTGATTGCCCGATGGCCTGGGCAGCCTCCGCGGTGAAGGGAGTGGCGTATGACACCATGGGCACCGAGCCCAAGGTCAGGACCGTTTCGGGAAGGATCGGCTGCACTAGGGGTATACCGGCGACGGCGAATGCAGTGGCTGCAGGGGGCTGCGCCTGGATAACCGCGGTGATCTCCGTCCTTTGAAGGTAGGCGGCCAAGTGGAGGCGAAGGGCTGGTGAGGGCTCAACCTCTCCGCCGAGCCTCTCTTCTTCCAGATGGCACTGAATCAGTTGATCTGGGGTGATTCGTCCCAGACTTTTTCCTCGGGGCGTGATCAGAATCTGATCGGGTGCTGCTTTCGCGCTGACGGACCCGTCGTCGGCGGCGACAAAGGCCCGTTGAGCCAACCAACGACAGACCTCAATTAACTCGGTCCTCACGTCCCGGTGCTTCACCGCAATTTCTCCCTTTTTGGCGAATGGAGTTCAAGCCTTGGCCCTGGGACTCCCAATGGTTTTACGCCAGCTTGCCCTCTCGATAGGCGGAGATGTAGTTCAGGCAGTGTTTATCTTTGCCCAACAAAGCTTGAGTGGTAGCTAAATTGGCCATCAGAGCACCGTCGGTGGGATCGAGGATGGCTGCATCGAGACCCTCGGCCAATAGAATTGTGAGATAATTGCGGTTGAGCAGCTGCCGCTGAGGGAGACCAAAGGAGATGTTGCTTAAGCCGCAGATGGTGTTGACCCCGGGCAGTTCTTTCTTGATCAATCTCAGCGTGTCCCGGGGAATCTGTCCAGCCTGGAAATCAGTGCTGACCGGGCGAATGATGGGATCAAAAAAGAGCCGACTGGCCTGAACGCCGTGGGCGGTCAGCTTCTCTACTAGATTAGCGGCTATTTCCAGACGTCCCCCTGGCGTCTCCGGGATTCCAGAGTCGTCCATGCATAGGATGATGATCTGGCTTTGGCACGTCTTGATGAGGGGAAGGAACGCCTCCAGTCGTTGAGTCTCCCCGGTGATGGAGTTGATCATCGCGGCTCGCTGTTGGGCTTTTTTGAGGCCAATCTCCATGGCTTGAAAATTGGGGCTGTCAATGCACAGGGGGACGTCCAAATTTTCCAAGACCACTTCCAGGAGCCAGAGGAGATCTTCAACTTCTCGATCCGGATCGGTTCCAGCGTTGATGTCCAGCAAATGAGCGCCGGCTTCCACCTGCTTTTGGGCCACGTTCAAGATGGTCTTGGCATCCCGCTGGGCCACGGCTTTGGCGATGGCCTGACGAGTGCCGTTGATCAGTTCTCCCACGATGATCATGTGGCTACGACTCCTGAGAGGATTGAGGAGTTCTCGATTTCAACAGCTCTTTGACCCTCTCCACAGCCAGGCTGGCGTTTTGGGCATATCCATCGGCTCCAATCTGGTCGGCGTACGCCTGGGTCAGGGGAGCGCCTCCTACCATGGTGATCAATCCCCCTCGAAGGCCCCTCTCCGAGAGGAGATCCAGGGTCTTTTTCATGTTGGGCATGGAGGTGGTCAGCAGGGCCGAGAGGGCTAATATATGGGCCTTTCTCCGGGCCGCTTCCTGAACAAACTGCTCGGGGCTCACGTCGATGCCCAGATCAACCACCTCAAAGCCGGACCCCTTGAACATCATGGCCACCAGATTTTTACCGATATCGTGAAGATCTCCCTGGACCGTGCCGATAACCACGGTGGCCATTGGTTTTATCTGCCCGGCCTCCAAGTGAGGGCGAAGAAGCTCCATTGCGGCCTGCATGGCCTTGGCCGACAGGACCACTTCCGGTATGTAGATGAGGTTCTTTTTAAATTTCTCACCCACCACCTTCATTCCCGGCAACAGTCCTTGGTTGAGGATGTCCTGGGCCGGAACGCCGGCGCTCAGGGCTTCTGCCGCAAGGTCCAGAACCCCTTGGATATCCCCTCCGATGAGGCGCTGCGAGATTTGGGCGAGACCTGACATTTCTTTTCCGATGCTGGTTTAAGTCTGACACTAGCCCCTAAATCTTCCCTTCCTCGAAGTCTTTTATGGTAGTAACTACTGACCTAGATGTCAAGGGATTATTTTCCCTTTTCCCTGGGGATTTTCCAGGAGAAGGTCGTGGGCCTCTAGAAAGGGGGAACGATTTGACCGAACATGGAAAAAGCCCGGATGGTGAGACCAGGCTTTTTGGACTTTCGATCTTTTTTTAGCACTTGCTCTTTTGGGGATTATTTCAAATTAGCCCTCTCCTTCGCCGTAGCCTCAAAGATCCCCCTGATCAGCTTCTCATCTGCGGCTGTTAGGTCGATCTTTCTGCGGTTCATCACCGCCCGAGCCGTCTCCAAGGCCTTGTCCAACCGGTATTCCACCAATCCCTCGGCTCCTCCCCAGGTGAAAGAGGGGATGAACTTGGGAGGGAACCCGCCGCCGTAGACATTGCAGCTCACACCGACCACGGTGCCCGTGTTGAACATGGTGTTGATGCCCGATTTGGAGTGGTCTCCCATAGTCAATCCCACAAACATGGAGCCCGAGTCCACCATCTCCCCGTCCACATATACCTTCACGTTGCCATAATTATTCTTCAGATCGCTGTTGTTCGTGTCAGCGCCCAGGTTGACCCACATCCCCAGATAGGAGTGACCTAGAAAGCCGTCGTGCTGCTTATTGCTGTAGCTGTGGACGATGGTCTCCTCCAGCTCGCCGCCCACCTTGCACACCTCTCCGATGCTGGTGCCTTCGTAGATCTTGGCCCCGATCTTGATGAGGCTTTTTTCGCCGATGAAAGCTGGCCCCTCGATGGCGGCGTTGGGAAAAATGGTCGCCCCGGGCTCGATGATGACAGGGCCTTTTTCAGCATCCAGTATTGCTCCCGGCTTGACCTTAGCTCCCTGACCTATGAAGATCTCGTCGCGGTTCATCAGGATTGCGCCATCATATATGTGACCCTCGATCTGCCCATGATAGCCAGAAAGCTCCCAGTCAGCCTCGATTTGTGGACCATTTTGGTGTACTAGATCCCATGGGTATTCAATCAGCTGAACCTCAACCTCCTGGGTTCGGTCAACGGGCAACAGGTCGGGGGTAATAGGACCTGAGTCCATTTTGGAGCGCAGCCCTTCGAGATTTTTACCGCTGACTCGGGCCGCCACGAGGGTGTCGCCAGATGTAAACAGGCAGTCTTCCCCCTCCTGCGGGATCTTCACGTTGAGGGTTTCATCTGCCAGAAGGCGGCCGTTGATCAACAAGCAGGCCTCGCGGGGCAGCTCGTTGACAGGAAGTTTTGGATAGACCTTTTTCACAACCGCGGCCAACTCCGGTCGACAGTGTGCCACGATGGTGGTCTGCGTGTATTGGCGAGTGATCTTTTCGCCCAGGGTGCAGGTTCCGCACTGCAGATCGTAGACTGGCCGGGTGTATGCCAGAGGGAGAAGTTTCCGATAGCCGGGATCTTCGAAGAGGCAGAGAATAGCCGCCATACTTAAAGCACTCCTTTAAGTGAGAATCGGGACCATGAAATTTTTATCAGGGATGATCAGGGCTCTTCGGGGATATCCACCTCGGTGGAGAGCTGATAACGCTCCACTCGGTTATTGCCGGTATCGGCGATGTACAGGATCAGATCCTCATCCACGGCGATGCCCGCCGGGAAGATGAATTGATCTCCGGCGGAGCCGCTATCCCCGAAGGCGATTTTTAGACCTGCATGAGAGGTGAATTTTTGGATGCGATGGTTTCCCGTATCGGCCACGTAGATATAGCCATCCAAGTCCACGGCCACATCCTGGGGAGTGATGAACTCCTTCAGAGAGTCACCCTCCAGGCCGAAATAGACGGCCGGCAGGTAGTCGTCTCCGAAAGGCCGAAGCTTCTGAACGTGAAAGCTACCCCCCTCCTGGGCGAAGTAGACGTTTAACAAGGCGTCGATGGTAACGCCCCGGGGGTGGTCGACGGTGCCGCCTCCTGAACCGTAGGTGGCCAGGGTATCCGCCATTGAGGGATCTTCGGTGAAGAATTTCAGCAGCATCTGTCGTCCCGAGTCGGCCAGATAAATCCAGTTCTCGTCGTCTACGGCCAATCCCGTGTATCGAGCTTTTCGATGGGAGACGAAGAACGTGCCATCCAGTTTGTACACATTGGAGTCCCCGCGGACCGCGTAGATTTTGCCGGTGAGATCCTGACCAATGGCCTTGATGTCCTCCAGTCCGGGCACCAGATACTTACGTTGAACTTGGCCAGCCCGATTCAATTGCCAGATGAACAGGCTATCGGCCACGTAGATGTTCCCGTCTCGGCCTACGATGACGTCTCTGGGGCTCTGGAATGCTTGGCCATACGGGTGGTTGGCATTCCATGGTGGATTGATGCGCACATAAGTGGTGTCACCAGCCCCCCATTTGTCCAGAGGGGTCTCCGTGGGGAGCTTCATCTTCTTGCCGCATCCGGCCGTCGCGACGAATATGACCACAGCGAGAAGAGATGTTTGTAGACCATATTTCATGGTGGTGCTCTCTTCCTATTAGAAAGAGAAATCGAATGAGAATCGGTGGGCCGAGTCCAACAATCCGAAATCGGTATAGGCGTAATCTATCTTTGTCTGAGTGGACCACAAGGGCAGCTGCCATCCAGCACCCAGGGTGAGCCGTTCCTCGTCATAGTTGAACTTGTAGCCAATCCGAGTGGAGAGGGCTTTCCAGAGCTGATACTCCAGGCCCACAGAGGCGTTCTCGGCGTTGTCCACAGGGTGGTTCATGGCGAAGCAGCAAGTCAAACGATGATCGTCCCGGTCCAGAAGCTCCATGGCCGTGCCCAGCCGGAAGACGGTGGGCGGAGCAAAGGCCTCATACCGGCGCTCACCCCACACGCCCTGTTCATCGTAACCCCGAAAGGTTCCGTCGGGCCGCAGGTTGGTTCCGAAATTGGCCAAGTTGGCGGCGATGCGCAGGCTCTTGAAGCCGGTGCGATAATAGGTGCCCATGTCCACCACCCAGCCATGGGTGGTCAAATCGGCCAGATCCTCCTGGATGTACTTGAGGCTGATCCCGAAAGTGAACCGATCCGTCAGTCGACGGGCATAGGTCAGAGCCCCTAAAAAATCGCCATAGGTGAAGTATTCACCTGTGCCATGGGGCTGAAACTCAGTGGTTACCTCCATATCATCCATGTGCAGGGAGGCAAAGCTGAGCCCGATGGATCCAATCCCGGAGATGCTCCTGGTGAGGCCAACGAACTCATATTCAATGTCCGCGGGCCACCTGACGTGGGTGAAGTGCACCTGAGTTCCCGAGAGGAGGGCCACCCCAGCGGGATTCCAGTAGAGGGTCGAGGCATCGTCAGCCATGGCTACGAAGGCCTCGCCCAGGCCAGCAGCCCTGGCTCCCACGCCGATCTTCAGGAACTGGGCCGAAGAGGTGCCCGCTCGCTGGCCGCCCATGCTGACGAAGGGCTGCCATGCGAAGGCGACTCCGGGCATCAGGACAAGGACCATTATGAAGGCGGTGGTGGTTATTTTCTTCATGGGGCTGCTCCTACCAGCTGACGGACAAACCCAGGCGCAGGTTCCTGGGCTCCCTATAGCGTGACGGGTTCCAGGGAGGCAGGTCATCGGGATCATTGGCCCAGCTGATGGGGATGGGATCTCCCTGTTCCCAGGCCCGACCCGTTAGAGGGTTGATCAGGCGAGGGTTTTTGTTGTTCAGCACGTTCTTGCCCTCAAGGAAAAGGGTCGTCCAAATGGGGCCCCATCGGAAGTCTTTTTCGATCTTGATATCTAGCCACTCCCAATGTTTCCCCACCTCGGCATTACGCTCACCGTAGTCATCGTAGGGCTGAGAATTAGAATCTTCCTTACGCTCCACGGGCCGATATCTCTTGCCGGATTGAGTTTGCCAGCGCAGGTTGACAGCCCAGTTGTCGGGCAGCTTTATCCCGAACAGATTGGGATGCTCGTTTTCTCCCGCCCGGAAGGTGACGTTGATGGCGAAATGTATGGGCCGGTCCCAATTAAGGAAATCCTCCTTCAGGGTCTTTTCTCGTAGCCTTCCGGCGGCCACCAGCAGAGCGTCGTCGGGAGTGGAGCTTTTCCCCGTGGCCATGGAGTAAGCGAAGTTCATCGTTCCGGAAAGATAATGGCTGTGCCGTCTTTTCAGCTCGATCTCCACACCCCGAGCCCGGGCAAAGTCCATATTGAAGTACATCAGGTAGCTGATGTTGCCTAAGCGGGGATTGTCCGCCTCCACACGCAGGGAGGTGGGATAATCGAAGATGTCTTTATAGAAAGCCGTGAGGCTGATCATCTGGTTCTCGCTGAACTTGTGCTTGATACCCATCTCGTAGGCCACGGTGATGGTGGAATTGAGGTTGGGATTGCCAAAGAGCTGATAGGTGCTCATGGACCGGGAAGTAAGCTTGGCGTAAATATATTGGTACTTTGGCAATTGGGAAAAGTGACCGTAGGAGAGAAAAAGCATGTCGTTATCGGAAACGGGATGGGAGATGCCCAGCCGGGGGCTCAAATGACCTTTGCCGCGGCGCCCGAAGAGCTGGAAAGTCTCTTTTTTGAACTTCTCTCGAGCGGCATCGCTGATGGTCACCGCCTCCGGGTCGTTGATGGCATCCTCCACGTATTTGCCCGGGAACCAATAATCGTACCGCAGGCCTACATTGACGATCAGGCCCTCGTAGACGATTTTATCCTGGATATAGAAGGCCCCGTTGTGGGGATAAACCCGGTATAGGTCGTGGTTAAGGCCCAGACCTGTCTCGCCCAGCCAGGGTTTGTAGATGTCCACCAGCTGCATCTCGGTGGTACTCAGCTCGGTACCCGTTTTTAGCTGATGGCGATGGGAAATCTGGCTGGTCAGGTCTCCCTTGAAGGTGTAAGTCTCCACATAATGGTCGTGCCAGTAAGGGGCATCTCCCCAGTCATAGAAGCCGTCGCCCACCTCCACCTGGCCCAAAGAATCTGTATTGACTGGTAGCTGATCGTCGGTCATGATATATTCAGACCAGTGTTTTCCGGCCACATCGTAATGGAGACTGGTGTAGAATCGGCTCAGGACCGTCTCGTAGAAGGTGGTGGGGCTTATGGTGTGGGTCCAGCTTAGGTTGATCCCGATGGCTTCCTGGGTATAGGTGTTGAAGTTATCCAGATTCTGGCTGTAGCGGTAGGGGAAACCACCATATTCGGAAAAATAACCCTGGTTGATTTTTAGGGACCGATTGTAAGTAGCCGATAACTTATGCGTGGGGTCGATCTTCCAGGTGATCTTGGCCAGCCCGGACCAGTCATTTTCCTCCCGGGGAGCGAAACGAGTTCCCCCATATTGGGAGGAGTAAAGACGTTTGGCGTGGGGCAGGTATGTGTCCGAGAAGAAGCCATATCCGTTGATCATGAAGGTCACATCCCCGGGCAGGAACCAGGAGAGAAGATGTTCCGGGCCGTGGAGGTTAAATTCCATTATGTCGGTGTTGAAGTAGTCTAGGCCCAGGATGTGGTCGCTCTTCACGGTGGCACTGCCGTGATACTCAGAGCCGCCTTCGCGAGTTTTGATTTGGACCACACCGGACATGGCCTGACCGTATTCAGCGTTGAAACCGCCAGTGATCACCTCGATTTCGGCTATGGCATCGGCGCTCACCTGTAGGCCGTAGGCAGCTCCCGAAAGGGGATCGCGGATGGCTACCCCATCTACAAGGAACAGACTCTCGTGTGATCTGCCGCCTCGGATATGCAGGGCGCCCTCCTCCTCAACCACTCCCAACTGCTGACTGACCACGTCGCTGACGTTCTCAACCACAGAAGCCTGGATCTCATCGGCGGAGATGCTTCGGGTGGAGGAGGTGATGTCGACCTCCATGAGGGGTTTTTCACCGATGACCGTAATTTCCTGGCCCAATGCCAGGGTAGTGGGCTCCAAGACGAAGTCCACGACGATGGTCTCATCTGTCAAAATCTTAATGCCCGTTTTCTGCTGGATGGTGTAGCCGATCATGGAAACCTCAAAGGTGAAGTCTCCCGTGGGAATCTCGGGGATGAGGTACCGTCCGTCAGCATCCGTAGCCGCGCCCAGGTAGGTTCCTTTGACGACGATATTCACCCCGGGCAGCGGTACCTTTGTCTCGGCGTCGATGACCGTGCCCACCACACTGCCCGTTTCTTTGGCCTCTACCAGATGTATCCAGGTCAGCATAGCCAGCAGGAAAAGACCAATCAGAGGAAGAGATCGCCGTGTGCGGCACGCGCTATTCCATGTGGTAAAGAAATTCATAGATACTCCTCACAGGAAAAAGGCCTCGTCACTGTTGAAACTCCTCGGTGAGGATGTGCTCCAGAAGATCTCCGGCCGTCCCCAGACCGTTTGTCCAATGGAGTTGGAAGTCCAGAAAGATCAAGGAGGCGGGACCACCGCTGGGATAGCGCAGTCCCACCACTGGATTGGGCTCATGCAACAGAAGATACAGGGCCTCAGACTCGTCGTCGGGCACCAGGCCAAAGCCCACCTCAGGGGTGTGGGAGATGTAACGGTTAGCTTTGACCAGGGGATATCCGTCTACCAGAGGCTCCAGCTCATCCCCGATGTCGATCTCGTCCACCTCATTGGTGATGCTGTCGATGTGGGCAAAAGTGAAGGGAGGATTATCATAGTCGCCCTCCCCCAGGTCCGTGGTGATCATCAGCATGTGGCCGCCGATGATATAGCTGGTGATGCTACTGGAGGCCCTGAGAAGGTAAGAGTCCCGGTCGGCGTTCCAGATGACCACGTCGAAAAGCTGCATGGTCTTGGTGATGTCCAGTTTGGAAAACGGCACCTGGTAGCTTTCCTCGAAGATCCAGATGGAATATCCTTGGGGCCCAACCATTCTTTCCAGCTCGCCGGTGTAGAATAGCCGGGCGTCGTTGAACCATTCGGCCCACTTGTTGTTGTCGATGTACAGAATGTCGCCCGTTTTCTCCTGCACGGTCCACGTGCCCTCGGAATCAGGATAGGCGATGGTGGAGCTGATGGCGCCGGCCACATCTACGGCTTTTACGTAGAAACGATGCTGGCCCACGGGAATGTTCTCCAGGGTAACGTGGGCTTGAGGTGGTGATCCGACAAGCTCCTGCCAGGTTGAGGTGTCGTCGAGGGCATAGAGGTATTTCACGATGGTGTCATCCCCGTCGGGATCGGTACCTTCCCAGTTGAAGGAGGCGATGTGAAAGGATACGTAATCGTTCTGGGCGTAGCTCAGAGTCAGTTCCGCAGGGAACCGGATCTCCGGAGCGGAGTTCTTGATGGGAAAAGTCATAATGGCTGGAGTGAGGTCTACGGCCCCGATGGCGTCCACAGGGGGTGTGCTGTCCGAGGGGAAGGCGTCGAAGATGGCAGTGTTGTCCACCGCTTTCACGTAGAAGGTGAAGGAATCGTATTGGCTGAGGATCCTCAGCTGAAACGTGTCTTGATTGGTCACCGTCCAGGTCCAACATGTATCACAACTGGTGTCCTCCCAGGCCCAGTAATAGCCGACGACGATGCCATCGGGATCATCGCCCCACCAGTGGAGTACCTGTTTGCTCACGGTAGTATCCGGAGTATCCATCCCCTCCGGCAGGATGACAGAGAGATGGGTCTCTGGCCTCAGGTTTCCGTGAGGCTGGGAAGGCTTATGCTCGGAACAGGCCAGAAGGAGGCCGCTGAAAGGTACCAATAAGGTGATAATAATCTTGAAGATCTTTTCCTGACGGTACATCGAGTTCTCTCCTGCAATCATAAGAGAACCTGGTTGTGTTTATCTGAGAAGCACCAACTTTTTAGAATCTTGCCAAGAGCCGGCCCGGAGAACGCAGAAGTAGATGCCGCTCTTCATCAGCATTCCCTGGGTATCCCTTCCTGCCCAGGTTGTCTGGTAGACTCCTGGTCCCACGCTTCCCTCCAACAGGGTTTTGATAAACTGTCCTTGAACGTTGTAGATTTTTAATGAAATGGGAACCTCTTCACCATCCTCTAGATGGGTCACACTGAAGGATATATTGGTATAAACATTGAAGGGATTGGGTTGATTCTGGTAAAGCTGAACCAGCTCAGGTGTTTGACTCTCAGGAGCTTGGTATACAACTCTAGTGGGCTGAAAGCGCAACGTGAGCAGGGAAGATCCATCAGATACGTACAGCAGATCTCCGGCCGCATCCACAGCATAGGCATGAAGATGGCTGTGGTAGTGGCCGCTGATGACCGGCAGGGACGGATCGTGGACGTTTACGGCCACGACGCCCGAATCCCCGTCGGCCACGAAGGCGCAATGACCTTCAACTGAGACATCTCTAGCAAGGCCGGGAGTGTCCACAGAACCCTCAAATTTGGGATTGTCGGGCTCGGAGATGTCCAGAATCAACAAGCCTCGCATTCCATTGGCTACATAGGCATAAGGCCAAATGATTTGAACTCCCGACGGTTCTCCCCAGTCCTGGTAAGAGCTCACGTAGCTTGGGGAGGAGGGATCCTGTACCTGCAGGATCTGTAGTCCTCCATCCTTATCGGCCACGTAAGCGTATGAACCGTCCAGAGCAAGATCGGCGGCAAAGCCGGGCGTATCGTAAGATCCGACCAAATGGGGCTCGGTGGGATCGGCCACGCTCATAATCTGCAGTCCGCTGTTGCCGTCGGCCACGTAAGCCAACGTGTCCCTCACCGCCACGGCCCAGCTGTAATGTGGGGTAGGCAGCGATCCCATTGGTTTTGGCTGAGAGGGATCCTGAATATCGAAGATCTGAAGTCCCCCCGCTTCGGTGACCAGATAGGCGTAATCACCGTCTACTTGCAGGGCCATGGCGAAGCCATCGGTGTCGTGCTGGCCGATGGACGTCGGATCGGCTGGTTGGCTCACATCCGCCACCTCAAGTCCCGTACCCCCGCAGGCTACATAGGCGTAGGAACCTCGAACGTGAACGCCGTGGGCCCGGTCTGGGGTTTCGTAAGAATCCAGTGGCCGTGGGTGCTCAGCATCGGTCACGTCAAAGATCCGCAGACCTCCGAATCCATCTGCAACGTAAACTAAGGTATCCTCTACACAGAGTTGGTAGCCCCATTGCTGCGTGTTGTGGAAGCCGAGAAGCCGGGGATTATCCGGGTTAGTAACGTCGATAACCTCAAATCCCGAATAGCCATCAGCTAAATAGGCTCGCGTTCCCTGCACCTCAATACCCTCGGCTTTCCCCGGGCTGTTATAGGTTCCCCTTTCCAGGGGGACCGCTGGATTGGTTACGTCCAGAATGCTCAAACCACCGCTGCCCAAGGCCAGGTAAAGAAAAGCGCCTTCCAGGTGAAGGTCATGGGCGAAGGTAAATCCAGGAAAACCGTAACTGCTCACTAGGGTTGGGTAGTCAGGATTCTTTATGTTCACGATCTCCACCCCGCCATCCCCAATAGCCACAAAGGCCAGTGAGTCCTTGACCGAGACCTTCTGGGCAGCTCCAATGGTGACATAGGAGCCCACATACTGAGGATATGCTGGGATGTGAACATCTGCAATGACCAAACCGCTCTCCCCGGCAGCCAGATAAGCTAGGGTGTCTTGAACCTCGACGCCATAAACGACGTCAGGAGTATTATACTGCCCCACCCACACGAGACCAGCCGTCTCTTCCAGCTGAGCTATCTGAAGCCCGCCCCAGCCGTCGGCCACATAGACGTGCTCGCCATGAAGGTGCACGTCACGTCCGTTCCCCTCAAGATATAGGTGGCTCATTTCCTCAGGGGATATTCCAGAAGTAAGCTGGAGGACGACAAGCCCATTGGCGAAAGCACAATAGGCTGTATCTCCCCGCACGGACACCGCTCGCACATCCGACCACAACGTGCTGCTCACATACTCCAGGTGAGCTTGGGCCGAGGTGGTGACTGTGACGCTGGCCAGGAGCAAAAGCGCCAGGATCCAGGGAGCCAGAGACCTTATAGAGGATTTCAAATAACGCATCGGATTCTATTTCAAGAGAACCATCTTGCGAACACGAATAAGGCCTTCCGCCTGGAAGCGGTAGAAGTAAAGTCCGCTAGCCACCTCTGCTTGAGCGTCGTTTCGGCCTCGCCAGGTGACCACATGGTTGCCCGCCGAAACCCTGTTGTCCACCAAGGTGCGCACCCTCTGGCCCAACACGTTGAAAATCTCGATTTTCACGTAGGTCTCATGGGGCACACTATATATGAACTGGGTGACGGGATTGAAGGGGTTGGGGTAGTTCTGGGAGATGGCGAATTCCCTGGGTACTTCACTGGAGAACTCCTCCACCCCGGTAGTCACCGGGCCGATGTCGTCGTCGTTGCGGATCTCGATCTCGTATTGATCGTAGCTGTAGTCGATGACGCCCCGGACATAATCGATGTGATCGTTGAGCTTTGGCTCGTAGCTGTAGTCACCGCTGACGTCCACTTGCGCCGTTCCGGTTCCGTCGCTGATGTGCCAGTTGCCGAAGCCATCATTGGGATTGGTGACCGTGACATCCCGCACGATGATGTAGACGCCCTCGTAGGGCTCGCTGGCCGGGTCTTCAAATTCTAACTCGCCAGTCGTACACTCCACTGGAGGAACGTCATGGCCGGAGCTGAGTAAGGTGCAGGAGACCAGGTCGCCGATCTCGGTCTTGCCATAGTATTCCGAGATCAGGCCGGTGATCTGGACCTTGTCCCCGACAGCCGGGCTGTATCCCCCGTTGTCGAAAACGTAGATGCCGTTCCAGGCCCCTCCGGTGCTCTGGGGGTCTGCGTCGTCCTGGATATGAAAATGGGTGCTGGAGTGGGAATGGTCCTCGGTGACCACGCCGGTGATCGTCACCAACACGCTGTCCATGGGAGAGGGGTAGGTGCTGTTGGGTCCGGGATCCGTGGTGTACTGGATCTCGTAGATGGTGGCCAGCACCGACTGCACCACCGTATAATTGACCACCTCGGTGGGTGCATTCTCAGGCTCGTAGGAGGTCTGACCGATGTCATCGGTGGCGGTGATATAGAAGCCCACCACCGTTCCCAGCGGCTGCGGCGGGACTCTACCCAAATATGAGGCGCCGCCCAGATGTTCCAGGGGCGCGTCGTAGAACTCTCCACCGTTCAGCTGATAGAACAGACTCGCCTCGACGATGCTGCCATCGTCCACGATGGTGATTTCCACCATCACCGTATCATCGGGTTGTGGCGGCATGGGGGAGTAAGAATAGCCGATCAGGGGAGCGCCCGTGGCCAGAACTAGGTCCTCGGGCCTACGGCATAATAGAGTGTAGTTGCCATATACATGATAGATCACCCCGGTGATGGACTCGAAGACGGACCCGGCGGGCGGGATGGGATAGTTGTTCAGGCTATCGGCATACAGCCGGATGACGCACGATTCCGACCAGCCCCCATCGTCGCTGACCCAAAACTGTCGATAGGCCGACTCCTGAGAGGTGACCACCACGTTTTGCACGCGCACCTGGCAAGCCTCATATTGCTCGGCAGAGCGTTGGATGGCGGCCAAAGAGTCTATATCTCCTGGGATCAGGTCTACGATCGCCGGGAGAGGTTTGTCCTCTCCGACCTTCAGCACAGCGGCTGCAGTGAAGATCTCGGACATGCTGGTCTCGATGTTATATCCCGTCTCCAGGCTGTCGCTGACAGTGGTGTATTCCCCAATGGTACCGATGACCAAAATGGAATCTCTGCGGCCGACGTTGAAGGCTGAGTTGTCGCTGTTGAACAGCAGAATGCCGCTCCATGGCCCGCCAGCAGCATCCTGCATATACAGCGTGATGTTACCTCCAGCGTAGATCTCACCTGCGCCTACGGTCACGATTCCCGTGGTCCAGATGGTGTCCATTGGGAAGGCGGCCTGGTAGGAGCTATCGTCGCCGGCATTCACCTGTTGGATTTCTTGAATGGTCATGAACGGGTAAGGTATCTGACCGCTGGCTGGCAGAACCCACATCAGTGTTAGCGCCAGGATGCCCATCAGTAGCAATGACCTCATGGTTCTCCTCCCTCTGTGAAAGGTTATTTGATAACCAGGAATTTGGTGGTTCTTACCTGACCTGTATCCAGATTCTTCACCGCGCAGATATACAGTCCCGTGGCCACGGGTTGATCTTTGCGGGTGATCATATCCCAGGAGTGCTCTCCATAATCGGGATCATGGTGCTCGAAACTGTCCACCAGGTCCCCGGCCAGGGTGTAGACGTGGATCTGCGCGTTGGCCGGTAGATTGTTGAAATACAGCTTCCGCTCCCGCTCACCGATGCCGTCCCACAGAGCTCTGGCCCGATACGGATTGGGATAGACCCCGATCTTCCCGGTGGATTGCGGCTTGGTGCCCGGGTAAACCAGGGTTTTGTTCAGGTTGATGCTGCTCTCCAGGCTGGGCAGGTTGTTGTCCGGTTCACCCCGGTCAAAGGAGGTGACGGCATACCAATACGGCCAGCCGTTATGCAGGTTTTTATTGAGAAATTCGTGCTGCAGACCGGTGTTGTAGCCCAGGTCGTCGATCTTGTCGAACTCGGCGATGAGGATAAAGCTGCTCACTTCCCCCTCGTGGGATATGCTGCGATAGACACGGTAGCCCTCGAAATCCTGCTGATGGCTGACTGGATCAACATAGTCCTCCGGAGAGTCGTCCCAGGTGAGCAGTACCTCGCCGTCTCGGGGATCAAAGCTCAGATCGGGAGATGGAGGGGGTGTGGGGAGGGTGTAATCGTTGTCGTAGGCGATCTGGGCCCAGGATGAGTTGAGACGGAGAAAAGCCAGGCGGTCGGTTTCCGGTCCCCATTTGCCACAGACGATGGCGAAGACCACGTTGATAGTGGAATTGGCCTCTAATTCTTCGAAGGGCCCGCAGGACAGGAGCATAACCCAATCCCTTGGCTCCGGAGTGACCGGACTCAGATTGGGATCCAGATCCATGTAGCTCCGTGTCATCTTCTCATACCGAGCCTGTTCATCGCGGGGCATGAGCAGGTACTGGTAAGTGGGGTCGGCGGAGGTGCTCCGACGCCATAGCCAGTGATTGTAATGGGTTAGGGAATCCAGATCGATGGCCGGGGTAGTGCCCAGAAGCTTTACGCCAGCGTAGCTCTGCGAATAGCCGTAGTCTCCGTCGTCGTCATACTCGTAGGCCAGCCTCAGGCTGTCCACGTAGCCGTTGCTGTCGTCGTAGTAATTCCAGTCTCCCTCCTCCGGGTCGGTGAGATTTGTGTTGCCCACGGTGGTGTCCACCCAAAAGCCCAAATAGATGTCCCGGAGAGGCAAACCGTCTGTGCGAATGTTCTTGATGGTGAAGTTCAGGATCACGAAGGCGTCGGCGAAAGGGAAGCTCCAGGCATAGCTTTCTTGATGAACCTCGATGCCCAGAGGGGTGTGGTTGGGGATCTGGATGGAGGTTCCGGGGACCACTGTGTGGGTGTCGGTGTAGGTGCAGGTGAAATCCTGCTCCGAGATGGCCGAGGGGACGTAATAACGAGAGGTGGTGATGGAGGAATACTCGGTGATGCTATCTCGTAGAGCGGCGGCGAACTCGAAGCCCTCCTCTCCCTGGTCCACCGAGCCTGCATCCAAAGCCCCGGTGGTCACGTGGATGGTGCCATCTGGCGTTCTAGCTCCCACCCAGAGACCTCCCCGGTAAAGGTGTTCGACGCCAGAACCACGGGGATATTCGCAGGAAGGCTGCTCCGGATTGGAGAAGCCGTTTCCGAAGTTGCTGAAGTTGGTGACTGTCAACCCGATATTGCCGATGGTGGTGTAGTGCCTGAAATCGTCCACCAGGGGTTTGGCTAGGCCTCTTGCTCCCGAGGATCTTGGGCCTCTGTCGCGAGCGTCTTGAGCTGCTGCCGGCCCAGAAAGGCACACGATGACGATCAAGGCCAAAAGGGAGCTGCTGGTCCATCTTAAAAAATTGTTGTTCATAGATTTGCTTAATAAGTGATGGGGAAAAGAGGAAATCCTAGCTCAAGCCCATTATGAGTGTCGTAAGAAGAGATGTTCGCCTCGCTCATCGTGCACATAATACCGGCTGGATAGCCCAAAGTCAAGATGTTTTTGGCGCATTTTTGTCGTAGGCGAAGCGAAGGTGGAAAACGCTCGAGGCCTTGCGAGAGGACACCTCGGAGGTACTTCGTGTGCTTGAAGTTGGTAGCTAGAAGCTGGAATGCCGCCAGCTTGAAGATAACTATTCTTGATCTAGTTTCCCGCATCTTGCGTCAAGCTTCAGAATCAGCTTCCACAGCTTTAATCCAGCTTCAAGCCTCCGCGTGCTCGCCATGGATGTTATCATCCACGGCGTTTAGATGGCGTCGGGGCGCCCTACACGACAGCGCTTGTGTTCCTCGTGAGTCGGTTATCGGTTTCGAAGCTGGTTACGTGTGTCGAATAGGCGTCTGTCGAGAGTCGTCGTGATCATCACTCATCTATCTGTGCGGACGAACTTCGATACCGACTGACGAGAGACAATACGAGCTTCGACACAGACAGACGAGCTTTTACCAACGAGATTTTCATGCTCGCTCATGCTCGCCGTGGATGTTCTCATCAACGGCGTCACCGGTAGTGCTCTTCTACCGCCTTTTTTGAGGCTCGTTGCGCTTGAAGAAAATTGTCTCAAAAACAAATACATAAGCACTCATAAACGCATTAGATATCAAACGTGCCGTGGATTTGAACGCGAGTTGTCTTTGCTTTCCCTGCGGATGATAACATCCACAGGGAGCGGGGCCTTTTTGAGCTTGGATATCATGTGATAATGGATTTAATTACAATAAAAGCAATTATTTTATAAATCTTTGCTATAGAAGGAATTTTTTCTTGACAAAAAATACCTATTGTGGTAAAATGGTTCTGAAATTTCGAACGGATTTTTTTAAGAAAAGAGAAAAGACTTTATCCATTCCATTACCTTTCTTTCAAACCTTTAGCCCTAAAAGGAGGTGCGCCATGAGAGCGATCGCTTTTATGGTGGTGCTGTCGATAGTTTTGCTGTCGACAGTCGTCCTTGCTGGGGATGTCGCCACGGAGGCGACGAGGACGGATGCGTTCCGTCTGACTCCAGCTGAAAGCCCTGCATCGAAAGGGCCTAAGACCGAAGTGCCGGGTCTGATGAATTACCAAGGCACGCTCACCGATGAGCACGGGATGGCCATGGACACGACAGTTTCCATGGCCTTTTCAATTTACACCGATTCGACGGGAGGATCTACTGTATGGACTGAAACTCAGCCTGTGGTGATAGTGAGCAGTGGTGTCTTTAACGTTCTTTTGGGGAATGTGAATAGCATTTCTGACACGGTTTTCAAAGATCCTGAGCGTTGGCTGGGGATTCAGGTGGGCGGTGATGCCGAGATGACACCGAGGCAGCGGATTGCGGCTGTGGGGTATGCTTTTTGGGCAGCAGAGGCCGATACGGCTGGGTATGCTAAGAATGCAGTTAGTGATGGGGATTGGGTGATTATCGGCGACGACCTGTATTCCAATGTGGCAGATCAGGTCAACATCATATCTACGACGAAGAAAACGGAAGGCGGGTCGAGAGGGGAGGGCTTAAGGAGAGAGAACAGCAGCATCAGTAAGGAAAAAGGGACCAGCGCGCTGAATGTAGAAAGTGAAAATAAGATTGCCATCGATGCGAGCACTGAAAATAAGATTGCCATCAGTGCTTGGATGCTTGGATCCGATGATTCCTCCGATGCAAGAGCAGCCGTCAAGGGATCCTATTTTCCAACTGTGGAGAATATGGGTTCCGGTTATGGTTATCTAGATGGGAATTATGGAGTTGTAGGTGCAAACGCTTTTGGCGACAATTTTTCCTTCGGTGTGGCTGGTTATAGCGAAAATTTAAGTGGCATATCAGGAGGTGTTTTTGGTGCGGAGTTGTCAGGTTCCTATTGGGGTGCATTAGGTTACAGGGATTTGGGCGGTAATACTTGGGGTGTTTACACACCGAACAATTCTTACTTGGGGGGCGACGTGGGCATTGGCACGGTTAGTCCTGATGCAAAGCTACACGCCGTGACTACTGGAACAAGTCGAGCAGGATACTTCCGGATTAATAACGCCAGTAATGACAGTTCTGCGCTTTATGCCGAAACCAACGGCACCGGTGAGGGCGTATATGGCCAACATAGCAGTTCTGGCAACTTTGGTTATCTGGGCAGCGACTTCTGCGGCGTGGGGGGGTATAGCCAAACTAACTATGGTGTATATGGCGAAAGCTATGGTCTCCCCGGCTTAACGGGCTATGGCGTGGTTGGAATAGCTGGTGGGGAATATTTACCCAAAAATGGCCTACCCTCTGGGGACATAACGGGTGTATATGGAGATGGATGGGATTATGGTGTATATGGTCATAGCTTAGAAGGCACCGGTGTTTATGGTAGCAGTTTGTCTGGTAAGGGAGTGTATGGTGGGAGTGGTCCCTCGGGCTATGCTGGATACTTTGTTGGTGATCTCTATGCCTCGCGGAATGTAGGCATTGGGACAGAAGACCCTACAGAGAAATTGGAGGTGTGGGGAAATCTTCTTCTATGGGCCTCTAGTGGTGAGCTAATTCTCCGTACGGAGAAAGAACATCCTAGTAGATTTAAAATTCGATTCGATAACAACAGCCTCGCTCCTATCGTGGGCAATGATAGCACAGACCAGGTTTTCGGTTTCTATACAGACTTTACGAATGCGAGAGCTTATGATGCCCGTTTAAGGATTCATGGTAGTGCAGCGGCCAGCTGGAACACGTATCTTGAGATGACCCATGATGGAACAGATGGATTTCTGAACACAGATGTTGGTGACATCGTTCTAAACCCGGCTGGCAATGTGGGCATTGGGACGACAACTCCAAGTCAGGAGCTCGAAGTAGAAGGAGAGATGAGCATTAACAGTGCAGCCTCAAGCCTGGCGCTTGATATTTACAGCACAGGCTTCAGCGTTTCGCAGATGGTCAATTTTGAGACTAACCAAAATCTCAGCGCAGACAAAGACATGCTTCAGATCAGGGCTGGAAGCGGCACCGCGAACGGCATGCAATTTATAGAATGCGAGCGAGGAGACACTGTTAAGTTCAAAGTCGAGGCGGATGGAAACGTGTATGCGGATGGATCCTACTCCGGTCCAGCGGACTTTTCCGAGATGATCGCAGTGAGCTCGGGAGCCCAAACGGTAGAGCCGGGAGACGTGATGGTGATCGATCCTCGTAATTCGCGGGCAACCGTGAAAGCTTCTGTGCCGCGATCGACGCTGGTGGCTGGTATCTACAGCACGCGGCCTGGTTTCCTGGGCTCTGAACGAGACTGGGACAAGCCTGTGCGGGGTGAAGGTGAAGAGACGGGAACATACACCATGGAGGAGATGGCCTCGGAGTTCAACGAGGTACCCCTTGCCGTGGTTGGGATTGTGCCCTGCAAGGCGTCGGCGGAGAACGGGTCTATTCACCCAGGTGATTTGCTGGTTACCTCCGGCACTCCGGGTCATGCCATGCGGGACGACGATCCGAAAGTAGGGACAGTTCTCGGAAAGGCTCTTGAATCGTTGGCTTCTGGCACCGGTCTTGTCAAAGTTCTCGTAACCCTGCATTAAGCTGGAGAGGGGTGAGCTGCTATGAATAAAAGAGGATTAGGACCAGAAAGTTACGCTGGCAGGATGATGCTATTGGTCGCGGCTGTTCTGTTTTCGTTTTCCTTGGCCTCAGGCGACGCCCAGATGGCCACCTCGGTGATAGCATCAGCGGGTGGGCAGGCCAGCTCCACGAACTTCGTGGTGAAGTCCACACTGGGTCAGTCTACGCCTATCGGGCCTTCTGCCAGCACGAACTTTGAGATGGGCGCGGGATTCTGGTATCAGGATCCCGTGGTCCCATCGACCATCGGGGATTTGACGGCCAACCTGGCGGAGAATGACATCCTGTTGGAGTGGTCCCACGCCGCCGACAACGTGGCCATCGACCACTATGTGGTCTATCGAGCCACACAGCCCTATTTTGAGGCCACTGGCGGAGACTCCCTCGGCGGAACCAAGGGCACATCTTATCTGGATCTGGGTGCTGCCGGAGACACTTTAACCAACTATTTCTACGTGGCCAAGGCGATGGATCCGAGCCGCAACCTGTCTGAGGATTCCAACCAGGTGGGGGAATTCGACGCTAGCTTGGATGCTGGAGCTAAATAAGCTAGCCCTTGTTTGAGAAAATCGAGGTTTTTCAGCTGTTTTGGGCGGGTGCGGAACCTTTGAGGTGGGCTTTCTCCGCTAAGATTGCTGAGGAAGTAGGTGCGTTACCTCTGGAACCAGAGTTTTTTGCACCCGCCCTTTTCCTTGGGCAGGAGTTGAGGGTGGCGGGGACTCTTCTCGGGGGCCGAAGTATTTTGTGCCACAGTCGTTTATTTTCTGCCAAAGAAGATCGAATATACAATAATCATTTCAACTCCCATTAGCAACAAAACCTTTAACCTTGCCTTCCTAGGAGGTATTTCATGAGAGCGATCGCTTTTATGGTAGCGCTGTCGATAGTTCTTGTGTCGACAGCAACGCTGACTGGGGAAGACGCCACCGAGGCGACGCGGACGGATGCGTCCCGTCTGACCCTGGCTGAAGGCCCTGCATCGAAAGGGCCTAAGACCGAAGTGCCAGGTCTGATGAATTACCAAGGCACGCTCACCGATGAGGACGGGGTGGCCATGGACACGACAGTTTCCATGGCCTTTTCAATTTACGACGATTCGACAGGAGGGACTCTGAAATGGACTGAGACTCAGCCAGCGGTGGTGGTGAGCAGTGGTATTTTCAATGTTCTGTTAGGGAGAGTGAATAGCATTCCTGATACGGTGTTCAAAGCTCCCACACGTTGGCTTGGAGTGCGGGTTGGAGGCGATCCCGAGCTTCAGCCTCGGCAACGTATTACGGCGGTAGGGTATGCCTTCTGGGCCTCTGAGGCTGATACGGCCGAGTATGCTCGTAGTGGTATTAGTGGAGATGACGGGGATTGGACCGTTTCGGGAAATAATATGTATTCTGCTGTGCCGGGGAGTGTTGGCATTGGAACAACAACTCCTGCAGCCAAGCTCGATGTCAACGGAGATATCAACGCCAATTCCAGCTACCAGATTGATGGGAGCACAGTGCTCTATGCGAGTAATATCAAAGGTGCGAACACCTTCGTAGGCATCAATGCAGGCCACTCAAACATCTTAGGCTCCTACAACACATTCTTAGGCCTAAATGCAGGCTACTCCAACTTAACCGGTAATGACAACACATTCTTAGGCCTGAATGCAGGCTTCTCCAACGAAGGAGGCTCCAATAACACATTCTTAGGCATGTATGCAGGCCGCCGCAACACCGACGGCTTCTCAAACACATTCTTAGGTAATGCCGCAGGCCACTCCAACGTGTATGGCTGGTGCAACACATTCGTAGGCTATGCTGCGGGCTGTTCCAGCCATAGCAATTTTAACACATGCGTGGGTTATGCGGCAGGCTACGATCTCAGCCTAGGTGGTAGCAACACATTCCTAGGCAGTGGAGCGGGCCACTCCAACACAGGTGAGTGCAACACATTCGTAGGCTATGGGGCAGGCTACTCCAATGCAGGTTCAAGTAATGTCTTTATCGGCTATGATGCTGGACGCTCTGAGACCGGTTCTAACAAGCTATATATAGATAACTCCGATACCACTAGCCCGCTGGTCTATGGCGAGTTTGACAATGATATCTTGGCCATAAATGGCGATGTGGGTGTCAATACAACGACTCCAGACTATACACTCGATGTCAATGGCACTGTTGGAATCAACGACTATATCTATCACAATGGGGACGAAGACACTTATCTGTACTTGGGGTATAATCAAATAGATTTGTATGGAGGTGGTGTAAAACTGATCACCGCCGAGGAGGACATTCACGATGCGGTCATTATCAACGATTTCAGTAGCGATGTTGATTTCCGCGTGGAATCGGACGTGAGCTCTCATGCTCTTTTTGTTCGAGGCAGCGATAGCTGGGTTGGTATCAAGACGGGTACTCCAGGATATCTTCTAGATGTAGCTGGGGCCTGTCATGCCTCCAGCTTCCCCACCTCATCCGATGCGAGGTTGAAAACAGATGTTGAGCAATTGAAAAACGTGCTAGACCGGCTGGAAAAAATCCGCGGCGTCTCCTTCGATTGGAATGACCTGTACGAGTCCTTTGGCCGCTCCACGGGCCACCGCGAGATCGGCGTTATCGCTCAGGAGGTGGAGGAACAATTTCCAGAGTTGGTGACCACCTGGGGTGAGGAGGGCTACCGGGCCGTTGACTATGGCAGATTGACGGGAGTGCTCATCGAGGCGGTCAAGGAGCTGAGGGCGGCGAATCGAGAATTAAGGAAGGAGATTGAAGCCATAAAGGCAGAGATCAGGTAAAAAGAAAAATCAAGTTGGGCGGGTGTCGAATCTTTGAGCAGGCTTTCTCCGCTCATATGGCTGAGGAAGCAATACCATTACCTCTGGAACCGAAGCTTTGGCATTCGCCTGCACCGCATTTTCTTTTCATCTTAAAGGACGAACTCAACGCAGTAATGTGGAGCAAATGAGAAAGGAAAGAATATACGGCAGACGTTTTCACTATTGACATTTCTTGTAGTCACTTTGCAATCCTCACAGGAGGTGCGCCATGAGAGCGGGTGCTTTTGTGGTCGTGCTGTCGGTGTCTCTGCTGTCGGCGGCGGCGCTAGCCGGAGAGGTCGCCACTCAGTCCGATCAGGCTGAGCTCTCCCGGACACAGACCGAAAGTCAGGCTTCGCGGACGATTTCTTCAAATCCTTCCGGGATTTATTTTACCCAGGAGACAGCATCCAAAGGTTTGAAAGCCGAAGTCCCGGGTCTGATAAATTACCAGGGCACACTGACCGACGGGGATGGTGTGACCTTGGACACTACCGTTTCCATGACCTTTTCCATTTATCCACTTTCTGTAGGAGGAACTGCTGTATGGACGGAAACGCAGCCGGCGGTGGTGGTGAGCAGTGGCGTCTTCAATGTTCTTTTGGGCAGTGTTGATAGCATCGCAGACACGGTGTTCAAAGATCCTGAGCGCTGGCTTGGAGTTCAGGTTGGAGGTGACCCCGAATTGACACCGCGGCAACGGATCGCGGCAGTTGGGTATGCCTTATGGGCCGCCGAGGCTGATACGGCCGAGTATGCTCGCAGCTGTGACGGTGGTGGTGGAGGCGGTGGTTGGGTGGATGATGGCAACGTGGTCCGTTTGGAGACGGTAACCGATTCTGTGGGCATCGGGACCACCAGCCCCTCGGCGAAGCTGGATATTCAAGGGACGCTGAATGTGGGTGTGGACGATACGGGTTATGATGTGAACTTCTACGGGTATCGAGCTGGTGATAGGTTCTTTTGGAACAAGGATCAAGCAGCTTTAAGAGCCGGCAGAGATAGCGACGGCACCCATTGGGATCCTGATAGTGTGGGCTATCTTTCGGTTGCCTTGGGCGATGATACCAAAGCTAGTGGGGGCAGTGGCGCTACCGCCATGGGCCAGGATACCGAAGCCAGCGGAAGTCATGGTGCCACCGCGATGGGGCAATTAACAACCGCCAGCGGAAGCCATGGTGCAACTGCCATGGGATACGGCACCACCGCTAGCGGAGATGAAGGTGCCACCGCCATGGGAAATGTTACCACTGCCAGCGGGGATTACGGTGCCACCGCCCTGGGGGATAACACCAGTGCCAGAGGCGATTATGGTGCTGTCGCCATGGGGTATCACGCTGTTGCCAGCGGGAATTTGGGGTGCACGGCTATTGGACGGCTCGTTAAAGCGGGACCGGCGGCTGTGACCATGGTTTTGGGGAGCGGTGCCAGCACAGACACCCTCATCAATAACATTAGTGGTTCCCTGATGATCGGCTTCGACAGCGATATCCCCACTTTGTTCGTGGGACCCAGCTCCGGTGTGGGGACCACGGGAAACGTCGGCATCGGCACCACCAGCCCCAATGAGAAACTTCAAGTCGATGGTACCATAAAGATATCTACAACGAGCGGGCATCTGCTTCTTCATGATACCAATGGGGGCGGCAATTGGCCCGGAATTAGATTTACCGGCAATAGCAACTTTCTAATCTGTGGTGATGATGGCTCCGATGAGAACTTTGGGGTGTATAGTCAATTTAGCGATAACAGAACCTATGATGCCAAGTTCAGAGTCCATGGCAAAGCCACCGGCAATTGGGGCAAGTATATCGAGTTGACTCATGATGGGACCGATGGCTTCATCAAAACCGACGCGGGGGGGGATCTGGTGTTGGATCCCAATGGAAATGTGGGCATTAGGACGGTGAGTCCTGTGACTGATCTTCACATCGTCGGCAGCGACACATTGGGATCCGTCATGATCGCGCCCAACAGCAACGTTGAGGATGTCGCCGAGCTGGTGTTGGCAGAGGATAACGATGGCACCTACAGCATGAATCTGAAGTATGATGGATCAGTCAATCAACTACAGCTTTTCGGGAAATCAGGTGCAACGCTGTACGGACCTCATGTCGTTGTGAAAAGAGACGACGGTAAAGTGGGCATCGGAACTGCAAATCCCGCTGCCGATCTGCATGTCGATGGAGACTTGCTGGTGACCGGCGCGTACCGGGGAACTATCGGGCCTAATGCTGGCGCTCCCTTCCCCCGACCGGCCTATGATAGTGGCTGGAGAGCTATAAGCCAGGATGGAGTTTTAATTCTCACACACAATCTCGGTGGAAATGTAGACAACTATGTCGTCGATCTCCAATTTCGCTCAGACGGTATTAATGCAATTCATCATGTTAGTTACGGCTTTCGTGAACAATATGATTATAATTATGGGGCTACTTATTATGGTTTAACAACCGAATCTGTGAGAGTTCACAGAATGGCAGACGACCCCTATATAGATGATATCCGCCTCCGCATCTGGTACTATAACTGAAAAAGCTTGGGTCTTGCCGCAGGTTTGTTTCCATGGTTAACCAGCAGGGGCCCTGATCTTAGGTATTCCCCTTCTTTCAAAACGCCACGTGCTCTCCATGGATGTTGTCCACGGCGTCGCTATCTATACCAACAGGCCGTCGGGTGAAGCCACACGACGGCACGAAATTCTACTTCCAGGAGGCTTGTTTGTGGTTTGTGGAAACTGGTATGGTTTGAGGATAACGTTCTTCATCTAGCTTCCAGCATCTTGCATCAAGTTTCCTAACCAGTTTCCATAACTTAACCCAGCTTCAAGCCTCCTCTGGGAATAACCACTACCCCCTCCTCCGGATCCCCCATATCTTCAGTCAATCCCCGCCGATGCAAGTACACCGTGTACGCCCCAAAAATCGCATCCAGCTCGTGGTGGGAGAGAAGCTGGTTTGTGGGACTCGGAATGGCGTTGATCAAGTGTCGGAGAGAATTTTGTAGAGATCGGCGACCCTGGCGGGTGCTTTTAGGGGGAAAAGAGCCGAAAAGACGTTTTCTGGCAGCGTGAGGGTATATCTCCAGCACCGTAAATCCCGCCTCCTCCAGCTTCTTTTTCAATCGCAGGCCTCGGCGAAGCCAACCTTTGCAGAAGATGTTTCTGCTGGGATAAAAGACGCGAAACCCAGCCTTGACCAGATCTCGCTCACAGGCTCTGCCTTTCCAAGGATGTAAAGGTTGGCAGGTGCAGGTGGGGTTATCTTGGAGACAGCAGGTATTCAAGCCTAAGGGAAGGGAGCAGGGGGCGTCCAGGCCGACCGCCCAGACTGTTTTGGGGAAAAAATCGATGATTTCCTTGTCACCGTAACAGCGGCTCAAATCTTGAAGGGAAGGTTCTTCGTTCAGAAGGGCGCAGGCAGACCACCTCTTCTCGGATGCCGTTGGATCTATGGCGCCGTAGAGACTCACGTTGCCGGCACCTCACCAGGTCAGCGCGAGGCCCAGACGTGTCTCACGACCGGGGGCTGGACTGGTATACACCTCCTGGTAGGCGGCGTCCAGGAGGTTCGTAACGGCCAGAAACGGCTCCACATGAGA
>LJUY01000075.1 GCA_001304015.1 candidate division Zixibacteria bacterium SM23_81 | reverse complement strand
GTATAGAGCTGTCATTTTCGACTTGGATGGGACCTTGCTTGACACCTTGGAGGATCTTGCCGGTTCAATGAATCGTGTCTTGCAGCAGAAGGGGCTGCCGACACACCCGACGGAGGCATTTCGCTATTTCGTCGGCAATGGAGCAGCCGCGCTTGTATCCCGCGCGCTGCCGCCGGAGAAGCGGAATGACCAGCTGATAGCAGATTGTCTGCAGGCCTTCCGCAGGGAGTATGACCGTAACTGGAACATGAAGACCAAGCCGTACAGCGGAGTACCGGAATTGCTGGATGCCCTCACTGCAAAACACATTGAGATGGCTGTGCTGACAAACAAAGCTCAGCCTGTCGCTGAGCTCTGCATTCACGAATACTTCTCCGGCTGGGAGTTTGCAGTGATACTTGGCCAAAGAGATGGAGTGCCCCTGAAGCCTGATCCCGCAGGTCCACGAGAGATAGCCCGGCGTTTGGATATTCCAGCACACGAGTTTCTCTATCTTGGCGACAGTGCCGTCGATATGAAGACGGCCATCGGCGCTGGCATGCTCCCAGTTGGCGCGCTGTGGGGCTTTCGTTCGGAGAAGGAGTTGCGAGAGTCTGGCGCCGCTGAAGTTATCGGTCGACCGACGGAGCTTCTGAAGTTTGTGAATTGATGGCCCAACCAACGGATTCAGCCGACTCGTAAACTCGCGGCTGATCCACGTCGTTATGCGTTTCAATCATTCATCAAAAAGCATGGAGGTGTAAGATGAAGCAGAAGATTCTATTTTTCAGTTGCTGTTTTATTTTATTGATCCTACTTATCTGTGGCTGCACAAAGGAACCTGATCATATTGCCATCTCATCAGATGGGGTTAAAATCAGTTTCGATATGCAGGGAGAGGGTGAACCAGCACTGGTTTTTATTCATGGCTGGAGCAATAACAGAAGTATCTGGGATGCACAGGTTTCTCATTTCTCAGAAAGATACAAGGTAGTCACTATAGACCTGCCCGGTTTTGGAGAGTCTGGCAATAACCGTTTTAACTGGACGATGGCGTCATTTGGAGAAGATGTAGCAACCGTTATTAAAAAAATTAACCTTGAGCAGGTTGTGCTGGTCGGTTTTTCAATGGGGGGACCTGTTGTTGTTGAAGCAGCAAACAAGGTTCCCGATCGAGTTACGGGTGTTGTTCTGGTTGACAATATGCATGATGTCGAAAAGATGTATCCACCGCCAGTGATTAGCTATATTGACAGCGTTTTTATGGACCTGATAACACATCCAACCAGCGAGAAATTAGTTGGCAGTGGCTTTTACAAAAAGAATCCGGAGGCATCCTTTGAACGCGTGCTCTCTATGCTAAAGGATGCTTCCAGAATTGGCTGGAGGGAATCCCTTCTTGATTACTTAAGATGGCATAATGAAGACATCGCTACAGCTCTTCAGAAATGCCAGGTTCCCGTTATGGCCATTAATTCGGATATGGAACCGACAAATGTAGAAGCTTTCAGAAAACTCGTCCCTTCATACCAGGCCAAGATCGTTCCCGATGTCGGGCATGTGATCATGTGGGATGCCCCGGAAGAGTTCAATCGTCTGCTTGAAGAAAATATCCAGGAGTTTATAAGCAAATCAAAATAGCGTTTTTGTCCCGTTATCTGCACAGTTATCTGACGATATAGAAGGGAGAAGCGATGAAAGTACTTCGACATATTGGCTCGCTGGCCTTCGTGCTCGGGCTGTTCGTTGTGGTATTTGTCGGAATACCATGGCACGTGGTCGTTGAGGATGATCCGGCAGTCCCTTGGTGGCTGCGGATGGCTGTCTTTGGCCTTCTGGGTGGCATCCTTCTGGTTCTGCTGACAGTAGCTCTCGAACAAAAGAAGGGGAAGAGACCAGCAGCAGTGCCTCTGCCTACGGACTCTGAAGCTGGTGTTCTGCTGTTGAATTCAGATGTAGTGCCCCGCCGAGAGATACATGAGATTCTCGGTCTCGTTCAGGGCCATACGGTATTTGCTATCTGGTTGGGAAAAGATCTATCCGCCCTGATCAGGCTTATCCTTGGCGGCGAATTGACGGAATATACAGAGATGATGGGCACGGCTCGGGCGGCAGCTACCAGCAGGATGATCGCCCAAGCTGCCCAGATGGGGGCGGATGCAATAATCAATGTTCGCTATATGACTACCAGTGTCGTGGGCAGTGCGGCTGAACTTTTAGCTTACGGCACCGCTGTCAAGCTCAGTAAATAGATAGCCTTGCGGGAAAATATTGATGTGGTGTAAGATTGTAGCCTTATGCCGTCCACAACGTCAGTTAACCCGCGCATTCAGCCGAAGGCGGATTCCATTCCCTTTCCGTTTCTTCCATGATGGCAGTAGGCGGTTGGCAGTACCCAGGACCCGAGCCAGCCCTTTCCACAAGCATTGAATTTACCTCGCCACAACTGATGTGCAGGGTGTTAGCCAAACATCTTTCTCATCATTTTGAAAGCGATGGCAAGAGGAGGCGAGAATGACAGAAGAGACTGGCGATAGAAACAAACGCGTATGCAACCTGTGGATACTTGCGATATGAACGTGGGTATTTGGGCGGTGGCGATCATCGCTCTGGTCTTCGTGATGCAGCATTCCCCAGGTGTGAAGAGGCTTTTTCCCATACTGACGGGAGGAGCGGTGGTCGCGATTGCTCTCCTCTCGGCATTGCTCACGTCCCGATAGGCTGTGTGAAATCCTGATAGATCCAGGGCGGGTTTCAAATCCGTCGCCATATTTTGTAGAATCCTTTCCGTAGACGAAGGTGGGCGGTTCGCGAACCGCCCCTATATGGCTGGAAACCTTTCCTAGAACTTGAGATGTGCGCGGAAACCGCGCCCCCACATGGATTGACTGCAGACCGCCTGCTTACCGTGCACTGCCGATCAGATTGAGTGGATTCATAACTTTTGCACAGAGAGGAGGTGCCATCATGCCAGAATTTGGATCGCCTTTTTCCGGGCTGGCGCACGACAGGAAACTCACTAAAGATGAGCTCATCCGGGCCATTCGGTTCATGATCGCGGCGGAATATGAGGCCGTTCAGTTGTACATGCAGCTGGCAGAGTCTACCGACCGTACATTAGCCATCGAGGTGTTGAAGGACATCGCCGACGAGGAGCGCGTACATGCCGGAGAATTCCTCCGGCTGCTGAGAGAATTGGCTCCCGACGAAGAGAAATTCTATGCTGAGGGCGCGGAAGAGGTTGAGGAGGAAATCGAGAAGATGAAAAAGAGATAAGCGTGTCTCTGGATTCCAGTGGCGATGAAAGAGTCGTCCTCACAGGAGTGAGGACGCTACTTTTTTGAATTCTGAAAAGAACGTGATCACTTTTCGTGATTCGTGCACGTGGCGGGAAAGATATGTCAGGGGCTCGGTTATTGGTATCGAGACTCGTAAAGAACCTGCCAACTGCAAAAGCGAAACGGGCGCCACCTCTTCAGATGACACCCGTCTCGATCTGCGAAAACCTTTATATATAGAAATATAGAAGATTATCGCTTGACCACGTTACTGGCCTGGGCTCCTTTGGGACCCTGCGTGATGTCGAATTCGACCTCATCGCCCTCGGCTAACGATTTAAATCCGTCGCCTTGAATCGCGGAAAAATGGACGAACACATCTTCGCCATCGTCCTGCTCGATGAAACCAAAGCCCTTATGGTCGCTAAACCACTTCACTTTGCCTTCTGCCAACTGTTTTCACCACCTCTCTATGTTTCAAAACTCTGTGCTTGACACCTACAAAAAAAGGCAAGAACCGGAACCTCTGATCCTCGCCATATCGTTTTTTTCGGCCGATCGCACAGGAAACAGAAACTTAATATCTCAATCCTTGGCGCAATATACCCTATTTTATCTCAAAAGTCAAGCTTTTATTTATCTAAAGTAGAAATAATTGCGAGATCCGTGGACGCCCAATTACGGGAGTACAAAAGAGCGAAGATCGATGCCATTATCAATGGCTGCAAACGATGTAGCGTCGTCACTGTTGTGGCGACGAAAAAACTGCCCTCACCGGAGTGAGGACGCTACATTTTTTATTCTGACAAGGGCGTGATCACCTTCCGCGATTCGTGACCGTGAAAGCACTTTCTCATTTTGTCATTCTGAGGGCATATTCCAGGGAATTTGCCCAAAGTTCTTCGCCTCCTTCATGATAGACTTCTACCCAAAAGGTTTACAGCAAAGCCCGCGCCCGAAGAATCTCAGGCAACAGGTAGCAAAAGGTCTAACGGAGTGTGAGTAGGACCTGAGGACACTCAGTCGTTCCTTCTGCACCTATACAATGCGATCGGTTGAGATTCTTAGCTGCGCTCAGAATGACATAATAGAAAAGACGTATAGTTCGAAGTTCCTTGTCAAAAAGGCGATGTTCCAAACGTAATGCACCCGAGCGAGGCAGGAGTGGCCTCCCGTCAATCCTCACTCCTCAATCCTCTATCCTCTCTGATAAAATGCCCAATAAACATTTAAAGAACGATAAAACCTCACCAAAATTACCGGACTATTATCAAAGAACCTACGTAGCTTGGTATGAATGGTTCTCTCGCATCTACGACCCCTTTATCAAAGTCCTGTTTTTCATCATCAACGGAGGCTTCGGCGGTGAGAAGAGATGGCGTCAGTTGATTATAGAGTGGATCGATCCCTGGCCGGGGGAGAAAATCATAGACATCTGCTGCGGCACCGGCACCTTGAGCATCATGCTGGGCCAAAGACTTGCTGGGGCGGGAGAGGTCATGGGCATCGATCTTTCCTCTAGGTTATTAAACCAGGCTCGGAAAAAGCACAAGCCCGAAGAGGTCACCTTCCTGGAGGGCGATGCGCAAAAGATACCCTTTTCCCAGGGCTATTTCGACAAAGCCGTCATCTGTGGGGCTCTCCACGAGATGCCTCGAGAGGTGCGGCGAAGGGTCCTGGCGGAAGCCCATAGGGTCATTAGACCCAATGGCAGGATCGTTGTTGTCGAGCATAACAATCCAGAAAAAAAGTGGAAGAGATCCCTGTTTGATTTTCTGGAGCGGTTTAATCCCGAATACCAGACGTACAGAGATCTGTTGAAATGCGGGCTGATAGATGAAATCGAGCGGGCTGGGTTTCGGGTCGTGAGAACGAGTGTGGTCAGCTGGGAGTTCTTTCAGATTGTGTTAGCACAGTCGTAACGTCGCCACTCCTGTGGCGACGAAAAACCCGTCCTCAACGGAGTAAGGACGCTACATTTTTAAATCCGCCTCCTTCCTCCTATCATTCAACTTTCCCCTTGACTTTTCCGCAAATTTCCCCAATATTGCAGTAGCTCATTTATAACCAATCCCAAACAATCTATGCACTTGCTGACTCGCAAGTATTCGACTTTTCACCTTTTCAGCACATTCCATGGACAAAATCCCCAAGAAACGCTTAGAGGAGATCCTCTCCGGCTTTGCATCCTCCCGCGTCATGGTCCTGGGCGACCTCATGTTGGATCACTTCCTGTGGGGCACCGTCACTCGCATTTCCCCAGAGGCCCCCGTGCCGGTGGTGGAGGTCAACGACGAGACCATCCGCCTGGGTGGGGCGGGCAACGTGGCTCACAACATCCACACTCTGGGCGCCACGCCGGTGCTGGTTGGGCTGGTGGGTGACGATCAGCACGGCCATACGCTGATCCAGGCCATAGGCGATGAGGGCGTCGACACGGGAGGAATAGTCACCGATGTGGACCGGAGCACCACCGTAAAGACCCGCGTGGTGGCCCACAGTCAGCAGGTGGTCCGAGCCGACCGTGAAGATACCCGGGAGCTAGCGGGCAAAGCCTTCCAACAGATCCTGGAAAAGGTCGAGGGCCATTTACATGATGTTCATGCCGTGATCATCTCCGACTACGGCAAGGGGGTCATCACCGCGAAGATCCTCAGCCGGATTCTGCCTCTGGCCAAGGAGAAGGGCAAGTTCGTGGCCGTGGACCCCAAGGAATCCCACTTCCCCCTGTACCGCGGCGTCTCCCTCATCACTCCCAACCAGAAGGAGGCCGGCCAGGCTTACGGGCGGCCCATCACCGACGGGACCAGCCTGAAGGAGGTGGGCCAGGGGATGCTCCAGCGTCTGGAGCTGGAGGCGCTGCTCATCACCCGGGGGGAGGAGGGCATGGCCCTGTTCGAGGGGGATGGCTCTTTGACCCATTTCCCTACCCTGGCCCGGGAGGTCTACGACGTCACCGGGGCCGGCGACACCGTGGTGGCCTCCTTCGTTGTGGCCCGTACCGCCGGGGCCAGCCTCAAGGAGGCGGCCCTCATCTCCAACCACGCCGCCGGTATCGCCGTGGCGGGCGTGGGCACTACGGCGGTGACCTTCCGGGAGCTAGCAGAAGATCTGGGACACTTCACCGAAGACTCATAACCATGGGCGAGCTGTTAACCCGAGAGGAGCTGGTCACTGTCCGCCATGAGGCCCGGAGGCAGGGTCGCAAGGTGGTCTTCACCAACGGATGCTTCGACTTACTGCACCGGGGCCATGTCGAGTACCTGATCCAGGCCAAGAAGTTGGGCGACATCTTGGTGGTGGGCCTAAACAGCGACCGCTCAGTGCAAAAGCTGAAGGGTCATGGGCGGCCCCTGACCCCGCAGGAGGACCGAGCTCGGGTCCTGACGGCCCTGGAGATGGTGGACTACGTGTGTATCTTCGAGGAAGAGACGCCGGCACGGCTCATCCAGGCCGTGGTGCCCGACGTGCTGGTCAAAGGCAGCGATTACCAGCTCGACGAAATTGTGGGGCGTGATACGGTCGAGCAGGCCGGGGGCAGGGTGGTGTCGGTGCCTTTGGTGGAGGGTTTTTCCACAAGGGGTCTGATCCAGAGAATTCTCCAGCGGTATGGCTAGGATTCTGAGCTAGGGATGGCCGGGCTTGCCTTTTTCCCTGGTTTTTCCGTAGTCTCCATTTTTTCCATGATTCTTTTTTCCATAAATTTTTTTCATAATTCTTTTTTTCCATGATTCCTTCTTGACATCGGCTCCCAGTTGTGCTATCGTATAAATCGACCACTAAAGAGGCTTTTTATTTCAGGGGGCCTTCATGAAGAGCTCGCAGCATTCCCTCATGGCCAGGCTGCATAAGAGACTCCAGTCGGATGAAAAATCGCGGGTATTCGCCCGGCTGGCCGACGAGTTGCGTCGCAGCGACCACGTTGAGGAGGCCATCGAGCTGTGCAGGAAGGGCCTTCAGTTCCACCCGGACTATGCCAGCGGTCACGTCGTCCTGGGTAGATGCTATCTGGATCGGGGAGACCTCCAAGAGGCCCAAGAAGCCTTCCGGGGAGCGCTGACCCTCGATTCTGGAAATATACTGGTTCTTAAAAACTTGGGCGATATAACCTTCAGGCAGGGAGATCTCCAGACGGCCGCTGAGCACTATCGGCGGATTCTGGAATTGGACGCCGGGAACGTCGAGGTTCGTGAGGTGTTGGAGGAGCTTCAGACTCCCCAAGATGAGCACCCCCCGGTGGATCCGCCAAAAGAGCTGTCCACGGTCACGGAAGTGCCCATTTTCGAGGAGCAGCTCTCCGAGCCCCAGGATGCGATATCCCGCGCTGAAGAGGAGCAGCCTTCTTCCGATCCTGAGGCCGAGGAATCCAAGCTGAGTCCCGAGGAGACGGAGCTTCTATTGGATGAAGGGGATGAAGAGTCGGGCAAGGGACCACCTCGAGGCATGGCCACGGCTACCTTGGCCGAGGTCTATTTTCAACAGGGTCTTTTGGACCAGGCCATCGAGACCTACCAGAAGGTTTTGCGCCATAAACCAGATGATCTAGCGGTTAAAGAGCGCCTGGCCGAGTTGAAGGCCTTGCGTTCGGCCCATCTCAAGCAAAAGAAAACTACTGGTAAAGAGTCCCCAGAGGATCCGAAGCCCATCGATGACCAAAATGCTGAAGAGCCGGGTCCTGCGCCCCCCACAGAGACGACAGGAGATACATGAAAGATCGTTTAGCCAAGCTAAGAGCAAAGCTTTCCGATCACCAGATAGATGGTTTCCTGCTGACCGCTCCCCGGAGCCTTCGCTATATCACTGGATTTAGCGGCTCCAATGGATGCGCCCTGGTGGGGGATGACCAGGCCGTCTTCATCACCGATTTTCGCTACAAGACCCAGGCCGAGGACCAGGTGACGGGCTTTGAGCGCAGGATGGCTAAGGAGGAGCTTTTCAAGGACCTGGCTAGCCTCAGCTGGTTTGATGGAAAGCGCCGCCTGGGCTTCGAGTCCACACACATCAGCGTACAACAGGAACAGCAGCTGACAGAGCTGCTTCCCAATACGGAGTTAGTTCCCGTCAGGGAGCTGGTCGAACAGATCAGCATGGTGAAGGAGCCTGGGGAGATCGAGAAAATCCGCCAAGCCGTCCAGATCAGCGATGCAGTCTTCGACGAGATCTTGGAGCTGCTTAGGCCGGGGATCAGGGAGGTGGATGTCTGCGCCGAGCTGGAGTACCGAATGAGGAAACGGGGCTCCCAGAGGCTTCCCTTTGACGCCATAGTTGTCTCCGGCGAGCGTTCGGCACTACCTCACGGGCAGCCTACGGAAAAAAAGCTTCAGGAAGGAGATTTGGTGACCATGGACTTTGGAGCCCGGATTGGCGGGTATGTCTCCGATTTCACCCGCACCGTGGTTCTGGGCTCGGCAGACGATAGACAGCGGGACATATACGAAACGACACTTCAAGCGCAGCAGCAGGCCGAGAGCGCGGCCAAGGCCGAGATGTTGGCCTCAGAGCTGGATGCCGTGGCACGCCGGGTCATCGCCGAGGCTGGTTACGGCGACTACTTTGGCCACGGGCTGGGCCATGGTCTCGGGCTGGATGTTCATGAGGATCCCAAGCTTTCTCCTAAAGGACAGATGCGCCTGGCTCCAGGCATGGTGGTGACCATCGAGCCGGGTATCTATATCCCCGAAATGGGAGGGGTGCGTATTGAGGATGTGGTGGTGATCCGAGAAGAAGGGTGTGAGGTTTTGACCCAGGCGAGCAAGGAGCTGGTTGAGTTATAGAGTTGAGAGAGTTTGGAGAGTTGAGAGAGTTCAGAGAGTTCAGAGAGTTTTGAGAGTTAGGATGCTAGATACTGGTTGTGTTGATCGAGGCTTTTTTGTGAGAAAGAGACTGGAGACTCGAGACGAGAGACTCGTGAAAGACTTACCAACTGCAACTGCCAACTGCCACTTGTCTTTCACTGCTTGCTGCTCACTGCCCACTGGGGTGGGGGCACAAAGATAAATCCTAGATTAACGGGTTTCCGATTATCAAAGATTGAATTGCTTTCAGCCAGCTAACAACTCAGGGGAAGGTATGGCGACCACCGCGGATTTTCGCAACGGCATGACCCTGGTGGTAGAGGGCGATCTTTACACCATAGTGGAGTTCCTGCATGTCAAGCCGGGCAAAGGGGGGGCTTTCGTCAGGACCAAGTTGAAGAACGTGCGCACCGGCAGG
>LJUY01000008.1 GCA_001304015.1 candidate division Zixibacteria bacterium SM23_81 | reverse complement strand
GATTGAGCGACCCATCGAGGTGCGTCACAACGGGCAAGACGTGGAAGCCCATCAGATCGTCGTCTCCGCTTCCCCAGAGCGTAACAGCGTGCCTGTTAGTTCGAGAAAGAGACGGTCTTCACCTATCGCCTGACGGGACCCAATCACGCCGAGGAAATTTTCTTAAAAATCTATACCGTTTCCGGGAGACTGGTGAGGAGCTTTCATAACTTTCTAGACCAAGAGGGGCAACTGGGGACTGCGCTAGACTATCACCTAAAAACCTGGGACGGTCGGGACGAGCAGGGAGAACCATTGGCCAACGGGGTCTATTTTTACAAAATTCGAGCCAAATGGGAAGACCAAGTGGTCAGCAAGACGGGCAAGCTGGCCATTCTGAAGTGAGGAATTTCTCAACTCCTCCCTACCGGGGGAGAGGTGTTGGCACATACTTTTCAGAATATCAGGCGTTGCATCGTGATCGCCCTCTGTCTGGGCTTGGCCTTGGTCCCAGCACGGTCAGCAGAGGCTGGCAAATATGCTGGGGAGTTTCTCCAAGTGGCCGTGGGGGCACGACCACTTGGGCTGGGGGGCGCTTACTGCTCTCTAACCCAAGAGGGGTGGGCTCCATTCTGGAATCCAGCCGGCAGTGCCCATCAGCGAAGATTGGAACTCTCGGTGCAGCATGCGACTCTCTTCAATCTGGCCGAGCACGAGTACATTAATCTGGCCTTGCCCTTACCAAGTGATGCCACTTTGGGATTTAGCTGGATTCGACTGAGCGTCGATGACATCCCCGTATTTCCAGAGCCCGGCAGGTTCTCAGGGGGAGAACTCCGACCCATAGAAGAGTGGGTCGTCGATCCAGTGAAGTTTTTCAATGATGCTGAGGATGCCTTCATCTTCACCTTCGCCAAGATGAACCATTTTGATCTAGACCTGGGATGGCAGTATTTCGTCCTGCCTATGCGAATTCCTCTGGGTTTGAACCTGAAGTACATCCGCCAGAGCCTTGGAGATGCTACCGCCAGTGGTATGGGCATCGATCTGGGTGCACAGATAGGATTCGGGCTGGATAAATTGTTTGACTTTGAGCCCCTGGGATATTTCGTTGGGGGATTGAACTTGCAAAACATAGGTAAAACGGCTCTCAGTTGGGACACCTCAGCAAAACATCGCGATCACATCCCATTCAACGTGAAGTTCGGCTTCAGCTATGCACAACCCTTCTCCGCCCGGGGCACAAAGGCCACCATTGCCTACGACCGGGATACCGCCTACCAGGGACAAAACCACTTTGGGCTGGAAATGGCCTATCGAGATCGGCTGGCTCTGCGCCTTGGTCTAGAGGGAGAAAAACTGGCAGTTGGGGCAGGATTTCGTTTCTGGAGGTTGGTCCTGGATTACGCCTTCGTGTCCTACGATTTGGGGAACATCCATCGGGTCAGCGGCTCGGTGGGCTTTTAACCATTGTGTCATTATCAAAGGCATACCGATGATCACCAAACCTCAGCATATTTTCCCCATCGTTCTGCTGACAATAGCTCTGCTCGCTTGGATTGGCTGTACCGATAAGAGCACCCCCACAGATACCACCCCACCGGGCAAGCCTGCTCTGCTTGCAGCTCCGCCGGATAGCGCTTGGAACGAGATGGGGACAGACGCTATCCCCGGTGAGGATTGGATAGAGCTGGTCTGGTTCAGGGGATCGGAGAGCGATCTGAGAGGTTACCAAATCTATCGATCGACTCCTCCCAGTGAGATCTTGACTCTGCTGGCCACCAAAATCCTGGGAAGAGACGAGTGCGATACTGTCTACCAGGACTCAACCGTTGAAATTGGGCTGCGCTATAAGTACCAGATAACAGCTTTCGATCAAGCGGGCAACGAGAGCGCGACCTCGGATACTGTAGATTACATGCTGATTTTAAAGCCGAGCCCCGAAAACCTCACCTCTCCCCGGGGGGAAATTCAGGTAAGACGGCCGGTTTTCTCTTGGATCTCAACGGGGGAGTCTTTGGAGAATCACTTGCGAGTTTACGATGTCTTGGAGGATCGAACCGTTTGGGTGAGCTCAGGCCATGATCCCTTCTCTTCACCCCACTCAGTCCTCTATAATGATGACGGGCGCGCGACCGAATCGCTTCTGATTCCCAGCCATGAATACTGGTGGCGAGTGGATCGGGAGGGTACCGAGTTGCGCTCGGGTTCGGAGTCCAACTGGGTGAGCTTCACCGTTCGATAAGTTTCATCTCAGTGGTACACCAGGCGCGGTCCTTAAAAGAGGGGTGGCTGGACTTAATACCTTGAAACCTATTCTCAGATACCAACAAGGAGTGACTCCATGCTAAAAACCTGGCGGGATTGGATGGCTTTGGTACTCCTCTTCGTCCTCTGGCTTCAATTGGGTGTTCCTCCGCTCCTGGGACAGGAAATTCGCGGTTCCTCTGAAACCTCTGGAGCTCGATCTCCCCGGTACTACCTTTCTTTGGGCACTGAAGATGCCTTGATGATCAAGGTCTTTATCTGGGGGCAGGTGGAACTGCCTGGGGTTTATGAAGTGCCGGATGGAACCGACCTCATCGCCGCCCTCTCCCTGGCCGGCGGACCCACGGATCATGCCAAGCTGAGTGAGGTAAAAATTATCCGTACCGGGGCTTCGGATTCAGAGGTGATAACGGTCAACGTGAAAAAATACATGAACACCGGGGATATCAACCTTATCCCCGTGCTCAAGCCGGGCGACACGGTGGTCGTCTCAGGAACCGTCTTTCGCATGTTCGCCCGCTTTGCCACCTTTGTCTCCCAGCTGGCCATCGTGGCCAACGTCATCGTGCTCCTCTCTTACAGACGATAAATACCCTCAAGGAGGTTGACTTTGGCGGAATTGGATGCTCGCCCAGTGGCGTTGAACGAATACCTTCGCACCCTCTATCGAGGTCGCTGGATCATCGTCTTGGCCTTCTTCACCACGGTGATCGCCGCCGCCATCTTCTCTTTTGTTGCCCAGCCGGTTTACGAGGCCAAAACCACCTTGATGATCGAGAAAGACGGTGGCATGCAGGAATCACTGTTCGGGGTCTCCGGCTTCATAGAAAGGGAAACCGCCATCAACAACCAGGTGGAGATCCTCAAAAGCAGATCCCTCGCAGAGAAGGTGCTGAAAAGGCTCCTAGACGCGCCGGAGAAAAACCGGTTTGCTCTTTTCAAAGCCATATCTCAAGGGGCCAGCGATGACGATGCGGTGCAGGCGCTGCGAGACAATTTGACCATTGTACCCCTCAGAGATACCGATATCATCGAGATCAAATATCAAGCTGGTACGCCCTGGGAGGCATCTTATATTGCCAACGCATATGCCGCCCAGTATTACCAGCGAGACTTAGAGGTCTCCAGGGGCGAAATCACCGAGGTGCGTAAGTTCCTCGAGGAACAGCTGAACACCATCCAAGGAGACCTTCAGCTTTCTGAGGAGCAATTGCGACGCTTCAAGGAGAACGAGAAGGTGGTCGCCCTTTCGGAGGAGACTGAAGCCCTTGTTCAGCAGCTGGCAGAATTCGAAGGTCTCTACAACGAGGCGGAAACATCGCGAGATGCGGCACAAAAACGCCTTGACTATATGAAAAGGGAGCTGGCCAAAACAAAAAGCACCATGGTGGAGGACATCATTCAGGTTTCCAGCCCCTTGATTCAAGATTTACGTGCAGAGATCGCCAATCTGGAAGCAATTCGAGCGGGATTTATCGCCAGGGGGTATACCGAGGACTTCGATAAGATGGTGGAGATTCGATCCCAGATTGAGAAGACCAAGGCGAAAATGAAAGAGGAGGCAACCAAGGTTGTCTCCAGGGATCTGGCGCCGGAAAATCCTCTCCTGTATTCCCAAGACCTCATCGACCGGATCCTCTCTCTGCAGATCGAGGTGAGCTCTTTGAACGCCAAGGCCCGAGCCTTGGACGATGTGGTCCAACTTTATGAAGAAAAGCTTCAGGCTCTCCCCGAGAAAAGCCTTCAACTGGCCCGGCTGGAACGAACGGCCAAGGTGAACGAGAACGTCTACCTCATGATGAGAGAGAAGTGGGAGGAGGCCCGCATCACCGAGGCTGGCCAGATTGGCATGGTACAGGTGATCGACAGCGCCAAAGAACCCAAGTGGCCTATTCGTCCCAGAAAAAAGCTCAACCTCCTCCTCGGTATGATCATCGGCCTGGGCTTAGGCATCGGAGCCACCCTGCTTATGGACTACTTGGACGACTCTCTAAAAGACATCGAGGAAGTAGAACGGCATACCGGACTGCGTGTCTTGGGTTCCATACCGCAGATCAAGGTTAACGAGAAGAAAAAGACTCTTCGAAAAACTGCCGGCTCATCTGAAGAACAGGAGATTATCACGATAGCCTCACGTTTGGTGACTCACTTAGAGCCCAGATCGCCCGTCTCAGAGGCATACCGCAGCTTCCGAACCAACATACAGTTCTCCCAGTTCGACCGACCTATGAAAACACTCCTGGTCACCAGCGCTGGACCCGGCGAGGGCAAATCCACCACTGTGGCCAATCTGGCCATCACCATGGCCCAAATGGGCACAAAAACCCTTTTGGTAGATGCCGATTTGAGACGTCCGGTGTTAGATTCCATCTTCAAGTGTAAGAGAAGCCTTGGATTAACCGATATCCTCCTGGGCAACAATCACATGGACGCAGCTCTGCACGAATTGGAAGTGAAGAATCTGAGCCTTCTCTGCTGCGGCACCTTGCCACCAAACCCCGCAGAACTGCTGAGTTCCCAGGCCATGCGAGATCTTTTGGAACAGCTTAAAAAGAACTTCGAGGTCATCCTGTTCGACTCGCCGCCGGTGGTGGCCGTCACCGACGCTGCGGTGTTAGGTGCTCATACCGATGGGGTCGTTCTGGTCATCTCCTCGGGTGAAACCACCAGAAAAGCCGAGAATCGCGCTAAAACGCTTCTGAACAACGTTCGGGCACAGATCCTCGGCGCGGTGCTAAACAACGTGAGGGCAGAGGGTCGATACGGCTCTTATTACCACTATTACTATTACCACTATTACGAATCTGGAAAAAAGGGCAAAAAAAAGAAGAAACTGAAAAGGGCTCCCCATTGAAAAGGAGGAGTATGTGAAGGGAATTGTTCTGGCTGGCGGGCTTGGAACGAGACTGTTTCCTCTGACCAAAATCACAAACAAGCATCTCCTCCCCGTCTACAATAAACCGATGATCTATTATCCAATTCAAACACTCGTAGAAGCAGGTATCAAGGATATCCTCATCGTCACCGGCGGCAACAACGCTGGGGACTTCCTGCGGTTGCTGGGCAATGGCAAGGAGTTCGGCCTGAAACATCTCAACTATACCTACCAGGAGGGAGAGGGAGGTATCGCTGAGGCACTGGGCTTAGCCGAATATTTCGCTGCCGGGGAGAAGATCGTGGTAATCCTGGGAGACAACCTCATTCAGCACGGAATCTCCAAGTCGGTGGCGGCCTTCCAGCGTCAGGATAGAGGGGCTAGGATCTTGCTTAAAGAAGTGCCTGAACCACAACGCTTTGGTGTGGCCGAGGTCAAGGGAGACCACATCGAGGGCATCGCTGAAAAACCCAAAGTTCCCAAAAGTAATCTTGCCGTCACTGGCATCTACATGTACGATGATCGGGTCTTTGAGATCATCAAGACTTTGAAACCCTCAAATCGTGGCGAACTGGAGATCACCGACGTAAATAATGCCTACATCGCCCAGGGCACTATGACTTTTGAGATCTTGGAGGGTTGGTGGACGGATGCGGGTACCTTTGAATCTCTTTATCGCGCAACATGCCTCATCGCCGAAACGTGTTCGGAATGAAGGAGCTATCGCATGGAGAAACTGCGGAAAAAGATTGAGAGCAAACGTGCCCTAGTGGGCGTGGTCGGCCTTGGGTACGTGGGCCTTCCGTTAGCTGTAGCCTTCGCCAAGGTCGGATTTAGGATCACGGGCATCGACCGCTCTAAAAGTAAAGTAACCACCATCAACACCGGGAAGTCCGACGTAGAAGATGTGGCCAGCTCTATCGTTGCTGCTCTGGTGGGTTCCAAAAACTTAACCGCTACTAATACTTACGCAGCCATTCAAAAACTCGACGTGGTCGTCATTTGCGTTCCCACCCCTCTGAGCAAGACTAAAGACCCGGACGTGTCCTATATTCTATCGGCGGTAAATGGTATCAAAAAACACCTTCGTCCCGGACATCTCATCATCCTGGAGAGCACCACCTATCCAGGCACCACAGAGGAGCTGATCCTGCCTATTTTGGAGACCACGGGGTTGAAGGTGGGCCAGGATTTCTTCCTGGCCTTCTCTCCAGAGAGAATAGATCCGGGTAACAAAACCTATGGGGTGAAAAACACGCCCAAAGTGGTGGGGGGTATCACCGACAAATGCACACAGATGGCCAAGCTGTTTTACGAGCAGACCGTCTCGGAGGTGATTGATGTCTCCTCCTCCCAGAGCGCGGAGGTCGTCAAACTGGTAGAAAATACTTTCCGGAGTGTCAACATCGGGATGGTCAACGAGGTGGCCCTTATGTGCGATCGGCTGGGCATCGATGTTTGGGAGGTGATTGATGCAGCAGCGACAAAGCCTTTCGGCTATATGCCTTTCTACCCCGGTCCCGGCCTTGGGGGACACTGCATCCCAATCGACCCCCACTATCTCTCCTGGAAATTAAGAACCCTTAACTATAGAGCCCGTTTCATCGAGCTCGCCGGGGATATCAACGCCAACATGCCAGATTATGTCATCAGAAAAGTCAACGATGCTCTTAACTTGCATCACAAAAGCATCAATGGGTCACGAATCCTCATCCTTGGTGTGGCCTATAAACGAGACATCTCCGATGTGCGTGAGTCCCCGGCACTTGATGTCATCAAGCTCCTTCAAGAGAAGGGCGCGCAGATCCAGTACAACGATCCTCGCGTGCCCAAGATATCCCTTGACAAAGGCTCTATGTCCTCTGTGGAACTCGATGTGAAACTGCTTAACCAGATGGACTGCGTGGTCATCATCACGGATCATAGTGACTACGACTATCAATGGATTGCCGATAACGTTCAATGCGCTGTGGACACGAGAAATGCCACCAAAGGAGTTGTGAGCAGCAAAGGCAAGATTGTCAAACTCTAACTGAATGTGTCTCGGGGAGGAGCAATGGTACGTGTCGCCGTTATAGGCGCAGGGGCCTGGGGTTTCAACCACGTCCGAGCCTTTGATCAACTCACGGATTGTCACCTCCAAATGGTGGTGGACAAAGACGACAAGGCGCTAGCCAGGGTGACCACAAGCTTTCGAGATGTGAAAACGGAAAAGGACTATCGTCCTGTCGTAAAGCAGAAAGATCTCGACGCTGTTGTGGTAACCACCAGCGCTGAGAGCCATTACGAGATCGCCAAGGCCGCATTGACGGTCGGCAAGCACGTGCTGGTGGAGAAACCCCTGGTCTTGAGAAGCGATCAGGGAGAGGAGCTGGTCCAGTTGGCGGAGAAGAATGGCCGGGTGCTCATGGTGGGCCATCTGCTGCTTTATCATCCGGGCGTTCGGAAATTAAAGGAGTACGTGGACAGCGGGGAGCTGGGCCAAATTTACTACATGTACTCCAGTCGCATCAACCTGGGTAAGGTGCGAACCGCGGAAAACGCCCTTTGGAGCTTTGCCCCCCATGACATTTCGGTGATGCTCTTTCTGACGGAAACGATGCCAGACCTGGTTTTAGCCACAGGCCAGTCTTATATCAATCCCGGGGTGGAAGACGTGACCTTCTTCACTCTCCATTTCCCCAACAATGTCATGGGTCACGGTCAGGTAAGCTGGTTGGACCCACACAAGATCCGAAAAATTACGGTGGTGGGCAGCAAGAAGATGGTGGTCTTTGACGACATGGAGAGTGCCGAGAAGATCAAGCTGTACGACAAAGGTGTGGACGCTCTGGAATCCTACGATACTTACGGCGACTATCAAACTTTGAGGATTGGGGACATCATTATCCCCAAGGTCCAGATGTCCGAACCTTTGAAGAATGAGTGTCAGCACTTTCTGGATTGCGTACAAAGTGGTAAAAAGCCGCTGAGTGACGGTTGGAACGGACTGCAAGTGCTTCGCGTTCTTGAGGCCACCCAGAAGTCCCTGGAGGAGCGGGGAAAGCCCGTGCAGCTGAAGCCCTGATGGGAGACCGAACCCACTGACGAACTGCGGGATCGTTTTAAAAAAAGGAGGCAGGCAGTGACCCAGAGCATCCATCCCACGGCAAAGGTGGGCAAAGGCACCACCGTCGGGGAAAACACCATTATCTCTCAGGGGGCGACCATTGGCCCGGGCTGTCTAATCGGTCATGGGGTGGTGATCCACCCCAATGTTCGCATCGGGAAAAATGTGCGCATCGATGACCATACTGTCATTGGCAAGCAGCCCATGCGGGCGGCCAATAGTATTATGAAGGCGGAGGACAATCTCCCACCCACAAAGTTAGGAGATGACTGTATCATAGGGACCTCGGCGATTATCTACGCTGGCTGCGAGATCGAGCAGAAGGTGCTGGTAGCCGACTATGCATCCGTGCGCGAGAAGGTCACGGTGGGCGCTTATACCATAGTGGGCCGAGGGGTGACCATAGAGAACTACTGCACCGTAGGCCGCTATTGCAAACTAGAAACCGAAAGCTATATAACTGCTTACTCAGTCTTGGAGGATCGGGTCTTCATCGCTCCCCAGGTCACAACCTCCAACGATAATTACACGGGGCGCACCGAAGAGAGATTTAAGCATTTCAAGGGCATCACCGTGAAAAAGGGTGGTCGTGTGGGAGTCGGCGCCGTAGTGCTGCCGGGAAAAGTCATCGGCGAGGATGCTCTAGTGGCAGGTGGATCCGTGGTGACCAAAGATGTCCCGCCCAAGAAGATCGTTCGCGGTGTCCCCGCCCGGATCTGGAGGAACGTGCCAGACGAGCAGCTTCTGGAGAACCAGGATTGGTGAGCTCTGGGTCCAAAATCTTTCTGGTGGCTGGAGCACGGCCCAACTTCATGAAGATTGCTCCCATCCTGTCCCAGCTACGAGGGCGGACCTCCTTTCGACCTGTGGTCATCCACACCGGGCAGCATTACGACAACGACATGTCCCAGGCCTTTTTCCGGGATCTGGAACTCTCGCCGCCGGACGTTAACCTGAAGGTGGGATCAGGCCGTCAGGCTCAGCAAACTGGCCAGATTATGCGGGAGTTTGAACGCGTGGTTCTCAAGGCTCCGCCCGACCTGGTGATGGTAGTGGGAGATGTAAATTCCACGGTAGCCTGTTCGCTTGTGGCGGCCAAGATGCATATCCCCGTGGCACACGTGGAGGCCGGCCTGCGGAGTTTCGACCGCCGCATGCCAGAGGAAATCAACCGCGTTCTCACAGATGCTGTCTCCAACTATCTGTTCACAACCTGTACGGACGCCAACGAGAACCTTCTCAGGGAGGGAATCCCTTCGGAGAGGATCTTTTTTGTTGGCAACGTGATGATCGATTCTCTGCTGAAATTTCGAGAGAAATCCACGGGCTCCTCCATTGTGGAAAGGCTCGGTCTCCGGCGACGGGGGTATGGCCTGATAACTCTTCATCGCCCCTCAAACGTGGACGAGGTTGGCAAACTACGGGGCATTCTCCGCGCCATGGAAATAATCCAGCGGCACTTGCCCATAATTTTTCCCATCCATCCGCGTTCGCGCAAAATGTTACAACACTTCAAATTGGAAGGGGAGGTTGCCCGTATATCGGGACTGCGGTTAATCGACCCGGTGGGATACATCGACTTTCTCAGGTTAATGGATCTAGCCCAGTTAGTGTTCACCGATTCCGGTGGGATTCAGGAGGAAACCACCGTGCTGGGCATACCTTGCCTGACTTTGCGGGAAAACACGGAGCGACCGATCACGGTTCGAGAGGGCACCAATCTTGTGGTGGGTACTAATCCAGACAGGATCGTCCAGGAAACCCAGGCCATCTTAGAGCTCCCGAATAGAAGACCTCGAAGGCCAAAGTTATGGGATGGCCGTGCCGCTGCAAGAATAGTGAATGTGCTGCTCAAAACCATGCACCCCTCAAAGGTATCGAAAATTCGGAGGAAAGGATGAACGTTCCCCTTCTGGACCTGAAAGCCCAGTTTGCTACGATCAAAGAAGAGCTTAAGGCAGCCGTGGACGAGGTCATGGAAAGCTGCAGTTTCATTCTAGGGCCTTACGTTCGGGATTTCGAGGAAAAAGTGGCTGTCTATACCGATACCAAATACGCTATCGGAGTCGCCTCCGGGACAGATGCACTCCTGCTTTCCCTGCGAGCCTGTGGAGTCGGCCCCGGAGACGAGGTGATTACCGTCCCTTACAGCTTTTTCGCCACAGCAGGGGTAATTTCCCGCCTGGGAGCCACCCCCGTATTCGTGGATATCGATCCCATCACGTTCAATATCAATCCAGACCTCATTTCCGAGAAGATCACTTCCCAAACCAAAGCCATCATGCCGGTCCACCTATTTGGGCAGTGTGCCGAGATGGACCCTATCCTGTCCCTGGCCGAGGAACACAACTTGAAGGTTGTGGAGGACGCCGCCCAGGCTATTGGGGCGGAGTACCGAGGTCGCAAATCAGGTAGTATTGGACATCTGGGATGTTTCAGCTTCTTCCCCAGCAAAAACCTGGGCGGTCTGGGAGATGGTGGTATGGTGGTCACCAACGACCCCGAGCTGGCCGAGCTAGTTCGTATCCTGCGCGTTCATGGCAGTAAACCCAAGTACTTCCACTCCATCGTAGGTTACAACAGCCGTTTGGACGCCCTTCAGGCTGCGGCCTTAGGAGTAAAGCTCAAATATCTCGATGAGTGGACCGATAAGCGGCGGGAGCACGCTCGCATTTATGATGACATGCTGAAGGACCTGCCCGTGAGCACCCCCCATGCCCAGGAGTATAATCGACATATCTACAATCAATATACCATCCGGGTTAAAAATCGCGAGGGGCTGGAGCAACATCTGAAGATAAAAAACGTGGGAACGGCTCTCTATTATCCCCTGCCTCTTCACCTACAGGAGTGTTACCGAAACCTGGGTTACCGGGAGGGCGATTTCCCTGAGTCAGAACGAGCCGCCAAGGAGAGCATCTCCCTGCCCGTCTACCCGGAGCTGACTCTTCAACAGCAAGAATATGTCGTCGCCCGGATCATCGATGTTACCGGAGCATGAGCAGTGGCCGGGACACCACTGAAAATCGCCAGCATCGTGGGGGCTCGTCCCCAGTTCATCAAGTGTGCCCCGTTAAGCCGATTGCTACGACAGAGACACCGCGAGGTGCTGATCCATACCGGTCAGCATTACGACAGGGATTTATCCCAGATCTTTTTCGACCAGTTGGAGATACCCAAACCAGACTTTCATCTGAACGTGGGCTCGGGAAACCACGGGGAACAAACGGGCCAGATTCTCGAACGAGTCGAGGAGGTCTTGCTCCAAGAGAATCCCCAGGTGGTATTGGTTTACGGAGACACTAACACGACCCTGGCCGGCGCCCTGGCAGCTGCCAAACTGTGGATTCCCGTGGTCCATGTAGAGGCGGGGCTGAGGAGTTTCAATCGAAACATGCCCGAGGAGATCAACAGAGTGTTGACCGATCGACTCTCTGCTCTGCTGTTCTGTCCCACAAAGACAGCTGTGGACAACTTGAAAAAGGAGGGCATTACTCAGGGGGCTCACAACACCGGCGATGTGATGTACGACGCGTTTTTATATAATGCGAACAGGTCTGAAAAGATCTCTACTATCTCAGCTCGCCTGAGCATACAACCGGGAAGTTATTATTTAGTTACGATCCATCGTGCCAGCAACACCGATAACCCCGAGAACCTGAGGAAAATTCTGAAAGGACTGGGACACCTGGACCTCCCAGCCGTCTTTCCGATACATCCGCGCACGCGCAAGGCGTTGAAAAAACTGGAAAAAAAGCTTCACTCTGCAAAACCTTTGCAGCATCTCATCGACCCGGTGAGCTATCTGGACATGCTTATCTTGGAGAAAAACGCCAGAAAGGTCCTAACCGACTCGGGTGGGGTGCAGAAAGAAGCCTATTTCCTCGGCGTCCCCTGCATTACTCTAAGAGATGAGACCGAGTGGGTGGAGACTCTCCAAGGGGGGTGGAACTCCCTGGTGGGGACCGATCCCCGGGCCATCGGCCTAGCTCTTAGGAAGGATCCCCCTCGGGGCTCTCGGCCAGAAACTTTCGGCGATGGGCACGCCGCGGAGAAGATGATTGCCCTGCTCGATCAGCTGTGACGTCTTTCGATAGGACCACATGGAGCTAGAACAACGGGAAAAACGGACTTGTTGGCCTACTATCACGCTCAGGAGGTCGATAGTGAGCGGATGTACACCAAGCTCTTCCGGCGCTACCAGCAGATGCGGAGATGTGAGTTGGTCAGGAGCTTGATCCGGGGGCGCATCGATCTTGGCGCGAACGAGACCCGCGTTTTGGATATGAGCTACGGGGACGGTTATGGTTCATCAATGGTGCTGGAGGGATTAAATTACGCCCTGTTCGTTGGGCTTGTCATCTCGACCCAAAAGCTCAGGACAGCCCGACATAGCCTAGCGTCCTGCCAGGTGGCGAAACGCGACGCCGAGAGGTTTCCCTTCTCTGCTGAGACCTTCCATACGGTTTGCTCCTTGGAAACGTTGGAGCTCCTGATGGATCCAGACGCCTCCCTGAAAGAGATCGCCCGGGTCCTCCGGCCTGGAGGCACCCTTTTTTTGTCTGTGCCAGTGAGCTCTAGCTTCAATGCGGCCATCTCCCGTTAGTTGACGAAAATGAGACGAGGAGGTAAAATTTCCGCAAACATCTCCAAGTGTAAACGTTATCGGGCAAGATGCGCCTGCTACGGGGAGTGGGTTTTCGCCCCAGAGGCCATCGACTTTGCATCTTTAATTACCCTTGTTAGGAGATGATCAACCGCCTGATCTCCTCTCATCTCTGGCGGCGTCTGGATGAGGCCTTCTCTGGGCAGGCCATAGGTATCGCGGGTGCAAAATTTGGCTTTGGTTTCTGTTTGGGCAACGATTACTTGGTGATCACGGCGGTGAGAGGATCGTGAAGATGAGGTCTGATCGATGCGCTGTGACAATGGTGACTGTGCTGGCAAGCGCCATATTGGTTCTTTGTCACTGTTCAAATCCTTCCTCTCCATCCACAGGCACAGTCACTGGTACGGTGGTCCTGGAGAACCAGACTGACAACGCGGGGGTGACCGTGAAGCTTTATGCTCCTGCAGAAATTGACCCAGATCTGGCTGACCTCCAGAGTCTTCATCCCAATATTGGCATAACCCTCAACCAGAAAGTCATTTTCGACCACAGGCTGGCCGATCTCATTGCCACCGCCAACACCGCTGCGAATGGCTCGTACTCCCTTAAGAATCTCCCCATAGGGAGATTTGTCCTCGTCGCGGAAAAGGATGGATTCGGTCATCAAAAAAGATGTGATGTCACCGTTAAGGCCAGCAGCGAAACCGCTATCCCCGAAATAAATCTCTTGGAAGAAAAAGAGTTGTCCGGCACTCTGATAGCCAATACGGCCCTTGAGGCACACAGACATTACCTCGTCATCGGCGATGTGACTGTCCCCTCGTATATCACCCTGACCATTGAACCCGGAGTCCATATCAAATTCGACGGCTATTACACTCTGCTCATCAATGGCCGCATGGAAGCCGTGGGAACTGAGGAGGACATGATCGTCTTCACATCTCAGAAACAGGTTCCATCCAAAGATGACTGGAAAAGAATCGAGTTCTCCTCTTCAGGCCAAGGGAGCGAGATGTGCTGGTGCAAAATTGAATACGCCACAAGCGGGATATATGGGAAAGCCGTTCCCCTTAGCCTCAGCCACAATGTGGTCAGGAACAGCACGGAGAACGGCATCTTGATCTTCTCCACATTCACTATGCCGGTTGAGGTGAAGAACAATCTTATAATAAACAGCAACAAGGGCCTCTGGTTGGAGGATGTTGGGAACGGCACCATTGAGAACAACATCGCCTTCGAGAACCAGGAGTTAGGAATTGGGTGCCAGCAAAGCTCTCCTCTCTTGAAAAACAACCTGTGTATGGCGAACGAGTATGGGCTGTACTTGGTGTATAACTCGAATGCCCAATGCCGAAACAATGTTTTACTGAACAACGATTGGGGCATGGCATGTGGAGGAGATTCCAAGCCCCTGCTGCGTCTCTGCAATTTTACGGATAACTCCCAGGGGGCAATTCATATATTCATACCACCCCGTGGTAGTCGAGCGCAGCCGACGATCCGGTATAGCAACTTTGAGGAGCAGACCATCTTGATCCGCGTCACCGGAGGGCCGCAGGCGCCCAATGACCTGGATATAGACGCCACCAATAACTTCTGGGGCGGCTTCAGCGTCGAGGAGATCGACAGACTTATCCTCGACAAGAGCGACGCCACACCAGACCTGGCTCCTTACGTGGCCCAGGTCTTTTATCTCCCTATGGAAACGGCCGAAATAGATAGTGCTGGCCTGCTGTAGGAACTGGCCGAAAGGATCGAAAGCGAGCATTTCCTCTCTATCAGGGAACGAGCCGTCTATGGACAAGGGACACCAAGCCGATATCAAAACGATAGCCCGTAATGCGGGGATCAGCGGCCTGGGCGATATTTTTTCTGCGGCGATGATCTTCGGCACAAACATCGTCATGACCAGAACGGTGGGCGCCTCCATCTACGGCACCTTTGTGTTAGCCAAAAACATAACAATTGTAGGTGGCGTCTTGGGCAATTTCGGCATTCATCAAGGATTGCTTCACTTCCTTCCCTTTTACAAAGGGAAGGAGAATTGGGGCCGCGCCAAAGGAACCTTGCGAGCCAGTACGCAACTCACCGCCCTCTTCAGCTTTGGCACTGCGGCTCTTCTTTACCTGTGTGCGGATTACATTGCCGTGAATGCCTTTCATACTCCCGGTATGACCGCTGTGCTGAAGGTTTTTGCTTTCTCGATCCCATGGCTGGCCTTTAGCAAGCTGTGGCTGAGCGGAGTTCGGGCGTTCCGAGCCTTGAAATACACGGTCCTGGTGGGGAAAATCGTTCGACCGGTAATATGCCTGGCGCTCTTATCTCTTCTTTTTCTCGTTGGCTTAAAATTGTACTCCCTGGTGTTCTCGGAATTGGCCAGCACTTTGTTGGCCGCGGGCTTGGGTCTCTATTTCCTAAGAAGACTTCTGCCAATACAATGGGAAAAGACCCAGGCGGCTCCCGACCGGAGAGAGCTCCTTGGTTTTTCTGCGCCTCTTTTTCTGGTGGACGCCTTGAATTTTATTATGAGAAGAGTGGATATCATAATGATCGGTATTTTTCTCATGTCTCAACAGGTCGGGATATACAACGCGGCGGTTCGGGTGGCTTTGCTCCTAGCGATTCCGCTCGCTTCCGTGAACGCCATCTTCGCACCTATGATCGCCGAATACTACGGCCGAGGAGATCTCATCAGCCTGCGCAGGAATTTCAAGGTGGCCACCAGATGGATCTTTTCTCTCGTTTTCCCCCTGTGCCTCTTAGTATTGCTGTTTCCGGCCCCTCTGCTGAGACTTTTTGGCGCTGAGTTCACCGAGGGAAGTAAGGCCCTTGTCATCCTGACCGGGGGGCAGCTGGTCAATGCGGCCACTGGTCCTGTGAATTTTATGATCATGATGACCGGTCATCCTAAGTTTAATTTAGTCAACTCTCTGGCCCTTGCTCTTTTGAATGTCGGCTTGAATGTTATCCTGATCCCGAAATTCGGTATTATGGGCGCCGCAATCGCCGCGGCAAGCTCCATGGCGATCATCAATCTTCTGCGACTCGTCGAAGTCCACTACATTCTAAAAGTCCACCCCTATCAATGGAGTTTTCTGAAGCCTCTCCTAGCCGGAACATTAGCAGCCGTTTGCACATACGTTTTATTCCTGAGAAACGCACAAACTCCTTCTTCACTCATGCTTGTCGCGGGGATCCTGATGCATTTTGTCGCTTATACCGTGATGATAGTCCTTCTCAAATTGCCGGAGGAGGAAAAACTCGTATTAAGGACCTTAATGGCCAAATTAAAAACAAGAAGGTAAACATGATCATGGGGCAGGTCCTCGTGACGCAAGCGATGAAACTCCTCAATCTAACGAGGAGACGACCTTGATGATGTACACGAGAGGGTAAGCTCATAGTCAGTGGAGCGGATATGTGAAATGTGGCTCCCGGCTCAAGGATGTAATATGAAATTTTCAGCTGGTTATATCCTACTCATCGGACCTGTACCTCCGCCACATCATGGTGTTGCTGTGAGCACGCAAGCTATTCTTGGATCTTCCTTCGTCAAAGACTTCAATGTCATTCATCTGGACACTTCCGACAGAAGGGGCCTCGATAACTTTGGGGTTTTGGATTTCGTAAATGTCTCCCTTGCTGTGAAACGAATTGGCCGTCTTTTCATCTACTGCTTATTGAAAAATTTGAAAGTTGTCTATCTGCCTTTATCGCAGAACAACCTTGGATTTTTCCGAGACGCTTGTTTTATATGGATAGCCAAGCTGTTCTCAAAAGCGAAAATCATCGTTCATTATCATGGAAGTGAAACGTTTATCAGTTTTCGCGAGAAAACGAATAGCTTCATGCGGTGGCTGATACCAGTTACCTTGAGAAGAACAGACATATTGATCGTGCTGGGCGAACGTTTGAAACATATTTTCGCATCAGATGTCAACTCTGTCGAAGTAGTATATAATGGGACAATTCTCAATCCCGCGTTAAGAGGAAGTTCCCGGCAAGCGGTTCCTGAAACGATCCAGGTGTCATTTTTAGGCCGTCTCTGTCGAGCGAAGGGCGTTCTCGACCTTCTCTATGCCATTCCCATAGTACGAGAGAAACATCCTCAGGCACAATTTCTTTTTGCCGGAGAATGGCGAGTACGGGAACCGGAGACACAAGCAGAAGCACTGCATTTTATTGCGGAGCATAAGCTTGAGAGCTCCGTCAAGTTCCTTGGAAAAGTTGAGGGGAAAGATAAAGAAGATTTTTTGCTGAAGACCGATATCTTCACATTTCCCTCATGGATAGATAGTTTCCCAATGGCTATCTTAGAGGCGATGGCGGCCAGTTGCCCGGTCATATCAACAAAAGACACCGGTGCTATACCTGAAGTAGTGCTAGATGGTAAAACAGGCGTTTTGGTTGAAAAAAAACGGCCTGGGCAAATAGCACATGCTATTATCCGATTGATAGAAAACCCAAATCTGCGAATATCAATGGGCACAGCAGGGCGGAAAAGAGTTAAACAACACTTTACCATAGAACAGAGCGCGCAAAAGCTACGGAGCATATTTGAGGCCCTTTTGCACGAGGTTTAACGAAGGCCGTTTACTCAAATTCATTAAATTAACCTGTAGAAGAGCGAGCACCTACTTTACTGAAACGAGACTCTCGTCCCACTAAAATTCTTCAACCCTTTGCGAAGCAGATGAGAATTCCGCAGGAAAGATCAACTGTCCCTTTTATCGCCCTCGGTGATATCATGTTGGGCGGTCGCGTGGCATCGGCCATAGAAAAAGCCGGTGCCCGTCAGCTCCTCGACGGCATGCGAGGGTATACAGAACCTTCAGCATTGATTTTTGGAAACCTGGAAATGCCATTTTCAAATAGCAATGAACCGTACCTCGGTGGGGTACACCCCAGTTACCGCGTTCCTCCCTCCTGCGTCCAGGCAGTTGAAGCTCTCCGTTTGAAGGTGGTGAACTTGGCCACCAACCACGTCCTAGATTGGGGACCAGAGGCCATTGAACTGACCTTGACGCTGTTAAGTGAACGGGGCATCGAAACGGTGGGCGCTGGCCGCAATGAAAGGGAGGCTCGAAAACCCGCCATTATCAGGACAAAAGACCTGCGCGCTGGATTTCTGGGCTATTGCAAAAAAGGCGAATACAGCAGTACCGGAAATACACCAGGTTCGGCTCTGCTTGACCCACAGGAAATAGTGAAAGATATCGTCGCCCTCAGGGAAGAGGTGGACATTTTGGTGGTATCCCTTCATTGGGGATTGGAGCTATCGGATCATCCATATCCCCAAGATATCAAAATAGCTCATAGACTTATGGATGCTGGTGCCGACATCATCTTGGGCCATCATCCTCACGTTATACAGGGCATCGAGGAGCGCAACGGAGGATTGATTGCCTACAGCCTGGGAAACTTCATCTTCGATAATAGAGCTGGGCATATCGTGTCACAGCAGTCCTGGGATAAACGACACCAAGGAATTTTTTTGCGCGCCCGCTTAGGCAAGAATCACGTCTTTGATTACGATATCGTCCCCACGCAGATCACAGAGGACCTCCATGTTGTCCCCGCCCAGGGAGAGGTCAAAGAAGAAATTTTAGACAGAATCAAAGAGCTTTCCAAAATCATCGCCCAAAATCAGGCCGGGGATTTTTTCTACCGAGAGGGCGTGGAGGGGATCCTGCGGAGGGAACTGAGAACCTACTGGGTCCTCTTGCACAAAGAGGGTTTGAGTTGCCTGCTGAGGGGATTTCGAAACTTCAAATGGAGATACGTAAAGCTCATCTCCAGATTTTTATGGTCCAAGGTTGTCAATGCTAGAAGATAAGCTTTCGCCTCGATCTGAGAATTTGCCATGGCCATAGCCAGAAAATACATCCTCTCCGTCTACGAGAAAAGTTCCGTTCCTATTCAGAACCTTTTTAGCTCCACCTTCGGCCTGAGAAGATGCTTCCTGGAGCGCCGGGCTGATCTCAAAACCAGACTGGCCGATCTTTTGGAAACACAATGGCTGGACACCGCTTCTTTGAAAAAGATCCAGTCTCAAAAGCTCCGAAAGCTGGTAAAATACGCCTATGAAGAAATCCCTTTTTATCGGCGACTTTTCGATAGACACGGGCTCAGGCCTGGCCAGATACGTGATCTCTCAGATCTGCCCAAGATACCCCTGTTATCCAAAGAACAGGTTAAGTCCCATAGAGACCTGCTCTGCGCTCCGGCCTTTCCCAAGAAGAAAGTGCTACACCAGGCCACAAGCGGCACAACGGGTTCCCCCTTGAAACTGGCTCTTAACCACTCGGTGCTTTTGGCGGAGTGGGCCTGGATTTGGAGACATCGGACCTGGGGCGGATATGATCTGCGCACGACATGGAGAGCGAAGAGCTGGAGGGCCACATTCGGTGGTCACCCTATCGTTCCTTTTGAGCAGAAGAAACCGCCTTTTTGGCGATACAATTTTCCCGGCAAACAAATTCACTTCTCCACGTATCACATGACCAGGCCAAACCTGTCTGTCTATGTGGAAAAACTGAAAGCACAGAAAGTTCGTGTCATCGATGGTTACCCGTCGACCATCTTCATCCTGGCGAAATTCCTGAGAAGTACTGGTGAACGGCTGCCCATGGCGGCTATTTTCACCGGTGCCGAACCACTGTATTTCAATCAACGCCAGGTTATCGAAGAGGCTCTTCAATGCCGAGTCTCCGACTATTATGGGTTGACAGAGAAAGTCGCCTCGGCCGGGGAGTGCGAACGCCACGATGGCCTCCACGTGACCATGGAGGACACCATCGTGGAAATTATCTCTGAAGGGGGAAGGCATACCGATGGCTCAAAGGGCGAGATTGTGGGAACTTCCCTAGTGAATTACGCGATGCCTCTTCTCCGATATAAAACGGGCGATGTCAGCGAATATAGAGCAGAAACATGCCCCTGCGGCAGGGGACTTGTGCTGATAGAGCCGGTTCAAACCAAAGTTGAAGATATCATCACCACGGAAGACGGCCGGTTCATCTCGGCCTCTAACCTCACCTATGCCTTCAAACCTCTCTCGCACATCCATGAATCGCAAATCATCCAAGAAAATGTGGACAGGGTCACGGTAAAGATCGTAGCCGAAGACAGCTTCTCTGATGATGATGGAGCGCTTCTCTTGAGAGGACTCAGGGAAAAATTGGGTTCGCAGATGCACATCGAGATTAAAAGAGTGGATCAAATACCTCGAACCTCTACTGGGAAATTCCGGTTTACCATATCCAAGGTGCCCTTTGAATTGTGAGAGAAACCATGCGACAAGTCGTCCAAAATTACAAGACCGGTGAGCTGAAGATAGAAGAGGTTCCCCCTCCCATTCTAAAGCCAGGTGGCGTTTTAGTGCGCAACGCCTTCTCTGTGATCAGCGCTGGAACCGAAAGGGGAAAAATTGAGTTGGGCCAAAAGAACCTATTGGCAAAGGCTCGGGCGCGGCCCGATCAGCTCAAGCAGGTGATACAGAACGTCAAACGGGAAGGCCTGTTGAAAACCTATAAGAAAACCATGAACAAGCTGGACACCCTCAATCCCCTGGGATATAGCTGCGCGGGCACAGTGATTCGAGTCGCCAACGGGGCTGAGGAATTTCAGCCCGGTGACCGCGTGGCATGCGCCGGGGGAGGGTACGCGAATCATGCCGAGATCATTTTTGTGCCTAAAAATTTGTGCGTTAAGGTCCCCCAGGGGCTCCCTCTGAATCATGCCGCCTTCAGCACTTTGGGCGCCATCGCTATGCAGGGAATACGGCAGGCGAAAGTGGTTCTGGGCGAGAGCGTGGTGGTCATCGGTTTGGGCCTCTTGGGACAGCTGACCGTCCAGCTGCTCAGCGCCGCGGGCTGCCGTGTGTTCGGAGTCGACCTGAAGCCGGAGCTCTTGAAACTGGCCTTGGAGTTGGGAGCCCACGATGGAGCCCTCGCAGGAGAGGAACAGATTGTCCACAGGACGACGAGTTTTACCGAAGGACGCGGTGCCGATGCCGTGATCATCACAGCCGCTTCCTCCAGCAGCGAGCCGGTGAGGTTAGCCGGCCAGCTTGCTCGCGATCGAGGAAACGTGGTCATGGTGGGAATGACGGGCATGGATGTGCCTAGGAAGGACTACTACGAAAAGGAACTCTCTCTCACACTTTCTAGATCCTATGGACCTGGAAGATATGACAGTTATTACGAGGAAAAGGGAGTTGATTATCCCATCGGGTATGTCCGCTGGACGGAAAGGCGAAACATGGAGGAATTTCTGCGGCTAGTATCCGGGGGCAAAATTCGCTTGGAAGAGATTATCACCCACCGATTTCCCATCGAGAACGCCCTGGAGGCTTACCAGTTGATTTCGGGACAGCAAGGAGATTTCTTTCTTGGGGTTTTGCTTGAATATGAGCCCGGCGAGACCCCAGCCCTGGCGAAACTGGCACCAGCGGCTCAGAAAAGGCCTTTGCAAAAAGACACTCTCGGCGTCGGATTTATCGGCACGGGAAGCTTCGCACAAAGCATCTTGCTTCCCAACTTAGCCCATATATCGACAGTTAATCTGGAGGCTGTGGCTGACGCTGTGGGGACAACAGCCAGAAGGGTGGCCGACAAATACGGATTCGCCAACTGCACCAGCGACTACCGAGAGGTCCTTCAGGATGCAGCCGTGGATTGTGTGTTCATCGCCACTAGACACAATTTGCACGCCACTATAGCCCAGGAAGCCTTAGAGCATGGAAAAGCCGTTTTCCTGGAGAAACCGCTGGCCGTGGAGATGAATGAGCTCAGAGAACTGACCAACGCCTATAAAACTACAGGCGGGAGGCTTATGGTGGGCTTCAATCGCCGGTTTGCTCCCCTGGTGCAACAAGCCAAGGATTTTCTTCTCTCCTCCTCAGGGCCCCTGGGCATCACCTATCGAGTCAACGCGGGACCCATTCCTTGGGACCATTGGATTCAGGATCCCCAAGAGGGGGGAGGCCGGATTATCGGGGAGGTTTGTCATTTCGTGGACCTGATCCATTTTCTGGCCAAGGCAACACCTCAGAGAGTATTCGCCCAGGCTATGCCCCACGCACATCCTCGTCAGGCCTTACCGGATAACGTGATGGTGACCATCGCGCTGTCCGATGGGTCTTTGGGAACCATTCAGTATCTGTCCGTGGGGGACCCTTCTTTCCCCAAGGAAAGGATCGAGATCTTCGACCAAAACTCAGTGGTGGTCATCGACGATTTCAAGACCCTGACCACGTCGCGAGGCGGGAAAAGAAGACACATTCGACACCGCAGACAGGACAAGGGACACCGGAATGAGCTAAAAGCCTTTGTAACCGCCCTCAAGAGAGGCTCACAGCTGCCAGTATCGTTCCAAGATGCCCTGTGGGCTACGTTGGTCACCTTTCAGATCATGGAGGCTCTCAAGGTAGGGGCGCCTGTAAAGGTAGATCTCTCCCAGATTATAGATCAATGAGCGAACCGGACAGATATTATAGCGTGGCGCTCCAGCGACTGTTTGTCTACTGTCAATCGCAGGAATGGAGCGGATACGATCCATATGATGGTTTAAACAGCAAGTTCTTCCACGCGTTGCCCCTCAAGAGTTGGTGGGCAAGATTGGCTTTTGCTCAAATTGCCAAGAGGTCGCCCATTAACCTAAGACCCATCCTGGGAACGAAGAAAGGTTTGAATCCCAAAGGGCTCAGTCTCTTTCTAAGCGGCTGCGTGATCCTCCATCGCCTCTCTGGGGAGCAAAGATATCTTTTGCTATGTCAGCGTTTCCTGAATCTTCTCAAAAAACTTACTTGTCAAGGTTATAGTGGATATTGCTGGGGATACAATTTCGACTGGCAGTCACGTTTCTTTTTCTTACCGCAAGGCACTCCTACTGCCGTCAACACAGCTTTCGTCGCCGATGCGCTTCTGAATCTCTACGAGGTTCTGGGACAAGAAGAGGTGCTACAGATGGCCCGAAGCTCCTGCGACTTCTTCCTTCAGGACCTTCACCGCTGGGAACAGAAAGACGAACTCTGCTTCAGCTACACGCCCTTGGATCATCTTCAGGTCTACAACGCAAACATCCTCGCTGCCCACATACTGAGTCGCGTCCACCGGCTGTGTAGGGATAAGCCTCTTCTCGATGCGGCACAAAAGGCCACCAACTTCGTGGTCAGGCACCAAAACAAAGACGGTTCGTGGTTTTACGGAAAAGAGGAGACTCAGCACTGGGTGGATGGCCATCACACCGGTTTTATCCTCGTGGCTCTCGACAACATCATGACGAGCATTGGCAGCACAGATCTGTTGACCCATCTGGAGGCCGGTTTAGATTTTTATCGGCGACATCTGTTCCATCGGAATGGGGTACCAAAGTATTACCATAACAGCCTCTACCCCATCGATATCCATTGCGCCACTCAAGGTGTCATCACCTTTACGCGATTACGTGCACGAAGCAAAAACAGCTTGGCTTTTGCCCAAAAGATAGCCCGGTGGTCCATCCAGAATCTGCAGGACCGGGAGGGCTACTTTTACTACCGAAAAGGACGGTTTTTAACTAACAAAATCCCTTACATGCGCTGGGGTCAAGCATGGATGTTCTATGCCCTAAGCGAGCTTTTATCGGCCTTGAACGAGGGGAAAGAAAAGACATGACCAGAAAATGCATCTGGATCGACATCGACAATTCTCCCCACGTGCTCTTCTTTGCGCCCATCGTGAAGCAGCTACAGGAGGCCGGACATGAAGTGGTTATCACGGCAAGAGCATGTGCCCAAACCCACGGTCTTCTCGAGCTCCATCAGATTGCCTTCGTCCCCATCGGGCGACATTATGGGAAGGCGTTACTATCGAAGATAGCCGGATTGGGTATTCGCTCCTTACAGCTACTCCGTTTCGTTCGCCGGCAGAAGATCGATGTAGCTGTCAGCCATGGCTCTCGATCATTGGTATGGACCTCTTACTTGATGAGAATCCCGTGTGTCACTTTGTATGACTACGAACACGTCTTCACAGGAATCTTTAACAAGTTTTCAACGAAAGTCCTTCTCCCTGAGCTCATCCCAGATAATATTCTCGGATCTATTGGTCTGGATGCCACAAAGGTGGTCAGGTACCCTGGTTTTAAAGAGGAGGTCTATCTGGGAGATTTTCAACCGGATTCTGAGATATACAGCCAATTGGGCATAGGCAAGGATCAAGTGTTGGTGACACTGCGTCCACCCGCGACATTGGCCCATTATCATAATCCTCGCAGCGAGTTGCTCTTTGAGGCAGCCCTGCAACATATCCTGGCTCAAAAAGCAGCTGTGGCTGTGGTGCTGCCCCGGACCGAGGACCAAAGAATAGACCTTTTGCGTTCCTATCCCTCTCACCAGGGCTTGGTGATTCCTGAAAAACCCGTTGACGGGCTTAACTTGCTGTGGCACTCAGATCTTGTTATCAGCGGCGGGGGCACCATGAACCGGGAGGCTGCTCTTCTGGGACTGCCTGTCTTCAGCGTGTTCAGCGGTAAGCGAGGAATTCTTGATCAGACTCTGGTCGAGCAAGGCAAATTGCATTTCCTCCAATCGATTGCAGATGTTCAACACATCGTTCCGCGAAAGAGAGAGGTATGTCTTCCGTCACCTCAGAGCAATAAGAGGATCATCGACGTAATTCTCAAGGAAATTTTAACCGCCACAGAGCACTGAAATAACAGGATTATTCCAAAAGTATGGAGGAGAAAACGTAAACTTCAGCCGCTCCTGTGAGAATTTGACACGTTTGATTTCCCAGCCTAAGCATGGTTATTTGAACAATCCCCAATATTGTATTAAAAAATAGCCTGGCTCTTAGCGACGATCAGCATGAGAAAACATATTTACAAGCCCCGAGTGGATTCCGGCATATATTTTACTGACGCCTACTTGGGAATTAGCCGATTTTTAACCTATCGTGAACAACTGATGTCGGTCTTGGAATTGGCTAGAGCTGAGCCCATTAACACGATCGCAGAGATCGGCATAGGAAATGTGGTGACGTCATCGTTATTGAGAAATTTTGGCTTTTATCCTGTCACGATAGATTATAATCCCAAATTAAATCCTGATATCGTCTGTTCTGTTACAGAATTACGGCGAAAAGTGAAACAACAGTTTGATCTTGTTTTATGCTATGAAGTCCTGGAACATTTGAAGTTTAGTGACTTTGGCAATGCTTTACAAAATATTGCAGCAATTACGCGTAGCTATTTAATTATGTCTTTACCATACGCGGGCCTTACGTTTAAGGTCCATCTTTACCTAAGCAAGTATGGTGAACGACAGCTAAACATCATCAAGAGGTTGCCTTTGTTTTGGAAATCTCATGTTGTTACCGGCGGACATTATTGGGAACCAGGTAAGAGGGGTTTCTCAAAGCGAAGAATAAGGCGGAATATAACACGATATTTTGATATTCAAAAAGAGTGGTTGTATGCATATAATAATTCTCAAATATTCTACTTATGCAAGAAGATTGTTGTTTGAACAAATTGGCCTGCTCATGCATTGTTTCACATATCAAATCCCTATATCCAGACATTTACCTCTAAAGTCATTTCCATTTCTGAGGGTGTTTTCACCATCGAGGTTAAACAGTAAATTAATTTCATCTTATACCGAACTGGGTGGCTCGAACTTGGGCGGACCTAAACTTTGGGACTCTTTACAAGAAAAGGTGATCCGTATGTCCTCCCGTTCACAGGCCAGATTTCTCTAGCGTTATTTTGAAGCCATCTAACAGTCCACGCTGGTTTGTTATCACAGGCATTCTTAAAGTTCTTATTTGTGATTTATATTAGCGTTGTTTACAGTTTTGGGATTTCCTATACTAGATTTAACAGAAGGTGGTTTTTCAGAAAAGGAGATCCCAGATGGTCATTCACAAGAGGACGCGGTTGACCCCGCTCCAGCGAAAAGAGATCTATCGACGGTACTATCAAGAGAGTTGTCGGCTCACCGATCTGGCCCGGGAGTACCATGTCAGTCGGCCGACGATCTATAAGATCATTCAGCGTGGTCGGGATCGGGACTTCTCGATTCACAACAGCACCAATAAGCGGTATCGCTGTGTGAAGCATGGTCTCAAGCGTCTGGCCAAGATCGAGCGGGCTTTAGAAGAACAGCGCAAGCGTCAGGCCAAGCGCTATAACAAGGACTATCCTGGCCAGATGCTGCATGGCGATACCAAACGGCTGCCGGTGATCCAGGGTCAATCGTCCTTAGATCGCCACGAGTATCTGTTCGTGGCCCTTGACGATTTCTCCCGGGAGCTGTATGCTGCCATCCTGCCCAATAAGACCCAATACGCCGCCAAGCAGTTCTTAGAGCAGGTCCTGGATGAATGTCCCTACACCATCGAGCAGTATTACACCGACAATGGCAAGGAGTACAAGGGCGATCCTGAGCATCATGCCTTTATGCTGTTGTGCCAAGACCATCACATTGAGCAGCGCTTCACCAAGGTGCGCAATCCCAAGACCAATGGCAAAGCCGAACGAGTGCTGAAGACGATCATGCACATGTGGCACCAGAAGACCAAGTTCAACTCTTCAGCTCATCGCCAGACGGAACTCAAACGCTTCGTGAACTACTATAACACAGTCAAGCCTCATAAATCCATCGGGAACATGACTCCACTGGAGAAGTTGCTGGAATACTTTTATCCCGAAGATCTGTAAACAACGCGTGACTTACTCACATCTTATTCGGTTACATACCTTGAGTCTAGTTTTGCTTATCGTTGCAGATGATGGAAATGCTCTGCGCAGAGCCCCAGAAGAAACCGTAACTTTGTCAAATGAACACTGCAAGAGAATCATCTGTGCAGCTTCTCTGTTGACTAACCATGAAATACGTCGATATATATCGAAAATTCTTTTTATCGCGGCAGGACTACTCCAAAATCTATCATCGATTCTTGAGAGAACGCAGAGTAATCCTTGATGTTCCATGCGGAGCCGGTACATTTATTGAGATTAGCAAACAAAATTCCATGACACCCTTTGATCAAAAGGTCATCGGTATCGATCTAAACATGGAGCATTTACGGATTGCCATGGACAAAGGGGGGAAAGTAGTTCAAGCCGATGCACTTCGACTCCCCTTCAGAGATACAGCATACGACGCAATTTTTTGTGCACATCTTATTGAGCATTTTCAACCTGCTGCAGCATACAAGCTGCTCATTGAGTTAGACCGCGTGTTGAAATTTGGAGGAACACTTATTTTTCAATCTCCCCTGTTGTCGGACCATTTTTATGATGATTTTACACACCAACGAGCGTATCCACCAAACATTTTGATTACTCATCTCACTGGTATCGATAGCCATCAGCATACATTTCAAAAAATTTCGAGCAACTACGAAGTAATTGAATTCTTCTTTCGGTATGCCAGACTGTACCGACCGCTTATTCCAAGGTCAGTTTTAATGTGCAAGGCAAAAGTGAGATTTGCTTTTACAGTATTATCTGACATCTTGTACGCTCTTGGCGCCAAGAAATACTGGCAGCCAGATGGATATACCATAGTATTGAAGAAAACATCATTGTGAAAGAGCAATATTCTATGTAAGAACCTGTTTTCAGAACCTGCTAAAGTGTATGAATATTCTCCTTTATCAGCGAATTGTCCCGCATTATCGCGTTCCGATATTCCGGAAGCTATTTAAGAAATACGGTGTTATCGTCTGCCACAGTAAAGAGAAGTTCCGATCTAACCTGGCATCAAATTATAAAATGATGGATTATCCAAATTTTTGTATGAACAGAATTTATTTTCCTAAAAAGGAAAACCTTGTAATTCAAAACGTGCTGAATCCTTTGCTCAAAAAAAAACCTGAAATTGTGATTTCCGAATTTTCCTTAGGCTACCTGTCCTTTTGGGCTCTGTTTTTTTTGAAATCGCTCTTTAGATACAAATTCGTTGCCTGGACACATGGATTCAGCAACAAAGAATTCATAAACCCTGCCTTCTCAATCAAAACCAAGATACTGCTCATGTGCTACAAAAAATTAGACGGCGTGATACTTTACTCTTATTTTCGGAAACAGTTAGTTTCAAAGTTCTTGGGCGATGATGCCAAATTATTCGTGGCACAAAATACGATGGACACCTCTGAATTGATTCCCTTATATCATAGATTTCTAAAGATAGGCAGAGAAAAAATTCGGAGCCAATTACAGTTTAAGGAACGGTATCATCTCATATTCATAGGACGCCTTGTAAAGGGAAAAAGAATTGACCTTCTGCTATCTGTGTTTGAAAAATTGCAGTCGAAGTTTGATATAGCCTTGCATGTCATTGGAACAGGTCCTGAAGTCGAAGTTATTAAAGAGCATTGTCATAAACTTCCGTCGTTATATTACCACGGAGCAATTTTTGATAGCAAGGTGACTGGTAAATATCTGTATGCGTCAGATCTCTTTATAAATCCAGGTCATATCGGCTTATCTATCGTTCATGCTTTTTGTTTTGCGACACCAGTGATTACTTGCCCAGCAACGCCGCAAGGCCCCTTTCATGGCCCGGAGATTGAATATTTAAAGCACGGAAAAAATGGACTTCTATGCGATCCATCTGTCGAGTCTATTTCGACATCAATAAAAAAACTGTTGGGGGATGAGGCAGTACATATCAGTATGTCTAAAGCCGCTTTTGAGACAGCGGTCAAAGACTGTTCTCTTGAAAAAATGATAACAGGATTTCATGACGCGATCTCTTATGTGTCAGGAAATTGCTAAATATTTGCAGCATAGTAGATAATTGTCATAACCGCTGCCATAGAGTGGAGACAGTGATTAGTTATCGTACTCCAATAGATAATATAAAATCCTCTAAAGTTACTCTAATCCTATTAATAATGCTCTTCACTTGTGCAATAGGCTTGATAACTGGATTGGGCTACTATTCAATACTTGTTATTCTCCTATTTTGTTCAATCGTATTTGCTATCTTCATGTTTCGGGCTGAGTACCTGTTGTACTATTATCTCGTTCTGGGGGCATTAACTTTTCCTGGAGCTTTGGACCGCATAGGAGGTTTAGTCACTTTAAATTGGGTGAGGACGGCTTTTTTGGCGATCCTTTATTTACTATATAGCTTGGTTTTCGCTCAAAATATACGCGAGGTCGTCAAATCTCGAGAATCCAAAAGATTCCTTTTGGCCATATTTCCATGGATAGGCTATTTAGGAATAACCATTTTATGGGCCATCTCACCGGTTGATTCAATGAGGTACTATCCAAAATTACTCATGGCGGCATTTTTAGCACTATCTCTGCTGCTGGACAGGCGTATTCCATCTACAAAGTGTTTCAAGATGCTCATAATTGGAGCCATAATTTTCTTGGTGGTTTCGACTATTGCAATTCCTTTTGCGAAAGCTCTCTGGCCAGGCAATCCACCGGATTACTTCAGAGGATATTCAGGACGGCATGCATCTAAGTTTTATGTTCTTTTTATCGCTATTCTGGCATTAAGCATGTGGCTAGTGAACAAAAGAAAAAAACTTTCAATATTTATGTTAATTTACAGTTTCATCATGCTCATTTGGATATTACAAAGGGGAGCTATTCTCGCCCTCGTTCTCGGTGGACTTACGGTCTTTTTATTAACAATCAGAAAAGCGCCTTTCTCCTTGATAACTAAGGGCATGCTTTCTTTGGGTCTCATCATCCTAGGGATATATGTACTTTTCTACACACCGAGCTTCCAAGAAAGCATGTTCAAACCTCACTACGGTCCGAATCAATTCTTTGGGTATATGCTCAAAGGCGATGTAAGCTCAGCGGTACATTCAATCGATTTTAAGGGTCGATTTGAGCAGTGGGAAGTTGCCAAGGAGTTACAAGAATCTTTTCTGGGTAAGGGTTTTGGAACTACGCCAGTTTATATAAAAAGGATTTCAGGTCAATACTTTGAACTGCACAATGACGTCCTTCAATATCGCATTGAAACAGGGTATATAGGATTTGTGCTCTACTTATTTATGTGGATATCTATATTTAGCTTAGGCTGGAAATTCAGGCATTCAGACGATAAAATTTTAAGAATCCTTTGTTTAGCACTGTGTGGGTATACAGTAGCTCTGTTTTCTTGGTCTTTCGTGGAACACGTGTTTGATTATTCTCACATGAGTGGAGCTTACATGTTTATATTGGCGGCGCTTGTCGTAAAAAGGGTCATGGAAAATACAAGAAGTGCTGGGGTGAAACAAACACCTGATGATGGTGTTTGGACCTCAACTACATCGACTGCAATCATGCTAGCCTTTAAACAACTTTGATCCAGGAGTGGAAATGAGCAAAAAAATCAAGGTTTTATATATTGCTGGCTTGGGTCGAAGTGGAAGTACAATTCTAGACAAAATCCTAGGCGAAATTGATGGCTTCTTCTCAGTAGGTGAGATGAACTATATATGGGATCGAGGCTTAATAGAAAACAGAGTTTGTGCATGCGGTGTGCCATTTAGAGAATGCAAAATGTGGAAAGAGGTGTTATGTGAAGCATTTGGCGCCTTGGATCGAATTGACGCCCAGAAGATGCAAGCCTTTAGGGAGAAGATTCGTACGCGTCACACTCTGCTAGGTTTGTTGCCCCGGGGAAAGCGATTTCTATCTGCCCGATTGGGAAAATACCCCAATGAATTTCAGCGGCTGTATCAAGCAGTTCAATCTATAACCGGTAGCAAGATTATCATCGACTCTTCAAAATTTCCCTCACATGCGTATCTACTTAAAATGTTATCTGTCATCGACCTATATGTTATTCACCTCATCCGGGATCCCCGAGCGATTACCTATTCGTGGCAGCGAAAAAAGTTCGATCCTGGCACTGGGATATTCATGCCCACATTAAGTCCTTTAAAAAGCTCCTTATCATGGTTAGCTTGGAATGTAATTATTGAACTTTTGTGGAATAATTCCGACCAAAGCGCTAAATACATGCAAGTTCACTACCAGGATTTTGTTACCCAACCTAAGGTTATTATAGAAAACATCGTTAGATTTGTCGGCGAGAGTCCTTCGGACCTCCCCTTCATTTCTAAAAACCATGTTGATCTAGCGCATGCTCACGCTTTTTCCGGAAATCCGACACGTTTTCATCAAGGGAAAATTCAGATTCTTCCAGATACAGAATGGCACTCTCAGTTGAAATTACGATATAAGATTTTAACTACACTGATTACTTGGCCATTACTGATGAGATATAGGTATGCTTTGGCACCTAGACATCCTGCATTGGAGTAAATCCACAACACCTGCTATGAAGAAATCGAGGCGTGTCTTTATCGATTTTAATGAGTTATAATTCCTAGTTAGCAATTATGACCTTGAAGCAGTTGGCTTGCGAAGAGGTGTTTTATTTTCTTCATGAGGGGAAAATCACCGTTCGGATGCGGATTCCTCACAATCCGGTCCGTAAGTTAATTACGATTAGTTGCATACTATTCGTCGTTCACAGAATTAAATCCTGAAGCTCCCCACAAGATGGAATTGAGGCCGTTGAGTTCCAGTCTGTGGTAGAACCAAAATGAATCGAAACTGCGGTCCGGCAGCTAAGTGTCCAAGCTTCTGTACCATGGTACGAAAGGCTGAGTTTGAGTAGACGATCCTGATGATCTTAGAGGATGGGCAAAAGGAGTCTTTATCAAGTATTTCGGCATTTCTTCTATGAATTTTCCGTTTGGTCTCTGAGATTTCTTGCCAGACTGTAGTCAACTATCTATCTTTACTAGGATACCGCAACATCGGAAGTCATTGTTTGTGAAAACAACAAAGTCCCTTTAATTGGGAAAAGGGAGGTTAACATCCTTCGGCAAGATTTAGATATAAAAGTAGCAATTCGTTTCACGTAATGTTTTGAGAATATATATTTGAAGAATCAAATAAACAAAATGAATAAGTTTAAATTTACAGCCAATAATATTGCAGCCAGGCTACTTGAAGTAGCTGAAGCTTTTGGGCTACCAGCAAAAAACAAAATCTTATTTGAGAACTATGGAAAATACTTGTTTGAAATACAATTAATCCTTAAAAATCTTGAAGATGGAACGCGGATACTCGATGTAGGAGGAGGGATGGGTGTAAATCTCCTCTGTATTCAAAGACTAGTAAACCAAGATCTTAAACTTCACCTAGTAGACAGATTCGAAGAATACACGGAAGAGAACAGGATGGGGCCAAGTGATAGGGGCTTGAAACTCATGGGTGAAGCGAAGATTTCTGTTATTACTCAAGACTTTTGGCTTAACGCAAAGTTACCATTCAAATCAGATTTTTTTGATGTTGTTACTATCTTCGCGGTTATCGAGCATCTGCCAGGGCATCCATTAAGGTTACTCAGAGAAATTGGGCGAGTTCTAAAACACAATGGTAAACTCATTCTCGGTGGCCCAAATTCAGTATCTCTAGTTAAGAAAGTTAAATTGTTTTTCGGTAAACATCCTTATATACCGTTTGATCTTTGGATTGCAGATAAGTATTATTCACACTATCGAGAATACAACCGGAAGGAGTACCGCAGGCTCCTCGAGCTCTCTGGCTTTAAACATATTCAGACAATAATGTCTCTAGAACATTCGAAGACGCGTGCTCTTAATAGGTATCGTAATTGTAAACACGGTCTTTTTACTCCAATAACCATGGGTTTATATGGCATATATATTTCGCATATTCTACTGCCAAGTTTAAGACCTTCAATTTACTGCATTGGGGAAAAAATCTAAATTATATCGAACTCCAATGGCGGCCTCCTTTGCTCCATGGTGGGGTACTTTATCCCCTAGTTGTTCTTCTTAGTCGGAACCTTTTTTGTCCGTGGTCGCCGAGAAAGGAATATAATCGGGAAAAATGACCAAACCCGCCACATACGAATTGGCATCCTGGACGGTGGGGAGTTGAGTTTCACCAGCGATCTTGAGAGCCCTTAAAGCAGGTATAAGGAGCCGTCGCTATAGCTTCACGATATCTCTGCCAGGAACCCTTTTCGTTTAGCTTAAAGTACCTGAGTTCACGTATAACCATAGATGCACAGATTCTACTCTACCATTGGTCAATACTTATGTGATTTCATTTCAAACTCCCTCAGTTCAGAGGTTTTTAACTTTACACGTTGCATATATCTATCGCATCGCCGAAATTTGAAAACCGCCAAGCTGGACAAAAGAAGTGACAAACTACCGTAACTCAATAGCATATTTAAAATCTCCCAACATTATTCCCGTTCTGTTTATAGCACTTTTCTCATGTGTCGTAGGCTTAATAGCCGGATGGGGCTATTACTCAGTGCTCGTTATGGTCCTATTCTGTTCCATCGTATTGGCGATCTTGATATCTCGTACTGAGTATGTGCTATATTATTATCTTGTTCTCGGCGCATTAACTTTTCCTGGAGCCTTGGACCGCCTAGGAGGGTTAGTCACTTTAAATTGGGCAAGAACGACCTTCTTAGCTGTTATTTACTTGTTGTATAGTTTGTTTTTGGTAAAAAATATGCATGCCGTCGCTAAGACCTGGGAGGGGAGGAGGTTGCTGCTCGGCATATTCCCATGGATAGGCTATCTAGGAATAACCATTATTTGGGCTATCTCGCCCATGGATTCTATGAGGTACTATCCAAAGTTTCTTATGGCAGCATTTTTAGCGCTATCTCTGATGTTGGACAATCGTATTTCCTCCGAACGATGTGTTAAAATGCTCATAATTGGAGCTATAATCTTTTTAATAGTTTCAACTATTGCAGCTCCTTTTGCGCAAACTCTTTGGCCAGGAACTTCAACGCTTTATTTTGAAGGCTATTCAGGACGACACCCTTCAAAGTTCTACATAGTCTTTGTGGCTCTTCTTGCATTGAGTTTGTGGTTGGTAAATAAAACAAAAAAACTACCTATTTTCATTATGATTCATAGCTTCATCATCCTCTTGTTTATAGTGCAACGGGCGGCCATACTCGCTCTGGTGTTAGGTGGTCTTTCAGTTGTTCTGCTATCAATTAAAAAGATTTCTCTCTCCATGGTTGCTAAGGGAATATTGTCATTAGGACTTGTTATCCTGGGAATATATGTTCTTTTCTATACGACAGGGTTTCAAGAAAGCATGTTCAAATCCACATACGGGCCAAGTCAATTTTTTACGCATCTATTCCAGGGGGATATTGGCTCAGCGCTGCATTTGGTGCGATTTAAGGGAAGGCTGGAACTGTGGCAGGTTGCTCGGGAGCTTCAGCAATCTCTTTTGGGCGAGGGCTTTGGAACAACACCAGTTTATCTAAAAACGGCCTTTGGTGAGTATAATGAACTACACAATGACATGCTGCAATATCTCATCGAAACAGGGTATTTAGGATTTGCTCTATACTTATTTATGTGGCTGTCTTTATTTAGGTTGGGCTGGAAATTCAGAAATTCTGACGACGAAATTTTGAAGAGTCTTGGCTTATCACTTTGTGGATTTACAGTCGCTCTATTTTCTTGGTCTTTTGTATCACATGTATTTGACTACACCCACGTGAGCGGGGCATATCTGCTCATACTGGCTGCACTGATTGTGAAAAGGTCCATGGAAAAAGCGAGAAATGCCAGCGTGCAGTGAACACTGTTTCGCGTATTTGGTTTGTATTGTATTCGAATATTAAATTATTGAAGAGTTGGTTTTCTTCTAAAACGATTTTCATATCAAGAGTATGATCGATGTTAAAAGAATCCTCGGCAAAGCGTAAGCCTAAAATAATGATTATCGGTTCTATACCTCCTCCCTACCACGGCTGCACAATTGCGATACAGAATTTATTGAACTCACGTATAAAGGAGGAATTTGATCTCCTCCATTTAGATACTTCAGATCACAGAGATTTTAAAAATCTAGGAAAATTTGATTTAATAAATATATCACTGGCTTTAAAAAATTTGCTGCAACTTGCCTTTACTTGTATTTTCAAAAAACCCGATGCCATCTACGTCCTTCCAGGTACAAATACAGGGTCATGTTTGAGAGAGGGTCTGTTTATTATTCTGACAAAACTCCTGGGCAACTCTATTATTATTAGCCATTTCCGCACAAGTTATTTTAAGAACTTTTATTATCATAGCAAGTGGATTTATAGGCGCTTTATCGATTTTTTTCTCAAAAGGACGAACCGAGCGATTGTCCTAGGGGAGTGCTTACGACCAATGGTAGAACCTTGGTTTCCAGTGGACAGAGTCGATGTTATTCCAAACGGCACAGCATTTGATCCTTATCCCGGAGGAAAGGTTATAAAATCCTTTGATCACAATAATCCAGTACAATTAACTTATATGAGCAATATTGATCCTACAAAAGGGGTGTTGATTTTATTAGAAGCTATAAAAAACATCTTTGATCATACTCAACCTTTTCAATTAACAATCGCAGGAGCTTGGACATCGAGTGGTCTGGAAGTTAAAAAAAAGGTTGAGGGCTTTATCAATCAAAGCTCATTGAGAGAAGTCGTTCGTTTCGCTGGAATTGTGGCGGGCAAAACGAAGGAAGAATTATTAAAAGAAACAGATATATTTGTATTGCCTACCTTCTATCCAGTTGAAGCTCATCCACACAGCATTATCGAAGCAATGGCTGCGGGATGCCCGGTTATCTCCACCTGGCATGCAGCCATCCCTGAAACGGTCATTCATGGTGAAACGGGAATCTTGGTGGAAAAAGAAAATGTGGAAGAACTTGCCAGAGCATTAAAGAGGCTCATAGAACATCCAGAGCTCCGAAGGAAAATGGGGTTAACCGGAAGGAGGAGGTATGAACAGTTTTATACAATGGATATAAACATATCAAATATGATCACAGTGTTTAAGAAAGCTTTGGGTGCCTATACGGTGCATTCACCGAGAGTTGGAAGAAGCTGATCTATCAATTTATGACCGTAAAAGCAGCACATGATGTCGTCTGTTTTACTCGGAGATTTTGAAATCTTGCTACAGCAGGGAGGAAAATGCTGTTTTATCAGCGTTTGTAAAGATCCAAAACATATTGACGAAGTAAGTTTTTTCATCCACACCGAAGCATATTTTTACCGTTGCACACGATCGCAACTTGATTTTTATCTGCACGGGTAAAGACTACAACACTAGAAAGGATCTTCAATGAACGTACCCTTCGTAGACCTGAAGGCCCAGCTTTCACAGATTCGCGATGAGATCAACCTCGCCATTCAGGAGGTCATCGACAAGTGCAGTTTCGTAGGTGGGCCCCACCTAAAGGTATTTGAAGACAAATTTGCCGCTTTTTGTGAGGCAAAACACGCCATTGGAGTCAGCTCCGGGACCGCTGCCCTTCACGTCAGCCTTGTGGCCTGCGACATCGGACCCGGCGATGAAGTGATCACCGTTCCCAACACATTTATCGCTACAACCGAAGCCATCACCTTATCCGGTGCCAGCCCGGTCTTTGTGGACGTGGACCTAGAAAGTTACAACATCGACGTCTCCAAGATAGAGGGGGCCATTACTCCCAGGACAAAGGCCATCATGCCGGTCCATCTTTATGGTCAACCAGCGGACATGGACCCCATCCTGGAGATCGCCAGCCGCCACGGCCTCACCGTCATCGAGGATGCCTGCCAGGCTCATGGGGCGGAGTATAAGGGGAGGAAGGTGGGAGCCCTCGGCAGGGTGGGCTGTATAAGTTTTTACCCAGGGAAAAACCTGGGCGCTTACGGAGATGGGGGTATGGTGCTGACCAATGACTCCCAGTTGGCTGATAAGATCCGAATTCTATGTAATCATGGCCAGGCGGAGAAAAACAAACACACTCGTGAGGGCTTCAACTACCGATTAGATGGCATTCAGGCCGCTGTTCTCACCGTAAAACTCAGGCATTTGGAGGATTGGACACGCCGGCGGCGCAACAACGCTCAGCGTTATAGTGAGTTACTCCAGGATGTAGATATTATCACCCCTATCGAAAAAAAATTTGCGAAACACGTTTTTCATCTATATATTATCCGACTGAAAGATCGTGACGCGCTGGCAGAACACCTGCAGGCCCATGGGGTAGCTGTGGGGTTTCATTACCCCATCGCACTCCATCTTCAAGAGGCATATGCTCACTTGGGATTTCAGCCAGGCGCATTCCCCGTCGCCGAGCAGTGTGCTGCTCAGGTTCTATCTCTGCCTATGTTTGCCGAATTAAGCGAAGAGCAAATTCAGCATGTGATTCAAGGGATCAAGAAGTTCGTGTAAATAAACAATGAAGAATCTCTGACCAGCATTTTCCGAACTTTGGAAAATCGGTGAGCTTGTATGGCTGCGGTGAACAGGGAACATTATGAGAAGCGAAACACCATGGTGACCTTGCTGGCAGTAGCCGATTTCGTCGCCATCTTGTCTTCCTTTCTCTTCGCACAGTGGTTGCGCTTCGGCTCTGGACTTTTTGGGGAAGCTGCTGGCTTGCGCGGCCAGAACGTGTTCTTCTTGCTGGCTATCTCAGCGGGATGGCTGGTCCTCTTTGCAATCTTGGGGCTGTATCGGGAAAGAAACTTTTTTCCGGTCCTGGACCAGCTTTTCCGATTGTTTAAAGCAGTGGTGGCAGGTACCATCCTTCTATTGGTCTTGACCTTTCTGCTCAAGGCCGATTCGCACCTTCAAAGCCGACTCTTCGTGGGTTTCAGCTTTCTCACCAGTTTGGTATTTCTCTTCTTGTGGCGCGGTTTCCTATTCAGCAAGCTTGTTTGTGGACTGCTTGGAAAGAAAGGGGCTGGCAGAAGAGCTCTCATCGTTGGGGCGGGACAACGGGGCTGCCATCTGGCAAGATATATCACAGAATGCCCCTCTCTTGGTCTGGACATCGTCGGTTTCGTCGACGACAAATTGGCCCTGCCTGGCGCCAAAGTGGGTAATTTGGCTGTTTTGGGCACAACCTCGGACATCACAGAGGTAGTTCAAAAGTACGACGTGGGGGAGATCTTCCTAGGTATCCCCTCGCTGAGCTATGCAGAGTTGCTGACTCTCATCGATAAATGCAAAGCCACCCAACTTCCGCTGACCTTAACCTCCGAACTTCTAAATGTGGTGAGTCAGTACTCCTCCGTAGATAAGATCAACGGCATTCCAGCTGTTACCATTCAACCTAACAGGTTTTTGGAGGTGGGCCAATTCATCAAGCGTGTTATGGACTTAATCCTGTCCAGCCTGGGATTGCTCACAGCCTTACCGGTTTTAGTCCTCACAGGTATAGTGATTAAGGTAAGTTCGCCGGGACCGGTTTTCTTTAAGCAGACCAGGCTCGGTAAAAATGGGCATCCTTTTACCATTTATAAGCTACGCACTATGGTCAGTGACCCGGGTGACGCCGTCCACCGTAAATATCTAAAAGATTTCATCTCAAATAGCCAAACGGCGGGGGAAAACAAACAGGGAGAGAAGTTGTTTAAGCTGGCCAACGACCCTCGCATCACCAGAGTGGGAAAATTTCTACGCAGGCTGAGTCTGGACGAGCTTCCCCAACTCATCAACGTCATCCGAGGAGAGATGAGCTTGGTGGGACCTCGTCCACCACTGCCTTATGAGGTGAAGCTGTATAAGGACTGGCATACCAAGCGCCTCCAGGTGAAACCGGGCATCACCGGCTTATGGCAGGTCAGCGCTCGGAGTGCGGTGGGCTTCGACGACATGGTGATGCTGGATTTGTACTACGTCGAGCATTGGTCTCTGCTTTTCGACCTTCAACTCTTATTAAAAACCATCCCCGTAGCACTCTCGGGGAAAGGCGCACTGTGAGGGTGATATGTACAAAACAAAGGAAAAGATCGCCGTGGGCGTCGTGGGATGTGGGTACTGGGGGCCTAATCTGATCAGAAACTTTCTGAACAACAAAACGTGCCAGCAAGTTATCGCTTGCGATCTGGACAAGTCCAAATTGGATCGCATTCAGGGGCGGTACCCTTCCCTGAAGGTCACATCACATTATGAGGATCTCATGGATTCAAACGAGGTCGACGCCGTGGCCATCGCAACCCCTGTGAATACCCATTTCAATCTCACTCGAGATGCTCTCAAGGCGGGCAAGCACGTTTTTGTGGAAAAACCCTTTACCGCTAGTACTGCCGAGGCTCTTGAGCTCATCCAGCTGGCAGAGAAGGAAGGATTAACCCTCATGGTAGGCCACACCTTTGAATATAGCCCTCCAGTTGTGAAGATCGGAGAGCTCATTTCTCAAGGGGCGTTGGGCGAAATCTACTTCATCAGCTCCTCACGGGTAAACCTGGGTCTGCACCGAAAGGATGTCAGTGTAATATGGGATTTAGCTTCCCATGACTTCGCCATCCTCTTTTACTGGCTCAAAGCAGCCCCACTAAGAATATCCGCCCTGGGCAAGGATTATGTCCAACGCGGCATTCCGGATGTGGCTTTCATCAACATGGAGTTCCCATCGGGTTGCGTCGCTCACGTTGAGGTGAGTTGGTTGGCACCCAGCAAGTTGCGCCGGACAGCGGTTATCGGTAGTGAGAAGATGCTGGTATACGACGACACCGAGGTCATGGAAAAGGTCAAAATTTACGACAAGGGAGTGGATTACAAAGAACCGTATTCCTTTGGGGAATTTCAACTGAGCTATCGAGCTGGTGACATCGTCTCCCCCAAGTTAGATAGTTACGAGCCTTTGGGTGTAGAAGTGGCCCATTTCTTCGACTGCATCAGGAACGGGAAAAAGCCGAGAACAGATGGGTATAGCGGCTTACGGGTAGTCCAAGCTCTGGAGGCCACTCAGAAATCGCTGGAAAACAACGGACACGTGGAGAGAATAGAGTGAGAATACACGAAGAATTCCCCGAAGTGCAAATCGATGAGGGCTGCCGCATCTTTCCTAACGTGAAGATCGGGCGGGGTTCCGTCATCTATGGGCCATCCATTATCGGTCAACCTCCTCGGGGTAAAAAAGCTGGCGAGCTGCCGGTGGTCATCGGCGAAGGAGCTGTGGTTCGCCCTTTCACCACCATTTATGCCGGCAACCAGATTGGCAAGGATTTCCAAACCGGCCAGGGAACTTCTATTCGGGAAAAAAATGTGCTGGGAGATGGAGTCAGCATCGGCACCAACGCCATCCTTGAGTTCGACAACAAAATCGGCAATAACGTGCGTGTTCATAGCGGTTGCTTTTTAGAAATGGTCACGTTGGGAGACAACGTTTTCATAGGCCCTAATGCCGTCTTTACCGATGACCCCCATCCCATGAATTGCCCACACTACAAGCAGTGCTTGGGGGGCGCGGTGGTGGAAGATCTAGCCCGTATCGGAGCCAACGTGACAATCCTACCTGGCGTGATCATTGGCAGAAACGCCCTGGTTGGAGCCGGATCCGTAGTGGTGGAGGACGTTCCCAACGATGCCGTTGTGGTGGGCAATCCCGCAAAGGTCATCAAGCGCGTTCAGGACCTGACATGTCCACCGGGCTTTTTCGAGAGACCCTACCTCTGGGCCCCATACCAGGCCTGAGCCCCCACATTACGAAAAGCTCTCTTTCTCGAAGCCACCGCAAGGCCCCCCGTGGAAACTTCTTCTTTCATATCCTATGCAAAGGTAAATTTCGGGCTGCGCATTCTGCGTAAACGGTCCGATGGGTTCCACGACATCGAGACAGTTCTGCAGACCATCGATCTTCGGGATACAGTAACTATATCGCCTGTCCAGGACGGGAAGATCCTGCTTCAGTGCGACCATCAGGACGTGCCATCAGGTCCAGAGAACCTGGCCTATAAGGCTGCTCAATTGCTCCAAGAGGAGTGCGAGGTTCGGCGAGGTTGCCGCATTGAGATCAACAAGAGAATTCCGCCCGGCGCAGGACTCGGAGGTGGCAGCAGCAACGCTGCGACTACATTGTTGGGACTCAATAGCTTGTGGAAGTTGAAACTTCCCACCAAGAGGATCTTGTCCCTGTCGGCAAAATTGGGATCGGATGTGCCCTTCTTCATACAAGGCGGAACAGCCCTGGCAAGAGGACGAGGAGAGCAGCTGATTCCCCTGCGACTCATTCCAGATTTTTGGATGGTTTTGATCAAACCCGAGCTCTCCATCGCCACGGAATGGGCGTATCGACAAGTCAAAATTCCCTTGACATCAAATTCTTTAGATGTTAAATTAGAAGGCTTACAAGAAATATCAAACTTAGAGCAGCTCCTCAGTTTCTTGGACAACGACTTGGAAAAGGCAGTAGGGGAAGTTTATCCCTCCATTGCCAATATTAAAGCTGAGCTTTTATCAAAGGGCGCCATGGGGGCGACTATGTCGGGGAGCGGCTCGGCGGTGTTCGGTTTGGTGAAAACCAAAATGGCCGCTGAGAGGTTGGCCGAGGGCATGAGTCGTCCCAAATGGCAAATTTTCGTCGTTCGGCCTGTAAGGAGGTGTGAAGGTCTGGGGTAACTTGATCATCGAAAATCGGTGCTCTCGAGCAAAAGCGAGCACATGCTTTTCAGGGGCGTTTCACCACATCATTTTGTAAAGGAGGACCTAGAGTGGAGATCACCGAGGTTAGAATCACACTGAGAGACGAAGAGAAACTGAAGGCCTTCGCCAATGTGACGTTTGACGACGCCTTTGTGGTGCGCGGATTAAAAGTTATCAATGGTACCAATGGTTACTTCGTTTCCATGCCCAGCAGAAAACGGCCGGACGGCACCTATCAAGACATCGCTCATCCCATCAACAATGAGATGAGACGAATGATTGAGGACGCCGTGCTCGGCGCCTATGAAAACGAGCGGCAAGCCAGCGCCTCTCTTCAGGATAAGGCTGCGCCGACTAAGGAACCAGAGGAGACCGTTGAGGAAGCCGAAGAAGAAGCCCCAGAGGAGACAACGGAGGAAGCTCTAGAAGAGGAAGCAGAGGAAGAGGGACTGGAGCCCAAAAAGGAGACGTGAGGAGTTGGGGCGTCGTCAAGTGGTAAGACTCAGGACTTTGGATCCTGCATCGGAGGTTCGAATCCTCCCGCCCCAGCCACGTAGGGATGGGGAAAAAGAGAGATCACTGGCTGAGATTCTGAGCCGCAGTCTACAGTTGAAAATCCCCTCGCTGAGAGAAGAGGTGCGAGACAATTCCACCCAGTGCTGAGCTGGGTGGACCTTTATTGGAGACATCCCATGAAGGATGAGCTGAAACTATTCTGCGGCAATTCCAACCGCCCACTGGCAGAGAGAATCAGCGCCTATCTCAAGGTGCCCCTCTCTCGAGCCGATGTATCTCGGTTTTCCGACGGAGAGATCTCTGTGAAAATCGAGGAAAACGTACGGGGCACGGATATCTTCATCATTCAGTCCACCCACGCCCCCGCCGAGCACTTGCTGGAGCTTCTGATTATGCTGGATGCGGCCAAACGTGCCTCAGCCCGTAGGATTACAGCGGTCATCCCGTACTTTGGATATGCTCGCCAAGACAGAAAAGATCAGCCTCGAGTGCCCATCACCGCTAAGCTTGTGGCCGACCTTCTCTCGGTCTCTGGAGCCAACCGAGTGTTAACCATGGACCTGCATGCCGCTCAGATTCAGGGCTTTTTCGATATTCCCCTGGACCATCTGTTCGCAGCCCCTGTGTTTATCAGACACATCCAGCGGCGCAATCTCTCAGATCTAACCCTGGTAGCCCCCGATCCTGGCAGCATCCCCATGACTCGATATTTTGCTCAAAAACTGAAGACCTCCCTGGCCTTCATCGACAAACGCCGATTCGAAAAGGACAAAACCATGGTGATGCACGTCGTCGGCGAGGTGGCTGGCCACAACGTCGTTATTCAGGACGACATGATCAGTACCGCCAGCACCCTGGCCAAGGGAGCGATGGCTCTTGACCAGAGGGGAGCCAGGGAAATTTTCGCCTACTGCACCCATCCTGTGCTCTCCGGCGAGGCCATTAAAAATGTGACTGACTCCTCCCTCACCCAGGTCGTCGTTACCGACACCATCCCGCTCCGGGAAGACGCTCTAAACGGTAAATTTGAAGTCGTCTCGGTGGCAGAGCTCTTTGGAGAGGCTATAGATCGCATACATCGAGAGGAATCCGTGAGCTCGCTTTTCGATTAGAGGCCCATCCCTTGCAGGCAGGAGGATTTCAAGATGGCAGAAGTCACGTTGGAAGTAGAGAAGCGGGAGTCGAGGGGAAAAGGGCCGGCAAAGAAACTTCGTGCTGAGGGGAAAATCCCAGCCGTCTTATACGGACGTGGAGAGGAGTCCGTCCCTTTGACCTTAGACGCCAAAAACCTACACGCCATCTTACACGCACATATTGGCGAAAGCGTCATTTTCGACATCAAAGTGCCCGGGCACAAGAAGGCCGTGAAGGCCATTATCCGCGAGGTTCAGCATGATCCGGTGCGAGGCGATATTCTCCACCTGGATCTTCAGCACATCTCCATGAAGGAGAAAATCACCGTTCGGATTCCGGTGGTTCTCATCGGATCCCCCCTTGGAGTCAGGACCAAAGGCGGCATCCTCCAACACATCCTCCACGAAGTGGAGATCGAATGTCTTCCCGCGGATATCCCCGAGCATATTGAGGTAGATGTCACCGAATTGGACGTGGGCGATTCCATTCATATACAAGACCTGCCCGTGGAGAAAGTGAAGATCCTCACCGAATCCCAGCGCTCAGTGGCCACTGTCGTTCCTCCCACCGTGATCAAGGTTCCCGTTGAGGAGGAAGAGGTGCTTGCTGAGGAGGAAGCGGTGGAGGAACCAGAACTGGTCGAGAAGGAACGTAAGGAAAAGGAGGAGGAGCAAGAAGAAGAAGAGAAAAAAGAGGAGGAACAGAAATAAATTGCAGCTCACAATGGGCCTGGGCAATCCGGGAGAGAAATACACCTTCACCCGACATAACTTGGGATTTCGAGTCCTGGATCTTCTGGGCGAGCGGTTGCATATCTCCTTTCAACCTCATGAGGATCTCTATCTCATCGGGCAGGGTTTCCTGGATGAAGTCAGTATCGCCCTGGTAAAGCCCCTCACCTATATGAACGAGAGTGGACGGGCAGCTAGCCAACTATTAGAATACTATCAGATAGAGCTTAGCAAGCTGCTCGTTATCTGTGATGATACGAATTTGCCCTTGGGGAAGATTCGCCTTCGACGGAGCGGATCTGAGGGCGGCCACCGAGGATTGGAGTCGATCATTGCTTACTTGGCCTGTGAAGAATTTCCCCGTCTGAGAATGGGCATCGGCCCCCTGCCAATGAATCAAGATATGGTCGCTTTTGTTCTGGCCGATTTTGAACCCGAAGAGAAGAAAATGGTGACCGAGATGATCACGTTGGCGGCTGAGGCGGCCATTTGTTTTTTTCAGCATGGCATAGAGGTTGCCATGAACAGATTCAACGCCTGACACTGCGTGACAACCAAGACCTGTTGGCGCCGTTAACGGAAAAAAACACACCTCAGGAGGCGCGTATGACCAAAGGTCTCTGGATACCTTTGGTGGCTGGGCTTGCAGCCATGATCTTCGTGCTCTATCTGGCCATCTGGACCTTGCGGAAAAACCAGGGCACCGACAAAATGAAGGCCCTCTCTCGAGCCATCCAGGATGGAGCAAAGGCCTTTCTGTTTCGGGAGTATAAGACCGTTTTTCTGGTGGTGGTGGTCATAGCCGTGGCCATCTCCTTCACTAATTTAGGTTGGAACACGGGGATTAGCTTTGCCTTTGGCGCCCTGGTCTCCGCTCTGGCTGGGTATATAGGAATGCGCATCGCCACCCAATCCAACGCCCGCACTACCAACGCCGCTCAAAGCGGTTTGAGCAAAGCGCTGGCGGTGGCCGTCTCCGGCGGGGCGGTGATGGGACTCAGCGTGGTAGGATTAGCTCTTCTGGGTTTAGTGGCTGTCATCTCGGTTTTCGCCCCAGCGGGCATCACCCCTGATAAAGCCGTGATCATTAACGGTTACGCTATGGGCGCTAGCCTTATGGCCCTGTTCGCTCGTTCTGGGGGCGGAATCTACACCAAGGGGGCTGACATGGGGGCTGACCTGGTGGGAAAGGTGGAGGCCGGGATCCCGGAGGACGATCCTCGCAACCCAGCGGTGATCGCAGATAATGTGGGCGACAACGTGGGAGACGTGGCTGGATTGGGTTCCGATCTTCTGGAGTCATACGTGGAATCCATCATCGCCTCCATGGCCATCGCGGCCACCTTTGCCACCTTGGCGACACCGAACGCCGCCCTGATCTCCCAAACGCTCATCTTTTTGCCCATCTACGTGGCCAGCGCAGGCGTCATCGCTTCCATCCTGGGGGTGGCCTTCGTCAGAGTTATCGGTCGATCCAATCCCCAATCGGCACTTATGGGGGGCACTTATGTCAGCGCGGTTTTGACCGCCTTGGCCTCATTCTTAATCATCAACCGTCTGGGCATCGAGTTCGCCGGCCATGGCAAACTGGGGCCCTTCTGGGCCATCTTGGCCGGGCTGATTTCCGGCATCTTTGTCGGCTTGACCAGTGAGTACTTCACCTCAGCAAAATATCGCCCCGTCCGCGCCCTGGCTCAGAGCGCTGAAACCGGACCAGCAGTCACCGTCACTGGCGGGCTGGCCTTGGGCATGCGGAGCACCGCCCTGCCCATTCTGGTGCTGGCCGCGGCCGTTCTGGTCTCACACCATCTGGCCGGCATGTACGGGGTGGCCATGGCTGCAGTGGGAATGCTGGCCACTACAGGCATGGTGGTGGCCGTAGACTCATACGGTCCAATCGCCGATAACGCTGGCGGCATCGCGGAGATGGCCAAGCTGCCCTCCGAGGTTCGCAAGATCACCGATCACTTGGACGCAGTGGGCAACACCACAGCGGCCATCGGCAAGGGCTTTGCCATTGGCTCGGCGGCTTTCGCCGCCATCGGCCTTCTCTCGGCCTACATGAAGACCTCCCTGGTGCAGCCTGCCAGACTCTCCCTCACGGAGCCGAAGGTGATGGCTGGTCTCCTCATCGGGGGCATGCTACCTTTCCTCTTCTCCTCCATGCTGTTCAGAGCAGTGGGCCAATCGGCCTTCCGGCTCATCGCAGAGGTGCGCAGGCAGTTCAAAGAAATCCCAGGGCTGATGGAGGGAAAAGCCATGCCCGATTCCACCAAGTGCGTGGACATCAGCACCGCGGGGGCTTTGCGAGGCATGATGCTCCCGGGCCTGATGGCCGTTCTGGTTCCGGTGGTGGTTGGCTTCACCCTGGGGCCCGTGGCCCTCAGCGGCGTTTTGGTGGGAGCCATCGTCACCGGGGTGATGCTGGGCATTCAAACGGCCAACAGCGGCGGGGCTCTGGACAACGCCAAAAAATACATCGAAGAGGGGAACTTGGGCGGCAAGGGATCCGACACTCATAAGGCGGCTGTGGTGGGAGATACCGTCGGCGATCCCCTGAAGGATACGGTGGGGCCCTCCATTAACATCCTGATCAAGCTGATGACGGTCATCTCTCTGGTCCTGGCACCCCTTTTCATTCGATAAAAGGATTTCCTCGACGACCTTGACATTTGGTCTCTAACAAGCGGTATTCCCATGAAGTTGGGGATTATCGGCCTGCCCAATGTAGGCAAGTCCACGCTGTTCAACGCTCTGACTGGGGGACACGCCCCGGCCAGCAACTACCCCTTTTGCACTATAGACCAGAACGTGGGGGTGGCCATCGTCCCCGACGAGCGGCTGAAGAAGCTTGGCGAAATCCTTCGACCACCGAAGCTGACTCCTACGCACATCGATTTCGTGGACATCGCCGGATTGGTCAAAGGCGCGAGTCATGGGGAGGGTCTGGGCAATCAGTTCCTGAGCCACATCCGAAACGTTGATGCCATCGTTCATGTAGTGCGCTGCTTCGAAGATCAAAACGTCGCCCACGTGGATGCCACCATCAATCCTCTTCGTGACATCGAGGTGGTGGAGACGGAGCTGATGTTGGCCGACCTGGAGATGGTTGAGCGCCGTCTGTCCAAGATGCAAAAGCTGAGCAGAGCCGGGACAGCCGAGGCTGAAAAGGAAGGAGAATTGCTAGGGCGTATTAAAGAAACCCTGGAGGGCGGAAAAGCAGCCCAAAGCCTGTCGCTCAAGCAGAGTGATCTAGAGCATATCACCGATACCCCCCTGCTGACCATCAAACCCCAGCTTTATGTGGCCAACATCGACGAGCAAGCCATCACCGACGGCAATGATTACTCCCGAGCGGTGGCCGAACACGCCGCTGCCGTCCACAGTGAAGTGGTTAACGTCTCCTCAAAGCTGGAAAGCGAGCTGACAGATCTCTCTCCCGAGGAGGCCAAGGAATTTCTACTGAGCTACAGTGTCACAGAATCCAGCCTAGCGAAGGTCATCAAAGTGGGCTACCGACTGCTGGACTTGATTACCTTCTACACCATCGCTGGTGAAAACGAGGTCCGTGCCTGGACCTTAAGCCGTGGTCAAAAAGCTCCAACAGCAGCTGGTAAGGTTCACTCCGACATGGAAAAGGGATTCATCAAGGCAGAGGTGATAAAATTCGAAGATCTGGAGAAGTACGGAAGCGAACATGCCGCTCGCGAACACGGGCACTGGGCAGTTGAGGGCAAAGATTACGTCGTCCAGGACGGCGATGTACTGACGGTGAAGTTTCACACGGGATGACCACCGCTGAGGGTTAAAGAGCTAGGTCACCGCAAATGAGAATAGCACGGTGTGCGCCATGAGGCGTGCGCCAAAACAATCCCTGCTCCAGCCACGAGCTGGGGCCGTTCGTCTGACGTCCAAAGGGAGGTTGCGACGCCATGGAATTTTATGAAACCATCTTTATTCTGGGCTCTGCACCAGATGCCATCGATGCTGAGATTCAGAAAGTGGTGGACCTGATCACCACCAACAAAGGACAGGTAGTCCACGTCGATCGTTGGGGCATGAAGAAATTTGCTTATGAGATCCGGAAAAAGGAGCAAGGCTATTATACCTGTGTGTACTTCAAAGGCGATAAGAACCTGCCTGCTCATCTGGAAAGTTACTACAAGCTGAATGAATCCTGCCTGCGTTATCTCACCGTGGTCTCCATTCATACACCGGAAGAGATCGCTGCTCGGGCCGAGAAGGTCGAGGCACGGCCCGCAACAAAAGCAGCTGCCGCGCCAAAGCCGGCTGCCGAAAGGGCTGAGGAGAAAACGGTCCCCGAAAAGGAAAAAGCAGAAGAATCCCCCGAGGAGAGGGCTGAGACAACTGAGCTGCCAGCGGAGCAAACCGAGGAGGCTCTTGAGGGAGACGAAAAAACAGAGGCCACGGTTGAAAAAACCGAGGAGATGCCTTCCCAAGCCGAGGCTGACGAAAAGAGGAAGCCAGCCCAGCTAGCAGAGTCTGTTGGCGATACAGCAGCAGAAATGGAACCTTCGGAGGAAGCGGAGCAGGAGAAGGACACGAAAAAGAAGGAAGAGGATAAAACTCCTGAATCATCCAGTGATTAAAATTTTGGTTTGAGATCCACACGTGTCATAGGGAGGTTACGAGAATGACTCCAACGAGATTGGGCAGAGGGAGAAGGAGGAAGGTCTGCCGGTTTTGTGAGGCCAAAATCGACCAGATCGACTACAAGGACGAGAGACGTCTTCAGAGGTTTCAGACCGAGAGAGGAAAAATCGTGCCCCGAAGGATCTCGGGAACCTGTGCGCGGCATCAACGACAGCTGACCACCGCCATCAAAAGAGCTCGACACCTAGCATTATTACCGTTTACCTCAGAAATTTATCGATGATTCTGGAGCTTCCTCATGAAGATCATTCTCAGGCAAAATGTGGAGCGCCTCGGGCAGAGGGGAGACATCGTCACGGTAAAGGACGGCTTTGCGCGAAATTACCTTATTCCGCGGAAACTGGCTTTAGTGGCCACACCAGGCAATTTGAGGGCTTTCCAGGAGGAGAAAAAACAGCTCGACGTGCGAGAAAACAAGGATCGTCGTTTGGCCGAACAGTTAGCCAAAAAGCTGAAATCGGTCTCCATCACGGCTACTGTGGCAGTGGGAGAAGAGGACCGCGTCTTCGGCTCGGTCACGGCTCAGACCATCTCAGGTCTGTTGAAAGAGAAGGGCTACGAGATCGATAAGAAGAAAATTCTCTTGGAGGAACCCATTAAGGCTCTGGGCGTCTATACCGTTCCCCTCAAGCTCCACCACGATGTGGAAGGAAAAGTGAAGGTCTGGGTGGTGAAGGAATAGGGGCCGCCCCATACCTCTACCCTTCCAGGGGTCAGGGGTCCGGATTTAGGTATTCGGGATTCGAGACCCTCCCTTCCACCCTAGTAATGAATCGTGGTTATTGCATGAAATGTCGTGACGATTTCGAATTACAAGGTCGAAAAGGCCCTCTTGAGATCCGGGAGGGCCTTCGTCTTGACAGACAATCACACCTAGCCATTTAGCCGAACCTCTGAGCCCTGGCCATGACAAAGGTCCTGCTAGCTCTAGGAATGCTGCTCATCCTAACCGATCTCTACGAACACTTCTGGATGTGGAGACATCACAGCCCCGTGGGCCACATTCCGGCCAAGTATACCATCAGACCTTTCGGCATTCACATCCACAAGGCCTACATAGGCGCAATTCTGCTCATCTTGGGATTGCTGATCCGGTAGGTCTTCTTTGGGACAGCTTTGCCTTAAAATTCCCAAGCAATTTCTACGTAATATTGTTGGAACGGTTCGCGAATCGCCCCTGCATACGTTGTGACTTTTCTCCCTTAAATCTTTAAATGCTTCTTACGAGGGAGATTTTTCCCTCTCGCTCCAGTTGGCATACCTTAGACTCCAGCCTCCGCCGCTCTTTTAGGCGGAGTTTGGAGTTTATAAGTGGTAGTGCTGATAGATGAAGAGCAGATGAAGGTGTAACTTCCCGAAAGTTTGAAACTTTCGGGAAATTTAAATGTGAAGACCAATATTAACAAAAGACTCCGAGCCCTCACCAAGCTTCATACTGCCAATACAGCAGCAAGGGCATATGAAAGTACACCTTCACAGTCTTATCCCAATCGCTGTACCTTTAGACGTCATGCTTGTGGGGCGCTATCATCCCACGCAGAAGCGAACAACCATTCCCCCCTATAAACGAAACCCAACATTTACCATGTGTACAGATCGCATCCGGCATTTCTCAGCACAGGGCATAGTATGCCGAATACCTACCATCTTTTTCCCGAAGATTGCTTCGCCGGAGCCTGCCCTAGATGCTTCACTTCGTGAAGGGGCTCGCAATGACAACAGACTGATAAGACCAAGCTCTCTCATTGAGGCACTCGAATCACGCATTCCTCCCCTCACCGGCAGATCTCGCATCCTCACCATACGAGCATGATGAAACTGACGGGGGAAGACCTGGGCGGTAGCGAGATGTCAGATCACAGATGCGTGACAGGGGCACCAACATCTCCCCCCGTTCAGTTTCCGGATGTGTGAAGCTCAAGGTGCAAGCTGCGTGCCAATCCGGGCGGCGCGCCGAAAACAAAGATAACTACTAGTATATCAATCAATTAGCTTTAACTAAAAATCAAGATCTCGACCCTCGGCTCACTCTGCCACTTAGCACTTAGGACAAACTGCTCATGGCACTGTCGCCAATTCGCGAACACCAGCGCTGTTAGACTCGGTCACGGGGAACATCTCAATTGAGTACAGCGTACCCAATTTTCATAAGAAAACCTCCTGGGAAAAAGAACACAGGAGGTTTTAAAAATACTTGGATAGAACAGCTCTACTCCCCTTCGAGTTTCAAGCCTTTCCGGGGAATAACCCCTCTCTCTTCTCCTGGACGAAAAGTCCGAAGATGCCTCCAGTGTGCAGGAAAAGAATCTTCTCCCCTTTTTTAAAACGTCCCCGGCGAATCTGATCGGCCAGGCCGAAGAGGGCTTTGCCCGTGTAAACTGGATCCAGGAAGACGCCCTCCTGGCGGGCTACCGTCTTGATGAGCTTCAGCTCCTGGGGCCGACTTAAAGCGTATCCTCGGCCGACGTATCCATCCACCAGGAGAATCTCATCTGGGAAGATCTGGCATGGCAGGGCGTATTTCTCAATAGTCTCAGCCACCAGACGGCCGATGCGAGCTTGAAAGTGCTTCGCGGTATCGCAGACGTTGAATCCCACAACGCGAGCTCCTAAGTCACTCAGCTTCCCACCGATTAACAGTCCAGCCTGGGTCCCCCCGGAGCCCACGGCGGTGACCACCGCATCGACCTTCAGGTTCATCTCCTCCAGCTGGTCCTTGATCTCGCCGCTTGCTCGGATATAGCCCCAGACCCCGATGGGATTGGACCCACCTTCGGGGATGACGTATGGTCGACGCCCCTGGTCTCTGAGCTCTTGGCCCACCTGCTCCATGATCTGGTCGATCCGCTGGGCATACTGTTCGGGGGTGACCAGCCGGATCTCAGCACCCACCAGCTTGTCCAAAAGGACGTTGCCATCGTAAGGGGTCTCTCTCTTGCCTCGCAGGACGAGAACTGAATCCATGCCGTTCTGAGTGGCGGCGATGGCTGTGGCCCGGCTGTGATTGGACTGGATGCCACCGCAGGTAATCAATGTGTCGGCGCCTTGGTCTTTGGCATCGGCCAGAAGATACTCCAGCTTGCGCACCTTGTTCCCTGACAACCCGATGCCCGTCAGGTCGTCTCTTTTGATATACAGCTCCGGCCCGCCAAACAGGGCGATCAGCTTCTCCAGCTTCTGGATGGGAGTAGGCAAACGAGCCAAGGAGATTCGTTTGGGTTCGTTGGAAAACATGACTTGAATCCTTACTGTTTGAGAAGTAGCGTCTTCCCCCTCCCAACTCCCTATCTCAGATTTTCGGATAGAGGAATTAGGATTGAGGGAAAAATATATCAAATCTGGTCACACTGTTTTAGAGATCGGAACACGAGATGGAGTCCCTCTCCCCTAAATACTCTCCCCCCAATCCTCGACCCTTGACAACGAGTGCGATTCTACTTCCCACGACCTTCCCGACACGCTTTCTGACAGACCCCACAGATGTAATACCCGATGTTCTCCTTTTTAGCGAAATACTGAAGCTGCTCAAAGCAAGACTGATGCTCGAATTCCTCCCGGCGATCATGGATCGCCCCGGCGGGGCAGACGGGGATGCAATCCCGACATTTACCGCAGTCCTCCTGGACAGGCTGGTCAACCTCCAGGGGCAGATCGGTGAGCACCGTCACCAGGCGGATCCTGGCACCATGGCTGGGATTGACCACCAGGTTGTGGCGCCCGAGCCACCCCAATCCGGCCAGAACTGCCACCTTCTTGTGGGAAAGATGCCCCACCTGGCGCCTCCAGTCGATGGTCTGTGAGGCGGCGATGGCCATTGCTCGATACCCCATTTCCTGGATGAGCGATGCGATCCGGAAGGCCACGGCGTCCAGCAACTCATTGGCCTCCCGGTAGTGGTGCTTGTACAACAGAGTCGGGCGGTCTTCGATGCCCTCCAAGACGGCATCGGAAAGCCGGACGGCCATGGAGATGCCCCATTTCAGATGGGCGATGCTCTCCTGGGGTTCTATGTGAAAACTGTCCTGAATGGGCGTGACATCCGCCACACCGAAAAGACAGACGCCCTGGCTAAGCGCGAACGTCTTAAGCTGCTGGTAGTTGTCTTGCTCCTCTGACACACTAAACCTCTTTGAGGCGATGCCTATTTGCTAAGTGGTGTTCTCTTTCTAGAGTAACGAAATGGCGAGCTGCTCCCTTGAGCAAAGGCATTACGGCCTCCCGAAAACCACTCGATCGAACTCGTCCCAATCCAACTCGATGACCTGGCCAGTGCCCTCCTCTATGAAGATGCCCCGGTTCTTGTCGTTGACGTCGCAGGTGCCGGTGAGCTCCAGAGATCGTCCACTCTTCAACCCCACTTTCGCAGAGCTGTTGGAACGTTTCTGGATGGACTCGATATCCCCAAACTCGATCATCACGGAAATGTCCTCCAGCTCCCCGTCCAGAAACTCGTAGGTCATGGTTTCATCATCGTCCCAGCGAATCAGCCCCTGATACTCCCTGCCCTGATCGTCCCATACCCTGCCGTAAAGAGCCTCCCCCACATCATAATAGTTATACCCCTGTAAGTCTACCTGGGGGGGCTTCTCGAATACCGCCCGATCGAAGTCGTCCCAATCCAAGATTAACCTGCCATAGTGGGGGATCTTCACCACGATACCTCGGTTTTCGTCGTTTACGTCGTTGGAGTTCTCAAGACGGAGCTGTTTCCCACTGGTTAACTCCACTATGGCTGAACTGCTGGATTTCCGCTCAATGGCCTTGATTTTGGAGAAGGGTATCTCCATGTCATTGCCTCCGTATTCCCCATCCAGGAAATCAGAGGAGAGACACTCGTCATTGTCCCACATGATGAACCCACGGAATTGCTGGCCATCCCAGGTGGTCACGGTGCCATAAAGACGCCAGGCTTCCTGACTCGGGACCTGCACTTTCCCACTGGGCTCCGGAGAGAAAACCACCTTTTCGAAATCAGACCATTGAATGCTCGTGCGGCCCACATTCCCATCGATGACCACGATGCCGCGGTTGGACAACCCGATGTCCGTTCCAGAGCTGCCCACCCGAATCCGGGTTCCGTCTTTGAGCTCAAGAACTGCCGAGTTCCTGTTACGGCGCTTGATGGAGCTCAATCGGCCCATGCGAATCCCAAAACGATTGTCGCTCTCCACCTCTTCGGTCTCGGTCCACGATATCTTGATGCCTAAGATTTCAATGCGCCTTTGCACCCCACGACTTTCATCAAAGTCACGCGTCGAGCCGTATTTCGCAGCGTCAAGAATATCGTCCCAAAATGTCTCGTGATCGTCCCAACGAATCTGTCCTTCGAAAACCTGGTCATCTCGGGTATAGACCTGTCCATAAATTCGGCAGCTCGCCTCATGTGTCTGAGCACCTGCAAAAGGGATCGCCACCGCGGTGATGACGATATAGGCTGGTTTTGCCTTCATAGGTGTTCACCTCCAAAAAAGAAAAAATCGTGAGCTAGCCAAAATAAACATCTTACTCGAACAAGTCCTCTGTTGCCCTTACGCCAGAAAAGGTAAAAAAGTTTCACAGCCAGAGAGATTTGCCTGGTATGTCCACCATTTTTTACCTCAGCCCCCCCTACATCCCTCTTTCTTCTCACAGTAGTCCATAAATTTGGCCTTGTCAAGGAGATTTTGAGACCTCGGCGATGAAAAAGTCCTTGACCTATTTTTACCGACTTTGTATATTTTGCTTTGTGCCGAGGGCTCAGGTCTGGTCTGTTTTGGTTGGGAGATGCACATATGGCCCTCTTGTGGAGGTTATTGCTGGCCCATCTTATCGCCGACTTCCCTCTCCAGACGGACTCGGTCTTCGCGGTCAAGAAAGAAAAAGGTTGGGGCGTTTTCCTCCACGGCACAATCTTCGGACTGGTGGCCATATTGTTGGCCAAACCTTTCTTGAAGATGGCGGCAGTATGGGGTGGCCTGTTCATTTTGTGGCTCTCCCACATCGCTATTGACAAGGGCAAGCTTATCCTCGTCGGTGGCGGACGTAAAGATCGCCTAGCTTATTTTCTTCTAGACCAAGCGCTTCATATCGGCTCAGTGGTCCTAATCGGCTTCTTGCTGAACCGAATCCCTCAGATAAGGGCCATAGCTCAGGACCTCGCGGCCAGTGTTCCCCTGGTTAAGCTGGGCATCGCATACGTCATCTCCGTGTGGGGAAGTCCACTGATCTGTTTTTACATTCACAAGGCCATCTCTCCGGAGAAGTTGGAATTTGCAGCTGATCAATCATCCCCCTGGCGAATGTTGGCTTATGCTGAGAGATGGATGCTCACAACAATTGTGGCCGGGGGGGGAAGGCTCTTTCTCCTGAGCCCCCTGATCTTTTTGCCCCGAGTTGGTTTTTCATTGTTCGCCAGCAAGAGAACTTTCTCACGATGGGAGTTCGGCCTGGGCTCCATCATCGCCATTATCGCCGGGGCTTGGGCCGCCATCTTCGGAGCGAAATAGACTCGTCAACTTCTGCGACCAGAAAGAGAGTTCATGATTATGCGACAGATGTATGTCAGCGGATTAGCCATCGATATGGGAACTAATTCCCCTGTTGTGGTTCTTGCAGAAACTCAAGACGAAGGAAAACGCGTTTTGCCCATCTGGATTGGTCATGCAGAAGCCGCAGCCATCGCCATGAAATTGGCCGATCTCAGCATTAAGCGCCCTTTGACTCATGATCTTATGAAATTGATCATCGATGGGTTCGACGGCAAAGTCATTAAGGTGGTTATCAACGATTTGCGGGATCAGACCTTTTACGCCCAAATTTACGTAGAGCGGGAAAATTCTCTGCTCACTATCGACGCGCGCCCCAGCGATTCTATCGCCCTCGCCCTTCGCTGTGACGCGCCTATATATGTGGCCAACCACGTCTTGGAGGCTGATCGGAAAAAAACGGGGCTCAGCGAGGAAGATAGAGCTCAAAGTTTACGAGAGCGCCTGAAGAAAATTAATCCAGAGGATTTCGGCAAGTTTTCGTTTAATGAGTGACGCCCTCGGTTTGTGCTTCGGCCAGGCACGTCGGTGACCACATGAACGCGAGGATTATCGAGGTGCTGTCCGTTTTCTAATGCGAAGAGGGACAGGGCATTTCCACCTCGATTTTTTTTGTGGAGCCATGAGAAAAAACTGCTTTTGTTTTTCGATACCCTGCCGTTTGGCATTGGCCATTTTGCTAATAGCCTTGTGCCTCATGGGAAAATCTCCCGCAGGAGAGGAAATAATTTCTGGAGAGGATCCCGAAAGGCTGTTTCAAAAGGCTGTTGAAAGCTATCGGGATGCAGACTACTACCGGGCGCTTATCGGCTTTCGTGGATTACTTCGGGATTTTCCGAGCCACAGACGGTTCACAGCGTCACTGCTCATGCAGGCCAAATGCTATTATTGGCTGCAAAATTATAATCAGGCCATTGAAAACCTGCAGACCCTTCTTAAGAAATTTGGACACAGCACCTATCTGGATAACGCCCATTACGTTCTAGGAAACTGTTACTATCGCCAGGGGAACTTCTGGCGCGCCGCCGATCAGTTCCGCCAGGTTATCAGGAACACAGACGTTCCCGCCTTAGGGAATCTGGCCAGGGATTGTCTTCGCGTCCTCATCTCCTCTGAGCTCTCATTATCGCAGCTGTCTAAACTCTATGACGGCTTACCAAATGATGCCTTGAGCCCGAGGATTCTATTGGAAATAGCACAACGGGAGCTCGCCGCTGACCATAGAGAAGAAGCGGTGGCGGCGGCGGAGCGGATCCTCACCCTCTTTCCAAACAGTGATCTCGTTTCTGAGGCGGACAAGATCAGGACAGCTGCGGCTCAGAAACCTCTACAGACTGTGAACATCGGCGTCGTCTGTCCTTTATCCGGCCCGTTAGCCAGCTATGGGGAGGAGTTGCACCGCGGTGTCCAGCAGGCTGTCGAGGAGCACAACACTCTCTGGGACACAAAAGTCAGGCTAAAGGTGAAAGACTCCAAGGCCTCCGCAGTGGAAGCTCTGCTGGTCACCAGGGCTCTTATTAATCAGGAAGGTGCCCTGGCTATCATCGGCCCCCTGCTCAGCGCGACCGCCGTTGGCGCAGGAGCCGTCAGCGACTGTCACAGAGTGCCACTCATTACGCCAACTGCCTCGGAGGGAGAGATCTCGACCATCGGCAAGTTCACATTTCAGCGGAGTGTGGCTGCTCATGTACTGGGCGAGAAGATGGCAGCTTACGCAACAGATGCGCTAGGCATGCGACAGTTTGCCTTGTTGGCCCCCAGGGACGAATACGGCAATGCCGCCGTAGAGGGATTCTCCCGAGAGGCTCAAGAACGTGGGGCTGAGATTCTGACAGTAGCGTGGTATCAGGTTGGGGCCACCGATTTTAAAAACCAGTTAACCCGAATCCGGCTCCTCAGGCAAGCTCAAGACGATAGCGTGATGGGTCTGGACCAATTGCCCACGACACTGAATCCCGAAGAGCCCGACTCAATTCCTCCCGAGGAGAGGAGGGTCTTCATCGACGGTATCTTCATCCCGGCTTACCCCGAGGAGGCTGGCATGATAGCCCCCCAAATCGCCTTTCACCGCATCGAGACTCGCATCCTGGGCACCAGCGGTTGGGGAAGCCAGGAGGCAATGCGCATTGGAGGTCACTATCTAGAGGGAGTTGTCTTTGCCACCGACTTCTCCGAGGAGCTTTTCACCAAAGAATATTCGCGCTTTGCCGCTGACTATGAAATTCGCCATGGCAAAAAACCGGGCAAGGTAGCCGTTTTCAGTTACGATTGTGCCCGGCTTGTCCTCCAAGGTGTGCAACAGAAAATCCTGGATCGAGAGGGGATGCGTCAGTTTCTCTCTCACACCGAACGTTTTCCTGGCCTGACCGGCAAAATTACCTTCGCCAAGAACAACGGTGCCAATGATGAGGCCTCGATATTAACCGTGCAAGAAGGTCAAGTTGTCAAGCTTGAATAAGCTTTTGCGGGGTCAAGGAAAAGAACGAACGGTGGGCGCTAGCACTCAACGAAACATGGGAGCGACTTTTTCATCAACACAGGCTAAATCTTCGGAGGGCATCCGGAAACAGAACGGAGATGCCACTCATGGGACCGAAATAAACCCATCTCTGAGCTGGACCGTCTGGCCCCTAAGCCAAAGCTTTTGGCGCTCAGCGGCCGTGATTCTCCTTCTCGTCGTGGTCGTCTGGGCCATCTCCTCATGGTTGGGGATCGCATGGGCCTCACTGTCGGCTCTCATCCTTTTGGGATCGCTGGCCAGCTTTTTCTTTCCCACGCACTATCGGCTGGGCCCTGAGAGTGTCTCAGTTCGTGGACTCCTCTCCAGCAAGAAGCGCAATTGGTCCGTGCTGAAGAAACATTACGTGGGCCAAAAGGGGGTTCACCTAAGCCCATATCCGAGACCCTCGAGGCTGGAGAGCTTCCGTGGAGTCTATCTCCCCTTCGGCGGAAAAAGAGAGGAGATCCTCAACTTCATCGGGGAGAAAATGGACTGTGGCTGTTGATCTAAACACACGGCAGGCGGAGCTGTTGGAGAAGGTAGCACGACGCATTGTGGACCTGCGCGTCTCAGCCATGGCCATCTTCCTGTTGGAGTCGACCAAGCCGCTCAGCTTTCTTGGCAGCCAGCTGCTGGTCTTCTTTAATCCCATCATCCAACCCATCTTCAACTTCAAAGATTATGAAGAAGTTACTGATATGATAGAGAACCGCGACAACATCGAGTTTCTCATACAGAGAATCGAGAGGCTCCAGGAGGAACAGATCTTGAGAGATCAGGAGATAAAAAGAGCGAAGAAAGAGCGCAAAAGGGGGCGGCGATGAGCAAGGACTTACAAAACGTTCAGTCCGTACTGGCCACCGATTGCGGAAGCACCACCACCAAGGCAATCCTCATAGAAAAACGAGATGGCGAGTATCGCCTCATCGTTCGCGGAGAGGCACCCACCACAGTGGAGGCCCCCGTGGAAGACGTGACCAAAGGGGCTTTGAACGCCATCCGGGAGGTGGAGGAGTTGTCCGGTCGAACCCTGCTGGAAGGGGAGAAAATCATCACCCCCCAGGAGGGCAAGCGAGGTGCCGATTTGTTCCTATCCACCAGCAGCGCCGGCGGCGGCCTCCAGATGATGGTCACCGGTGTGGTCAAGAGCATGACCGCTGAGAGCGCCGAGAGGGCGGCGCTAGGCGCTGGAGCTATCGTTATGGATGTCTTGGCCTCCAACGACGGACGTTTGCCCCACGAGAGAATCGAGCGCATCCGGCACCTGCGTCCGGATATGATCCTTCTCTCGGGCGGTATCGACGGAGGTACCATATCTCATGTGGTGGAGCTGGCAGAGCTCGTTGAGGCAGCCAATCCTCGGCCACGTTTGGGCATAGGCTACCAGCTTCCCGTCATCTATGCTGGCAACAAAGACGCCACACAGAACATCGAGACTATCCTGCAGGAGAAGACCTCCCTGGATGTGGTGGAGAACTTACGCCCGGTTTTAGAGCGGGAAAATCTTGGTCCGGCTCGCGAGAAGATCCATGATCTGTTCATGGAGCACGTCATGGCACAGGCTCCTGGTTACAACAAATTGATGTCCTGGACCGACGTGCCCATCATGCCCACCCCGGGCGCCGTGGGGAGTATCATCCAGACCATCGCTGAGATGGAGAATATCGAGGTGGTCGGCGTGGATATTGGCGGAGCCACCACGGATATTTTCTCCGTCTTTCAAAAGAAATTTAACCGCACCGTCAGCGCTAATTTAGGAATGAGCTACAGCGTTTCCAACGTTCTGGCCGAGGCCGGGATGGCAAACATCATGCGCTGGGTACCGTTCGATATGGATGAGGCCGATTTGCGCAACCGGATCGGTAACAAGATGATCCGCCCCACCACCATTCCCCAATCCCTGGAGGAGCTGATGGTGGAACAGGCCATCGCCCGGGAGGCTCTCCGGTTGGCTTTCATCCAGCATAAATCCTTTGCCGTTGGCCTGAAGGGCATCCAGCAGCAGCGCACCGTCTCGGACACTTTCGACCAGAAAGCCAGCGGCCAGACCCTGGTGAACATGATGAGCCTAGATATGCTGGTGGGCAGCGGTGGGGCGCTCTCCCACGCGCCGCGCCGGCAGCAGGCCGCCCACATGCTGATCGATGCCTTCCTGCCGGAAGGCATCACCCAGTTAGCCGTGGACAGCATCTTCATGATGCCTCAACTGGGTGTTCTGGCGACGGTTCACAAGAAAGCGGCCACGGAAGTGTTCACCAAGGATTGCCTCATCCGCCTAGGGACCTGCATCGCCCCGGTGGGAACCGGCAAACCCGGCAAGCCCTGCATGAAGATCTCCATCTCCGTTCCCGGTGGAGAGACGACGGAGCGAGAGGTGATGTACGGGGACTTTTTCGTTCTACCCGCTCCGTATGGTCAGCCTGTGGCCGTCAACATCGAGCCGGCTCGCGGCTTCGATATCGGCGCTGGCCGTGGCAAGAACGTGGAAACGAAGGCTCCCGGCGGTGTCACGGGCATCATCATAGACGCCAGGGGACGCCAGCCCTTTGAGCTTCCAGCCGATCGGAACGAGAGGGTCACAAAGCTCCGCGCCTGGAACAAGGCAATGGATTCATATCCGGAATAGTTGAGAGAGTTGAGAGAGCTGGGGAAAATGGCAATTGCAATGGCAATAAGCAATAGATATAATAAAATTGTAGGGGCGAGGTTCCCTTGCCCTGGTTGAAGATTGTGTTGGGTGGCAGTAAGCCGGAGATAGCAAAAGAAGAATAGTAATGGCAATAAAAGAAATGTTAGCAGTTGGCAGTCGGCCGTGGTGGAGTGGGGTCAATTTAAAATTTAAAATTTGCTATGATGTTTTAGCGGACCCCGATTCTCGGATCCCGGCTTTTTTAACGATCACCGATTAACGATTACCGAATACGCCGATCACGATTTTCAAATTTCCAATTTAAACTTTACAATTTGCATTTTGCAATGGTATTTTTACGGAAAGGAGGCCACCTGTGGCCCATGCCTATACGCCAGGATTGAGGGTTGCCGAAAGGACTATGCTGCGCAAGGAACGCCGTTTGCCTCTTCCCGGAGAGGTGCTGGTCACAGAGGGTGACGCGGTCAGCGCGGACCAAGTAGTGGCCAAAACCGACCTGCCCGGCAATGTGCAACCCATCAACGTGGCCAACCTCCTGAGCATCGAGCCCGCGGACATCAAGGAGTTCATGCTCAAGAAAGAGGGAGATGAGATCGAGAAAGTTGAACCTCTGGCGCGAAGTGGCGGACTCTTCGGCCTGTTCAAGAACACCTATAAATCGCCGGTGGCGGGCACAGTGGAAAGTGTGTCGCAAGTGACCGGTCAGGTGCTGATCCGGGAAGCGCCCATCCCCGTGGAGGTGAAAGCCTACATCGACGGGATGGTGACCGAGGTCTTCCCCAAGGAGGGCGTAGCGGTGGAGACAACGGCCTCTTTCATTCAGGGAATTTTTGGGCTCGGTGGAGAGGCTTATGGCGAGCTGGCCATGGCTTCCTCCGGACCCGATGAGGTCCTCACCGAATCCGAGATCAATGAGGGGTTCCGAGGAAAAGTGCTGGTGGGTGGTTCTTTGATCGAGCTGCCGGCGCTGCGTAAAGCCATCAAGCTGCGGGCTAAAGGAGTGGTGGTGGGCGGGTTCAGCGACCAGGATGTCAAGGAGATTCTGGGGTACGATCTCGGCGTGGCCATCACCGGCCACGAGGAGCTGGGCACCACCTTGGTGATCACCGAGGGCTTCGGCAAAATCCGTATGGCCCAGAGGACGTTCCAGCTCTTGAAGAACCTAGAGGGCAAGAAAGCCTCCATTAACGGCGCCACCCAGATCCGGGCTGGAGTCATCCGTCCTGAGGTAGTCATTCCCCTGGATGAGACCACCGTCAAAAAAGAGACCGAGAAGAAAAAGGAGAGCGAGGGAATGGTTATCGGCAGCCAGATCCGCATCATCCGCCAGCCCTACTTCGGCATATTGGCCACGGTGACCGATCTTCCTGCTGCCCTCCAGAAGCTGCCCACAGAGGCCAAAGTGAGAGTTGCGGAGGTGGAGCTGGAGAATGGGGAGAAGGTGATTCTGCCCCGGGCCAACGTGGAGCTCATCGAGAAGTAGGGGTGCGGGGGGGATGATGGAGAATCTCAGGAAAGGTATACGTGACTGCGCATTGCGATGGAACGGCGGTCCAGCGGATGGGCCGTCTTTTTGTTTTTGTAACAGTTGCCCTGAGCAGTTGGTAAAAGTTTTATTATGCCGCGCATAGTTGCCGAACCTCTCATCAGGCGGAGATAAGCACTTTATGAAAACGCTCTCGGCCTGCCCGTCATCACCCTCAACCAAGATATCCCCCTGCGGGGCCTGCATCGGCCAGTGTCCAAAGGAAGCCATCTCCTTGATCCGAGATGGACGGAAAGGCACGCCCATGGATGTGCGGGTACTGGCAAAGGAGAAAGTGGCGTGACGAGCTGAGAAGAAAGTTCATAAACCTTATGTCTTTGAATGTTCTGGACCCATAATGCAAACCCACATCGCCAACATAGAAAAATTCAGCTCAAGAAAGGTTATTGAAGGTTTTTTCTTCTTAATGGGCTGGGTATTCAAAATACTGGGAGAGCTTTTCCTTGAGACCTGCACTGCATTTGGTCTGCTGCCCTCGACGACGCTTTATGAATCGCGATATGAATACAAAATGACCAAACGTTGGGAGAAATTGATGCATCAGGCCGAAGCGCTTAACAAACAGAGGCGACCTTCAGAAGCAGTTGAGATCTACGAAGAGGCACTGCAAGTTGCCGAACGAACCTTTGGGCCAGAAGATCTTAAGATATTAACTTCCCTCAACTATCTCGCTAGAATCCTTATAGACCTTGGTAAACATGAAGAAGCTGAATCGCTCTACAAACGGGCACTGTCAATTTGTCAAAAAGCCCTGGGATCAGAGCATCCATATTTGGCCACTATCTTGAACAACCTGGCGGTAATATATGGTGCTCAGAATAAATTTGAACAGGCCGAGCACCTCTATAAACAAGCATTGACAATACGTGAAAAGATTACTGGACCAGATGATTTAAGCCTTATAACTACCCTAAACAATCTGTCAGGACTCTACAAATCTTGGGGCGAATATGAAGAGTCGGAATCTATTCTCAAACGAACACTGAAAATATGCCAGAAGAACCTGCGGAAGTATCATACCGATATGGTCACGCAACTTTACAAGCTGGCAGCGCTCTATAGAGTCCAAGGCAAATACGCACAATGTGAAGCGCTATACCTACGGGTACTGACGATAGTCAAGAAAGTACATGGGATTAATCATGCTAGCGTGGCAACCGCGCTCAATTTTTTGGCAGCATCATACTATGCTCAGGGTAAGTATGAGGAAATAGAGCCGATTCTTGAGTGGGCTTTGACGATATTTGAGAAAACCTTGGGGCCTGACCATCTTGAGGTGGCGGTTGTTTTAGAGAATTTGGCAGCGCTGTTCCAGAAATTTGGGAGAATAGAAGAGGCCAGAAAATTAAAAAGGCGTGCCCAGAAAATTCGCTTGAAATACCCTGACAGATTGTTATCGCAGTGACATTAAAACGTTTATCCCCATGGATCTTATATCTCTCTACCACTTGCCAGGTTTTTAAAACTTACGGGCCTGGTAATAATCACAGGGAGGATTCCCCATGAATAAAAAGTTTCTTATCTTCTTAGTTCTATTACCCAGCATCCTCTTTGCACAAACAGACGATAAACAAGATCCCTGGGAGCCTTTTAGGTTTTTCGCCGGGGCGTGGACGAGCACGGGAAAGGGATGTTCTGGCATCTCCACTGGGGATCGAGAGTATCAATTTGTTCTGGAGGAAAATTTTCTCCAGGTGACAAACAGGGCCATCTATGAACCTCAGGAGCAAAACCCGAAGGGAGAGGTGCACCAGGATTTGGGTTTTATCAGCCACGATGGCATCAGAGATACGTTCGTCTGGCGACAATTCCATGTGGAGGGCTTTGTTAACCAGTATGTCCTCGATACCCTGGCCAGCGATGGCAAGACTTTCATCTTTTTGACGGAGAGCATAGAAAATATTCCTCCAGGTTGGCGAGGGAGAATAACCTGTCACATTCTCAACGACGATGAATTTGCCGAGATTTTTGATCTGGCCGCCCCTGAGAAAGAGTTTGAGTTGTACATTGAGAATCACTTCACACGGAAAGAGTAAAATTTCATGGCCTCAAATTTGGGTATTATAAGAGCTCTAGGAAGCACCCAATATATTCATGCGAATAACATGGCCGTTTTTCTTTCTGTCATTCCTGCAAAGTTTATCCCCACGAAAGTGGGAACTTATCCCCGCGAAGCCTATCCCCGCGTATGCGGGGAGCGGGGAGCAGGATTCTTGTTCTTGCCAAAATCTGTAAAGACTCCTGTTTTATGAGATGCCTGCATGCGCAGGCATGACCAAAAATATAGTTAGTCGTTTATCGGTTTCGGAGCTCGTTACGAAACTCGTCTGTCGTTCTTGATGCTCGTATCCTGGATTTCTAAACAATCATGGCTTTTCTTACGTACTGTCATTCACACGAAGCTTATTCTTACGAAAGTAGGAGGTAGGGACCTCGTCCTAATCAGAATCTATAAGAACCCACTTTTGTGAGCTGTCTGCAAGCGCAGGTATTACTGTCATATTTTGCATCTCTACACAAATTTCGGACTCCTTTCTTGGGAGGAAAAAACCGATGCCCTCTCAAACAGAACCTCTCCCTCATCTGGATTTCCACCCCCTTACTCCTGAGCGCTGGCCAGATCTGGAAACGCTGTTTGGACCGCGAGGGGCTTGTGGCGGCTGCTGGTGCATGTGGTGGCGACTGAAACGCTCCGAGTTTGAGAAGCAAAAGGGCGAGGGGAATAGAAAAGCTCTCAAGAAACTCGTCGATTCCGGTGAAGTGCCCGGACTCCTCGCCTATGCGGATGGACAGCCCATCGCGTGGTGTTCAGTTGGCCCTCGAGAATCATATCCGGTTTTGGAGCGATCGCGGATATTGAAGAGAGTCGACCACAAACCGGTCTGGTCAGTGGTGTGTTTCGTGGTGGCCAAATCCTATCGCCATAAAGGTGTTTCAATGGCACTTCTGGAGGCTGCGGTGGCTTATGCCCAAGAACAGGGGGCTAGAATTGTCGAGGGATATCCAGTGGAGCCCAAAAAAGCTAATATGCCCGACGTCTTTGCATATCACGGTCTTGCTTCTACATTCCGCAAGGTAGGATTTACAGAGGTGGCCCGGAGATCGGAAACGCGGCCAATTATGCGCTACTTCATTAGAGAATAATCGATGTAAACGCCCCCTAACCTACGATTTCACATAACAGTTAACCGCCATAAGGGAGATGATCACCATGGCCTTTTTAGCACTGACCGGTACCGATATATACACGTGGCTTATCTTACCGCTGCTTATCTTTATAGCTCGGGTCTTTGACGTCAGCCTAGGAACTATCCGCATTATTTTTGTTTCCAGAGGCACAAAGTATCTTGCTCCGTTGGTCGGATTTTTTGAATTGCTCATCTGGCTTCTGGCCATCGGACAGATCATGAGGAATTTATCCAATATTGCCTGTTATATTGCCTATGCCGGCGGCTTTGCTACAGGAACTTATGTAGGAATGTACCTGGAAGAGAAATTAGCCATGGGAGTCCTGCTGGTACGAATTATTACCGGAAAAGATTCATCTGAATTGATTGACTTTCTTAAATCCGCCAGTTTTGGAGTCACCAGTGTTGACGCTCATGGTGCAACTGGACACGTCAATGTCATTTATACTATGATAAATCGCGGTGACCTTCAAAGGGTCGTTGGAATCATCAGAAGATTTAACCCAAAAGCGTTTTATTCGATAGAAGATATTAGATCTGTCAGCAAAGAGATATATCCATACAGAAGACCTTTTCATAAGAGGATGCATCTGCCATCACTTTTAAAACAGCGCAAAGGCAAATAGGGAAAGGTTGAGGACTCTTCAGGATGCGGTACGATGAGGTATATTGCAAAACAAAAAGCTACTTCGGCGCCGAGCCGGAGCCGCTCCTCAAACATCATCGCCATTTGCTTGATAAGTCTCACAGAATCTTAGATATCGGAGCTGGCCAGGGACGACATGCATTGTTTCTGGCCAGAGAGGGCTTTAAGGTGGACGCCATCGATTCGTCAAAAGTGGCCATCGAGACGGTATCGGCCATGGCAGCGAAGGAGAATCTCGACATAAGAACATACCAATCGAGCTTCGAAACCTTCGAACCTGAAACTGACTTCTTCTCGGGCATTCTGATATTCGGACTGATTCAAATCTTATCCTGGGCGTCCATCGAGCTGCTTCTGGAAAAGATTCTGTTGTGGACACGGACAGGAAGCCTCGTATTTGCCAGAGCATTCACCACCAAGGACCCGTCCTTTGCTCGCAACCGACGTTCTCGGGAATGGAAATCCAGCGGAAAGAACTCATTTACAGATGAGCGGGGGCACTTCCGAACCCACCTGGAAGAAGGGGAAATCCTTTCTCTCTTCTGCGACTTCAAGGTGGTCGACCACTGGGAAGGCCTGGGGCCCAGGCACAGGCACGGTGATGGTCCATTCGAACGACACGCAGAGGTCGAGGGCGTTTTCCGGAGATAGTTTATGAACACCATCACCATTCTATTCATCGCATTTGGCTTGGCTATGGATGCCTTGGCCGTGTCCATCACCAGCGGCATCGCCATAAAGCGGCTCAGAATCGGACATGCTTTGAGAATTGGCCTCTTTTTCGGATCATTTCAGGCGGCCATGCCCGTGATCGGTTGGCTGGCGGGAATGAGCCTGAAAGATTTCATCTCCGGCGTGGACCATTGGGTCGCATTCGGACTGCTGAGTCTGATAGGCGGCAAGATGGCTTACGAGTCGTTGCAGATGGAGTCGCAGAAAAAGGAGATGAATCCCCTGGATGTTTATGTTTTGCTCATCTTATCTGTGGCCACAAGCATCGATGCTTTAGCCGTCGGCGTCAGCTTCGCATTTATCAACATTGCCATCATCACGCCGGCCATACTCATCGGACTCGTGACCTTTTTATTATCCTTCCTTGGAGCCTTTATCGGCAATAGGTTAGGTCACTTTTTCGAGAACAAGATCGAGCTCGTCGGCGGTTTCATCTTGATCGCCATGGGAATAAAGATACTCCTTGAACATCTCCTTTAGCGGGCAATAAGATCCCTCTCGTTTGGCAAAATCCAAAACATTGGGCAGGAACGATCCAGAGAAAGACAAAACATATGGACTTTTCAATTCGTGAGTCAACCCAGAGGGATTGCTAGGAACTGTCCAAAGCTTTCCAAGAAGTGGAGATTCTACATCGCCAGGTTCTCCCCCACGTGTTTCAGAATACCGCTGGCGATGCTTGGAGAAAAGTCCATTTTACCAGTATCCTGGCGGACGAGAATGCCGCTCTGCTCGTCGCCGAATGCGAGGGTCACATTATGGGCTTCGTCCACGTTCTCATACCAGAGGCCTCTGACATTCCCATCATGGTACCACGACGTTATGCCGTCGTCGACAATCTCGTGGTGCGGAAGAGATTTCGCCGGCATGGAGTTGGTCGATCCCTCATGGAGCACGCTCATCGATGGGCGCTGGACAAAAAGGTGCGTCACGTTAAGCTGAATGTCTGCGATTTCAATAAAGAGGCGTTTGCTTTCTACAAAAAGCTCGGTTACCAGACGGCAAGTCGGAAAATGTGGAAGCCACTGGAACAGCATGTTTCCGACAGGATTGGGCGAAGGTGACATTGCCGACTTAAGTCATTGAAGAAAGCCAAAAGGGTCAGACACGATCTGTTAAAAGCTGGAGAGGTATTATGAAGAACGAAAAAGAGGTCAAGAAATTCGTCCAGGATCGTTATGGGAAGATCGCATCTAAAAAAGAGCCCTGTTGTCCGACCAGTTGTTGCTCTCCGGAGATCATCGAGCAAGCGAAGTCCATGGGGTATTCTGAGAAAGAAATCTGCTCACTTCCGCCGGACGTGGTCATGGGGCTGGGGTGCGGTAATCCCACGGCACTGGCCGAGCTGAAAGAGGGTCAGACCGTATTGGACCTGGGTTGCGGCACAGGACTGGACGCTTTCCTGGCGTCCCCAAAAGTTGGCCAAAGGGGAAAAGTCATCGGTGTGGACATGACACCGGAGATGATCGACAGGGCCCAAGAAAATGCCAAACAGGACAACTATCAGAATGTCGAGTTCCGTCTGGGCGAAATAGAGAATTTACCCGTGGAAGACAACAGTGTCGACATCATCATCAGCAACTGCGTCATCAACCTCTCCCCCGACAAGTTAGCCACCTTCAAAGAGGCGTTTCGGGTTTTAAAGCCCCAAGGAAGGATGCTGATATCCGACCTGGTCACCGAGGGAAAGCTTCCCGAAGATATCCGGCAGAGTTTTGAGGCTTGGGCCTGCTGCATCGCCGGAGCCCTAGAGAAAAAAGAATATCTAGACACCATCCGGAAAGCAGGCTTCCGGGATGTGACCATCGTGGCCGAACACAAATACGTAGAGCCGGGGCTGGACCACAGGTTGGCCGGAAAAATCACCAGTGTTCAGGTGAGGGCGCATAAAAGACAACAGAATCGGTAGCGCCACCCCCATACGATTCTCCAATTTTCTCTGGAGCTTTCATCATGAGACCCTTTCTCTATCTCGTGCTCGGGACGCTAGTACTTTTTTGCGGTTGTGAGGACAAATCGACTGAATCCCCGCCAGCGACAGACGCCCATCTCTTTTCCTTTGAAGACGGCATGGAGCAATGGCAGGCGCGGGGTATAGATCTAGAGCTGGGCGACACGCTTTTGACATGGTCAATTCGACGCACCCAAGAGATGGCCAAAGCTGGGAGCACCGCTGTAAAGTTCTACCTGGAGAATTGGAACGACGCTGGAAAAATCTGGATAGAGCATCCCTTTGCGGTCCAATCCAATTGCTCCTATGACGTGAACATCAGCTATGCCTTTGCCAGCGCGGACTTCGGCATGGCCAACTTGTGGACCATCATCACCGGCGTTGTACCCCAAAGACCTGAAACTAGAGACGATCTCGTCTATCAGGATCACACTGGTAATGGTTCCAGCACGGATGTGGGCTACCGGTGGCTGAAGAAGAGCTATACATGTAATGTGACCACAGCCGCAGAGGATGAGGTATATGTCATAGTTGGCATCTGGGGGACATGGGAGACGCCCCGCACATATTACCTGGACAGTCTTTCCATTCTCTTCACTAAGAAAATATAACTTTTGACCAAACTATTGAGGTAGACGATTATGACCCAGTATCGTCACACTCAAATCGGCTATGTGATATTCGCCACGATAGGCGGCGCCATGGTGCTCATCCTTTTGCTCATGGATCTCTATGAATTCAATTGGATCCCGCTGATCGTCTTGGCCATCCTGGCAATTTGTTTGGTGCTGTTTGCCACCCTCACAGTGGAAATCGATGAGCAGCACCTCCGCATTCGATTCGGTCCCGGCGCTATTAGCAAGAAATTTCCACTGCAAGATATCGAGTCTCATCAGGAGGTGAAAAACCGCTGGTATTATGGATGGGGAATCAGACGGATCCCCCATGGTTGGCTTTGGAATGTCTCCGGCTTAGATGCCATTGAGCTTCTGTTGAAGAATGGGAAGAAATTCCGTATTGGCACAGATGATCCCGAAGCATTAAACAGATCCCTTCAACAAGCTCTTGGGAAATAAGAAGCTCAAAGAGAAACATGTTCGCCTTTGATGTCACAAAGCCGAGAGCGAAGAACGGTACGGATCAGCAGAGAAAAAAATGAATTCACTCGCAACGGCGCCTTGAGAGAATTACATATGGAAAAACGAAAAGGGTTCGTTGTCTTCAAGTTGATCAGCAGCATCATCCTCTGTCTGATGGCCGGTTTCATCGGCTCTGTTTTTACCCGAGCCGCAGTGCCCACCTGGTACGCCACCCTGAATAAGCCACCTTTCACGCCGCCCAGCGGCGTGTTTGGTCCGGTCTGGACGACTCTCTATGTGTTGATGGGAATCTCCCTCTTCCTGATCTGGCGAACCGACGGGGATCTGCAGCAACGCAGAAAGGCACTGGCTGTCTTCATCCTTCAGCTGGCCCTCAATACCCTCTGGTCCGTCCTGTTCTTCGGACTACGATCACCCCTGGCCGGCCTGGTGATCATCATCTGTCTCTGGACGGCAATATGGCTAACCATCCACCTCTTTGCCCGCATCTCCAGGATGGCCGTCTGGTTGCTCGCTCCGTACCTTTTGTGGGTCAGTTTCGCCGTTATATTAAACGCCTCCTTTTTTGTCCTCAACCCTTAACCAACCCGCAGAGGTCCGATATGCGTGCCTTGGCCAAACCCAACGTGGGGATCAGCAAGTGTCTTGGATTTGACAACTGTCGCTGGAACGGAGCCGTCATCCCGGATGAATTCGTCGAGTCCCTGAAGCCTCACGTCAGCTACAAACCCGTCTGCCCGGAGTTGGAGATCGGCCTAGGAGTGCCGCGAGATCCCATTCGTATCGTGGATACAAGTGAGGGCCCACGACTGGTCCAGCCGGCCACGGGAAAAGATGTCAGCGAGAAGATGCGCCGCTTCACAGAGACATTTCTAAGCTCTCTTGTTGATGTTGACGGATTTATCCTTAAGTTCCGGTCTCCTTCCTGTGGCATGAAGGGCGTCAAGATTTACGCTGGACCGGAGAAAGGTACCGCCTCTATTCTTGGTCCTGGTTTTTTCGGAGGCGCCGTGCTGGAGAAGTTCCCCGGATGGGCCATCGAGGAGGAGGGCCGCCTTCGAAACTTCCGCCTGCGGGAGCATTTCCTGACCAAGCTGTTCCTCATGGCGGATTTCCGGAAGATCCAAAGCTCGGGTGCCATGCGCGAACTGATCCAGTTCCAGGCTCAGAACAAGCTCCTGTTGATGGCCTATAATCAGAAGGAACTCAGGAATCTGGGCCGCTTGGTGGCCAATCTCGAGAAACGGCCTGTTGCCGAAATCTTGGAGGACTATGAAAAACATCTGGCCTGCGCCCTAGCCCGCCCTCCCAGATATCTGTCCAACATCAACGTCCTCATGCACGCCCTTGGATTTTTCTCCAAAGAACTCTCAGCTAAGGAGAAAGCATTTTTTCTGGACGCTCTGGAAAGATATCGGAACGAGAAGGTTCCCTTTAGCGTTCCTCTGAACCTGACTCGAGCCTGGGTGGTCCGTTTCGAGCAGGAATATCTGGGTCAGCAAACCTTCTTCGATCCCTATCCCGAGGCTCTCTTGGAGATCAGCGACTCTGGGAAGGGTAGGAAACTCTAGATCATATGACAACTATCTAAATGCCACTTGCACTTGGAGTTTTTCTTTGCGATTGTGGAGCATACATCCAAAATATCTGGATCGGGTTGGCCTCGTGGCGCTTTGGCGAGAGTCCTTGCTGGCTCAAAAGGTTTTACAAGGGGAGACAAAAGGCTACAGGAACCATCCCCAATTGGATAGGTTCAAGAAGCATCAACAGCCGCAGAATTGCATCGCTGGCTATTTAACGGAAATATGGCGAGAATCCAGAAGGCGAGGATACAATTTCAATCGAAGAAAAATCGCAACCGGGGCATCAACGAAAAAGATTCCCATAACCCAGGGGCAACTTAAACACGAATTTAACTTGCTCTGCGAAAGATTGAAAATGCGCGATCCTGAAAGATACCAGCAGCTGTTTTCCGCACACAATATTGATCCCCATCCCATCTTCACCGTTGTCGGGGGCGATGTTGAGAAATGGGAAAGAACGTGACTTTTCTTTCAGGACTGAACATATTGGCCAATTATGGAGGTTCAAAATGGCCAAATTCATCTGCCCAAAATGTATGGCCGTCCACTTTGAATCAAAACACGGCAGATGTCCAAAATGTAACCTTAATCCACCCAGAGTTTACGACTTCTCCAACAGTGACGAATATCTGAAGAGAGTTTCTGGAAAACGAAAATTTCCTTGACTTTTCATTTAAATACTTGACATTTTCCTAGAAATGTGGTAATCTAAGTTCACAAAAAGGCAATATTGCTCGATAGAAGGTCTTTTATTTGATTCCTCTTGTCCATTAGTTTGTTCCTATCAGAAAGGGGTGATCGCATGCGCCACAAAAGGTGTGGCTGGTACTTCAATTCCAGGATTCTAATTTTTCCAGTCTCCATCCTGTCGTTGATATTCATTCTAGGATATTGCCATTTCCCAGAAGCTCAAGAGGAGACCTTCGACATACTCCTGCGCTCCGAGGAGACACCCGCCCCACCCGGTCCCCCGGCTGTTCACGACACGCCCTACGATTCTGGCGAGAGCATCACCATTCAGTGGGAGCTTTCCTCCGACGATGGAGCCGGCAAGAACCACGTCACCGGTTATGACATTCTGCGGAGCGAGACCAGGGATGGCGAGTACCAGCTGATCAGCTCAGTGACCAAAGGCGTCAAGGAGTATGTGGACACCTCCACCAAGGACAAAGTTGACTATTACTACCGAGTTCGAGCCCGAGCCAGCGAATTCTTCGCCGACTCATCCCCCTCGGAGGCCGTCCAATCGAAGCAACAATGGTACAATCCCGAGAGAAGCAACCTGTTGGCTATTGCTGTCATCCTGTCTTTTTTCATCATCCTGTACATCTCAAGAGCTAAGAGGGGCAAGAAGCTCTTCATCCGGCGCATCGCCGGTCTGGAGGCAGTGGACGAGGCCGTTGGCCGTGCCACCGAGATGGGCAAGCCGATACTATACGTTCCCGGCATCCAGGATCTGGACGACGTGCAGACCGTGGCCGGGATCACCATTCTGGGCTCCCTGGCCAAGACCATCGCTAAGTACGACACTAAATTGGACGTCCCGGTCTCCCGGTCTATGGTGCTGGCTGCTGCCAGAGAGACGGTGAAGCAATCATACCTCAGCGCTGGCCGGCCTGATGCGTATAGCGACGATATCGTCCACTATGTCACCGACGAGCAGTTCGGTTACGTGGCCTTCCTCGATGGGACCATGGTCAGAAATAAACCAGCGGCCTGCTTCTATCTAGGATCCTTCTTCGCCGAGTCCCTCATCCTGGCCGAGACGGGCAATTCCATCGGGGCCATCCAAGTGGCCGGAACGGCCCAGCCGGCCCAGCTGCCGTTCTTCGTGGCTGCCTGCGACTACACCCTCATCGGCGAGGAGCTCTTCGCCGCCAGCGCCTACCTTTCAAAGGAACCCCGCGCGCTGGGAAGCCTCAAGGGGGCGGATGCGGGCAAGGTTATCGCCCTGATGTTCATCGGCTTGGGAGTGACCCTTGAAACACTGCGCGTGCTCACCGGCAGCCCGGCCATCGCCAAAGCCAGCGATTTCATCATTCGGCTGGTTTCCCTTAGATTTTAGGATCGGGAGGAGGATATGCGCCGACGAATCCCTATCATCATCACTTTTATCGTGGGAACGGCCTTGATTATGGCCATGTTCATCCCCCATACCCCCTTCAGCTCCTTGGACGAAAACCTCTCTGTGTATTTCGACATCATCGCCGTGTTCGCCTTTATCCTGGGGGGCGGCAACCTGCTCAGGGTTCACCTGGAGAAGATCCAGAAGAAAAAACGCGACTGGCAGTTCAGCATCGTCACCGTGGTGGGATTTCTGTTCATGCTCATCATAGGATTTTTTAAAGTGGGCGGTCCGCCTGGATTGAGCGGCGATTTCCTGGCCGAGGGATCGTGGTTTCGGTTCATGTTCGAGGCGGTTTTTAATCCGCTTCAGGCCACCATGTTCAGCCTGCTGGCCTTCTTCGTGGCCTCGGCGGCCTACCGAGCTTTCCGGGCGAAAACGAAAGAGGCCACCATTCTGCTCATCGCCGCCTTCATCATCCTGGTGGGTCGAACCCCCATTGGACACTATTTTACTTCCTGGTTGCCAAAACAACTCGATTTTTTACACGTACCGACTCTAGCCAGTTGGATAATGGGCTGGCCAAACACCGCCGGCCAGAGGGCCATCATGATCGGCATCGCCCTGGGAGTGATCGCCACCTCTCTAAGGATCATCCTGGGCATCGAACGGCCCTATCTGGGTGCTGAGAAGTGAGAACCTTCAACAGGAGCGTCTGATGAGCGTCGTAGAAAAATTGGGGAATGTTGATCGCCGCATCATCTTCCTCCTCATCGCCCTGGCGGTGATCATCCCACTGGTCTTTAATATTTCCTTCATGGAACATCCCTCACCCATCGTTCAGACCATCTTCGACAAGATCGAGAGCCTGCCCAATGGCTCCAAGATCCTCCTGCCTTTCGACTATGGCCCCAGCACGGCCCCGGAGCTGGAGCCTATGGCCACTGCGGTAACGCGACATTGCTGCAAGAAAAATCACAAGATGTACATCATGGCGCTGTGGCCCACCGGACAGGCTCAGGCTCTGCGCGTCATCGAGGATGTCATCGAGGAGGAGTTTCCCGAGAAAGTGTACGGGACCGATTATGTGCATCTCGGATATAAGGCGGGCGGATACGGACTGATCAACACCATCCTGGCCGACTTAAAGAAGATGTATACCACAGATGCGGAGGGCACGCACATCGATGAGATCGGCATGATGAGCGATGTACAAAATCTGAGGGATTTCGCCTTCATCTGCAACTTCAGTGCTGGCTTCCCAGGCCTGAAGGAGTGGGTCCAGTTCGCTGGTGATCCAGGCGATATCCCCGTAGCCGGCGGCACCACGGCGGTGAGTGCACCTCTGCTGTATCCGTATTATCCTCGCCAGATGCTGGGCCTAATGGGCGGATTGAAAGGGGCAGCAGAATATGAGGCGGCTCTGGTCCATGGATATCCTGAATATGAAAAGGTCTACCAGCGCGCCATTGCCATCATGGGCCCGCAGGCCATCGCCCATCTGGTGATCATCATCTTCATCATCATCGGAAACATCACCTTCTTCATCGAGAAGAAACGAGCAAAGAAATCCGACTGATTTTTAACGATAAACAGAGGGTGGACACTATGTACGGTTTACAGGTCTGGATCGGTGCTCTGTTGACCTTGATGATCTTCAGCTTCCTTTACAAGGATAATCCTTTCTACAAGTTCGCCGAGCACCTCTTCGTGGGCGTCTCCGCCGCCTACTGGATGGTGGTAGGCGTTTGGGGAACTATGGTCCCCAATATGCTGGCCAAAATCCATCCCCCGTTGGTGAGGAATGTTCTCCCGGCCCTGGCTACGGCGGAACCCGAGTTTCATTATATCATCCCATGCATACTCGGGATACTGCTGCTCACGCGGTTGATCACTCCCATCGCCTGGTTAAGTCGCTGGGCTCTGGCCTTCATCATCGGCTACACGGCGGGTGTGCGCTTCAGTAGATACCTGCAGTCCGACTTCATCGGTCAAATCAAAAGCTCCCTCATCCCCATCATATCTGTGGGTGACGGCGGCTTCTCCATCGGGATGACTTTCTCCCATATCGTGCTCACAGTTGGCGTGGTCTGTGGCCTGATTTACTTCTTCTTCTCAAAGGAACACAAGGGAGCCTTCGGTGCCGCCTCCCGGGTGGGCATTTACATCCTGATGGTCACCTTCGGAGCCTCCTTCGGCTACACGGTCATGGCCCGTATCTCCCTGCTGATCGGACGGATGTCATTCCTGGGCGAGTGGCTGGGCGTGATCGCGGGCTGGTTCTCATAAAAGGGCCTTCGAAGGGCGAGTTTTCCCTTGACAGGGATTCAGCCTTATGGTTAAATTAAAAGGTTAGTTCTCACATAGCCGGAGGGTTCATGGTAACGAAAAAAAAGGCATCAAAACCTGGGGCCAAGAAGGTAACCCCCCCAGCGACGGACTCGTTCTTTTTCACGAGGATCAATTACCTGACTCTATTCATTGGCCTGGTGGTCATCATCTTCGGGTATATCACCCTTCGGTTGGGCTCCATCACGTTAGCTCCGTTTCTCTTAGTTTTGGGGTATTGCGTCATCATCCCCATCGGCATTCTCTTGCGCCCGAAGAAGAAGCCCAAAGCTCAAAAGCAAAACTTGCAGAAACCATAAAAAAAGAGACCTCAAGATTCATCGACAGTCTAGCTGCTTGTGATCTTTGCGGGGGCGATTAGCTCAGTTGGTCCAGAGCGCTTGCCTTACAAGCAAGAGGTCACTAGTTCGAATCTAGTATCGCCCATCAAAAATAGTGGATTATACGGGGTCGTGGTGCAGTCTGGTCTAACACGCTGGCCTGTCAAGCCAGAGATCGCCGGTTCAAATCCGGTCGGCCCCGCCATTTGCGGAGCTCGGGGATAACCTCGAGCTTCTGTTTTTTCCTGTTAGGAGGATAATATACCTGATGGTTATCAGAAGGTTTTAAACTGGTGATCGGTAATCGGTGATCGTTAATCGTCAAAAAACAACGGGATTTGACAACGGGGCGGTGCATCATGTCTGTTTCAAGTTTTAAGGATCTTGATGTTTGGAAAAAAGGGATTGATATAGTTGAGTGCATTTATACTATCTCCAGGAAGTTACCAAAAGAGGAAAAATACGGTTTGGCATCGCAGATGCAAAGAGCCGCTGTTTCAATTCCCAGCAATATCGCTGAAGGATTCGCTCGCTGGCGAAGAAAAGAGTTACAGAGATTTTGTCACTTCGCCCTGGGAGCCTGTGCTGAACTTGAAACGCAACTGACCATTGCCTATAGACAGAAATATATATGTTAATGAAATTAATCAGAAACCTATAAGTGCTCTTCCAAACCTTTCTTCAACTCTCATTTTTTCGATCACCGATTACCGATCACCGATCAACGAAAAAACTCTTGACATTTGTCGACAAGTTTGATATGATATTAGAGAGGCCTCTGTTATCTCTCTTTTCCTCTCAGAGAAACATCTTGAACGAGAAAATCCTCAGGCCTCTGAAACCAGCAAAAGTTGCCAACATCACATTTCAAGGAGCTAAGGCCATGATCGTTCGACTAAAGCTGCTTTTCTCCATCATTGCCCTCGCAGGCATCCTGTTCTCTGCATCTTCTAGCGCCATGGACCTGCAAGAGGCATACAATCAGGCCGGACCGGGAGAGGGCTACGATAAACTTCTCGTTCTGGATCCCACCGAAATCTATACTGGGTATCTGGTGGTCGATCCCGGGCTCAGCTGCGCCATTCATGGCAACGGAGCGCTTATCGTTCTGAACGAAAACGCGAGCATCTGGTGCGGCAGCCAGTCCAAACTGGACATCGATGGCTGTGTCATTCGCGGAGGTGCCTATGGCATCAACTATGAGTACGCCTCCAACAGCAGGGTGGAGAACTGCACCATCGTCGAGAATACTGTGGGAATCCGATGTTGGGCTATGACAGCGGTTATTAAAAACTGCGTGGTTGCAGACAACTCC
>LJUY01000001.1 GCA_001304015.1 candidate division Zixibacteria bacterium SM23_81 | reverse complement strand
AATGGTGCGTCACGTTGGCTCGGCGTTCAGGTGGGAGTTGATCCTGAGCTGGCGCCCCGGCAGCGGATAGCCAGTGTGGGCTATGCCTTTCAGGCTGCCGAGGCCGATACGGCCGACTATAGCCGGAAGGCACTGGCTGTCGATGATGGCGACTGGACCATTTCGGGCAGCAACATCTATTCTGCTGTGTCGGGCAATGTGGGCATTGGGACAGCGACTCCAGCACGAAAACTGGATGTTCAGACGACGGGTGGTATAGGGATTTATGTCGAGAACGACCACGCCACATTGGCGGCTCTTTATGCCAGAAACTACAGCACAGGGCCGGCGGCTCGATTTCAGACTGGCGATGTCCTTGTCCAGTATGGCGATGTTCTTGTAAATTATGGCAAGGTCGGCATCGGGACCCTCACTCCCGGCTGTGCCCTGGAGGTTCGCAACTCGAGCGGCACCGCCGTGCGCGCCTATGCAACGGGGAGTTCGGGCTACGGGGTGGACGCTTATTCCTCTAGTCCAACGGGGATCGCGGTGTATGGGTTCAACGAGTCGGAATCGGGCAACGCTTATGCTTTCTACGGCGAGAATATCAGCCCCAACGGCATTGCCATCTACGGACTCGCGGATAACGGCGATGAGTACAGCACCGGCATCGGCGTGTACGGCCGCACGGACGGCGATAACGGAGCCGCTGGCGTCTATGGAGAAGCCACAAACACCGGGGGGAACAACCGCGGCGTATGGGGCCACACCGATAATCCCAATGGTCATGCAGGATACTTCACCGGCGGCCGCAACTATTTCCAGGGGAGCGTGGGTATCGGAATAACCAGCCCGGACGAGGAACTTGATGTATCAGGAGACGCAAGGGTTAGCGGAGCTTATCGTTATTCAACAACCAAAACACATTACTTGAACATGCCAGCCTGTGAATTCCAACAGGCCGATGCAGGTGACGACGATTACTATGTTCTCCACGAGTGGGGTTGTGGATTTGTCTTCGGTGATGCATTACCATATGTAACGACCCTTTACAGCCCCGTACACCTACCTGATGGAGCAACCGTTACAGAATTTAGAGTCTATTACTACGATAATGAGGCTGGTGAGGATATAGACGTGAATGCGCGCTTAGTTCGCAGGCATAATTATGAGTCGATGTTAACAACTCAAATGGCACAGATTACCCTTACAACTAGTGGATCTTCCACCTCGGTTCAATCCTCATCTGATAATACGATTGATTCACCGACAATAGATAACTCACCTTATCAATATCTTGTGAGCGTCTTCTGGGATCAACATAACACGGAGTCCTTTAACATGCGCTTTTTTGGATGCAAGATAACGTACACAATCGATAAACTGAATCCGTAAGACCCTTGGAGCTAAGATCAGGAAAAAGCTGAAGAAGGTTATTGTAAGTGAGATGTTGTGGGGATTAACCTAGCGAATTCCGTCATGCGGTAGTCTTTGAAGTAACAACCCCTTTCTTCTCACAACCAAGGACGTGCGCCATGAGAGCAATCGCTTTTGTGCTTGTGTCGTCTTTGGTGATGCTATCGATGGCGGCGATGGCTGAAGTGCCCGGCTTGATCAACTACCAGGGCACACTCACCGATGGAGGTGGTGTCGCTCTGGACACCACAATTTCCATAACTTTTTCCATTTATAACGATTCCACAGGAGGAATACAGGTATGGACCGAGACACAAACGGCTGTTGAAGTTGACAAAGGGCTGTTCAACGTTCTTCTAGGCAGAGTAAATAGCATCCAGGATACGGTCTTCACAGAGCCTGAGCGCTGGCTGGGAATTCAAGTTGGCGGCGATCCGGAGCTTGAGCCACGGCAGCGAATTGCGTCGGTGGGATACTCCTACCGGGCTGAAGAAGCAGATACCGCCGTGTATGCCCGCAGCGGAGGGGGTGGTGCGAGTGGCGGTTGGGTGGATGAGGGCACAGTGGTTAGACTGGAAACTGGCACCGATTCCGTGGGCATCGGCACGTCACTTCCAGGATACAGGCTACACGTGGCTGGCGATATCGGCATCAACTCATCTGGCAAAGATGGGGTGTACATTGATGCTCCTGCCGAAAATGGTATACATATCCAAAACGCTGGCGGTTATGGAGTGAAAATCTCGGATGCTGTATCCAGCGGGGTTTTTATAGACTCCGTGGTCACCTATGATGGGTTGCAGATCGTAGCTCCCAACCGGTTAGGAATAGGCATATGGAATCCTGGTTACGATGGGCTGTATGTCGATACCCCAATCGATGTTGGTGCGTGGATCAGGAAGCCTGGCGGCAATGGAGTTTGGATTACGGATGGTGGATCCAACGGCGTGGAAATAGATTCCGTGGCCAATGTGGGATTAGGTGTCTGGAATTCTGGCACAGATGGGATATACGTTGAGGCCTCTGCCAATGATGGCGTAGCTATCCAAACCTCTGGCCGGTTTGGAGTGGGCATCTGGGATCCTCACGAAGATGGCGTATACATTTATAGTCCCACCGACGACGGCATAGACATAAGAGATCATGTTGATAACGGAGTGAGCGTCATGGCCTCAGGTGGTGACGGGGTGCACGTGACATTCGCCAGTGGGAGGGGAGGGTATTTTCACACATCGAACGGCACGACATACGCTTTATATGCGACCAACCTGGACAGCCTCTATCCAGGACTCTATGTTAACGGCTATGCGGTCATTACTGGCACTGTGTCAAAGGTCGTCCAAACCTCACACGGGAGAGAAGCCGTTTCGACTCTCTGCACACCTTACGAGGAGATAATGGCCTCAGGGACCGGAAGGCTCTCCAATGGTGAAGCACATATCTCTTTCGAGCCTCTTTTCTCAGACGCCATTTCCCCACGCGTGCCGCTGAAGATTACGATCACTCCATCGGGGAAGTGGAGTGGGATCTATATTGCTGAAAGATCGGTCGATGGCTTCACAGTTCGCTCAGAGACGGGGGCATTGGACGTGGAGTTCGATTGGACCGCCATAGGTCGTAGGAAAGGTTATGAAAAAAAGTTGGCCCTGAAGATCCCCACTTCTGAACAGGAGCTGGCAGAGCTCGAGGCGGCCAGGTCAAGGGCCGAGCCTAAGGCTGAGAAGATGGAAGCGAAACACAGAGAGAGAAAACGGCTCAGACCAGCAGGCGCGACTGAAGAACAATAGACTCTTCTTGAACCTGTGGAATTGAAAAGGTAGAGGAATACAAAGCTAACTGAAGTGGCCGAAATAGGCCAGCGTTCAGTTTTGGCGGGTGCCGAATCTTTGAGGTGGCTTTTTCAAGTTTAGAGCCTGAGGAAGCGTTTCCTCACCTCTGGAACCAGAGCTTTGGCATCCGCCCTTTTTATAAGGCGTAGGATTATCGAGGGGGGACAGATTCCAACTGTCGATTTAAAATTGTCATCGCGCGCCAACATTTTCTTGACAAAACGACTCCTAGGTGTTACATTACTCAGTCAAAGATAAACCCCGCCGGGGTGGCGGAATCTGGTAGACGCAGCGGACTTAAAATCCGCTGGAAGTTATCTTCCGTGCCGGTTCGAGTCCGGCCCTCGGCACCATCGGAAAAGCGGCACAAGGTGACTGTGCCTTGTTTACTTTCAACAGCTTTCATAAGGAGGATTTCGTGAAAGCTATTATTGACGAAGAATTGTGCACTGGCTGTGAGCTGTGTGTTGAGACCTGTCCAGAGGTCTTCGAGATGAGTGATGATATCGCTACGGTCAAGGTGGGTGAGGTTCCCGAGGATGCTGAGGATACGGCTCGTGAGGCCGCGGAGGATTGCCCCAGCGAGGCCATCACCATTGAGGAATAGCTGACAACGTGCGGCAACACTATTCTCTCACTGTGTGACCTTTTCTGCGACGCAAGGAGCAGAGCGCAAGGATCTGCCAACTTGCGTCGCTTTTTTTCTCAAACATACACAAGGAAATGGCAGCATAATGGGACAATACTTGGTTGTTTCGACAACCATGGACAGCGAGGAGGGGGCCCGAGAGCTGGGCCAAAGACTGGTGCAATCTTCCCTGGCGGCCTGCGTGCAGGTGGTAGGGCCTATCTTTAGCACCTACCGGTGGAAAGGCCAGGTGGAGACCACCCAGGAGTGGCTGTGCCTGATCAAGACTCGGCAAGATCTTTACGACAAGGTGGAGGCGGCCATCGGGGAGAAGCACCCCTATGAGGTTCCGGAGATACTGGCCATGACCATAAACCAGGGGAGCAAGGACTACCTGTCATGGCTGGATGGTGTGCTGGGTTGAGATTTCATATGAGAAAATACTTTAGAAACTAACAATATTTCATTACATCACAGACAGTCTCCAGAGGAGGTATCCCCGTCATCATGTTAGACGAAAAGGTCCGCCAACAGGTAGAGGGTGATCTCAAATCTCTCTCTGAGAATGTGAAACTGGTGGTCTTCACCCAGCAGATCAAGTGTCCCACCTGCGCCCAAAATACGTAGCTGGCCAAAGAGACGGCCTCTCTTTCTGATTCAATCGCTCTGGAAACCTATAACTTCCAGATAGACAAAGAAAAAGCCGAGGAATACCATATTGATAAAATTCCCGCCATCGTCGTAGAGGGCAAAAAAGACTATGGAGTGCGTTTTTACGGTTTGCCGGCATGGTACGAATTCGCCTCTCTTTTGGAGGCCATTAAAACTGTCTCTTCCGGTGAGCCAGCGCTAAGTGCCGAGAGTTTGCAGCAGCTTTCCAGGCTGAACCGGCCGGTGCATATCCAGGTTTTCGTCACTCCCACCTGACCCTACTGTTCGCCAGCGGTGTCGCTGGCTCACAAACTGGCTATCGCCTCGGATCTAATCGCGGCCAACATGGTCAGCGCGGGCGAATTTCCCCATCTGGTAAATAAATATCGTCTCATGGCAGTGCCCAAAACGGTTATAAACGAGGAGATCCAATTCGAGGGCACCCAGCCGGAGACAACCCTCGTGGCTAAAGTATTGATGGCTTTGAATTTGGAAAAGGGCTCTTGATGGGGACTTATGGTGAGGGTTATGTCGACTCCTCGCGGATGGGCGGGGAGAGCCTTTAAATCCCAGTGAGGCCTTTCCAGAAGTGACGGATGTGATCTTCGAATAGCATGCATCAACTGGTGTTAAGAGGATGGAACCGAGAGACGGCATCTAGAACAAAAAACTTGCTTGCCCCACACTTTTCCCTTGAATATGGTTCTGTGAGTAGTTAATATATAATTTTAATAAAGATGAATGAAAGGACAATGGCGTTATCTTTACAAATTTTCACTTGTGTTTAGGAGGAGAGATCCATGGCCAAGAAAAAAATCTATGTTCGCTGGTTCGCAGACTTGAGGTCCAAAGATGTGCCCGCGGTGGGAGGGAAGAACGCATCATTGGGAGAGATGATTTCCACCTTAAAAAAGAAGGGCATCAGCGTGCCCAATGGCTTTGCCACCACCTCTGCGGCCTATTGGAAATTCCTAGATGATAACAAGATAAGGGAAAAAGTCCACGCCATAGTAAAAGACCTGCAAAGCGGGTCAAAATCCCTTAGTCAGGTGGGTAAATCGATTCGGCGGCTTTTTCTGGACTCTCAATTCCCCGATGAGATCGCTGAGCAGATCAGGGCTGCCTACCGAGAGCTGGGCAGACGCTACCGCATGAAAAATGTGGACGTGGCCGTCAGAAGCAGCGCCACGGCGGAGGACCTTCCTGAGGCCAGCTTCGCCGGGCAACAGGAGACTTTCCTGAACGTAAAAGGCGAGAAGGCATTGATAGAAGCCTGCCGTAAATGTTATGCCTCGTTATTTACCAACCGGGCCATAAGCTACCGTGAAGAAAAGGGATTCGATCACATGGATGTGGCCCTTTCCATCGGCGTTCAGAAGATGGTCCGTTCCGACAAGGCCAGTGCAGGGGTGATGTTCTCCATCGACACGGAGACCGGTTTTCCCGATGTGGTGGTCATCAACGGCGCCTGGGGATTGGGGGAGAATGTCGTTCAGGGCTCCATCACTCCAGACGAATACGTCGTCTTCAAACCCGTGTTGAGACAGAAGCAACTCACGCCCATCATCGAGAAGAACCTGGGAGGCAAGGCCAAAAAGATGATTTACAGCGCGCGCGGTGGGAGAGCCGTCGAGAATGTCCGCACCACGCAGCAGGAGCGGCAGTCTTTCGTATTGAAGGATAAGGAAATCCTGCAATTGGCCCAGTGGGCGGTGGACATCGAGAAACACTATGGCAAGCCTATGGACATGGAGTGGGCTAAGAACGGGAAAAACGGCGGCTTGTTTATCGTCCAGGCCCGTCCCGAAACCGTCCAGTCCCTCAGGGAGGCATCTTCCCTGAAAAGCTATACGTTGAAGGAGAAAGGGAAAAGGCTTCTCACCGGGCTTAGCATTGGCGAGGCCATCGCCGTGGGCAAGGTCAATCTGATAAAAAGTTCCGATGACATCGACCAGTTTAAAGATGGTTCATTGCTGGTCACCGAGATGACCGACCCGGACTGGGTGCCCATCATGAGGCGTTCGGCGGGAATTATAACCGACTACGGTGGGCGCACTTGCCATGCGGCCATCGTCAGCCGCGAGCTGGGCATACCGGCCGTTGTGGGAACCGGGGAGGCCACCAAAGTCCTGAAGGACGGTCAGGAAATCACCCTTTCCTGCGCCGAGGGTGATCAGGGGTATGTCTATGATGGCATCCTGGCATTCCAGGAAACGCAGGTCAGCCTCGATGTCCCCAAGACCAAGACACAGGTCATGCTGAACATCGCCAGCCCCTCGGCGGCCATGAGTTGGTGGCGGCTTCCCACCGAGGGTGTGGGCCTGGCCAGGATGGAATTCATCATCAACAACATCATCAAGATCCATCCCATGGCCCTGATTCACTTCAATGAGCTGAAGGACAGGGACACCCGCAAGCAAATCCAGGAGATGACCTGGCAATACAAGGACAAGACGGAATATTTTGTGGATCATCTGGCCCGGGGCATCGCCAAGATCGCCGTCTCGCAATACCCCCACCCGGTCATCGTGAGAATGAGCGATTTCAAAACCAACGAGTACGCCAACCTCATCGGCGGAAAGCAATTCGAGCCAGAGGAGTCAAATCCCATGCTCGGCTGGCGGGGTGCCTCCCGGTATTACAGCGAGGGCTATAGGGAGGGCTTTGAGCTGGAGTGCCGTGCCATCCGGCGCGTTCGTGAGCAGATCGGTCTGACCAACGTTCTCATCATGATTCCCTTCTGCAGAACTGTGAAGGAGGCAGATCGGGTGCTGGCCGTTCTGGCCAAAAACGGGCTAAAGCGCGGCAAAAATGGGCTTGAGGTCTATGTGATGTGCGAGATCCCATCAAATGTGGTCCAGGCGGATCAGTTTGCCAAGCGCTTCGACGGCTTCTCCATCGGCAGCAACGACCTTACCCAGCTTGCCTTGGGTGTGGATCGGGATTCTTCACAGCTGGCCGACCTGTTCGACGAGAGAAACGAGACGGTCAAGAGATTGATCAGAAGTGTGCTCAAGGAGGCGCATAAAGCGAAGACGAAGGTCGGCATATGTGGTCAGGCGCCCAGCGATTATCCCGATTTCGCTGCCTTTCTCGTTGAGCAAGGCATCGACTCCATCTCCCTGAATCCCGATAGCGTGATTGGGGTGAAGAAACGAATCGCTAAGGTTGAGCAGAAGCTAAAGAGGCGTAAGAAACGCAAAAGATGATGATAAAGGATAGAAAACGCAAACAGCCCTTCTGAACCTTTCAGGAGGGCTGTTTTCATCGGCCAGGATAGCGGTTGCAAAAACTGCCTCAGTTTTGGGCTCATAGCTTTCCCCCTGGCTCGACAAGGGGGGCATTTGAGAAAACTCTTGATATTTATAAGAACAAAGGGTAAATTGGAGGGTGTTCGAATAGAAGACAACTGGCGACCACAGATAGATCTCTTCGAAGAGTTCCTCCCATGAATTTTCGGCGGATCATAAAATTTCAATTTGTAGCCTGGATCGGAACCCTGGTTAATATGGGCACTCTCTGGGTACTTAAGGGTCTCCTGGACGTGCCCCTGATGATTGCAGGGGCATGCGCCATCGAGCTGGCCATCATCCACAATTTCACATGGCATTATTTCCTCACCTGGCGTGAGAGGGTTCCTCATACGGTCAGGGATTATTGTTTACGACTTGTGAAATACAATCTGGTCACTGCGTCGATAGATTTTGTGGTGAATCTGACGGTGCTCTATGTCCTGACGAAGTATTTCGGCGTGTACTACCTGGTGGCCAACATCATCGGAATGCTGGCGGGACCTATTTTGAAGTTTTTGGCCAACGAGTTTCTAATTTTCCGCCACAAGGCCCCCATCGATGGCCAAGCATAGATAGGAGGTATTCATGGATGATGACAAGAAGGCCAAGCGGGTCATCGATACCCTCACCGGTCCATGGGAAAAGCGCAACTTGCCCAAAATGGCTGAGGCATTACCCGGTTGGATTACCTCTGACCATCTCACGTTTCTGGGAATCATCGCGGCCTTTGTGATCGGTGTCGGATATGTCCTGACCAGATTCTCTACCTGGTGGCTGTGGCTGTCGAATTTCGGACTGGTGGTGCACTGGTACGGCGACAGTCTGGATGGCACCTTGGCCAGAGTCCGTCACAGGGAACGAGAAAAATACGGCTACTTTGTGGACCACATCAGCGATGCCTGGGCCATCTTGATAATTTGTCTGGGCATGGGAGCATCGCCCTTGATGGATATGAGAGTCGCCTTGTTCCTGGTTATCGGCTACTTCCTGTTGAACATATATGTGCACATCATGGCATACACCAGCGGGATTTTCAGAATATCTTACGGCCGGCTCGGCCCCACCGAGGTGAGGATGTTCATATTTGCCATCAACATCGTTTTGATCTTCTGGAATCCCCGTGTGGTTTCTTTTCGAGGCGCTCCCATCACCGCCCTGGACTTGGCAGGGCTTGCCCTTGGGGTCCTTTTCGTCATCATCTTCGTGATCTCGTCCATCAGGGATGCCATCAAGCTAGATCGGCTGGATCGGGTTAGGTGGGAAGATAAATAGTTATTCATAAAGAAGAAGCGATGAACAACACAGAGGCGGCCTTCCATTTTGTGTGTACCCGAGATCAAGCCCGCAATCTTGTCAACAAATTCGGGCGATTCTGGGTCTCCAATTGCGGTTGCCGAGAGGGTCGAGACGTCCAATGCCAGCGCTCGCGCACGGATCTTTGCTTGATGTTCCGCGATGACCTGGAGCCCAGCGGGACGGGAATGAAAGAGGCGAGTCGTTCCGAAATGGAGGAGATCTTCCAGGAGGCCGAGGAAAAGCACCTGGTGACCAGACCCTTTTGGGATGAGGAGACCAAGACCCGCATAGACGGCATATGCTTTTGTTGTGACGACTGTTGTGGGTACTTTCTGGACCCAGATGAGGTCTGCGACAAGGGTAATCTGATTGAAAAGACTCAAACAGAAGAGTGTTGCAACTGCGGAACGTGCGTGGAGGCGTGTTATTTTGGTGCCCGGAAGATGGAGCGGGATGACTTGGTCGTCAACCGGGAAGAGTGTTATGGGTGTGCGTTGTGCCCGGAAGTGTGTCCAGAGGAGTGTATCGAGATGGTTCGTAAGGACTGATATTCGGAGGAGAAAATGGCTCATTGTTGGTTAGTGGTTGGAAATCCTCAGAATTGGGTGACTGCTTTTGAACATGGAAACATCTGGGGTCTGAAGGTGTCTCAACAGCGCTTATGGGAAGGCTTACAGGAAAACGACGTGCTCCTTTTTTATGCAACCAATCCAGTAAGTGGGATAATTGGATATGGTAGAGTGCGCACCAAATTCAGGCAAAATCAGCCGCTTTGGCCCCAGGAGATAAAAGAAAACCGGATAATCTGGCCCCTGAGATTCGAATTTGATGTGGATTACTGTTTGCCACCTGATAAATGGAAAGCGAGAAGACTAGATACCAAGGATTTATTTGTAAGAGCAGGATTCCAGTTGCTAGATCTAGAGCGAGCAGAACAATTGATCTCCACTATCAGTAATCTTGTGGCTGCAATCCCGCCCTCTAAGCCCTCCATGACGAGAGAATCAGCAGAAGAGTATAGCCCGCCAGACGAAAAACCAGAGGAGGTTTTGCCTAATCATAATACTGTTCAAGAAGCTCTCGTGGAAATCGGAAGACTTCAGAGCTTTATTGCAGAATCAGAGTATCCATTTGACTTTGGTAGGCTGGACGTCGTGTGGAGACGCGTTGAGAAATCAGTGCCTACTTATGTTTACGAAATTCAAATGAGCGGCAATCTCTATCAGGCGCTGACGAAGTTGAAACATGCATATGATCTTTGGAATAGCCATGTGTTCTTTGTATCTCCACAGAAGCAATTAAATACAGCTCGCCATTTGTTAGATGGTTCCTTTCACGAGGTTCGTGATAGATTGAAATTCATAGATTGTTTAAAAGTGGAAGAATTGCTGGTAAGAAAAAGAAGCTATAGTGAGCTTGAAAGAGAATTGGGCATTCTTGAGTAGGATCAGAAACATATGGCATTTACTAGTACCGTTGGACTATTCTTTTACTGAGAGGAAGTGAGCATTATGCGTCGCAAAAGCGCCATCTATACGATGTGCTCATCATTAGCGCTTATGCTTGCTTTTCAACTGTTTGGAGTGTCCCGGAAGGCTCCAGACGCTAAATCGACGACAGGAAAAGGTCCCATTTCCAAGCCCACCGTCATCAACCACGAGCACTTCGACGGCAACGCCATCGACTGCATCATGACCAACGACGGTGTGATCGTCGACCATAGAGTCACCGGCTCCGCCGGAATGCAGTGGCCCAAGGGCACCGGCAAAACCATCGAATACAACTCGGGCCTCTGGCTGGCAGGCATCGGTCATGATGACAGCTTGATCCACACGGCCTGCAGCGAGTACTGCAGCGATCTGGTGCCCGGTCTCTGGGGAGGAGATCCCGAAGATGAGGCCTACCGAATCTATAAGATCAACAGCGATGGCACCGGCGACTGGGATACCTGGCCCATTGATCAGGGCGCTCCCAGCGAGAACGGCCAACCTCTGATTCTGGGTGACCAAACCCTCTTCTGGGTGTCCAACGATGGCGACAGTGCCCATCATTGGGTATTTAGCTCGCCACCAATGGACGTGGAAATTCGCTATATCGTTTTCGGGTTCGATCACGATGAGCCCCTGGGCAACACCATGTTCATCAAATGGGAGATCATCAACCGTGGTACTCAGCAGTTCGATTCCTGTTTTGTGGGCTTGTGGGACGACCCAGACTTGGGCGATGCAACCGATGACCATATCGGATGCGATACCACGCTGAACATAGGATACTGTTATAACGCTGACCCATACGATAGTGTTTACGGCGCAACGCCACCAGCTCTCGGCTTTGACTTCCTCCAAGGCCCGGAAGAGCCCCTGGGGAGTGGCAATCACCTGCCCATGACGGCCTTTGTTCACTTTATCATCCACGAATACTACGACCATCCAGAGACCGCCTTGGAGGCCCACCTGGCCATGAGGGGTTATGGCGATCATGGGGTGCCGTATTTCAACCATCTGGGCGAGGAAACCAAGTTTCCCTGTGCGGGCGATCCGGTGACGGGCACCGGGGATCTGGACGACTGGACCGGCGATCGGTGGTTTTTGATGTCCTCCGGACCCTTCACCTTTGCGCCGGGAGATACTCAGGTTGTGGTGGGGGCGAAAATCATCGCCCAGGGAGCCGATCACCTGGACGCCGTTGCATCTCTTCGTTCCGCTGACGCTTGGGTGCAGAATTTCTACGATACTCTCACATCGGTGGAGAGGACCGGGGAATATGCAGTTCGTCCTGCCCGCCATCGTCTATACCAGAACTCCCCCAATCCCTTTAACGAAAAAACAACCATTCGTTTTGAAATCCCCCAAACTGGGCTGGTCAGCTTGTGCATCTACAACGTAAGCGGACAGCTGCTTCGAGAGCTGATGCATGGCTATCGGAACGCTGGCTGCTACCGGGTGACTTGGGATGGACGAGATAGCCTAGGTAGGAGCGTAGCAAGCGGCGTCTATTTCTACAGCCTCAAAGCGACGGGATATAGAGAGACCAGGAAGATGGTTTTGCTGAGGTGAAACGAAGCTGGGGATTTATATCCTCTTGATCAAGTGAAGCAAGCAAATTCGCCCGGAGATTTCGCTCTGGGCTTTTTTTCCGCTGTCAGGAAAGGCGTCGGCTATGGAAAAAGCCACAAAACCCCTTGACATCTTGTCCGCAGTATGGTAGAATAATAAAGTAGATAAGGATTTATTCAGATTGCTTGGTATATCGTCCATAAGGAGATTCCCATGATCCCATTGAAGCATATGATCGTTGTCATGGCTCTGTGCGGATTTATCCTGGCTTCTCCTGTCTGGTCAGCAGACCTGAGCGGCTTGAAGTTCTGTTTGGATCCGGGCCACGGCAACTATCCATACGAGAAACCCTTCGAGTGCGTCATCAACCTACAGGTGGCCTTTTTCCTCAAGGACTACCTGGAGTCGGCCAACGCGGATACTGTCATCCTGACACGCTACAACAACATCGACAATCCCACCCTCAGCGAGCGGGAGCAGATCGCCAACTCCAACAACGTGGACTGGTTCAACTCCATCCACCACAACGCTTTTCAGGGCGTCACCAACTACACACTGGTCCTCTACGAGGAGCTTCCCGGTGGCACACCAGAATGGCCCGAGGCGGTGACCATGAGCAACATCATGGCCGATGATCTCTGGCACGCCATGCGCACCACGCACTATCGGGTGGAGGGGGACTTGAGCTTTCTGGGATTTAATTTGGGTGTTTTGAACGACCTTATAATGCCAGGAGAGCTCACCGAGGCTTCCTTCTTCGACTTCATACCGGAGAAGAACCGGCTGCGTAACGACGAGTACCTGAAGATGGAGGCCCGAGCTCTGTTCACCTCCTTTCTGGATTACTTCGATGCCGATCCCCTGACCACCGGAAATCTCTCCGGGATCGTCTCCGATGATGAGACGGGGGAGCCTATCAACGGGGTCACCTGCACTCTATGGCCCGATAGCCTGATCTATGTCACCGACGATTCCGCCAACGGCTTGTACATATTCGATGACCTGACTCCCGACATATACACGATAACGGTGGAGAAAGCCAACTACTCTGCTGATACAAATAGTGTGATGGTATCTGCCAACAGTTTCCAGCGTCTAGACTTCCAGCTCATCAACCAGACACCTCCCACAGTGGTGGCCACTATGCCGGATTCTGGGGATACCGGTATTTTCGTGTATGAGGATATCGTAGTGGGTTTCAGCCGACGGATGAACCAGAGCAGCACTGAGAATGCTTTCAGCATCCTTCCCGCAACGACGGGAGTTTTCAGATGGGATCCACATGGTCAGCAGATGACCTTTGATCCCGACTCGTACATGCAGCACTCTACGGTTTACCAGGTGACCATCGGGGCCACGGCCACAGATACTTACGGTCATCCCCTGGATGGGGACGGGAATGGCGTTGGGGGAGATGCCTATACATTCGATTTCAAGACGTCTCGCTCCGACACCGTGCCGCCGCAAGTGGTGTCCACTGAACCCGTCGCCTATGAAGAAAGTGTTGAGACGGACGTGATCGTGGTGGTCGAGTTCGACGAGTTCCTGAATCCCGGCACGGTGAATACCTCCAACATCACTCTTCGCAAGAGCGATATGACCAGCGTATCCCGCACCGTGGAGTATGTGGAGCTGGACAATCACGGCTTTGCCTTGATCTACGTCACCGGTTACCTGGATCCATCCGAGACCTATACGGCCACCGTGACCACTGGGATACAAGATCCCTTCCTGAACAATCTGGAGTCGGACTATCAGTGGTCTTTTTCCACTCGGGATCGGGCTTACTCTCTAACAATCATCGATAATTTCGATGACGGCGTTCCACCATGGTGGGACCCGGAGGGCAGCGGCAGCACCACCGGCACTGTGCCGGAGAGCACCTCTTTTTCCACGGAACTTTCGGTAACCAATCCCGTAACCGGCAGCGCCGCCTCGGGAGAGCTGGATTACCTGTGGAACACAGGGGCCGGCAGTTGGTTGATCCGGGAGTACTTTCCATCCGACCCGCTGCACTTCGACACCAGCTATACGCTGGAGGTCTACCTGTACGGAGACGGATTGGGCAACAAGTTCCGCTTCTGCGTGGACGACAACCTGCCAGCCACCGGCGCTAGCTACCACGAGGTGAGCCAGTGGCTGACCGTGGATTGGAAGGGCTGGCGGCTGGTCAAGTGGGATTTAGGCTCCGATCCTGTGGGCAGCTGGATCGGCAATGGAATCCTGGAAGGGGAGATGCGGGTGGACAGCTTCCAGATGACCTATAATAGCACCGAGGGTAATCCTAACGGAACATACTACCTGGACGATCTCCGGGTAGCCCAGCTGGGCGCCGATCTTTCACCGCCGGAAGCTATCGATGATCTGGCCTCATACAAATCGGGGGACGATCTTTATCTCTCCTGGTCCCAGCCTTACGATGGGGAAGGGGTGCTCCGTTATGTAGTCTACCGCAGCACAGATCCGGGTTCACCAGGGGATTCTTTAGCCGGCACAGTAAATACTGACTATACAGATGTGGGGCTTGTTGGAGACGCGGTGACCAACTACTTTTACACGGTGAAATCCGCGGACGGCGCGGAGAACAAGTCTGAACCGTCCAATGGGGTGGGAGAGATGGATAAAAGTCTTAGCAACGGTGAATAGAGGAAAAAAGAGAAAACAGTTAAGGCTGATGTGAAATTGCGGTCTGGAAGGGTCGAGTTTAATAACCGCGAGCACTCAAAATCCGAACAAGGGGAGTATGCGAGTCCATCTAAAATAACTTTCTATTAAAACGAAAGGTAAAACCCCATTAAAGTTGCACTAAATATCTTGATAACTCGCTGAGAGAGCGTTATCTTTCAGCCATGAAAAAATGTCCTCGCTGCGATCATCATGAATTCTGGCAGCTTTCCACTGGTCAATGGCGCTGTCAACGATGCGGATTAACCAGAAAACGGACCAGGAGTCTGTGGCAATCGACCCGCATCGCTCCATACTGGAAGGGCCGGCTGGTGGAGTATTTTTGCCTGGGGGTCCCAGCCTATCGGCTTCGTTTTCAGGTTCCACTCAATCAGAAGACGATCGAGCGTTGGTTTCGGATCCTAAGAGAGGCTGTCTACGATCAACAGATCCAGCAGCTCTCAGAGCTCTCCGGTGAGATTGAGATGGACGAGACCATGTTTGGTGGTTATCGACCTGGCAAACGTGGTTGGGCAGCCTCTGGCAAACATATCGTCTTTGGCATTTATCAACGCAATGGCAAGGTGTTAACCTTCCCCATCAGCAACCGGGGCATCCAGCAAATAGGTCCTCTCATGACCACCTACACCAAGCCGGGCAGCCTGTATTACACCGACGACTGGCACGCCTATACTTTTCTGGATATCCGAGGCAATCACGTGGTCATTAGTAAAGACAAGGGGCGCCCCAAAGGTAGAGATCACATCAACAGTATCGAAGGCTTCTGGTCCTATGCCAAACACTGGCTCTATCATTACAGAGGCGTTCCCAAACAGTATTTCCATCTCTCTCTGAAAGAGACCGAGTGGCGATTCAATCATCGCAATGAAAACCTGATTCCAATATTGCGAAAATATCTCCAACAACCGGTTATCAAAGAGCCAAATTAGTGCACTTTTGATGGGGATTTACCAAAAATTTAAAGAGAAGCCCAGATGAAATGTCCCCATGCATTCTCACCGCTGCCGTCTTCATTTTCTACCGGACCGCATCGATTTGAGCTGTCACTATTATAATAGCTATTTAATTGTTGACAATTTTTCGCATTTGTGCTATCATAAATGTGCCTTCGTGACAGGGGTGAAAGATGAATGAGAGTTTGCGCATTGGCACTTCTGGCTGGTCGTACCGCACCTATGGCGAGGGCAGCTGGAATGGCGTCTTTTATCCTCCCGGCAAAGTGGATGAGCTGAGCTACTATTCAGATCGGTTTAATACCGTGGAGGTAAACTCGACCTTCTATCGTCCCCCAGTTCCAAACGTGGTGCATAACTGGGCCATGAAGACGCCGGCCAACTTCGATTTTACCATCAAACTCTGGCAGAAATTCACCCACCCGGAGATGTTCGCCCAGACCACAGGACGGGATTCACGCGTCACAGAGGCCGACGTGGATCTGTTCAAAAAGGGACTGGAGCCCCTTGTCAAGGCCAAGAAGCTCGGGTGTCTGCTGGTGCAATTTCCCCCTCGCTTTTATTTTGAAGAGAAGAATTTAGATCACCTGGACAGAACATTAAACGCCTTCCAGGAGTTTCCCATGGCGGTGGAGCTGCGCCATAGGGGTTGGAGCGACAACCTAAGGGCCACTGAGGAGGTTCTGAAAAGATATAAAGCCAGCCTGGTGTACATCGATGAGCCTAAGTTTCGCTTTTCCATCCATCAGTCCTTCAAGCCCATCGGCCCCATCTTCTACTTGCGCATGCACGGACGGAATATCGAGAAATGGTTCCGGCACAAAACCGCCGCAGAGAAGTATAACTACCTATATTCCTCTGACGAGCTGAATCCCTTAGTGGGCGGCTTGAATCAGGTTAAAGAGCTGACCAAGACGGTTTATGTTTATATGAACAACCATTACCGGGCTAAGGCCGTGGCCAACGCCGTCATGCTCAGGTACAAGCTGGATTTGCCCATCGACAAGGTCTTCTGGAGGGGACTGGTGGAAGAATACCCCGAGCTCGGGGAGCTTCCCATTCGGGTAGAGGATGAGGACAGCCTGTTCACCGGTGATTTGTTCGGAGAGGAGAAACCATAGATTTTCGAATGATGGAAGAATCCTTTTTCTGAATGAAAGAAGGTGAATAACCGATGGTCCTGGGTGGCAAACCCCAGGTTTTTTTGTGGAGCCAGAAGCAGCAGACGCAAACTTCTTGACATAACCTCCGTAATTTGATACAATAAAGATGGGAACGACTTTTCACAGCGAGGAGAAGAGCTAGATGAATTTTAAGGAGGAAACACGAGCAGCTTTGCTCGCCGTTTGCTTGATGCTTTTCATACCCAAGGCGGGCTTTACGGCAGGCGAGGTCTATCTGGTGATGGGCTCCGACACGGCCATTTGGGAGGGGATGAGCACCAGCACGTATCACTGCACCTATAACATCGACCTGTACACCAATCCCTCCCGGAATGCTTACGGGGTCATGAACCCGGCTTTCCGAGCCCAGTTCGTCGATTCCTACGGGCAGCCGCTGAAGATGACCTGGTGGATGATGGCTGGCAACATCTTCCGATATGCCACAAACACCAACGTGCCAGTGCCCAACATCATGACCCTATATCTGATGAAGAAGTACCACGGCGACAACGTCCAGATCAATGGCGACGAGCTGTCCCTGCACTACCACACCTTCGCCTGGACCGACTACAACGGCGACGGGCTCTACTACTGGAACCAATCCCAGACCTTCATGGAGTGCTATGACGACTGGAACTTCACCCTGGCCCAGTTTCTGCTGGAAGAACAGATTTTTCCTGTTTCCTTCCGCAGCGGCTGGCATTACATGGACAACGGTTGGCAGACCGTACTGGACAGCGTCCTGCCCTATAGCATGCACAATGCTTCGCCCAGCGTTCACAGCGACACGACGGAGCCAACTGATAACAACTACGACTGGTCCCAGGCCACTTTGGAGTATGTTCCCTACCACCCCTCGCCGGTGAACTATCAACTTCCCGGAGATGGTCCCGGCTGGAATGTCCGCTGCCGCTATTTTGGATCGGTGATTAGCAGTAATAACTTGGAGAACATCTTCGCCCAGGCGAATGCCGGCATCGACCAAGTAGCCTGTATATGGTCTCATCTTCCGGAGACGCCGTTTCTCACCGACATCGCTAAGATCGATAGCCTGGCCCATGAGGCCGCGGCCATGTATCCGGATGTGAATTTCCGCTACTGCACGGCCATCGAGGCCATGCAGCGCTGGCGGGGAACGCCCGATACGACGGCCCCAGATCTGGCTCTGTGGGAGATTCCTTCAGGAGACCAGGTGTCCTTCGGCATCAGCAGCGACGAGCCGATCTTTCAACCGGTACCCTTCGTGGCTGTAAAGAATGTCTACGAGGAGTATCTGCTGATTCCCTGCCAATCGACGGGCGCGAATCAATGGGAGACGACCGAATCTCTGTCCAGGGATCAGCTGGCCAAGGTGGGTGTGGTGGTCTGCGACACGCTGGGCAATCAGGCGATGGAATTTATCGAGTTTTTACCCGGTGATATCTTTGTGGACAACGTCGACTCCGGATATGTTGAAATCCAGAAGAGCTGGTCGAGCTCCTGGGAGTCCTCCTGGGGTCTGGACTCTCGGGTAACCACCCTGGCTGCTGGCGATACGGCTATGGCCCGGTGGTATCCGGACCTTGAGGACTCCGCCACCTTCAATATCTTCGTTCAGATCCCGGAGATGTCCAATCCCGCCGAGCAGATTACCTACAAGGTTTTCAAGCAAGGCACCTGCGTGAACACTATTCAGTTCACCAGCCCGCTGCCGGCCGCCGAGTGGGTCTATCTAAGCACCTCGTATTTGATGCCGGGCGCTGGGACCTATCTTCAGTTGCAGGCCAGCGGCGATGGCCAGGAAGGAAGGGTCCTGTGCGCAGATGTGGCTAAGTTCTCAGCCCTGGTGCGTGAGAGGGATCTTTTCGTTGTGGACCAAGTCCTGGACTTCGGGGCCGTACCCAAGGAGGACAGCGCATCCCTGGACCTGCGGTTGAGAAATCTCGGCTACGGAGATTTGACCATCACGGGAATAGGCTCTCTGCTGCCTGAGGTGACCATCCCGGTCAGCTTTCCGGTGGTCATCCCGGGGATGGGGTCCATTGAGATGCCGGTCCATTTTCACGCCCAGGAAATTGGTCCGGTCAGCGATGAGATGTTCCTATACAGCGACGACCCCATCGAGCCCATGGCTCCCATCTTGGTCACCGCAGATGTGCAGCCTTACTTCATCATCGTCGATAATGACGACTCGCTCTACTATCAGGAGGAGGGCACCTGGCACACCAGCGTGGCTCAGGCCTATGGACCAAGCAGCCGGTGGGCACCCCTCAATCAGGTTCCCGGTGCCAAAGCTCGTTTCCAAGGCACCCTCTCAGAACAGGGCATCTACCGGATCTATGAGATAGTCCCCAATACCGCCAATGCCACCAATCACGCGTTGTACATGCTGAGCGTCGAGGGCATAGATGCCGATTCGGTGTTCGTCAATCAGAACACCGGGAGCGGTTCCTGGGTTCATCTTTGGAACCGCCCATTCGCCTCGGGACAGAATGTGGAGGTGCGAGTTGAGGATACCGGAGAGAGTACTCAGGGAGATGTTCTCAGGGCCGATGCCATAAAGATCGCCATCACCATGCCGCCCAAGGCTGTGGATGATGTGACCATCCTATTCGAGGGATCGACCAAGTCGTCCTCCGGGAACATTCATCTCGGCTGGACCGAGCCGGAGAACAGCGAGGGGATCGAGCGCTACATCATTTACCGCAGCTTTTACCCGGGACTGCTGGGTGATTCTCTGGCTGGAACGATGGAGACGGCCTTTGTTGACAGCGCAGCGGTGGGCGATCCAGGCGTTCAGCATTATTATACCCTAAAGGCAGTGGATGGCGTGGGCAACAGGTCGGAAGGGTCGTATCAGGTGGGAGAGTTCGATCGGCAGTTGACCGGGGTGAAGCGGGGTGGCTTCCTTCCTTCCGGATCCACCCAAGTGGCAGCCGGCAGGAGGCAGGAGGCAATAAGCAGTAAGAAGAGCCCCACATCCCCCCGAGATTAATTCATCGTACTTCGATTCAATCAGATTTAAGTAAAACATTAAGTAGTTATCATAATATATATGTTAGCAAAGATATACGACGTTTCTATTAGTCCGATCCTTCAAGTATTCAAATAAAGGTTGACAAATTCCCTTCCGGACATTAAATTAAAAGCCACAAGAAGGTTGCGGGCTATTAGCTCAGTTGGATAGAGCGTTGGCCTCCGGAGCCAAAGGCCACAGGTTCGAATCCTGTATAGCCCGCCTCAAAGTTGGACCTAAAAAAGTGGTGCGGGCGTAATTCAGCGGTAGAATGCAAGCTTCCCAAGCTTGACGTCGAGGGTTCGACTCCCTTCGCCCGCTCCATTTTTGTTTATGGAAGCCCGACTAGGGCAGGAAAAGCGATGCGTTGGACGGAGACATTCATTCCCACACATAAAGAAGATCCCACTGAGGCGGAGGTCATCAGCCATAAACTCATGGTGCGCGCGGGGCTGATGCGAAAACTGACCTCCGGGGTCTACACCTATCTGCCTTTGGGCCTTCGGGCCATAAAGAAGGTGGAACAGATTGTTCGGGAGGAGATGAACAGGGCCGGGGCTTTGGAATTACTTATGCCCATTTTGCATCCGGGCGAGCTATGGCAAGAGAGTGGTCGATGGGATCTCTATGGTAAAGAGCTCATGAAGGTCACAGATCGGCATCAGCGAAATTTCGCCCTGGGCCCCACCCACGAAGAGGTGATCACCGACTTACTCCGCAACCACATTCGCTCGTACAGAAGATTGCCACTAACTTTTTACCAGATTCAGACCAAGTTTCGTGATGAAATTCGACCGCGCTTCGGGGTGATGCGTGCCCGCGAGTTCGTCATGAAAGACGCCTATAGCTTTCATGAAAACGAGGCATCTCTGGACAAGACCTATCAGCGTATGTATGAGGCTTATGCTCGCATTTTTCAGCGCTGCGGGCTGTCCACTGCCCCGGTGCAAGCGGATTCTGGTGTCATCGGAGGCGATGTAACTCATGAATTTATGGTCCTGGCCGACAACGGAGAATCAGAGATTCTCAGCTGCGAGTGCGGATATGCAGCCACCCGAGAGGGAGCCCGATCTCTCATTCCCCCGTACAGCATAGAGGAAAAAGCCAAGCCCCTAGAGAAAGTGAACACACCGGGGGCTCACACCGTGGAGCAGGTCACCGAGTTTCTCAACGTGGATGCCAAACGGCTGATCAAAACCATCCTGTACCGGTGTGACGATAGAGTCGTGGCTGTGCTCATCAGGGGCGACCGGGACATCAACGAGGCCAAGGTTCGCCGCTCGCGTGAATGTGCCAAACTGGAGATGGCCACGCCAGAAGAAATTCTCAAAGTCTCCGGGGCTCCCGTGGGATTCACAGGGCCTGTGGGCCTGAAAGGCGTGGAGTTGATCTCTGATAAGTCCCTGCAAGGCTTGGTCAATGTGGTCGTGGGCGCCAATGAGGATCAGGCCCACTTGATCAACACCAATTTCCCCAGGGATTTCGCCATCGACAGTTTTGAAAGCCTTCATATGGCTCAGGCTGGAGATCTTTGTCCCGCCTGCGGAAAACCCCTCACCTCCCGTCGTGGGATCGAAGTGGGCCAGATCTTCAAGCTAGGCACCAAATACAGCACCTCAATGAGAGCCACATTCTTAGATCAAGACGGACGGGAATTGCCTTTTATTATGGGCTGTTACGGGATTGGCATCACCAGGACGGTGGCTGCAGCCATAGAGCAATATCACGATGAAGGCGGGATCATCTGGCCCATAACCATTGCCCCGTACCAGCTGTTGATACTCCCCCTTAATGTGGACGACGAGAAAACAATAGCCACTGCGGAACAGCTCTATGAGACTTTAAGTGAGGCTGGGTTGGAGATATTGATGGACGATCGGGACGAGCGAGCGGGATTCAAATTTAAAGACGCCGACCTGATTGGGATACCGCTGAGGCTCACGGTGGGAGAGAAGTCCCTAGAAGAGGGTAAAGTGGAGCTGAAGCTTCGCCGAGATGATCAGGTGTTGAAAATTGATCAAGATAAAGCAGTAGCTCACGTAGTCAAATTGATTCATAAAGAACGATCGGCCATCGAAAACGTATCGGCAAAAAAATAAAGTTTTCGCTTGCATTCGAGGTTCACATGCACTATATTGAAATTTGAGAGTGGGTCTAAGCCCACTCTTTTATGTATCAAGCCCTTACGCTGAGTCAGGGGAGTTTGGGAAGTGGTTTCCGCCGACCTTGTAGAGCAGGTCAGAAAGGTCGTTCAGCCCGTGTGGGAAGGCACGGCCATTGAGCTCGTGGAGATCCGCTTCTTGGTTGAGCGTGGTCGACGGATTTTGCGTCTATACATTGACAAGCCAGGTGGAGTCACCGTGCAGGATTGTTCCGTTGTGAGCAAAGAGGTGTCTCACCTGCTGGATGTTAACGATTTCATTCCTCACCGCTATACCTTGGAAGTCTCCTCGCCGGGCCTTGATCGTCCCCTATGCGAGCCATCAGATTTTCGAAGAAATTTGGGCCGTCTTGTTCAAGTGACCGCTCTTAAATCCTCCGGCAGCAAGCGCACGATTGTGGGGAATCTTTCCTCCTGGAGGGAGGAGGGAATTACTCTGGATGTAGGAGGCAAAGGGGTGTTTATACCGCAGAACGAGATCGTGAAGACCAAGCTGAAGCCGAAATTTTAGCCTTTGTTGGAGGCTTTCCATGGACTACGAGGTTCTTGAAGCCCTGGGTCAGATAACCAGAGAGAAACACGTGGAGTTAGATCTGGTCCTAGAGACCTTAGAAGCGGGCTTAAAGTCTGCGGCCAAAAAGAAGTTTGGCACCTGTGACAACATCACGGTGACCATAGATCGAAATACGGGGGAAATTTCCATCTTCGCCACCAAGAAGGTGGTGAAAGAGGTGGAAGATAAGGCCCTTGAAATTTCTCGAGCCGATGCCAAACTCATCGATCCTAGTGCACGAGTGGGTAAGGAAATCCAGGAGCAGCTGAGTTTTCAGGATTTTGGGCGCAACGCTATCCAGGCCGCCAAACAAATTCTCATCCAGCGAATTCGCGAGGCGGAAAGGGAGAAGATCTTCGTGGACTATCAGGATCGAATCGGAGAGATCATCACCGGTACAGTTCAGCAAGTGGATCGGGGCAATCTCATCGTCAATTTAGGCCGACCAGAAGGCATCGTGCCCGTTCAGGAACAGATTCGCAGGGAGCGTTATCGGCAGGGTGACACCATCAGAGCGTATTTATTAGACGTACAAAAAACCACTAAGGGACCTCAGATTCTTCTGTCCCGAACTCATCCAGGATTTTTGGAGAAGCTCTTTGAGTTGGAAGTTCCGGAAATTTACGAGAAGATCGTGGAGATCAAAGCCATTGCTCGAGAGGCTGGAGACCGATCTAAGGTGGCCGTCGTCTCCCATGACGCTCGTGTGGATCCCGTGGGAGCATGTGTGGGTTTAAAGGGGACTCGTGTTCAGAACATCGTGCGCGAGCTAAGCAACGAGCGTATAGATATTGTCCCCTGGAGCCCTGATCCTGCCACCTTCGTCACCAAGGCTATTGGGCCGGCAAAGGTATCGCGTATAGAGACCGATGAGGAAGAGCATAAAATGATACTCGTTGTAGAGGACGATCAGCTCTCTCTGGCCATCGGTCGAGCTGGTCAGAACGTCAGGTTGGCGGCCAAATTATCCGGCTGGAAGATCGACATACTTTCACAGACAGAGTATGTGCGGCGCGCCGAGGAAATGGCTGCCATGCGCTTGGATGTTTCAGAACTGAGTGGGATTGGGCCCAAATTGGTCCAGGAATTGGAGAAAATTGGCGTGGGGAGCGTTCAGGATCTAGTCATGCTCAAGGAGGAGAAAATCTTGCAAGTGCCGGGAGTTGGCCCTGCCACCGCCAAGAAGCTTCTGAAGGCGGCCAAGCAGAGGCTTGAGCAGCAGCAGGAGGAGCGCTTGAGGATTCGCCAAGCCAAGGCTGAAGAGCTGCGGGAAGTGGAGACGAGTATCGATGCGGTTGCCTCATCTTTGGACATCGCTGAGCTGAGAGGTATTGGTCCCAAACTGGTCCAGGAATTGGAGAAAATTGGCGTGGAGAGCGTTCAGGATCTGGTCATGCTTAAGGAGGAGAAGCTCCTGCAAGTGACGGGAGTTGGTCCTGCCACCGCCAAGAAGCTTCTGGAAGCAGCCCAAGAGAGACTTCAGCAGCGTGAGGAGCATTCGATAGCCCGCCAGACTAAGGCTGAAGAGAGCGACAATCGAAGTCATAAAGAAGATGTGGAGAGGGGCGAGGCTCAGGGAGAGGAGCAGCCCGAGCTGCAAGGTCAGGACGAGATCTCAAATTGAACGGGGACCCTCACCCAATGGGGGGGTGTTGAGATTGGAAAAGCGAAGAATCTACGAGGTTGCCAAGCAATTTAAAGTATCCAGCGAAGCGCTCGTCTCGTTGCTCAAAAGCCTCAATTATGACGTTCGTAGCCATATGAGCGTCGTAGACGACAAGATGGTGGCCGATATTCGCAAGAAATTCGAGCAACAGAAAGAGGAGGTTAAGAAGAGAGACGAGCGTAAACGGGAAAAACACGAAGAGATCGCCCGCAAAGAGGAAAAAGAGAAGGATATCAAGAAGAGGCGCAGGCGTGAAAAGGCCAAGAAAAGGCTCCCCAGGACATCCCAAAAGAGAAGGAAGCGGCGTCAGCCTAAGCCCACCATAGACAAACAAGAGGTAGCCGAGAGTGTGAAGAGGACCTTGGCCAGTATGGAGGGAAGGAAACCAGGTCGTCGCCGCCGAAAGAAGGTCGATAAGGGGGGTGAGGTGGAGGTAGAAGAGGGTAAAGTGGTTCGGGTTAGCGAGTTCATTTCAGTAGCAGAACTGGCCGAACAGATGGAGGCCACTCCTGCCGCGGTGATTTCTAAGTGCATGGAACTTGGCCTTATGGTGACCATCAATCAGCGATTGGATATGGACACCATCACAATGGTGGCAGATGAGTTCGGATACGAGGTTGAGCAGCTTGAGGGCTACGGTCTCGAGGAGATGGTTGAAGAGAAGAAGGTAGAAGAGGATCTTCAACCGCGAGCCCCCGTTGTGACGGTTATGGGTCACGTAGATCATGGAAAAACCTCCCTGTTGGACTACATCCGCCAAAGCGACGTCATTGCTGGAGAATCTGGTGGCATTACTCAGCATATCGGGGCTTATGAGGTCCATCAGCCCGGGGGTGAAATTACCTTTCTGGATACGCCGGGCCATGAGGCTTTCACCGCCATGCGAGCCCGGGGAGCCCAAGTTACTGATATCGTTGTGTTGGTCATTGCCGCCGATGACAACATCATGCCTCAGACCATCGAGGCCATTGACCACGCTCGGGCGGCGGGCGTTCCCATCATCGTGGCCATCAATAAAATCGATCTGCCCAATGCAAACGCCGAGGCCATCAAGCAACAGCTACAAAAACATGCACTTACTGTTGAAGAATGGGGTGGTCGCACCATCGCCTGTGAGATTTCTGCCAAGACTGGGGAAGGTATCGATAAGTTACTGGAGTTGATACTTCTCCAAGCAGAGCTCTTAGAGCTAAAGGGGAACGTTAGGGGAAAAGCTCAGGGCGTCATCATCGAATCTCGCCTCGATAAGGGGCGGGGATCCATAGCCACAGTACTCATACAGCGAGGAGTTCTGAGAGTTGGCATGCCCTTCGTTACCGGTCTCTGTTATGGAAAGGTGCGTACGCTGACAAACGAATGGGGAACTGCTGTACAGGAGGTGGGACCTTCTGCTCCCGTTCAGGTTACTGGAATTACCGGCGTACCTCAAGCGGGTGACCCCTTTTATGTTGTGGATAGCGAGCGAGAGGCTCGGGAAATATGCCTTAAAAGACAGCAGCTCAAGCGAGAGGAGGAATTTCGCCGCGCCACCAAGCGATTAACATTGAAGGACATATACGAGCAGATCAAATCTGGAGAGGAAAAAGAGCTTCGTCTTATCATTAAAGGAGACGTAGACGGTTCCGTGGAGGCCATGAGCGACTCTCTGGAAAAGCTTGATGTGGAGGGAATCCGGGTGGTGGTCATTCACAAGGGTGTGGGGACCATCAACGTCTCCGATATTCTCTTGGCTGCCGCCTCTAACGCCATCGTCATCGGTTTCTACGTCGGACCCGACCTTCGAGCCCAAGAGCTCGCCTCTCGGGAAAGAGTGGACATTCGTCGCTACAATGTCATCTATGAGGCTGTTTCCGACATCGAATCTGCTCTGAAGGGCCTTCTGGAACCCGAGTACGAAGAGGAAATTTTGGGTACAGCGGAGATTCGGGAGCTGTTTCAAGTCTCTAAGGTGGGAGTCATCGCCGGATCTTTCGTTCAATCGGGCCAGATAAAGAGAAACGCCAGAGTGCGGGTTATACGAGACGGAACTGTGGTGCACGATGGTAAAATTTCCTCCCTGAAGCGCTTCAAAAACGACGTCGCAGAAGTTCAATCGGGCTTTGAGTGCGGGATTGGGCTGGAAGAGTTCAATGACCTGCAAGAGAAAGATGTCCTGGAGACCTATCAGCTGAAAGAGGTACCTAAATAGTCGGAAGCACGAGCTGCAGATGATCATCGGCGTCTGTACCATCGATCTGTATCTGGCTGAAAGTGGCTCTTTGAAGTCTAAAAGACAGATCCTCCGAGCCATCAAGGACAGAATTCAGAGCGACTTCAACGTCTCTGTCTCTGAGATCGACCATCATGACCTGTGGCAGAGGGCTACCTTGGGAGTGGCCATCGTCAGCACTGACGTCCGTTTTGCCAATCGGGTTTTGAACAAAGTGGTGGACCTCGTTGGAAAGGAACCCAGGGCGGAAATTCTCCAATGGGCGCTTGAGATAAGATAGGCGGTGAGAGCTCGAGGCCATGGGTGTGAAAAGATCTGAAAGGGTTGGGGACCTCATTAAAAGGGAAATCGGTGAGATCATCGAAAGGGAGCTGAAAGACCCTCGCATAGGACTTGCCACGGTTACCGCTGTGGAGATGAGCGATGATTTGCGGCATGCGAGGGTTTTTATCAGCATTTTCGGCGATCGAAGCATCCAGGAAGAGACCGAACGGGGCTTGAACAGTGCCAAGTTCTTCATACAGGGAGAGATTGGCCGTCGCTTGCGGTTAAAATACACGCCGGAGCTTTCTTTCCAGAGGGATCGATCCCTTGAGCGTGGACTCCGAATCAGTAAGATCATAAAAACGTTACAAGAAGGACGGGATGAAGAATCTGAGGGGGGTCGTACAGGCGATTAGGGAAAGCCACCATGTGATGGTTTGCTCTCATGTTGAGCCAGATGGAGACTCCGTTGGATCTCAGCTGGCCATGGCCAGCATCCTGAGAGATCTGGGAAAGGGAGTGGCCATCGTGAATCAGGATCCCGTTCCTGCCAGATATAAATTTCTGGACTCCTGTGGACTCATTCGGGATCAATTGCCCGCTGGTTTTCGACCCGACACTGTGGCTATGCTGGATTGCTCCACTTTGGATCGGCTTGGCACAGTGAGAGATTTTATCGCGCCCGATGCGACGGTCATCACTATCGATCATCATCCTTACTTATCGAAACCTGAAGATCCAACCTACCTAGAACCCAAGGCATCTTCTACGGGAGAATTAATCGTCGACCTTCTCAAAGATCTGGAGATACCCATAGGACGGGAACGAGCCATTCAGCTCTACACGGCTATCATAGCTGATACTGGTGGATTTCGTTTTCCCAACACCTCAGCCAAATGCCTCGCTGTGGCCGCTGAGTTGGCCGCTGAAGGGGCTAAGCCTGACTCTATAGCCGCCCAGGTCTACGAGCAGCGCTCTGCTTCCAGCCTAAAACTCCTGGGCCGCGCCTTGGGCAAGATAGAAACATTAGAAAACAATCGCGTCGGACTGGTCTGCCTGGATCGGAGGGACATGGAGGAATGCCAAGCGCACCCCGATGGAGCGGCGGGTATCGCGGACCATCTTCTTTCCCTGAAAGGCTGCCTGGTGGGCGTTTTGATACGAGAAGAGTCTTCGGATACCGTGAAGGTGAGCCTTCGGTCTCGTGGTGCCATCAAATCCAATAAAATCGCTGAGGCTCTGGGTGGTGGTGGTCATCCAAACGCTGCGGGCTATCGAGCGAAAGGCTCTCTGTCTATGGTCCGGGATCGGGCTCTTATGGAAATCAAGAAATGGCTATAGGGGAAACTCGCCGGAATTCGGGAATTCAGCAACGATCAGAGCTTAGCGGTCTCTTAAACATCGACAAGCCATCCGGGTGGACCTCGCACGACGTGGTGGCCAAAGTGCGCCGGGCCTTGAGGATTCAGAAGATCGGGCACACCGGCACGCTCGATCCCATAGCCACAGGGGTGTTGCTGCTCTGTGTTGGCAGAGCCACAAAGATGGCTCGCTTTTTGGTAGGTCTGGAAAAGGAATACCGAGCGACCATAATGTTGGGGGGGGAGAGTGACACACTGGATGCTCAGGGTCAAATATCACTCTCAAACGAATCTCCCAAGGTCTCAATGGCGGAGATGCGCAAGGTTTGCGATCGTTTTTTAGGAACGCAGGAGCAGATACCGCCCATGTTCTCGGCTGTGAAGCATCGAGGCCAACCCCTGTATCGACTTGCTCGACAAGGCAAAACGGTTGCACGTCATCCGCGTCCCGTTTTCATCCGATCTTTGGAAATTTGTCATATTGATTTGCCGCAAGTTATCCTCCAGATTAGCTGTTCTTCGGGAACCTATATTCGGGTTTTAGCGGCAGACATCGGCAAGGAGCTGGGTTGTGGGGCTTACCTCCTAGAGCTAAAAAGGACGCGTCTTGGCCCCTTTCGGGATGGCGATGCTTTGCCATTGGCTCGGGTCGTGGAATTGGCCCAACTCGAGCAGCTTGAGCAGTTTCTATTGCCCGTCGGCCAGGGGTTGATAACGTATCCTCGGTTCGTTGTGCGACCCCGAGAAGTATCCAGAGTCATCCATGGACAGCCAATGACCAGGGAGATCTTCCGGGAGGTGGACATAGGGGCTAAAAAGGGCGATGCAATTAGGATAGAGGATACGGAGGGAAAGCTTTTGGCCATGGCTGAACTCTTGGTTCATACCGACCAACTCACTAGCCTCACATTTTCGGATCGTATCTGCCGGTCGCTGCAAATTCTGAGCTGAGAATATAACGATGTATGTCCTTTCGCTCACCTCTGATAAGCTCAAGGAATTAGAGCGCCCAGTGTTGACTGTGGGCACCTTCGACGGGGTTCACCTGGCTCATATCGCCATTCTTGAGAAAGTCGTCGAAAGGGCACGGTCGGAGGCAGGAACTAGCTTAGTGGTCACCTTTAAGCCCCATCCCCAGAGCCTGCTTGACCCCCAGACGGCTCCTCCTCTATTGACCACTGAAAGAGAAAAAATAGAGATGTTCACTGGTCTGGGGCTTGATGTGGTTGTCATTCTGCCCTTCACAAGACAGCTGGCCCAAATGAAGGCTCGTGAATTTGTAGAAAAGATCCTTCACCAGAAGCTTAAAGCTTGGCGAGTGATCATCGGTCATGACCATACCTTTGGTCGGGATCGCCAGGGACGTTTGGAGACGCTGGAGGAAATGGGCCCCAGTTTGGGTTTCCAGGTAGAAGCCGTGGAATCTATCCTGTGCCGTGGCGTGCCCATCAGCAGCACCGGGATTCGCAGTAAGCTCTTGGCAGGCAAAGTAAGAGAAGCTGCGGAGATGTTGGGGCGACCCTACAGCCTTGCGGGCCGGGTTGTCCCTGGAGATGGACGCGGCAGATTTTTAAACTATCCCACGGCGAACATGGAAGTACATTCTGAGAAGTTAATCCCGGGCAATGGAGTATACGCTGTGGTCTCGGATTTCACAGTTTCTGCATTGCGAGGACTGCTCAATGTGGGCGTGAGTCCCACATTCGGAGGCACAACCCGAAGGCTTGAAATTCATTTCTTTGATTTTCAACAATCGCTTTATGGTCAAGAGCTTAGTATCAAGTTAATAGAGAAAATTAGGGACGAGGAGAGATTCGAAGACGGCGCTAGGCTGAGCGAGCAAATCAGGAAAGACGAGGAGGTCGCTCGACGCCTGTTGGCGCCAGATTAACTGCTGGGTTTTCACTTTATGGAGGTGTCGTAGTTATGCCATTGAGCACGACCGGAAAAAAGCAGCTTATCGGGAAGCATCGACGACACGACAAGGACACCGGCTCGACTGAAGTTCAGGTTGCTCTGCTCACCAAACGGATCAACGACTTAACCCAACACTTCAAGGAGCACCCAAAGGATCATCACTCCCGTCGGGGTCTATTGATGCTGGTAGGCAAGCGACGAAGACTTCTTAATTACTTGATGTCTCAGGACATGGAGCGATATAGAAACTTGGTCAAGACCCTTCGTCTCAGGCGTTAGCTCCTCGTTATGGGGCTAGCTGGTGGTTTATCAAGGAGTAATTGCCAGAACTAAGTCATTAGGTCAAGAAATCGAGGTAAAAAGACTCATGATTCATAAAGTAGAGGCCGAGGTAGGCGGCAGGAATCTTACCCTTGAGAGCGGTCGAGTGGCCAAACAGGCCCTGGGAGCAGTTTCTGTTCAATACGGAGACACTATGATATTGGCCACAGTGGTAGTTTCTGATGAGCCCAGGGAGCAAGACTGGTTTCCCTTGTTTGTGGAATACCGTCAAAAAGCCTATGCTGCCGGGAAAATTCCCGGCGGATTCTTTAAACGGGAGGGGCGACCGGGGGAGAAAGAGGTCCTCAGCGCCAGACTGGTAGATCGCCCAATCCGCCCTCTGTTTCCTGAGGGTTATATGAATGAAGTTCAGATCATCGTCTCGGTCTTGTCGGCAGATCAGGAAAATGACGCCGACGTACTGGGGATGATCGGCGCATCGGCGGCTCTATGTTTATCTGGTTGTCCCTTCCAGGGACCTATCGGCGCGGTGCGCATGGGAAGACTGGGCGATGAATACGTGGTCAATCCCACCTTTTCTCAGTTGGAAGAGAGCGACTTGGACATCGTCATCTCTGGAACAAGCGAATCCCTCAGCATGATAGAGGGCAGAGCTAAAGAGATCTCCGAAGAGGTCCTCCTGGGAGCCATCGAGGCCGCTCGCCCAACGCTCGACCGAGTCATTCAGCTCCAAGAGGACCTGGTTGCCGTGTGTGGCAGGCCCAAAGAGAAATTTGAGGCCAAGCCCGTGGACGATAAGCTGGTCGCAGCGGTGAAGGAGCGAGCTTCTGAGGAAATTTCCCGGATCAACACCATAGCGGACAAGGAGGCACGTCAGAAAGCTCTTACAGCTCTGGTGGAAAGCACCTTAGAGGCTCTCGGCGAGGAATTTCCCGAACGCGAGGGAGAGATGAAAACGGCTCTTCAGGATCTAGAGAAAGCGGACATGCGCCGCAAAATCATCGAGAGAGGTCAACGCATTGACGGCCGTAAGCTTGATGAAATTCGCCCTATCAGCTGTGATGTGGCTTTTTTGCCCCGTACTCATGGATCAGCTCTGTTCACCAGAGGACAGACCCAGAGCCTGGCTGTGACAACCTTGGGAACCAAGATGGATGAACAGAAAATCGACGCTCTTGAGGGCGAATCTTGGAAGAGCTATATGCTTCACTATAACTTTCCTCCTTTTAGTGTCGGGGAAGTACGCCCCATCCGTGGCCCGGGCCGGCGTGAGATAGGACATGGGGCTCTGGCCGAGAGAGCCATTGAGCCCGTCATTCCCTCTGATGAGGTCTTTCCTTACACCATTCGCATCGTCTCTGACATTTTGGAATCGAATGGCTCTTCCTCCATGGCCACCGTGTGCGCAGGCTCCTTATCCCTCATGGATGCCGGCGTGCCGATGAAAGAGGCAGTGGCGGGAGTGGCCGTCGGTCTAGTCAAGGAGGACGATCGGGTGGCGCTGTTGACCGATATCCTCGGAATAGAGGATCATCTTGGGGATATGGACTTGAAAGCCACGGGAACGAAGAATGGCATCACAGCCGTCCAGATGGATTTGAAGATCTCAGGAATTTCACTGGAAGTATTGGGCCAGGCCTTTGAGCGAGCCCGACAGGCAAGAATAGCCATCCTGGATGCTATGAACAAGACTATCTCAGCTCCCCGCGCTGAGCTCTCAGTCTATGCGCCCAGGATTCTCACCCTTGTGATCGATCCCGAGAAGATCGGCGACGTCATCGGTCCCGGAGGAAAGGTTATTAGAAAGATCACGGAGGAGACGGGGGCTCAAATCGATATCGACGATGATGGCACCATCACCATCGCTTCCTCTGATCCCGAAGGTGGCCCCAAGGCTCTGGAGATCATCAAGAATCTGACTGCAGATGTGGAGGTAGGTCAGGTCTATACTGGTAAGGTCAAAAAGATCACAGGCTTTGGTGCATTCGTGGAAATTTTACCAGGCAAGGAGGGATTGGTGCACATCTCTCAGCTGGAGCACCATCGTGTGGCACGCGTCGAGGATGTGGTTAATCTCAACGATGAAATTCAGGTGAAGGTCCTGGATATCGACGATCAGGGCAAAATCAGGCTGAGCAGAAAGGTGCTGTTAGGTGGAGGTCCGGAGAGGACAAAATCCCACCAACGCCGTCGGCCGCCATCGAAGCACAGGCCGAAAATAAATCGCTGACCCATCTTTATGGATTCTTCCTATCAGAAATCCATCCTTCCCAACGGTCTGCGGGTTGTCACCGAACATGTCCCTCACGTACGGTCTGTCTCCATGGGTGTATGGGTGGAGGCGGGATCGAGGGACGAGACTCCCGAGATCAATGGTATCTTCCACTTCATCGAGCACATGCTGTTCAAGGGTAGCAGGCGCCGGGATGCCCGCCAGATTGCCGAATCCCTGGAGTCGGTGGGTGGGGGTCTGAACGGCTTCACCAGCCGGGAGAGAACCTGCTATCAAGCAAGAATTCTCGATGAACATCTTCCCTTAGCCATAGACGTTCTTTCAGACCTCATTCTTCATCCCCGCTTTGACGAACAGGAGATAGAGAAGGAGAAGCGGGTGGTGCAGGATGAGATCAGGGATTTAGAGGATTCCCCCGCAGAATACATCGACGAACGCATTATAGCCAACGTATGGCGTGGCAACACTCTGGGACTTCCCATTATTGGAATCCCCCAGACGGTGGCTCAGTTTAGCCAGAGAGGACTACGAGACCAAGTCGTGGCCTTCTATCGACCCGATAACACCGTGGTGGCAGCCGCTGGAAACTTGGACCACCGAGGGCTGGTAAAGGAAGTCCAGAGACTGTTTCGCTTACCAAGATCTTCGGATCCCATAAAAAGGCGCAGCGGCCTGTTTCAATCCTCTGGGCAGCTCTCCATTCTGCCGAAAAAAATCAAACAGCTTCACGTCTGCCTGGGAGGATTGGCTTATCCCTATGCACATGATGGGAAATATGCTCTTCTCGTCCTGAACACCGTCCTAGGCGATGGTATGAGCTCTCGGCTGTTTCAGAACGTAAGGGAAAGAAAAGGACTAGCCTATGCCGTTTACTCATGTTTAGGTCTGGCCAGTGACACCGGATTTTTCAACATCTATATGGCTACCGATCCCAGCAAATCAAGGGAGGTCCTGAAAGCCGTTCTTAGGGAACTGGACCTGCTCAGGGAGGATGGGCTGCAGGGAGACGAGCTGAAACACGCCAAGGCTCAGCTGAAGGGGAGGTTGATGCTCGGTCTGGAGAGCATGGGATCCAGGATGATGCGGCTGGCCCAACAGGAGTTGCTGCTTGGCATGCCCCTGAGTCTGGACGAAACAGAGGCGCGTATCGATGCTGTCTCCGCACGGGAGGTCAAGAAGGTGGCCCAAGAACTCTTCCAACGTCAACGGCTTTCCTTGGTGGCCATCGGACCAATCGAAAAGGACTTTTACACGGTCGAGGATCTGTGCGACGATTCTTAGTGAACATGTTTTTGCTGAGGTGAAATCCATGCCGATGGTTGCATTTTACACCCTGGGCTGCAAGCTCAATCAATATGAGACTGAGGCGATGCGCGGACAATTGGAGGAGAAGGGCTTCCACAGCGTCGATTTTCATCAGGAAGCGGATGTTTACGTGATCAACACGTGTACGGTGACCCATCGAAGTGACGTCCGGTCTCGACAGATGATTCGACGTGCAGCTCGGCGTGCCGGGAAACGCCTGGTGGTGGTCACGGGTTGTTACGCTCAGCGAGCTCCTCAACAACTCCTCAAAATTCCCGGAGTGGACTTGGTGCTGGGAAACGCGGAGAAGGCCAGGTTGCTGGAATATGTGGACAGGCAAAGAGGGCAAGGAGTTTTCGTCTCGCGGATCGAAGGGCAACGAGATTTTCCCGAGATGGAAGTCACCGGTTTTGCGCGACACACAAGAGCCTTTCTTAAAATTCAAGATGGCTGCGATGGTCACTGTACCTACTGCGTGGTTCCCATGGCCAGAGGACGAAGCCGAAGTCGCAAGTTTTCTGTCGTGGCTCAACAGGTGAAGGGATTCATCCAGGCCGGATACAGGGAACTGGTGCTCACGGGTGTTAACTTGGGCCGCTATCGTGACCCCCAACGGCCCGAGGTAGACCTTCTGTACCTTCTACAGTGGCTTGAGGGACAATCGGATCTGGGACGGGTGCGATTGAGTTCCATCGAGCCCACAGATCTTACCGACCGGCTGATCGACTTTCTGGGTTACTCCAAGAAGGTCTGCCGACACCTACATATTCCCATGCAAAGCGCAGACGATCAGATCCTTCAAGCCATGAACCGGCCCTACCGGGCAGTTGAGTATGCCCATCTCATCGAGAGAATAGCCCGAGAAATACCCGGAGTGGCCATCGGTACAGATGTCATCGTGGGCTTTCCGGGCGAGACGGAGAAGCAGTTTGGAGCAACCCGTACCATGCTTCAGAATCTTCCCATTTGCCGATTTCACGTCTTTAGCTTCTCCGGACGAGAGGGAACCCCGGCCTCCACCATGTCTCATCAGGTGTCTCCGGAGGTACGTAGGCACAGGAGTCACGTGCTGCGTAGCTTAACGCGTTCGAAATCCCTAGCCTTTCGACGTTCTTTCCTGGGTACCCAGCTGACGGTTCTTATGGAGCAGCGTAGGGATATGGCCACAGGACTGCTGACCGGCCTTTCAGATAATTACATCAAGGTTCTGACCAAAGGATCTGATCAGATGATGAACTGTTTGGTGCCCATAAAGATCCAACGGGTTGCTAAAGAGGGTACTTGGGGTCGACCGATCTGGGCAGGAGAGAGCTGATGACCCAAGCAACAGAGATAAAGTCCTATTATATAGAATCCTACGGTTGTCAGATGAATCTCTACGACGCAGATATCATGGCCAGCATCCTGGAGCGTTCCGGTTACCGGCCTTCAAGAGCGTTGGAGGAAGCAGATGTGATTCTGGTAAACACGTGCAGCGTTCGGGAGCATGCCGAGCAACGAGCCATGGGACGCATTCGGGAATTAGCCGGATTGAAAAGGAATCGCCCTGGTGCTCGGCTGGCGGTCTGCGGATGCATGGCTCAAAGAATGGGGCAGGAAATTCTTGGACTCATCCCCGGAATTGATCTGGTGGTGGGCACTGACAGCTACAAGAACCTGCCCAAGCTCTTAGCTCAAGCGGATGGCCTGCGTACCGTGGAAACGTCTGTCTGCGCCCAGCAGTCATATTCTCAAATAATCCCCAGATACAGGGGCGGAGTCTCCGCCTTCGTGGCGGTGATGAGGGGCTGCGATAACCGCTGTACCTACTGTGTTGTTCCTGCCCTTCGCGGACCGGCTCGGAGTCGTCCCCTAAAGCAGATTCTGCAGGAGGTGAAGGGATTTGTGGTCAAGGGCTGCCGGGAGGTGACTTTTCTGGGCCAAAATGTCAATGCCTATAGAGACGGTCACCGCGGTCTTCAGGATTTGCTCAGAAAGGCCGATCAGCTATCCGGGCTCTATCGGATTCGGTTTATCACCTCTCATCCACGAGACATGGACCAGGAGATTCTCCTGGCTATGGCCGACTGTCAAAATGTATGCGAACACCTACATTTACCCCTCCAATCGGGCTCCGATAAGATCTTGCGGGCCATGCGCCGCGGGTATACAGCTGAGGAGTATCGATCCTTGGTACAGCGAGCTCGGGAGATATTGCCCGGTGTGAGCATCACAACAGATCTCATCGCCGGTTTTCCTGGGGAATCGGAGAAAGACTTTCGTGAGACGCTTCGATTGATGCGAGATGTGGAGTTTGACGACGCCTTCACCTTTGCGTATTCTCACCGGCCAGGAACGGCCGCCGGTGAGAAGAAAAACCAAGTGCCTTTAGGTGTGCGCCAGGGGAGGCTGGAGCGACTCATTTCCCTTCAACGAGAGATCACTCATAAACTCAATCAGGGTCTCGTCGGTCACACCGAAGAGGTTTTGGTGGAGAGCCGAAGCAAAAGAAATATCCAAGAGCTCACAGGCAGGACCCGGACCAACAAAGTGGTGAACTTTCCTGGAGGTCAGGAGCTGATAGGCACACTGGTTAAGGTCCGTGTAAAAAGAGCCCAGAGCGGAACGGCATGGGGACAGCAAGCATCCGGGAATAAGTTCGAAGCGACCAGACGGGCAGAGGTGAAGCGGAATACCATCTCGCTCCCCTCAAGAAAGTGAAGCCTTTCAGAGTCTGTAAGCTTCATTCGCCTTTTGGCTTGACTTTGGTCTAAAAGTTTTTTATCCTATGCCAGTTTGGGAAACGACAATTGCTCAACCCTGAGCTGTGGGAGGTGCCCCATGTGGATTTTACGTTGGCTTTTTATCGCCATAGTGATGATCTTAGTCCTTGCCTTTGCCCTCCAGAATTTGGAACAGAGGACGGTGGTTCGTTTCTACACCTGGGAGTCCGTCGAATTGCCTCTGATTCTATTCCTCTTCGAGGCCTTCGTGGTGGGACTGATTGTATGGTTTTTAGTAGCTATCTTTCACGACCTTCAATTACGCTCTGAAATTCGCCGCATCCGGAAAGAAAACAAAAAATTGCGATCTGAACTCACAGCTCTGAGAAATCTGCCTCTGGAAGAGGAGGAAAACACGCAGGAGAGCTGATAGGAACTTAGCTCCAAATCTGAGATTTTCGCTGAGAGGACATGAGCAATGAAATTTTATATCGAGGAGTTTCCGCTCTTGGTGCTGACCTTGATCTGTGTGGCCGCAATTCTCATTGTGGCCATCCTTTTGATCGTGCGGTACAGACGATCTCAGCGTCTCAGGTCCGCTGGTTCTTACGTGGAAGCTTTGAAGGATCTGATAAGAGGAGATGAAGAGAGCGCCTTTCGCCATCTGAAACGGGTCGTGAAGGAGGACACAGCCAACACCGACGCCTACCTGAAATTGGGCGATATCTTCCGACGAAGGGGAGAGGTCGTCAGGGCCTTACAAATTCACCGGCAGCTCACGGTCCGAAACGATTTAAACACGCGCACCAGGATGGAGTTGCTCAAGAGTCTGGCTTTAGATTACATGGAAAGCAACAAGAATGAGCAAGCCATCGCCAAGCTGAAGGAGCTCATCTCCCTGGACAAGAAGGACCTCTGGGGTCATCAACAGCTCCTTCGTCAGTTTGAGAGACAAAAAGATTGGTCTCAAGCTCTCTCAGCTCAAGAAACAATTTTCAAGATCACCGGCCAGAAGGACGATTCTCTCTTGGCCCTCTATGAGGTTCAAATAGGACACAAATGGGCAGACCAGAAGGAATTTCACAAGGCACGCCTGAAGTACAAAGACGCTCTGCGACGTGATCGTCTCTGCGTTCCCGCTTACCTGGACTTGGGAGATGCCTTCCAGCAGGAAGGACGTCTGGACGAGGCTCTTGAAAGCTGGAAGGAGCTATTGCAAAAGGTTCCTGAAAAAGCCTACTTGGCCTTCGAGCGGCTGGAAAGAGTCCTTTACGAAAAGGGGCAGTTCGGTGAGGTAGCCAAAATTTACCGCGATCTCCTGGAGCGAGATCCCGATAATCTCCGTGCTCTTCTGGCTTTGGCCACCCTCTATGATAAAAAGGGCAACTTGGATGAGGCTATTCGAACCTGTCAGAGGGCCTTGCAGGTCGATGCGACCTCCCATGTTGCCCGTCAGTTGCTGGTCAAATTTTACCAGCAGAGGGGAGATCAGGCGAAGGTTATGGAGAATTTAGAGACCCTGATTAACTCTGCCCAGGTGACTCCCAATCGTTTTCTCTGCCGGAACTGCGGGCATGAATCCCAGGAGCCATTGTGGCGTTGTCCTCACTGTGACCAGTGGAGAACTTATATCCCATGAAATCAAGAGAGCTGAGATGCCCATTCGGGTTCCAGAGAGATGCGCTCCTGCTTCTGTGTGTTCTTTGGGTTCTTCTTTCTCCCATCTCTCTGGTAGGCCAGACACCGACGGATGAGGCTATTCAATTATACCAGCGGGGCCATTATGGAGAAGCTCGGCAGAAATTTCAGGAACTCTACAGAAAAGATAACAGTGCAGCAGATGTTCTTTATTATCTGGGGAAACTGGAGCCCAACGCAGACAAATCCTTAGAGTACCAGCGGAGATTCCTGTCCCTCCATGCTCATCATCCCAAAGCCGATGAGGTCCTTTACGCTGTGGCACAGTACAACTTTGCTCTCGGATATTACCTGACGGCAGCAAAAGATTATCAAAGGCTTATAAGGACTTACCCAAACTCGTCTCTGGTACCGGATGCACTTTATTGGCTGGCCAGTTCCAAGTTGGCCATTGGAGCCGCCGATTCTGCCAGTATCTACTTCCGTCGTATCTTGGAGGAACATGGTCAGTCTCTTATGGTGCCCTGGGCCAAGTTGGGTCTGGTGGATGCTTATTTCATCGGCCAAGATTTTCATCAAGCCCGGATTCAATGTCAAGCTTTTATGGAATATCATGTTGATAGTGTTTTGCTACCTATAGCCTTATACCGACTAGCCGAAATACATGAGGCTTTGGGGGAGAGGGAAAAAGCGAAAGAGATCTTACAACGGTTGTTGCAGAGTGAACCGACCACCTTTCAAAACGAACAGGCGCGACGCCAACTCACGGAGTGGGGTTGGACTGGTGATCGACGGGAGGCGAATCGAGGGAAGCAAGAGAACACTTTTGCGGTGCAGGTGGGGGCCTTCAGCAACAGGCTCAACGCCCTGAACTTGCAGGCCGAGCTCATCACGCTGGGCTATCAAGCAGAGGTAGTCAAGAAAGAGGACCGTCACCGCGTTCTCTATCTGGTGTGGGTGGGAAGCTACCAGAGCCGAGAGGAGGCCTTGAGAGAGGCCAAAATACTCGAAAGACAAAGGGAATTGCCGTACCATATCATCAGGAAATAAATGGCTCAAGTTAAATCTGATGTTGCAAAGCCCCTTAGCGTCCGCTAAAGGGCTTTTTTACTGCCTATCCGCGAAATGTGAGCGCTCGCACGTGTGATTTTTGTTTAAAAGAGGCCATTAAATCCCAAATTTTGTCTTGACTTAAAGGGGGAATTGTGATATTTTGGGGACACTCCAATGGTACCACCTCAGAAGGTCGTGGGAGGTCAAGATGGCCGATTTAACGCCCATGATGGCGCAATATAACAGATTGAAACGCAAATATAAGGATTGCATTTTCTTTTTCCGCATGGGCGATTTCTACGAGATGTTCAATGAGGACGCTAAGATTGCATCTCGAATTCTGGGAATTACTCTCACCTCTCGCTCCCATGGCAAAGCTAAAAAAATTCCTCTTGCCGGTGTTCCATGGCATGCCGCTGAGGGCTACTTGGCTCGTCTTATCAAGGCCGGTTATAAAGTGGCCATCTGTGAACAGGTGGAGGATTCTGCTCGAGCCAAGGGCATCGTAAAAAGGGAAGTGGTGCAGGTGGTTACACCCGGAACGACGGTGTCTGAGCGCATCCTTTCTCATGACCAAAACAACTACTTGCTGGCCATCAATCAAGAGGACGGGACTGTGGGTTTAGCCATCGTGGATTTGTCCACTGGAGAGTTCGAGCTGGAAGAGATGAACGATCGGGGATTGACGGACGAACTGCAGCGCCTGTTCCCGGCGGAAATACTGCTTCCCTCCAGCAGGGAACGAGATCTGGTGCCTAAACTCCGGCGTCTTTTGCCCGCAGTGACAGTGACTACAATGGACGATTGGCGTTTTTCTTACGACGACGCTTACGAGTCGCTCATCAGTCACTTCCAGACCATCTCGCTGAAGGGCTTTGGCTGCGAGAATCTTAAAATGGCTGTTGGGGCGGCTGGAGCCGCTTTGAATTACCTGAAGGAAAACCAGAAAGCAGCTTTATCTCACATTAGAGGCCTGGCAACGGTACATCCATCGGACTACATGATGCTGGATGCGACTACCCTCAGGAACCTGGAAGTTCTTGCGCCACTTCGGGAAGAGTTAAAGGAAGCGACTCTTTTCTCAGTATTGAACCGCACGAAAACTCCCATGGGGACACGCCTTCTTAGCAAATGGCTTCGAAAGCCTCTTTTGAACGGAATTCAGATTAACTCCCGTCTGGAGGGAGTTGAAGAGCTGGCCAAAAGCGTTTCTTTGAGGCTGGATATAGCGCAGTCTTTGAAACGAGTCGTTGATATGGAGAGGCTCGTTGCTCGTGTAGGTTGCGGAAGAGCTAATGCACGTGATTTAAATGCGTTAAAATGCTCTCTTAAGATTATACCTGAGATGAAAACTCTTTTAAAGGTCTGCTCGTCCCAGATTCTGAAAGAGATTGGCCAGGAGTTAGATGCTGTGACTGCTGTGGTCAAAAAGATCGAGCAGGCCATTGTAGATGAGCCGCCTTTGGCGATGAACGAAGGGGGCTTGATTAGGGCAGGATACCACTTGGAGCTTGATCAATTGCGACAGATCAGTAAAGATGGCAAGAATTGGATTGCTCAATTGCAGAGACGCGAAAGGGGCAGGACCGGCATTAAGTCCTTGAAGGTTGGATATAACCGGGTCTTCGGCTACTATATCGAGGTCACGAAACCGAATCTTTCTCTAGTGCCCGACGATTATTTTCGCAAGCAGACCATGGCCAATGCCGAGCGATTTATCACTCCGGAGCTCAAGGAGCAGGAGGCGAAAGTCCTAGGGGCTGAAGACCGCATAAAAAGCATGGAGTATGATCTTTTCGTTCAGGTAAGATCTCAAATCGCAGAAGCTGCTGACAAAATTCAACAGAATGCCCGTCTGTTAGCGCGGTTGGATGTTTTGGCTTCTCTTGCCACAGTGGCCGTGGAGAATGACTATAGGCGCCCCACTGTGAACGATGAAGACCAGATCAGCATTCGCGATGGCCGTCATCCTGTGGTAGAAAAGCTTATGCAGGGTGAGGAGTTCATCTCCAACGATACCCAAATGGACCATCACAGCGATCAGATCCTGATTATTACCGGCCCCAATATGGCTGGAAAATCTACCTATTTACGTCAAGTGGGGCTCATCGTCCTTCTGGCTCAAATGGGTTCTTTCGTGCCTGCCAAGGAAGCAAAAATCGGAATTGTGGATCGTATTTTCACCCGAGTCGGGGCTATGGACAGCCTGGCCACAGGTGAAAGCACCTTCCTGGTGGAGATGAACGAAACGACCAACATCCTCAATAACGCCACTCCCAGAAGTCTTTTGTTATTGGACGAGATTGGCCGTGGCACCAGCACTTTTGATGGGCTATCCATTGCCTGGGCTGTTGCTGAGTATATCCATAACACTCCCTCTGTTTCAGCCAAAACTTTATTCGCCACACACTATCATGAGCTCACAGAGTTAGCCCTGATTTTGCCTCGAGTGAAGAACTACAACGTGGCCGTGCGAGAATGGCAAGATCATATCGTCTTTTTAAGAAAGATCGTCGAGGGGAGTTGCGATCACAGCTATGGTATCCAGGTGGCGCGGTTGGCGGGCTTGCCCAATGAGGTCATCGAAAGGGCCCAAGAGGTACTTGCCAATCTGGAAGACGAAGAGCTGACCCCCAACAAGATTCCCAAGCTGGCCATAGGTCCTCACGCTCCCCCTATGGCCTCATCTCCTCAGCTGAGCCTGTTTGTTCACCAGGAACATCCGGTCATAAGAGAAATCAAGAAGCTGGAGATTAACAAAATCACGCCGCTGGAAGCCTTGAATATCTTGCACCAATTGATGGACAAAATGAACTCAAGCTGAAGGACATGCCCTTTCATCTTTTTCTCTGACTGGGCGGGATAACGCCCTCCCTGAGGTGCAGCTATGTCCCAAAAAATTAAAATCCTTCCTCGACCTCTGGTCGATAAAATAGCCGCCGGCGAAGTAGTGGAAAGGCCCTCTTCTGTAGTAAAGGAGTTGGTGGAAAACGCCATTGACGCGCAATGCACCAAAATTCACGTGGAGATTATGGGCGGGGGAGAAGACCTCATGCGGGTTTCCGACGATGGACACGGCATGGGCCGAGAAGACGCCGCTTTGGCCTTCGAGCGACACGCCACCAGCAAAATAGCAACGGAACAGGACCTTGAAGCCATCACCTCTCTGGGATTTCGGGGCGAAGCGCTTCCCAGCATCGCCGCCGTCTCCATTATGGAGTTGTCCTCCAAGGATAACACCTCTCCCTCCGGAACTTCCGTGGAGCTGGTTGGCGGGAAGCTGAAGAAAGTGGCAGAGGTAGGTAGGCCAGTGGGAACCACCGTGACAGTCAAAAAGCTGTTTTTTAACACTCCGGCTAGGAGGAAATTTTTAAAGAGCCCCAGAACGGAGCTTCGCCAAATTGTGGATCTGATTTCAAACATGGCTTTGTCCCATTGGAACATTGCATTTCACTTGGTTCACAACGGTCGAGACATTTTCAACCTGCCTGCGGTGCAAGGATTTAAAGAGCGCCTTTTTTACTTATGGGCAAAGGATGTCGTTGAGGATCTGGTCTTCTTCACCGAGCCAAGCCCGCATATGAACATAGAGGGCTGCGTCGGCAGTCCTAAGTTCTCCCGCGCCAACCGTCGACACCAGATTTTCATCGTCAACAGACGTCCCGTGATGGACAGAACCCTCAGCCACGCTCTCTTTCAGGGCTATCAGCCCATTTTCCCCAAAGATCGGCACCCCAACTCCGTCATTCTGCTGAGTCTAGATCCCAGTTTGGTGGACATCAACGTTCATCCCACCAAAAAAGAGGTCAGATTTCAGGATCCCCGAACAATACATGATTTGGTGGCCTTCTCCATCAACAAAGTCCTCCACAAGTCAGTGGAGTTGCCTCGGCTGAGGGCAGAATTGAGTCCCACCGAAAAAATCAAGCGTAAGGGGCATCTTAGGGAAACGCCCGCTTCTTATGGATGGTCGTCTCAGGGTAAACTTTTTCCGTTGGAAAAGGCCTTTTCATCTCCAGGCCCATCATTAGAGGCTACCGCAGAAAGAGAACTCATTTCCCTTTGGCAGCTGCACAATCTCTATGTCTTCGCCGCAATTAAAAGCGGTTTGGTGATCGTTGATCAGCATGCCGCCCACGAGCGTGTGCTTTATGAACAGGCCAAAAAGAGTTTTAAAGCAACGGCGGCCACCTCTCAGCAGCTTCTTTTTCCTCAGGTGGTTGAGCTCTCTCAGAGCGAGCTTCAGGTCCTGGACCAGCATACAGACCTATTGTCTAAGTTGGGATTCTCCGTGCGGCCTTTCGGCGAGAAGACGGTCTTGGTGGAGGCGGAGCCAGCGGCGCTTAAGTCATCAGGTCATGGGAGAGTTCTGCGAGAAATTCTGGATGATCTGTCCACCCAGCAGACAACGGAGCTGGATGCTGAGGAAAAACTGGCTCGCTCCTTCGCCTGTAAAGGAGCCATCAAGGGCGGCGATCCTCTGACACAGGAAGAGATGAATGCTCTTCTGAACATGCTATTTGCCACCTCAGCTCCTTATACATGTCCCCACGGCAGGCCGACCGTAATACGTATGAGTCTGGATGAATTGGCCAGAAAGTTTGGCCGCTAGGACCCATTCGTCAAAGGGTAATAGCATGGTCATTGTTCCCATAGTGGTCGGCCCTACGGGCGTGGGAAAGACCGAAATCGTGCTTCCAGTGGCGGAACAAATGGGCGCGGAGATCATTTCCGCAGACTCAAGACAGATTTACCGCTACATGGACATCGGCACGGCGAAACCGACCCTCGAGCAACGCCAAAGGGTTCCTCATCATCTTGTGGACTGCATCGATCCGAAGGAGGAATTCAATGCCGCTCAATATGGTCGAATGGCCAGCGACATCATCTCCCGTCTTCTCGCTGCTGAAAAACTGCCATTAGTGCTGGGGGGAAGCGGCCTGTATCTTCGAGCCCTTTTGGAAGGGTTTTTTCAGGGTCCTGGTGCTGATCCGGAAATTCGGCGAAGTCTGCTCGAGGAAGAATCACGCCAGGGGCCTGGAAGCCTATATCATTGTTTAACAGAACGAGATCCCAGGAGTGCCAGGCGAATTCACCCTCATGATCGGATGAGGACGATTCGCGCCCTTGAGGTGCTCGAGCTGACGGGTATTCCTCTGTCTCGGTGGCAAGAGAAGGGTTCCTATTGCCAGTCCCAGTTTTGTTGGTGTAAACTGGGTTTGTATCTCGAACGGGAGCGACTTTACCGTCGCATCGGGGAGAGGATCGATAGTATGCTGGCAAATGGTCTTCTGGAAGAGGTTCGAGCCTTGCTTTACAGGGGGTATTCTCCGGATCTGAGAGCACTGGACAGCATCGGATATCGGGAAATGCTCGTTCACATAAGAGGCCAGATCGATTTTAAGGAGGCCGTCTCTCAGCTGAAAAGAAACACCAGGCAGTACGCCAAACGGCAGATGACCTGGTTTAGCAAAGAGGGCGACATCTTCTGGTTCCATGCCAAAAATGAACAGGAGCAGTTTCTATTTGCCATCCGGAAACTCTGGGCTGGTCAGTTTCCAGAAGCGAACGAGTTGGAAAAACGTCAAGAATTATTGCGCCGCTCTTGGTCTCCACAGCCTTTTGAGGCGTGAGCTAAGGTTTTTAGAGGAGGAATCTGAGGCGTTCTTCTGGTTTGTGGTCAAACCCTTCGGTTAAAATCGCTGCGTGAATGACGTGAATATTTCTCATTTTCCCCTTGCCTTGGTTCTTCCATGGAAAATTCACCGTTGGCCTGCCTAAATTCTTTTTGGGGGTGTTCCATGTTTGCAAAAGCTCTTCGTGCCACCGGCATCTTTTTATTCTGTTGCCTTGGTATGATCGCCAAGCCTTGTCATCCTGAGGGCTCGATACAGATGGTGGAGAATGCCGGAGCCATCGATTGGGAGCAGTTGCTCATCAGTTGCACCGGAGTTGGGACTTCAGACACCTTGGTTCCCGCTGCATACCAGCGCGCTTTCGTGGTAGAGTCGGCTCGAGCAGATGCCATTGAAAAACTCATGGAGACTCTCAAGGGCATCGCCATAACCTCTCAGATTACAGTGAATCACATCATGAAGGATAATGGCACTCTTCAAGGTCAAGCCAGAGAGTTGGTAAAAAAGTTCCGAGAGATCGGGATTCATTACATGACGGATGGCTCTGTGGAGATGGACGCGGAACTTCCACTGTACGGTGAGCTGTTGGAACTTCTGTTGCCCTCCTCGGGCGGGGGTAAGAGGATCCCTGACGGTTTGCTTTGTCCCCTCTGCGGACAGCCGTGGCCCGCGAGCAAGGAGGTACCTCGAGAACTAAAGTTGATCAGGCCTGAGGGTGACCTTCCGAAGCCATTCAGCGGCCTGCTGGTTGATGCAAGAGGCTTAGGATTGAAATCCGCCTTAGCTCCCAAGATAGTGAACCAAAGAGGTAAAACAGTTTATGGTGTCGAGTTCGCCAAAAGGTCACAGTCCTTAAAGGAAGGAATCGTGGGCTATGTGCGAGATCCAAATCCAACTCAAAACAGGGAACGAGTGGGCTCCAATCCGCTTGTGATAAAAGGTCTCAGAGTTCAGGGACCCAACAGAACGGATGTGGTCATCGACAATGCCAATGCGGCCACGTTGCACAGCATGCCAGAACACCTCCGCTTTATGGAGCAGTGCCGAGTGATCATCGTGCTTGACTGAGGGTGATGACTCCTGAGAAATCTCGAAACCTTTTTAGGAGATAGAGGATGAAGAAAGGGAAATTTCTCCAACAGGCTCTGTTGCTCGCATTTCTGGCTGTTTCAATAAACTGCGCCACAGGTTCGCGTCAACGGGAAGAGCAGAAATTAGATACGCCCGAGGTCCATTATCTTGAGGGGAGACAATTGTTGAGCCAGGGAGACATCCAGGAGGCTGCTCGCCAGTTCCTATTGGCTCGTTCTCTGAATCCTCTCTACGTTCCTGCCTACGAGGGTATGGGCCTCGTTGAGCTGGAGCGAGGTGATCTCAAGAAGGCAGGCCAATACTTTGAGGAGGGGCGTCATAAGGACGATACCTATGCCCCTCTCTACATTGGGCTGGGGCGTGTCCTGTCCGCGCAGGGGGACGACCAAGGGGCTATTGGATACTTTCAGCGTGCCATAGAGTTAGATGCTCATAATGCCGATGCTTTCTATTATATGGGCAAGACCTACGTGAACCTTGGTCAATACAGTCAGGCCGAGGAGTCTTTTAAAAAGGCCTTGGATAGAAATCCATCGCACAGCAAGGCAAGTGAAGACTGGGCTCGTCTCGTCCGTCTGAGAAAACCCCCCGGGGAACCGCCCCAGGAATATGTGATCATCGTTAAAAAACCGATGATCACGCGTGCCGATTTCGCCGCTCTTCTGGCCTATCAGCTTCCTCTCCAGGATCTTTGTGGTCCGGAGCCACAAGGGGTACCCATATCAGATATAGAGGATATTTGGGCTCGTTCGGAGATTCAACAGGTCGTTGCCTGCGGGCTGATGCAGGTGAGCTCCGAGGGCGATTTCGGACCTAGTCAGAAGATGACCCGACTTCACTGTGCTCTGGCGATCGAGGAGGTACTTATCAGGGCCACCGGAGATCCAGGGCTGACCGAGCGGTTTGCCGCCCAGAGATCTCCCTATTCGGATGTGCCCCAGAATCATTGGGCTTTTAGGGCCATCATGTTGGCCACCACAAGAGGAATCATGGAGGCCACCGCAGACGGATCATTCCATCCCGATGAGGTTGTCACTGGATACATGGCCATGAAAATGGTCCGTGCTCTCAAGGATCAGCTATGATCCCCGGGCTGATTTACTCTCGGATAGAGATGAGCAAATTAGGAGCGGCCGCATAGGCCCCTTTCGTGGCCGAAGCCGAACCACAGAAAGCCTGGAAAAATGGCGCTGAGAATCAGAGATGTCCTACCTGGCAGTCTGGCAGAAAGAGCTCGTATTCGACCAGGGGAGTATCTGGTTGAGATAAACGGACAGCCGTTGGAAGACATTATCGATTACCAATTTTATCTCCACGATGAATCTATACAGGTTGTTGTCCACGGGAAAGCGGGAAAAAAGAGAACCATCTCTTTCAAGAAGGCCGTCGATGATGACCTGGGCCTTGAGTTACCGGAAATGCACCCTCGACGATGCCACAACAGATGCATCTTCTGCTTCGTAGACCAGCTTCCTCCGGGTATGCGGAGAGGTTTGTATTTTAAGGACGAGGATTACCGATTCTCCTTTCTCCATGGCAATTACATCACCTTAACGGACCTGGGCGAGAGGGATATTGAGCGAATTCTTGGACAGCGATTGAGTCCCCTGTTCATCTCCGTACACAGCACCAATCAGAGTGTCAGAAAGCGGCTTTTGGGCAGACAGAAGCTTCCCAGTATCATCAAGCTGATCTCCCGGTTAGCTCTGGGGGGCATCCAGCTCCACTGTCAGCTGGTGGTTTGTCCTGGCATCAACGATGATCAAATTCTGAGGAGATCGATAGAGGATTTGCAAGAGTTTTTCCCCGCCGTCCAAACGGTGGCCATTGTGCCTGTGGGTCTTACCGGTCATCGCCAGGGACTTCCTGGGATTCAGCCTATGGATTCGCACCAAGCCAGAGATTTAGTCCAAACGGTGGGAATCTGGCACCGGATCTTTCGCGAGCGTTTCGGACGCGGTTTCGTTTACCTTGCTGACGAGATCTTCTTGATGGCTGGAAAAGAGTTGCCGCCAGAGGACTACTACGATGATTATGCCCAGATCGAAAATGGTGTGGGTATGGTGCGGCATTTTTTAAACCAATTTGCGTCCAGACAGGAGAGTTATCCCGTTCGATTGAAAAGCCCAAAGGTGATCACATTGATTACCGGATTGGGCTCGGCTCCCTTCCTTCGAGAGGTGGTCGTAAAACGACTCGAGGAAATTGAGAACCTAATAGTTCATCTGGCTGTCGTGCCCAATAGATATTTGGGTGGCGCCATCTCCGTGAGCGGTTTATTGACGGGATCAGATATTTTAGAGAGCTTCCAGGATAATTCACCACAGGGTACCGTCATCTTGCCTCCTAGCTGTCTAAATGATGAAGGTTTATTCTTAGATGACCTCAGCCCGGCCGATCTGGAGCGCGAGCTGGGCGTTGAAGTAAAAAGCACCCCAAGAGAGCAGCCGTTCCAATCTCTCGAAGAGGTGTGGTCGTGACCGCCGCAAAACCAGTGGTAGCCATTATAGGACGACCAAATGTGGGAAAGTCTACTTTGTTTAATCGAATCATCCGAAAGAGAATGGCCATCGTGGATGACGAGCCCGGAATCACCAGGGATCGACTCTATGCCGAGACGGATTGGTCTGGTTGCCATTTCTTTTTAGTGGACACAGGAGGATTGCAGTTTTCGGAAAAGGCCGATCTTCCTGTGGCCATCGCCGACCAGGCTAAGCTGGCCATTAGCGAAGCAGATGTGGTCCTTTTTATGGTGGATTTGCAGGTGCCGCCCACCATTGGTGATATCGACATCGCCCACGTTCTCCACAGGGCCAAAAAGAAAGTGATCTTGGTTCTGAACAAGGCGGACCTGAGAGATTCTAAAGAAAACATCCCCCACTTCTTGGATCTGGGCCTAGGTGAGGGCATTGCCTTGTCCTCCCTTCACGGACATAACATTGGGGAGCTTCTCGACCAGATCGTTCAGCGGCTTCCCAAAACAGCTCCTCATGAACTTGAGGTTGATGGGATACAGGTGGCCATCCTGGGTCGGCCCAATGTAGGCAAGTCTTCCTTAGTTAACGCCATCGTGGGAGAAAAAAGAGTTATCGTCGATGCGGTTCCGGGAACAACCCGAGATGCTGTGGACACCGTTTTTCACCTTGGCCGTCACACTTTCGTGCTCATTGACACAGCTGGTCTTAGAAAGAGAAGCAAGGTAAAGGGAGGGGTGGATTTCTACAGCACTTTGCGAACGTTGAGGAGTCTTGATCGATGCCATGTGGCTCTTATATTGGTCGATGCGGTCATTGGGCCAACGGGTCAGGACCTTAAAATCGCCAGGCAGGTTCAGGAGGCGTATAAGAGCATCATCCTGGTTCTCAACAAGTGGGATCTTGTCGAAAGAGAAGAAGCCCAGGCAGAGGAGTATGAGAGGCAAGTGAAAAAACGATATCCCTCTTTGTCGTATGTTCCCATAGTTGCTGCTTCGGCGCTCACTGGGCTGCACGTTCCTCTTATCTTGGAACAAGTCCTGATGGTTTTTCGAGAGAGAAGCAAAAGGATATCGACGGGACGCCTCAACAAATTTGTGGTCTCAACTGTGGCTCGAAAACAGCCTCCATCTATCGCTGGCAAGCAAACGAAAATCTATTACGTTACCCAACAAAAAGTTCATCCGCCTACTTTTATCTTCTTCACCAACCATCCTAGAGGACTATCCGCCTCTTATCTTAGATATTTAACCAACCAACTCAGAGGTGCTTTTGGCTTCAGAGGTACCCCCATAAAGCTTTTAGTCCGCAAGAGAGGAGGATAATCGGAGAATGTGGCTGGCTTTGGCCTTGGTGGTCAGTTACCTTCTGGGTTCCATTCCAATATCCGTATGGTTGGGGAAAGCCACTCGTGGTATCGATATCAGAGAACATGGCAGCGGAAACGCCGGCGCTACAAATGCTTTCAGAGTACTGGGCCTCAAAGCCGGTCTCTTGGTCCTGGTATTGGACATGGCCAAAGGGCTACTGGCCGTTCTGTTGGTCTCTAAGATCGCAGAGCCGAGCTGCACCACTGACATAAATATGATCCGTGTTCTGACTGGAGGTTGTGCTATAGTGGGTCATATCTTTTCCATCTTTCTGAGCTTTCGCGGGGGAAAAGGAGTAGGCACCGGAGCTGGTGTGCTATTCGCTCTGGCACCTATAATAACCCTTTGTGTCCTGATTTTGTGGATCATTATCGTGGTCATTACGCGATATATTTCTTTGGCCTCCATGGCAGCGGCCGTTTGTGTGCCTGTGCTAATGGCTTTTGAGAAATTGGCTTTGGGAAGTGACCCTGGGAGAGCGCTGATATCCTTTGGTGCGGTACTTGCTATCGTCGTTCTGATCAGCCATCATGCTAACATCAGAAGGCTGTTGGCGGGAACGGAAAACAAATTCACCCTTAGGCGCTCGGGCTCACCGAGGAAATCGTCATGAGGAAAATCGCCGTTTTAGGGGCTGGTGGCTGGGGCACCGCTTTGGCCATACTTCTGCATGGTAACGGCCATACAGTATCCCTGTGGGAGTTTTTCGGCGAAAGGGCTCATGAACTTCAACGGACCCGCGAAAACGTTCTTTTTCTTCCAGGAGTGGCCGTGCCCAGAGAGATCGACATCACTGATGATATATGTAAGGCCCTAGAGGATGTCAGTATCATCGTCTTTGCCCTGCCATCACACACCATGAGGAATGTAGCAAAGTTGGCGGCCCCACATCTCACGGACCAGATAATCTCGGTGAATGTGGCCAAGGGATTAGAGAGAAGGACATTAAAAAGGATGTCGCAGGTACTCCAAGAGGAATTGCCCCGAGGTATCAGAATTGCCACACTTTCTGGACCAAGTCACGCCGAAGAAGTAAGCAGAGGCATCCCCACGGCCGTCGTGGTTGCCTCTCCCGATGAAAACATGAATCTTCAGATTCAGATGACCTTTATGACCTCCTATTTTCGAGTATACACCAACGACGACCTCATCGGCACTGAGCTCGCTGGCTCGCTCAAAAATGTCATCGCCATTGCCGCCGGAATCTGCGATGGTTTGAATTATGGAGACAATACTAAAGGGGCTTTGCTCACTAGAGGATTGGCCGAGATCAGTCGTCTGGGTATTGCTATGGGCGCCCGCGCTCAGACTTTTGCCGGCCTTTCCGGAATGGGTGATTTGATCACTACCTGCGTGAGCAAACATAGCCGCAATCGATATGTGGGAGAACAGGCGGGAAGGGGTATGAAATTGAAGCAGGTATTGGACTCTATGGAGATGGTCGCTGAGGGGGTCAACACCACCGTTTCCGCCCGGTCATTGGCCAATGTGAAAAAAGTCGAAATGCCCATAACCGAACAGGTATATCTGGTGCTGTTTGAAGATAAAAATCCTCGCCAGGCTGTCAACGATCTCATGAATCGAGTGGCCAAGGCTGAGATCTGGTGGTAGCTGAATCTGGCGGATCCTTGTGGCTGTTTGCAAATAGAGACGATGATCCTTTAACCACTTGGCTTACCTAATCAGGAGGTGGTTCTATTGGTCAAACTTTCTCCAACGAAGATGTACTACAGCATCAGTGAGGTTTGCGAATTGACCAATCTCAAACCCCATGTGCTGCGGTATTGGGAGGATGAGTTTCCCACGTTAGCTCCTCCTAAGAATCGCGCCGGCAATAGAGCCTATCGGGTCAAGGACATTAGGTCGATTTTGACAATTAAGCGTCTCCTTCACGAGGAGGGCTATACCATAGCTGGTGCTAAGAGGAAGCTTCAGCAAATTCGTCGGAATCCCTTCTCGAGCCAGCTGGAGATGAATTTTGAAGAAGCTCTCCTAAGAGACCTCTTGACCTCCATAAGACAGGATCTTAAAGAACTGCTCGTTTTACTACGGACAGCTTCGTAGCACGGGGATTTTTTGCTTGATTTCTCTTTCATGATTCCATAAATTAACGTGACAATCTCTAAGGTGATACTCCCGAGATGTTGCCATAATCTGAGATGGGTCGGGGCGTGGCGCAGCCTGGTAGCGCACTAGCATGGGGGGCTAGTGGTCGCTGGTTCAAATCCAGTCGCCCCGACCATTTTCATTATAGCCCGATCAGTGAATCTCATGAAGACCATCATGAGAGGCTTGTGTCACTATCGTCTAGGAACTTGCTGTCTCCAACACATGCCTCTTTTCGGGAAATCAGCTTGTTTTTCACCAGGCTGGCGAATTTGGCCTTAAAAGAGGTGCCTTTTTCGTCCCAGGCCTTGTCATCCAAGATGGTCAATACGATTATAAAATGGTTCTTGAAGATTTTCTTTTTAAAATCCAGTAGCAATTTGGGCCAAGATCTTTGAGAGTACACCTCCTGATTGCTAAAGGTCATTGAATGATACGTCGCTATGTATCCAGATCAATGGTTCATCTTTCAATCCTTCTCAAGATGTCAACTACTGGCCTAAGGTGGGGGAGAACCTGATCGCTCCTTTGAAAGTGGCCGTATTGATTCCCGCCTTCAACGCCTCCCGGACCATTTTCGAACTCGTTCGGCGGATAGCAAAACTTATCGAGCTTCAGAATATCATCGTCGTTGACGATGGGTCCAGCGATAACACCAGCTGCTTGGCCCGAGAGGCTGGTGCGGTGGTGCTTTGTCACCGGGAGAATAGGGGCAAGGGGGAAGCGCTTAAAACTGGTTTTCGACACGTTATGGACGGCTGTTATCACGGAGTCATTTCACTTGACGCCGACGGACAGCACGATGAGCGTTTTATCCCCCTTTTTCTTCAAATTGCCCTCCAGAAGAAAGCGGATATTCTGATTGGGTCGAGGATGGACCTGGTGGGCCAGATGCCCTGGATCCGAGTGCTGACCAATAGGATCACCTCGGCCTGCATTTCCGCATTGGTTGGGCAGAAAATTCCGGACAGCCAGTCGGGCTATCGATATATCCGAACAGATGTGCTCAAAGTGCTTCGCTTAAGAACTTCCCATTATGAAACCGAGTCGGAGATATTGATGCAGGCTGGACGGAAAGGATATCGAATCGATTCTGTTCCCATCAGCTCCATTTACGGGGAGGAAAAAAGCGCCATCCGGCCCATGAGGGATACCCTGAGGTTCATCCTGCTGGTCATGAGAAACCTCTTTAACTTTTAAAAGCACTCCAGAGAAGGATTGTTTATGCGTATTTTGCTCACCAATGATGATGGCATCGGCGCCAAGGGACTTCAAGCCTTGAAGACCAAACTCACCAAGTTGGGAGGGGAGGTTTATGTGGTGGCACCCGACAGAGATCAGAGTGCCACCAGCCATTCCCTGACCCTCTCTCAACCGTTGCGAGTAAATCAACTTGAGGAAAAGGTCTTCTCCGTTCAGGGAACCCCCACCGATTGTGTCATGCTGGCCATCCGTTCTCTGATGAAACGAAAGCCGAATATTGTCTTGTCGGGAATCAATCATGGTCCTAATCTCGGTGACGATGTCAGTTACTCTGGCACGGTGGCTGCTGCTATCGAGGGAACCATGCTAGGAATTCTCTCCATGGCTGTTTCCCTAGCAGATTGGAAGCCCATAGATTTTTCTCAGGCCGCAGAGACGGCGGCGGGGATCTGTCAAGTGGTATTACAACAAGGATTGCCTGAGGATACGTACCTCAACATCAATATTCCTTATGTAGATACGAGGGATATCCGTGGGGTGGAGATCACCCGTCTGGGGAAGCGGATTTACCGCGACGCAGTGGAGAAGAAGACCGATGAGAAGGGCAATGCTTTTTTCTGGATAGGTGGGCCTCCTCCCTCCTGGGAAGGGGGAGACAAGACTGACTTCAGTGCCATCGAGGCTAACAAAATCTCCATCACCCCCCTGCATTTGGATGCGACGAATTATCGGGCCATAAAGGTGCTGTCTGGTTGGGATTTTCCAGTTTTAAAGGGGATCTAGAAGAGAGATGGATTTCGCTGACATGAAAAATAAAATGCTGGAGGAACAAATTCGAGGCAAAGGGATTAAAGACGAATTTGTGTTGGCGGCCATGAGTAAGGTACCCAGGCATCGATTCGTTGAGGAGTCTCTCCAGGAGCAAGCCTATAATGATTACCCTCTTCCTATCTTCGGTGGACAGACGATCTCTCAGCCTTACATGGTGGCTCTGATGACTGAATGCCTGCAGCTGAAAGGTGGTGAGAAGGTTCTCGAAGTGGGCACTGGCTCGGGCTATCAGGCTGCTATTCTGGCGGAAATTGCCGACAAAGTTTACTCCATCGAGCGAGACCCACATTTGGCTCGAGCGGCTTGCGAGCTACTTAACGAGCTCAATTATGTGAATGTTATCATCAAGGTGGGTGACGGAACCTTAGGATGGAGAGAATTCGCTCCATTTGATGGCATTATCGTTACCGCGGGTTCTCCTGTCGTACCTCAACCCCTGCAGGAACAACTCCGGGACGGTGGCCGATTAGTAGTACCTGTAGGTAGTTCATCCTTTCAGAACCTGATGTGCATCGAAAGAAAAGGCTCTAAACTCAAGAGCCAGGAGGTCTGCGGTTGTACCTTTGTGCCCCTCATCGGTAATCATGGTTGGAAACAGGAGTAGATCATGGCGCTCAACCTGAGCCATATACCCCGTGAGCTGTGCACCGTACTCATCGCCATGCTGCCTATCTTTGAGCTCCGAGGAGCCATTCCTTACGCCTTGGGGCGCGGGATGAGCTGGCAGCAAGCCTATTTCTTTTCCGTGGTGGGCAATTCCGTACCAGTCATTCCCCTGCTGTTATTTTTAGAGCCTGTTTCAAACCTTCTGAGCCGTAGGTATCCCCACTGTCAGCGCTTTTTTGGCTGGTTATTCGCCAGAACACGAAGGCGGGGCCGGTTGGTGGAGCGATATGAAGCGTTAGGATTGATTCTTTTCGTAGCTATTCCATTGCCGGTAACAGGAGCATGGACCGGAACAGTGGCCACTTTTCTGTTCGGAGTTCGCTTCAAGTATGCACTTCCAGCCATTATTCTTGGCATTTTGCTGGCCGGCACCGTGGTCACCCTGGCCTCTCTGGGCGTGATCACCCTGTGGACGCTTTAGCACTTCATCGGGGCGTAGCGCAGTCTGGTAAGCGCGCCTGCTTCGGGAGCAGGAGGTCGGAGGTTCAAATCCTCTCGCCCCGACCACAAATTTTTTCTCCCTCAACCTCCAGCCATAAGATGACATCCTCACAATCGAGAAAAATATTGCGTGTTGCTGTTGTCGGCGGTGGCCAATGTTCAAGTCAGATAGCCGCCTTGGCGGAGAAAGTGGGCCGGGAGTTGGCTGGGCAGGGCTGTGTCGTGGTCACTGGAGGCCTGGGCGGCGTCATGGAGGCTGCTTGCAAGGGGGCTAAGTCTGCGAACGGGCTGACTGTGGGTATTCTTCCGGGCTTCAACGCTGGAGATGCCAATGAGTACGTGAGTATCCCGATCGTTACAGGCCTAAACCATGCTCGTAACGCCATCGTTGTCCGCTCCGCAGATGCCATCATCGCCATAAACGGTCAATACGGCACTCTTTCTGAAATCGCCCTGGGACTGGCTATAGGTATCCCGGTGGTAGGCCTAAAGACCTGGGACATATCGGGTTTGGTCTCCGCCAAAACCGCTAAGGAAGCCGTCGATAGAGCCCTGGAACTTATCGGTAGGATCTAATGGAGTCTGCCGCTCATATCCTGGTCTCCGGGGTGGTACAGGGCGTAGGATACCGCTACTTCGTCCTCATGCGTGGACGGAAAATGGGACTGAGAGGCTACGTTCGCAACCTGTACCGAGGTGAGGTGGAGTTGGAAGTGGAGGGGGAGAAAGCCTTGATCTTGGAGTTTGTCAAGGAAATTCGCGTGGGTCCACCCTCGGCTCATGTCACTGACATTCAAGTGAAGTGGCATGAACCCCAGGGTAAATTCGTCGATTTTCAAGTCCATTTTTAGCACAGATGAGGAAACTACTCATGAAGGACTTTAAAAAGTTTATCCGAAACGTGCCCGATTTCCCCAAGAAGGGAATTGTTTTCCGAGACATCACGACCCTGCTGAAGGACAAGGTCGCCTACCGTCAAGTGATCGAGACCCTCTATGACCACTATAAAAATCGTTCCGTTGATGTGGTGGTGGGCATAGAAGCCAGGGGATTTCTGCTCGCATCGAGCCTGGCCTATAAACTCGGAGTCGGCGTGGTGCCAGTGCGCAAGCCCGGAAAGTTGCCAGCGGAAACTCTGCGGGTGGAGTATGAATTGGAGTATGGCACAGATGCCTTGGAAATCCATCGGGACGCCATTGAAAAAGGGCAAAAAGTTTTGATCGTCGATGATCTTCTGGCTACCGGTGGAACGGTGGCGGCGACCTGTCAGATGGTGGAGAAAGTGGGGGGGGAGATTGTGGGCATCGCCTTTCTCATCGAGCTGGATTTCTTAAGGGGAAGAAAAAAGCTCAACGGCTATGAACTATTGTCACTGATTCATTATGACAGCGAATAAAGGAAACACAATTTCTTAAAAAATGGAAAAGCTATCCAAATAAAGCCCTTGGAACTCACAAGGGCTTTATTTTTTTTCGACCAGAAAACTTATTTTCAATCTGGAACCCAACTGAGCCTCCACGAGATCGCCTGGCTCAATGGCGGAGACTCCCGCTGGAGTGCCCGTCAAAATAAGATCACCTCTCTCCAAGGTGAAGAAATCCGAAATGTAACTCACCAGCCTCTCAACTGAAAAAATCATATCACTGGTACTCGCGCTCTGGCGCAATTGCTGATTGACCCAGAGTTTGATATCCAAATTCTGAATATCTGCTAGGTTATTCGTACCCACAACCATGGAAATGGGCAGAGAGCCATCGAATCCCTTGCAAACAGCCCACGGTTTTCCTTCCCTTTTAGCCTCGTTTTGCCTGTCTCGTAAAGTCATATCCAAAGCGAGAAGATAGCCGTACATCTTGCCCTGAACTTCTTCCGGTTGGATCTTTTTACCCCCCTTAGCCATGACGACTCCCAATTCGACTTCATGTTGAAGATTCGAAGTATAAGGGGGATACGGGATGTTTGCGCCCTGATGCAGGATCGAGGTGGAGGGCTTGAAAAACAGGACAGGTACCTCCTGGACTTCTGCGTTCATTTCCCGTGCGTGAGCAGCGTAGTTGCGGCCCACACAAATGACTTTGGGAACCAGCAATTTTTCATTCGTATCAATATCAATTATATGACCCATAGGTCCTGACATATCCGGACTGGCCGCAAGAAACTTGGTTGAAACGGGAAAAGGGACCCGTCGCCCAGCCTGTGCAGAGTGCGGATCCCTTCGAGATTAACTACCACAAGAATTGGGAAATCTCATTTCCCATAGAGAAATAATATGTCTTTTTTAAGTCGCAGAAGCTTTGTCAAATAATTTTACAACGTCCTATGCCAATTCTGCTATTGCGTCCTTAGAAACACAACCCTCCGGTTTTGTGCTCGGCCATCTACCGTCTCATTGGAAGCTATGGGATGCTTTTCACCATAACCGATGGCCTCCAGACGATGCCCCTCAATGCCTTGCTGTAGCAAATAGTTTCTAACGGAATCGGCCCGTCTCTGGGAGAGATCCAGATTATAGGCGTCTTCTCCTCTGCTGTCGCAATGTCCTTCAATTTTAAGCTGGATCTCCGTGTGTTCCTTGAGAATCTCCACCACATCGTCGAGAATAACGTATGAGTTGAGTGACAGCTGAGCCGAAGCTGTTTTGAAATTCACACCACGTAGAATGACCTTTTCTCCTACTTTTTGGGGCATGATGTCGGTTTTAACGGGTTCGGGTTTCTTTTCTCCATCGGGAATTCCGTCCCAATCCATATAACCGTTCACCGTCTCAGGCTCGTTGGGAGCTCCATCATAGATGTCGGGCACACCATCGCCGTCGTTGTCATAATCCGGCTCGCCATCACTGTCCTCATAGCCGTCAAAGTCCTCCGGCTGATTGGGAGCTTTATCCCATACATCGGGGATGCCATCGCCGTCGTTGTCCTCGTCGGGCGCCCCGTCCCAGTCCTGAAAACCGTCCTCATCCTCGGGAGCATTGGGAGCGCGGTCGTAGATATCGGGGATGGCGTCCTGGTCGTTATCGTAATCAGGTGCTCCATCTCCGTCCTGAAAACTATCAAAATCCTCGGCATATTTCAAGCTGAGGTCCTGTTTGTCCGGTATCCCGTCACCATCTGTGTCTGTATCGCCGACATAGAAAGTCAACCCAGCTTTAACCCCCCAATACCAATCATCCCAATCTCCGGCCACTAGGCCATCCAGCTGATCGGTAAAAGGTGCATGGGCATCAACAAACGCATTCAAGGCCACATGCTCATTAAAAAAGATCTCAGCTCCAGTGCCCAGGAGGACCATCGTCATCCGGTCCTCCTCGTCTTCTATATCTATCTTACGGCCTTGAGGATCCTTGGGAGTAAAAGCAATGAGACCTGCGCCTGTAAATACAAAGGGATGAATCCTCTTTTCGGGAAACGCGGAGAATTGCAGCTTGAAGGACAGAGCGGGGCTGATTTCCGTATCGAAATGGTCGTCGGCACCTAAATCAAGAAAGCCATAATTAAAAATTGTGGAGATGTTAGACGTCAATCCATAGCCAATGGACAGCTCCCTGGCAAATCCGAACTTTGAATTCTCAGTATAGCTCTTTTCTCCACGATATCGTGCAACTCCGACATTGAACCCCACGCCAGCTTTATGAGCCACGTTGTAAGCCACTGCAGGTGCAGCCAGTAAACCAATTAAAGCCATTACCACCAAAATCAATGCCACTCTCTTCACGATAGATCCCTCCTCTCAGCTACCCGCTTAGATTTTTAGAACTCTCTAAATGGACAAAATAAGTTCTCGGTGGACCTCTATCCTAGGACATCTTTCAGCAGTTTCAGAGAAACTTCGCAAATATAGTGTCATACAATTCTCTTGTCAACTCTTATTTTATGATTTCTATGATTTCTTATGATTTTCCAATGCTGGCTCCGAAAGAGGATCGTGCTGCCTTCAGACCAGACCCTGTGCGGTAAACCAGAAGCATTCATACGCATCCTTATGCGCTCTTGGATCAATTCGGTTTTATTATTTGAACTGAAGGGGCTCCATTTGAATTATTCTTGACAAGAGGTAACATCTTTGGTAAAATAGAGGCAGTTCATCTCTCAATTTGGATAAAGCATAACATCCACGCCACCTGACAATGTTCTACAACTTAAAAATGAAGCAGACTATCATAATTCTCCTCCTTCTTACAGGGCCATTGTGTGCTCAAATGATAATCAAGACGACATACAGCTACGCTCTCATTATAGCTCATGCTCATGCTGGCTATGAGCAGAACGTCACGCTTGCCGCTAGAAATGAGAACGATGGGGGTATCCGGGCTATTGCATCGGTCAGGCAGATTGGACAGCTCACTGGTCAACCTTCTATGAACAACACCGGTCAGGTGAATGTGTATGGCACCGATTTGGGAAGCATGCTTTTGCATAGCGATGGCCGTATCTATTTCCTTTTCGGAGATACGTTCGGTCCTCCGGGCACGCCGGGTTCAGGCGACTGGCGTTCCAACACTATGGCTTACACCACCGACATGGTGGCTTCTGATGGCATTACATTTGATGGCTGGATTTGTGATCTTTCAGGTCAGGCTAAGGCTGTGGTTGAGGGTAACCACGATCCCAACGATGGTTCTGGAGAGGTGACTAAAATTCCTTCTGCGGGCTGGAGCTTTGGAGAGCGACAATTTCTATGGTTCATGTCTGTGAAACAGTGGGGAACGCCGGGACAGTGGGAGGTGAACTACTCTGAAATAGCCTATTCCGATGATGATGGAGAGTCATGGTTCCTCTCTGGAACGCAGTGGTCGGGAAGCAGCAATTTCATTCAGGTGGCCAGCGCGGAGCAATCAGGATATCTGCTTTTCTGGGGTATCCCGGCAGGCCGATTCGGCGGGGTAAAGCTCGCCAGGGTTTTGCCAGCGGATGTCCTGGATAGAGCAGCTTATCAGTACTATATGGGAACAGGTTGGAGCACTGATGAAGCGGATGCCATCTTCATCGTGGACCCGCCGGTGGGTGAACTTTCCGTCCTGTGGAACCCTTATCTTCAACGTTGGATCATGATGTACCTGAACGAGAGCACGGCAAGCATAGAGGTGCGTGAAGCTCATGAGCCCATCGGGCCCTGGAGCGCGCCATGGCAGGTGGCTAGCGCAAACGACTATCCCGCTTTATACGGGGCTTTTATGCATGACAACTACATAGCAAACAGTGGTGAAATCGTCTATTTCCTCATGTCTCAGTTTGGGCCTTACAATGTTTTTCTCATGGAGGTCACGTTCCTGAGGAACGAAACGGGGGTGGTCGAAGAGACCTTATCAGAAGGGATACCATCAGCCCATGCGCTTCATCAGAACTGCCCCAATCCCTTTAATGCCACAACGACCATTCGATACAGTTTGCCAAAATCGAGTCATGTTGAGATACGAGTTTACAATGTGCAAGGTCAGATGGTTGAGACACTTGTCAACGGGCAGAAGAGTGCTGGGTATCACATTGTAGATTGGGATGCGACCAAACTAAGTTCAGGTATTTATCTTTACCAGATCATCGCTGGTGATTACAAAGAAATTAGAAAATGTGTTTTTTTGAAGTGAGAACGAGGTAACAATTTTTGAAAGGCGATCGAAGCAATAGGAGGAGATTGTTCTATCTCCCGTTTAAAGGGGATAGTTCTGGACATGTTGTCTCGTTCTCTTATTTAAGGCCGATAAGAAAAGAACCGTGGAGATGAGTGCACCAGAGAAAATAAAGCTGCGCATAGAGGATGTGGCGCTTCGGAAGGCGCAAGAAGCGATCTCCAAGGCCATCGCGGCTGCGGACGGACGTGCCTATCTGGTAGGGGGATGCGTCCGGGACGCTGCGCTCGGCATCCCCGCCAAGGATCTCGATATCGAGGTTTATGGGGTAAAACCGGATGCTCTTATTGAGATTCTCTCCCAGCACTTCAGGATTGATCTCGTCGGGAAGGCCTTTGGCGTCATCAAGATTTACGGTTTGCCCATTGACGTTTCAATTCCCAGGCGGGAGTCAAAAGCCGGTCTGGGACACAAGGGCTTTACGATTCTCTCTGATCCTGAAATGGCTTTCAAGGAAGCCGCATCGCGTCGCGACTTCACAATCAACGCGATGGTCCTCGATCTTCTCACCGGTGAGATTATCGATCCTTTCGGTGGTCTCAGGGATCTCAAGGAGGGGGTGCTGAGACACACCGGAGAGAAATTCGTGGAGGACCCTCTTCGGGTGCTACGAGGCATGCAGTTCGTAGCCAGGTTTGACCTGGAAGTAGCACCTGAGACGATAGCTCTAAGTCGAACTATTGAATCCGAGGGACTGGCCCGCGAGCGGATCTTCGATGAGTGGCGGAAACTGATCCTCAAAGGCATTCGGCCGTCGCGTGGGCTCTCTTTTCTGCTCGATTGCGGGTGGATCCGCTATTACCCTGAACTGGAGTCGCTAGTTGGCTGCCCTCAAGATCCCGGTTGGCATCCTGAGGGTGATGTTTGGATACATACATTGCACTGCATGGACGCCTTCGCTCAGGAACGCACCGGGGACGATCTGGAAGACCTGGTCGTTGGGCTCGCCGTTCTCTGCCACGACTTTGGCAAGCCGGTGAAGACAGAGTTTAAAGAGGGCAAGACTCGTTCGAAAGGGCATGAGAAAGCGGGGGAGGAGCTTACCAGATCGTTCCTCGATCGCATGACCAATCAGCAGGATCTCATCGAGGCTATTGTGCCACTCGTTTCTGCACACCTTCGGCCCAAGGAGCTTTTCGATGCGCAGGCGGGCGACACTGCCATCCGCCGCCTTGCTCGTCATGTCGGTCGTATCGATCGCCTCGTTCGCGTGGCTCGGGCGGATCAGCTGGGACGTCCGCAGATGCCTTTCGATGGCTTTCCAGCCGGCCAATGGCTTCTCGAACGGGCTCGCGCCCTAGAAGTCGAAGATTCTGCGCCCAGGCCGATCGTGCTGGGGAGACATCTCATCAAGCTGGGACTCAAGCCCGGTCCTCACTTTGGGAGAATCCTAGAGGCTTGCTACCAGGCGCAGATCGAGGGGCAGTTTTTCACCCTCGAGGAGGGCATCGAGCTGGCCAAGCGGCTCATTGATCAAAAGAAACTTAAATGAGCCCCACCATGATAAGACCTTCAGGATGTTGCTGATCAAATGAGAGGAGGAAAAGCCTAAGACCGAAGTTGTTTTTAAGGAAATATGGGATGTGAGGCTTTAGATTTTTGCGAGCAGCATCACGCCACCGTTATATTATGGAGGAAAACCATGAGAGTATTAAGCACTGTAGTGCTTTCAGCAAGTTTCCTAGCCGGCCTTCTTGTCTCTCCTGCCGTATTTGCTGCAGATAAGTACATTGGGGTCGGCTTAGGAATATCGGAGATCGAGGATAGCGGCTTTGACTCAATAGGCGGCGCATTCAAGTTCTTTGGGGGAGTCCGTATGCATAAGCACTTTGCTGTCGAAGCGGCATACATGAACTTCGGCAAGCTCGAAGAGGATTTCTTTGGGATCAGGGGCGAGTATGACCTCTGGGAGTTAGGCGCGTGGGCCAAAGGCATCCTGCCGGTTCACCCTCAGTTTGGGCTCTTTGCCAAGGCAGGGCTGGTACACTGGAAACTCGATGCGACCCGGACCCTCTTTGGCTTCGCACCGTCATCGTGGTCCGCAAATGGCAACGATTTTGCCTGGGGACTCGGAGCAGCCTTCAATGCCTCAGCTAAGTTCTCCGTTCAGCTTGAATATGATCAAGCCAACGTGGATGTCGACAAGGCCACGCTCTGGACTGCATCTGGTGTGTTCCACTTTTGAGTTCGATGGTGACCTGAATACATAGAGCAAAAGGAACCTACTCCGCGAAGTCCTCTCGATATATTGCCTCTTCAACACAATGGGGGAGAGGAGGAAAAAAAGACTTGATTTTACCCATGTTTTTGGCAATATTTAACTGACAAATTAATAACAAAACCCTATAACTCTTTGTGCCCCCGTAGCTCAGGCGGATAGAGCAAGGGATTCCTAATCGTCTAAAGGGGAGTTACGTAAGTCTTTGTGATTTATGCAACTCCCTCTTTTTATTGTCTGTTCAACAGATTAAGCATCGCACGATAAATTACCAAAATTGACCATATTTGACCATGATTTGGAAACAAATTGGAAGCAAAAAACGGATTTTTAGTCCGTTGCTATAAACATAATCAACATTAAGACAAAATGTTATGTTATTAAGTGCCCTCCTTTTGAAGTAATGAGCGTTTTTGTATTCTTTGGTTTTTCTAAGCGCATTTCTTGTTGACAATTTCTTAGATTTATGATATCATGACTTCGTAATGTGGCGACTCTGTCGCAATCTTAATTGTCAAGTCGTCGACTACAAGACGGTCGCGTGCCGTCATGGCATATACTCACGGCAGCAACTAAACGCTATTAGTGAAAGATGGAGGTCAAATCTATGCGTGCGAGAAAAGATTCGTCTAACCCGAAATGGCAGAGCGCTGATTTGGAGGTCCGCAAACCCGCAGTGGAGGACCTCTCTGACCAAAATATACTAGAGCAAATTGCCACCACGGATACCAATTGGATCATCCGCAGAATCGCCGTGAAAAAGCTAACGCGCGAGAGCCTGTTATCGGCAATCGCTAAGACCGACAGCGATTCTGAAGTGCGACTGGCGGCTATCCGGAGAGTTAATGACCAGGCTATCCTGGCTTTTGCTGCCACAACCGACGACAATGATGCTGTTCGCATTTCTGCCGTCGAGAGACTGACAGACAACGCCGTCCTGATCCAAGTCGTATTAACGGACCGCAGTGAATCCGTCCGGGCAGCTGCTGTGGCTAAGATTCGTGACCAGGCGACGCTCGCTAGAGTCGCAACGACCGACGGGGATCATTCTGTGCGAAGAACCGCAACGGAGAAGCTGTCAGATCCGATGGCGCTTTACAAGGTTGCGCAGACCGATCACATACCGAGCATTCGAAGAGCTGCTGTTGAGAGGCTCACGGACCAAGCAGCCCTGGCTGAGATCGCGATGCGTGATAACGACAATAGTGTCCGCCAAGCCGCTGTCAATCGGTTGTCAATCCAATCCGCACTTGCCACCATTGCCGAGACCGATAGTCACGAAGGTATTCGTACCACGGCGGTCCGGAACCTACAGGATCAGGCGGTCCTCGCGCGCCTCGCCAAGTCAGAGAAGTGCATCACTATACGCAAGATGGTGGTCGAGAAGCTGTTGGAAGAATCAACACTGGCCGAGGTTGCTAAGACCGACGCCGATATAAATGTTAGACTTACTGCAATCGCGAGGATCTTTGACCAAGACGCCCTGCGTGACATTGTTTTAACGAGTTCAGACGAAAATGTTCGAATACTCGCTGTGGAAAAACTGCTAGATGAGACTTTCCTTGGTCGCACTGCGAAGGGCGATATCCGCAACCCCGTCCGCTCCGCTGCAAGCAAACGTATCAAACAGTTACAAAAACTCGCAAGTGTCCAACCTGTGGAGAGATCTGACGGTCGATTAATCCGAAAGAGCGATGTGATAAAGAAACTCGCAAAAAAATTTCTGTTTTTCGGTTTAGCAGCCTTAGCAATGTTTCTAGGCCTTCTGTACCTTGGTACCGAGATACCTTACGTCGTCGCCGCTGGAGTTGCGTTCCTTTCCTACTTAATGAGTCTAATCCTTTTTTATCTTGCGCGTAAGAGAGGTAAACGCGAACTAATAGCAGTGCTTCGATCGCAATTCGGAGCTGATCCCTCATACGCCTATGCCGCCAACTCGCGTCATGCTCTCGGCGTTAATACAAGTAAAAGGAACGTTATCATCCTCGAGCAAGGCGAAACTTCGGATCGACTCGAAGGCGTCATAGTTCCCTGTCAAGAAATCACAGAATGTGCCTTGCTTTTATCTACAAAAGGAGTGAGGGAAGAACGGATTGTACGACAGCGAGCAAATCCTCGAGACAAGGGCAAATACACGTTGGGAGGTGCGATGGTTGGGGGAGTAGCAGGGGCTGTGATAGGTGCAGCGATTGATTCTGCAAGGTCGTCTCGTACGGTAGACCGAACGGTAACTAGCATGGTAGACTATGTGACAGAAATCAAACTTCAGTTACATCGCAATACTGGAGCAAGTTATGAAATCAAATTCTTTCACGGTGATTTAGAAAGAAAGAATTTAGTACAGTATTCTCAATACATCGCCGCTGCTAATATCCATACAGTTCTATCTATACTTGGTGTTCCGTGTGTCATGAGGGAGTGCCGCGAAGGTCAACTTAAAACCTAAGCGAGTGGCCTGGTTTCATCAAAAGGTTCTTGTTATCCTGCAAAAAGAATATCCAAATTCGGGCTGGCGGCAAATATCAATCTCCTGTTCCAGCTCTAAAATAGACTTAAAAATAAAAGGGAAGTTATATTTAGCTTAATATATTTTTCCGGATAAACATCAATTATAACTAGGGGTAAAATGAATAATCCCAATGCCATATCCACTCGCCGCCAGCCTAGAGCATTCTTGGCGGTTGCGCAGACATTGGGAACAAACAAAGATTTTGAAATCTGGCAAAAACAAATATGAAGTTTGGGTGTTGGGAAGTTTTAGGGTGACCGGTAAGTAATTGTAATAAGAAGCATAACTATTTTCAGGGTCGGAGGGTCAGACCTTGAAATCCAAAATGAGGGGGTTGTGTAAGTTCTTGAAGTTCCTGCAACTCCCTCTTTTTATTGTCTGTTCAACAGATTAAGCATCGCACCATAAATTACCAAAATTGACCATATTTGACCATAAAATTGAAACAAATTCGAAACAAATTTTGAGGTCGTATCAAAGGCACTCATCAACCCTCGCTGCGAGTGAGTGAGGTTTTTTTTGTATCTATTGCATGTATGAGAGAAGGTCCTCATCAAATACAAAATTGAGCAGAGGGTCAATTGTTCGTTTTTATTGAGGTTCTTAACAAAAGCTCGTAATGCAGATCAGCGCGTTTGAGGTCCAAGATCCTATTTCGGACGTGGGCTTTTTTATACCTATAAAAACATCTCATTGAAAACTTTCGGGAACTAATGACTTCTTTCATCGACTGATGTAATGGGAAAGAGGAGCGAACGAAACGAAGATAAGTGAGATATCGAAATTTGGATGTTAATTCAGATTATCCTTGACAAAGAATAGCAGTTATGATAAGATGATTTTGAAAATTAAGCATGTATTTATAATCATAAGTAGGTAAAGGATCATGCAGTCACTTTTCTTTTCCTTGTTAATTCGCCATCTTTCAGGAGGCGCGATATGCGAGAGACCACTTTTGTGGTGATGCTATCGCTGGTTCTACTATCGGTGGAAGTTCTAGCCGATGTACCTAATCAGAATGGCTATCAGGGTACGCTGAACAATGAGAGAAGTATGGCTCCAGACACTACCGTTTCTGTGGCAGAGAGGTATCTTGAACAAGCTGCCCAAAAGTCTCATAGGAATAAAATAATTGCTGGGACTTCGGGATTGATGATAGGAGCAGGAATGATTATTTGGGGCACCACTTCAAGTGATGAAGCAGGAGGTGATGGAGAAGGCTCTGCGGGAGCTATACTAGCAGGAGGGCTTTTGGGTGGTGTTGCAGCATTGACAATGCTCATACCATGTCCTGCAGAAAAAGAGCTTGAAAAGGTACGTACTATAACAGATCAGGAAGAGAGGGATCGTGTTAGCAAGGGAGCTTTGCTTTCTCTTGCTCAGAAAGCTCGTAAACAGAGGTTAATAATCGGGACTATTTTTGGTGCGACGTCATTGTTGTATTTAACTCTTCGGCCTATGAAAGAAATGATAGTTGATATTGACGTTATTGTTGATCATTGGGGTAATGTATGGAGGCTACCTGTACCAAAGGAAGTTGATAGTGCATGGAATGATTATTATGGGCTCGCATATGGAGCACTCGCAATCTACAGTTTTTTACACAAGACTCCTGAAGAAATGGCTCGTAAGGGGTATATGCTTGAACAACAAAATAAACTGGGAATTCGCTTCGATATTAATCCAGCAGGTCACAGTAAAATAGCACTGGTGCGTTCATTTTGAGAAATCCTTTGTTTCGGAAGCCGTTCCCGATCTGAGAGGTATAGGAACATATTATTTAGTAGATACAAGTTTAACTAAAAAACTTTAACTCCCTGGCAAGGATACTAAGCGGGGGAATGCTTTTTTAAATCATGCTCTCTTTGCATAGTCTGGATTGTTTTAACAGTTGGGGGTGCAAAATTCAGATTTATCTTGACATGAAAGAGCGCTTATGTCAAAATGGATTTGAAAATTAACGCATAACAATTTGCGTGTTATCTGGACAATTGGCAGTCAGAAGTTTTAGCGAAGAAAACCATCTAGTTATAAGCTCGACAGAAAGGAGACATCACTATGAAAAGGTGTAGAATCACTATCCCCGTCCTAATGGTCATCGCGGTTTTGATCTTGGTTGGATGCAGTAAGCAAAATGACTCATCAGTTCAAGAGGAATCGGCAATTCAAGAGGAATCAGCAGTTTCACGCACAAAGAATATCGCTATCACCGTTTCTCTCGCCAATCGGCCTGCCGACGAGACACTTCTGAAGATTGCACAAAATGACAGCACGGTAACCAATGCAAAAATAGAGTCTTATACCCGCGATAGGCTTGCATCGTTGCTGAGGCAGGTGGGATTTCCACCATCAGCCGACGCTCGGGAGTATGCATTGAGCGTGAACATGTCGCTTCGATTTGGACTCGAAAGGAAGATTCTTACTGACCCGAGAACATCGATAGAAGTTACCAGCGGCGCAATAGTACTTTCCGTGCCCGTTCTAAAGCTTGATGGAAAATTGTTAGCCGATGGAAAAGAAGTAGTGCCTGCGTTTGCCTTTGAAGGTGGTCTGAATTTCGGGGGTTCCGACTGGCAAGGCGTGTCCAGAGTATGTGACATGGGAATCGCTCATCTTCTTAAGGAATTTGCCAAGAATGGCATTGCTACGGAAAGAATCATCAAAACTTTAATTAATGAACAGTTGCTTCCTAAGAATCCATACACGAGTTCCTGGATCAGCATGTTTGGGAGTGAGACACCCGTGCGCTTTCACCAAGCCGGTAACCTGTGGGAGGCCCTCGGTGAAATCGGAAATCCTGCCGTGATAGCATTACGCGAGGGTGCTAAGGATACAGACGAAGACATAAGTCAGGAAGCGACCAAAGCCTTGGAAAGTATTAGCAAGCAGGATTGACTCTTTAACAAGCTAAGAACAACGGTTTGCAGGAGAGTGTGAAGGGAATCCACCTGTTCTATGGCATCTTTTTGTCGGCTTCACCCAGAACTTCGCACACTAGCGCGATTCCAGAAACCAAAAGGAGGTGGCAATATGAAATACACCCTCAGTCTCAGTATCTTGCTAGTGGTCACTATATCTGTTATCTCTATTAGTACAGCACGTGGGTTGTCTCTCCACGAAGCTGCAAAGGCTGGTGACTTAGACAAGGTAAAACAGCTCATAGCTACTGGCGTAGATGTAGATGCGAAGGATACAGATCAAAAGACACCATTGCACACGGCTATATGGAGTGGTCATTTCGAAATAGCCAAGTACCTCGTTGACAAAGGGGCTGATGTGAACGCGCCAGGCAAAACCGGAGCCACGCCGCTGATGTATGCCTGTAGAGCCGGCACTATTACTATGCTAATGCAACCTTTCTCAACCACGGCGAAAGCGGAGACACCGCCTCCACTAGTGTCTGAGAGTGATTCTTCCCCCTACGATGGACAGCTTGAGTTCGTGCAGTACCTTGTTGAGAAGGGCGCCAGAGTCAACCTTGGCAACGAGGATAACTCAACCCCCCTCCACCAAGCGTCAGATTTTGGGTACGTCGAAATTACTCGCTATTTGCTGGCCATCGGCGCTAACGTCGACGCTAAAACCAAGAGTGAAGGTGCAACGGCGCTGTTCGGTGCTACGGTAGGTGGCTACGTTAAAACTGTCGAATCTCTTCTTGACAAAGGAGCAGATGTGAATCTGGGTACATATGAAGATGGCGTCACACCTCTAATGTTAGCTGCAAGTCGTGGGCACCCCCAGGTCGTTAGACTACTGCTTAAGAAGGGAGCTTACATTGATCCGCGAACAATTAAAGACAGCATCACACCCCTAATGTTAGCTGCAAATCATGGACACGCCCCGGTCGTTAGATTACTGCTTGAGAAGGGAGCTGACGTTAATCTAAAGGACAAGAGCGGGAACGACGCCCTTAAGCTAAGTACAGATCCAGACATTATCGAAATGTTGAAGAAGGCTGGGGCAGGGATGTAGCATCGTTCTCCAAGCCTATGCAGACCGCTGAGGGCGAAGGAGAGATTTTACGCGTAAAAATACACACAGCACCACCGTAGCTGATGCGCTAAGCGTTAGCTAGCGAAGATATGCATCGAAAAAGGGGGTAATGCAAATGTTAGTCAAAAAAATGATTTTGGTCATACTCCTGGCTGCGTGGTCGGTCGCAAACGTTGGCTGCGGAAGCGGACCATCGGAAGAACAGGCAAAGGGCGGTCTCATAAAGATGGAATGTCCACCGCGCACGGGAGAAAACGACCAGATAGCGTCTACTTTAACTCAATCCGACACATTGAGCCATTCGATCTCGCAAAACGAATCGGTACAATATTCAGGATTTCTTACTCTCAACGGTAGAACACCTATTCCAGCGCAGTCCAGTATCAATGTATCTGGGGGGGGTTTTGTGTCCAAAGTTGGAATCGTCGAGAAGAAAGCGCGGTTTGGCTCTTGGGACTATATCTACACTGACTCCTCGTGTAGCACGGTGGTGGGCTATGGGCCATGTCTCACTGAAGGTGATGTTATCGTCTCCGCCCTTTGCGAGAGCCATCCTCCAAGAGACCGTTTTGTTGAGAATTCATTCGAAGCGGTGGACTTTGGGCAATCCCTGACACTTATTCACCTTGATGCAGCAAAGGGCCACAGACTGTGTCTGATGCTTGGGTCAAGTTACTTCGATGACGGCCGGCGATGGTTTGGTACTGCGACCAAGGCTATTCACTCAGCTCAGATCTACGGACGGTGCGACCAAACTGAGGGCGAATACGTGAATGTCCTGACTGCACACTATGCTGGAGCTAGGGTGCTTCTTCACGGTGTTTCGCTTGAGAGAAGGATTGATGGCTGGTATGGAAAGCGCTGAATAGTGCGCTGGGCCAGCTAATCCGCGCATTCAGTTGACGTCGATCAAAACAAGGTTTTACTACAGGTCAATACAAACGCCACCTCGCCTCAACTGATGCCCAGCCGTTAGGTGGCAGATGCACCTCCATTCACGACAATCGCAATCGAGAACTGAACTCACTGGGAGAGGAGGCCAGAATGAGAACAAAAGCGACGCTACTCGTTCTTTTGACGTGTGCGATGGTCTGCCTGAGACCGTCAACTCCGATCGCCGAGGACAGAGCGGCTCGCAAAACGGTTACCGGAGTTATTGAGTCGATAGCGCCTGAAGTAGGGGACATTGTCGTTAAGCTGGACGGAGGAGATACTCTCAAGATCTGTGACGTGTACCATTATTTCAGTGTCGTCAGTGAATACTTGGAGATTTCAATATCTAGTGCAGATTTCGCAGCGCGTCTTAAGAATTTTGACGAATTCCAGAAAGGCGACCTCGTGGAGATTGTGTACCTAGAAGGGCACACTGAGGTGGAGTCGTTCAAGAGGCTACCATCGACTGGAGATACCGCTCAACGGATCGACTCGAAAACATCAAGCGTGCAGCCTGTCGATATCCACCAGCTTCTCAACGACTATCTCCTTTTCGCGGTTAGCGTCTACAACTCTGGCACGACCGGATATTTAGGTCCAAATGCGCAAAGATCAGACAACCTAGCCGTCGAGTATCTTCCAGCAGGCACCGGTGGATTATATGCAGCACCAGAGGTGCGAGCGGACCTAGAACGGCACGCACAGCAAATTGCGGACACATATGGCATACCTGTAAGGGAGAAGCTGGAGAATCCCTTCTTCCACTTTCCAAGAAATGAATGCAGAGGGAAAGTGGATAAGGAGACGAAACTGCTCGTTCCCGAGTTTCTGGATGTTTGGGTTGACCCAATGAAATTAGCTGGGATCAAAGAGACGGGCAAATTCCCTGAGATTCAGTTTAAGGGGTTCTGTACGTCTCTGTCGAAGGACAAGGACCAATTCCGTGTGGTGTTTAGCACGGGCGCTCGCGCAATGCGCGATGACACATACTATGTGTTCAAAGATGCAAAGTGGATCGAGACCAAGAAAGATTGAAGTAATGCTTCAAAAAGCACGGCAATGGCGATCTAGTGATTCTAGTGATTCTATTGATCCTGGCCGCCTAAGCCTTATGAAGCCCTCTAAGTCAAGAGAAAATAGTTCACCATCAAGCCGGTGGGGTAGTAGACTTTGGTTTCTATCAAGACTACACAGCCTGACTTAGTTTCTCACTGGTTGGTGTGAGGTGTTGCTGTCCCACACAAGGTCATTCAGCTGAAAGTGGTCATACGAAGGGATTCATTCAGGTCAAGACACCGTCCGCCCCGCCGCAACTGATGCGCCTGCCGTTAGGCGCTTGTGTGGATCGCTAGCGACGAATAACACCCAGCACAGTCAGTCAACCTTATGTCCGTCTAATAGCGGTCGAAGCGTTAGGAAACATAGTACATATATCAGTATTATTAAATTGGAGCTTCTAGCAAATGATCTCAATAATCATTTCGCTGAGGTCATCAATGGCTTCGTCGCCAGAATCCACGTCAGTGGTCGCTAGGATATCGAGGTTCAAGCTTAAATGATGCAGTGCTTCCTTTTTTTAACAGCCGCTGCGCTACGATTCTGTAGCTAGAGTATAGGAGGCTCAGCAATGCAGGATGTGAAGCCTGCTGATACACCGTTTGAATCGCGACCACTAGTGCCAGTGGTCAATGACACGAAGGAGACTCCCCAGCCCCCAGCTCAAAGCCCACATAGGCTTCCGCGAGCGAGAGATGTCTGGTGTACCCCCTTGGCAGCAGCCCTTTCCTATCTTGGCTGGACTGTTTATTACGTTTGGCTCTTCGCAAGCAGATTAACCGCGGATAGCGGTACTCTTCTTCGTATCATACTATTTTCCTGCTTGTGGATGGCCATCGCAATTGGGCTCTATCGCCGGTCAGCATGGGCTTTGGCCATTGCGTATCTCACATGGCCACTATACTACATCTTCCACCACTATCTTGCACTGCAATTAGGTCCGCTTATCAATACGTACATATGCGAGGCCTGTCTTCCCCCAACCTACGCTCTGCGTTCAGTGTTCACAAGCCTCGACAGAATTTACTGGGCAGTTCCTGGAGGACTACATGTTGTCTTGATATTCTACGTAGTCCATTTCCTGCTGCTTTGGCCTACAAGCCCTTTGGGTATTAGTCGTCTGGTATACCTCGCTGGCGTATCGGTGGTTGCTGTAGCGTTCCTGTATCACACAGGTGGCCTCGATTCAACCGGTCCGTTCATTCACTTGGAGCACGTAGCGTTGATCAGTGGGATAGTTGCTGCTCGGGTGGCGGAGGCATTCGTGTGTAGCTTAAGGCGACACGGAGCAGGCGGTTAATGAATATCAAGGGCATTCAGTTGACGGCGGTTTAAAACAAGGTTTTTTATCAAGTCAAAACAAGCTCCGCCCCGCCGCAACTGATGCCCCAGCCGTTATACGTAATTCTTAGTATAACTCAAAGTGAAGATTTGAATATTTAGAATTTTCTTAAAAGTAATTCAAAAAAGATCTAGTATACAGAAGAAGGTTTTTAGAAAAGCTCACAGAATGTTACAAACATGAATCTCATTTCTAGTAATATATTATAGGTTAATTCAAAATTTGCACAAAGTAAGCAGATTTCAAATAACCAGTTTTTTTTGCACGAGATCAATAGAGATGTGTTATGACATAGATCTGTTGGGAAATCTATATAACTTTTCAATATATATAGCTTAAGAGAATATTTTTTACGTCCTCCCCCAATCTTTTTCTTATACCAGCAAAAATATAAATAGACAATAATTTGGTATTAAAACGAAAGGAGAAAAACAATGGCGAAAAAAATCATAGAGCTTGAGAGAAAGCTAAGAAGCAACTCTGCTAATGAAAGATATTTAGCCGCTCTAGAGTTAGCTGGCTTGGGTATTCAAGCAGTGCCAATCCTATCGAAGGCATTAAAGGATGATAGGAAGGAAGTTTATGAGGAGGCTACTACAGGAATAATTGTGCTCATGAACGAGAGCGAAGACATCGACAAAGAAAAATTGCTAACATTACTCAAACCAGCAACTGAATGTTTGATAAATATAGTTGAAGGTGCAAAAGTATCTAGAGGCGTTCATAGTTATAGCAAGTACGTTACTCTCGCAATAAATACTCTGAAGGCGATAGGTGATCCAATAGCTCTACCTGTCTTAGAAAAAATACTTGCAAAAGTAAAGAATAAATTGGTGAAACAAGGTATAGTATACAAATACGTGCAAACAAAATCTATTGCTGGTTATATCTCTACTGATGATGATATCTATCATATACAATCAGCAATAAAGGCAATAAAGAACTCTAGAAAAAAATAATTAAAGAATGACCACAAGCGTATAACAAGCGCATTCAGTTGACGGCGTTTAAAAAAGGTCTTAATACAAGTCAAAACATGCTCCAACTCGCCACAACTGATGTCCCAACCGTTAGGCAAAGCCGAGTTCATGGATCTCGCTTGTTACGAAGTTCTCCCGACTTGTTAGCTAACATGGGGAATCACACTCGTACTCGATGTCAGGAATTACTAAACTTTGACTCAATAATGCAGGAGAGAAATATGAATTCCAGAAATATAAGGAAACTTATCTTCTGGCTTGTTGGCGTTTTCGCCGTTGGAACGTTTTTCCTTCTGATCGAAATCTTCGGCCCCACAGCCAAGGAAATTGAGCAAAGAGACGCCCTAGCCGCAGCACTTAGAGAACACACAATACCGGCATACAAGTCATTTGCCGAAACATATCCGGAGAACACACATTCCACCGTAATTACACACTTCATTTCTGATGTTCAGGAACACGGCCTCATCCTTCCAAGATCCATTGATCTGAATCATACCCACGAATTGCGTGATACACTCTTTCATTTGAAAAGCACTCATTTCCTGCTTGATGCAAACTCAACGCCTTTTCATGCATCACTACCTTCTGGATACAGAACGTTCAACACTCCACTGCTTCCGGAATACTATCAGAACTCCATTCGAAAGGGTATTCTATATCCATCAACTCAAACAACTTTTTTTGAGAAAGCTAAAATCACATTCAGCGATTTCTTTGGGGGCAATATCGAATCCATTGTTGTAATCGACAACGCATCGGATTCTACGATGAGTGTCTCTGCGACTGCTTACCTGAACAAAAAAAGCTGCTCCCTAACCCTTCCTCCCAAATCACATAGCTGTGTGAGAGTAAGTTTGGAGGGACGCCCCCCGATTGTGAGAGAGCTAATATCCATAGAGGCTTTCGCAAATAACAGTATTAGTCCTGAGACAATGATCTTTCAAATTGGGGAGCGAGGAACTGAAGCCCTTATGTCACGCATGGTGGAGATCTACGTACTAAACTTGGCTGGGAAAAATGGGTACACAATTAAAAGCGCAGTTTACAAAAAATAATAGTGAAGAAAGGATTTCATTAGCGCTTGAAGACCTATTGGATCGGTAAACTGGATACCGATCGTTCCTAGGCCAACGTTTTTTTAAAGAAAGGGATTCCTAATCGCCCAGAAGGGAGTTGTGTAAGTCTTTGTGATTTGCGCAACTCCCTTTTTTATTATGAGTTCTCAAAATTCTATTGAGGGGCATAAATGGACAAAAAGGGACATATTTGGGCATAAAATGGAAGCAAATTTTGATTAGATTTCACAACGGAAAGTTGATCACCTAGGAAGGCAGCAGGGGGGTAGTGGTCTTGATTATGATAGCTCATGCACATTGTTCTAAGTCCTGAAACGCTGAAGGGTCAGTAGTTCAGATGGATAGAGCGTCGGACTTCGAATCCCTTAAAAGGGGGTTGCCTAAGTTATTGAAAATTAGGCAACTCCCTTTTTTATTTGGCTTTAATGAGATTGTCACCAGGGACATAAATGGACAAAAATGGTCATATTTGGACATAAAACCATAGCAGATTCGTAGCACGGATTTTTTGGGATTCAGTTTGACCATAAAATTGCCCTCCCCGCAGGGGTACCAGGATGTGGGGGAGGATGTTTTTATGACTTTACCCTGTTTGAATAGTCTTGATTTTTAGAGTGCGATGATAATTGAGATTTTTCTTGACAAGATACAGCAGTTATGGTAAAATGGAGACGTAGGTTAAGAAAACTTTGCACTAAATCTATTTGAAGAGGTACACCATGAGAGCGACCGCTTTTGTAGTGGTGCTGTTGACGTTTCAGCTATCGACGTCGCTGTTAGCGAATCAGGCTGATTTGGTGTGGATCACATTCCTGGAAGTAGGCAATTACGACCATGGCCACAGCATCGCTACAGATGACTCCGAAGACACACCTTCGATAGGTCAAACAATCTTATACGATTTTGAAGCGCATCCTCCTGTTTATATTAAAACTCCTTCAAAACTTCCTGGGCCCAGTGGTGGCCTAGCTTATTTTCAGGAAAGACAGCCAACTAAGGGTAATCAGATAGGACAGGTCTATACCTTGGGAACCACGTGGTACGATTATCAGCATAACGGCACTATCGGCAAGATGGTATCTTTGACCCCTAGCCGAGGGGTGCACTTTTGTTGGATGAACTGCCCTCAGGCCCAGACTAACCCCCGATACGCTTGGTATAATTACTACCATCCTTCTTATGGTATCACATTGGGGAGTGGCATCTGTTTGTGTCTTGATCGCTCCGGGTATTCGACCCTTTCCCACTTCAGCACAGGTAATTCTGTGGTTGCCTACAACGTGAGTCCAGTTGAAGACTTCGCGTATACACAGGTGGCTTATGGACAAATAGAGGGCATGAATATTTTTGATGCTACCGCTCTCGCCAACCCCCCTGATCGGGAGCTGATCTGGCCAAAGGTGACGGTTTGCTCCCAGGATTATATACACGTAGTTTCCTGCGAGCCAGTAGCTATAGATTCCTGTCGCATCTTTTATACCCGATCAGAAGATGGTGGATCTAATTACACTACCTTTGTGGAAGTGGATACCATCATGCCAGCCACCCAGGACGTGGCAGCCTCGCCCGTTTCAAATAAAGTGGGCATAGCGTATGCCAAGTCGGCCTTCGACGTCACGAACCTGGGACCCTATAATGGCCAGCTGGTCTCCGAGATGAACAACAACGTGTTCCTGATAGAGTCGGAGAATGGAGTCACATGGGATTTCTCAGCCAAGCGAAACATCACTAATCTTATCGAGCCGGATACGACCCGTTGGCCTGACTCAACTTTTGCCAACGGTGACACTCTTCGGGCTTACTGCGATGTGAGTCTCCTGTACGATAAGACCGACTATGCACACATTGCTTTTACCGCTCGCGGTCTCTGGTTCGACGCCCGCCTAGCTGCCTGTCCTGATAGCTATGCCGTTGTGAGACAGACCTTAGACGCATCGGTGATCTGGCACTGGAGCGAGGAGCACGACACCCTCACCGTGGTGGCCGACGGTTGGTACGATGTGGGGGATCCGGATACTGACCCATACAGGGGAGCAGGACGCCGTAGAAGCACAGTGGATAGGCCCTCCCTAGGACAGGATCCAACAACCGGCTATCTATACTGCCTCTATAAAAGATGCGTCGAGGGCGACACCTCTGGGGGGGTCACCCCCAGTCATGGCTGGGCTAACGGAGAGATCTACTGCTCGGTGTCCACTGATGGGGGGCTGAACTGGTCTGAGGGCACTAACCTGACCAACACCCCTAGCCCCAATGCGACCCCGGGTAGCTGCATGAATGAGGACTATCCCTCCTTAGCCGCTGAAGTCAACGACACTCTGCACATCATCTATGTGGAGGACAAAGACGCTGGTGCTGCGGTCATGACTTCTCCCCAGGAGGGGACCTGGACCGAGAACCCGGTCAAGTATCAGAAAGTACCTGCGGACTCGGTGCCTCCGGGACCACCCTTCATGCCCAACTTCAACTTCCACGTCGCCGCCGACGCAACGCCGCCGGAGGCCATCGACGATTTGGCTGTTGCTCTGGTGAGTGGAGCAAAGAGAACTATGGGTGATATATGCCTCTCGTGGACAGAGCCCTACGACAAAGTGGGTGTAAACAGATATGTGCTCTATCGGAGCACTGCACCTATCTCTTTGGGAGATTCTCTTGTCAGCATTACGGACACCACATACACCGATGTGGGCGCTGCTGGAGATACGCTCTTCAACTACTTCTATTCCGTCAAGGCTGTGGACGAAGCCGGCAACAAGTCCTCGGAATCCAACAAAGTGGGTGAATTCGACATAAACTTGGCCAATGGGGAATAATCGAGCAAAGACCGTTTGATCAGGGCGGGTGCCGAATCTTTGAGGTGGCTTTCTCTGCTCAGATAGCTGAAGAAGTGTTATGTTCACCTCTGGAACCCAACCTTTGACATCCGGCCTCTTCTAGGGGTTATGTTTCTCATAGCCTCTTTTTTATTTCAATTTACTCGCGTGACCCTCTGAGATGGATTCTGAGGCCATTTTATTTGATTTTGTGTGTTTTCTAGAATATTGCTATTATCTTTGAAATCATGGTGTTGTGCGATCTTTACAATTTATTTTTCAGTTCTCCATGGTAAAGTATGCAGAACCTAAAAATCGCCTCTTTTCGCCCTTATTTATCAATGATTTACAAGGGCAATTTTTAGGTTCTGTGCTTTTTTCTCTTTAGGAGTGAATCATATCTGGTCTTCGATCCAATTTCGCCACACATAGCGCAGCTGTGGTGGGAAGAACGGATAAAATCTGTTCTGACCACAGAAAATGACCCCCCGGCAGGGGTACCTGGGGGTGGTGGCGTCTTTATGATTATACCCTGTTTAAATAGTTTTGATTGTTTTAAATGGGGAGAGGAGTTAGACTTCGGAATTCACAGTGCCTGGGTAGATAGATCGTTCTGTCTGATTAGTGGGTCTAAGAGCCAGTTGGCACATATTTCGCTCCTCCTACTCCTATGTGACCCATCTGCTTGAGGACGAATACGACATCCGAACCGTACAGGAGATGGCGAGCCACGAAGACGTGCGAACAGTGCTGGTCTGGACTCATGTGCTAAACCGGGGCGGCAGGGGAGTAAGAAATCCCATTGACTCCTTGTGAGAAAAAAACACCTCTCAGTGCGCATTATCTGGACAATTGGCAGTCAGAAGTCTTAGCAAGGACAACCATCTATTTATAAGTTAGACCAGAAAGGATAAGTGTTATGAATAGGCTTAATTTTATCTATTGTTTTGGCTTTGCCTGCATAGTTCTTCTGTTGTCTGGGTGCTCTTCAAGGGCAGTGATTGTTAACCAACAAATACCTAAAGGCCCCCCACCGCATGCACCAGCCCATGGATATCGACTAAAAAATCAACACGGGCTAGAAATGAGATACGATGCACATTTGGGAGTATATATCATCCTCAATTATCCAAAGCATTATTACTGGGATGGAAAATACTACCGCAAGGGCAAAAATCAATGGGAATCAAGTAAAGACATTAACAAAAAATGGAAGGGCATCGCAAAGCAAAAACTACCCAAGGGGCTACAAAGCACATAATAACTGGACTAACAAGTCGCTTTAGCTGGCATGGCACGCTTACGGTCCATGACTATGCTTACCAGCCGATCCCAGAGCAACCAATCCTTGCAGGTGTTCATCCTTAACCGCTTGATATAACCTAACAGGTCGTTGAAGCCGACAATCCTATAAAGGGGAGTTGTGAAGTTCTTGGAACTTACACAACTCCCCTTTTTATTTGACTTTATTGAGATCGTGATCAGGGACATAGATGGACAAAAATGGACATATTTGGACATAAAACCATAGCAGATTCGTAGCACGGAGGGTTTGCGATTCAATTTCGTCACAGAAAATGCCTCCCCGGTAGGGGTACCAGGGGGTAGTTATGTCATTATGATTATACCCTGTTTGAATAGTTTTGATTTTTAAAGAGACAGAGCTTAATTGAGATTTTTCTTGACAAAAAATACTGCTTATGATAAAATGGTCTCACAAAAGCTAAAGGAATATATAGAAATATACGATAAAGGTTTATTCACATATTCTTTTCTTAGAAACCCTCAGATTTAAGGAGGTGTACAATGAAGGCGATCGCTTTTATGGTAGTGCTAGCGTTGCTGCTGCTGTCTACGGCAGTTCTGGCAGATGTGCCTGGTATGATTAACTACCAGGGCATACTCACAGACGAGTACGGCGTGGCGTTGGACACCACCGTTGACATGACCTTTACCATCTATACTGACTCAACCGGAGGTACTCAGGTATGGTCTGAGACTCAGCCTGCAGTTGAGGTGGACCACGGACTGTTCAACGTCCTTCTGGGTCGGGTGAACGCCATTTCGGACACGGTGTTTAACGGGGTGTCACGTTGGTTGGGAGTTCAGGTAGAGAGCGATCCCGAGCTAGAGCCAAGACAGCGCATTGTTGCTGCGGGCTATGCCTTTCGAGCCACAGGGGCCGATACGGCCGAGTATGCCCGAAGTGCTACTGCCGCCAGCGACGGGGACTGGACGATTGCGGGAAGCAACATGTATTCGGCCGTTTCCGGTAATGTGGGCATCGGGACGGCCAGCCCGCAGGCGAAACTGCAAGTCAAGGGGGCCTTGAGGATGGGTAGCGGAGCGGCCAAATATGAGATTCAGGAGGTGACTCCATATAGTGGCGGGGGTTGGAAAGATTACATCGATTATGGTGGTATTGGTATCGGCAGTAACGACGGCACTCAACGGCAGATGTTGATGTTCACCGACGGTGCCGGTTCCAACAATATCTTTACGGTTGCTACCAGTGAGAATGGGGGCAGCTCCTGGGAGGCAGATTTTGTCGTTCAGCAAGATGGCAATGTGGGCATTGGAACCTCCAGCCCCTCGGCCAGGCTCGATGTCAATGGAGATGTCAATACGGATTCCCTTTATACAATAGGTGGAAATCCGGTGCTCTCCGCCCCGGGCACACAGAATGTCTTTGCAGGTGTTGACGCTGGGCTAAATAATACTGGAAGCTATGGAACCTTCATAGGATATCAGACTGGAAAAACCAACCAGGGTAGCAACAACGTTTTCATAGGATGTGCCGCCGGCTCAGACAATACCGAAGGCGATTACAACACATTCGTGGGAAGGGCTGCCGGCTTGCACAACATCGGGGCCAGTTCCAACACATTCGTTGGATCATATACCGGCTTCGATAATACCACAGGTGAATACAACACATTTGTGGGCAATAACGCCGGTCATGACAATACCACAGCCCATTCCAACACATTTATAGGAATGTCTGCTGGACACAGTAATGAGACCGGTTACAGCAATACATTCTTGGGAACCGCTGCAGGTCTCTATAACACCGAAGGGTATTACAACACATTCGTTGGAAGTGATGCCGGCTACTCGAATGAAACAGGTGATGAAAACGCCTTCGTAGGGTATAAGGCAGGATACTCCAATACTGTCGGAAACGACAATACCCTTTTAGGACCATATTCGGGATACTCGAATGAAACAGGCAATGAAAACACGTTCGTTGGAGGGTATGCAGGCTACAACAACATCGGGGCCAGTTTCAATACATTCGTAGGATTGTACACAGGTTTCGCCAACACGACAGGACAATACAATACATTTCTGGGAAATAAAGCTGGCTGCAACAATACCACGGCTCATTCGAACACATTTGTAGGAATGTCCGCTGGCCACAATAACGAGACAGGCAACAGCAACACGTTCCTGGGAACCGCCGCAGGCATCTACAACGCCGAAGGGTATTACAACACATTCGTTGGAAGTGATGCCGGCTACCGGAACGAAACAGGCGATGAAAACACATTCGTCGGGTATAAGGCCGGCCATGAAAACACCACCGGCCAGGGCAATGTCTTTCTCGGCTTTCAGGCTGGATACAATGAGACGGATTCAGACAAGCTTTATATCGCCAATGGTTCAGGAGCAAGCGACGTTTTAATCTACGGCGATTTTTCAACCGGCCAGGTGGGCATCGGGACCACCAGTCCTTCTGCCATGCTCGATGTCGACGGAGATGTCAACACCGATTCTCTCTATAAGATCGGCGGCAGTACTGTGCTTTCCACCGAGGGCTCACAGAACGTGTTCGTTGGCGCCGGTGCCGGGGGGAATAATACAGGAGGGTATGCGACTTTTGTGGGAGCCTCTGCCGGGTTGAACAACCAAGGCGGGGACAACGTTTTTGTGGGACGGCGTGCGGGCTACAGCAATAGCACCGGCGGTTCCAACACATACCTGGGGCAGGCCGCAGGCTATTCCAACACCGAGGGTTCTGACAACACATTCCTGGGCTCCGCCTCCGGCTATAAAAATACCACCGGCTCTGACAACACATTCCTGGGACGACATGCGGGCTATTCCAACATTACGGGCACGGGCAATGTCTTTGTCGGCCATAAGGCAGGATATTATGAGACCGGCTCCAACAAGCTTTACATCGCCAATGACAAAGATAACAGCGATGTGTTGATATACGGCGATTTTTCAACCGGCAAGGTGGGCATCGGGACGATGGTGCCTACACAAGAGCTCCACGTCGTTGGAAATATCTACTGCACCGGCAAGCTGACCAGCGTCGGTGGCAACGACCCCCCTTATGTGCTCTACAATAAGGAATCCAGAGCGGCCATCATCGACCGAGTCGCTGAGGAGGTGCCTGAGGACAAGCAAAACGGGGCGGTGTTGTTCTGGAACGGCCAGGACAAGCGCTTCGAGGTCTATCTGCCCGAGGATGGCGAGTTTCGTGATCTGGATGGCAACCTGCTTTCTACTGTCAAGAAGATATAGTCAGGTGCTGGGTGGTTTTGGGCAACGATTCACGAACCACGATTCACGATCTCTTCAAAGAGGTGGGCCATGAGAGTGAGGAATCTTGCGATGAACATGGTTCTGGCTGTCTTGATCTGCATTCTCTGCTCCACTGCCCAGGCGGCCAGGAAGATGGTGAGCCTTGATGACGGCGCTCGCAACCTGGACTTATCCCAGGGCGTCCCCGGCCTGATCAACTATCAGGGCACCCTCACGGATGAATTCGGTGTGGCACTGGACACCACCGTCTCCATGACCTTTTCTATTTACCCACTTTCTGTAGGAGGGACTGCTTTATGGACGGAAACCCAGCCAGCGGTGGTGGTGAGCAGTGGCATTTTCAATGTTCTATTGGGTAGTGTGAATAGCATCCCGGACACAGTTTTCAGCGAGCCTGTTCGTTGGCTGGGCGTTCAGGTAGGTGGCGATCCGGAGCTGGTTCCCCGGCAGCGGATCGCATCGGTGGGGTATGCCTTCTGGGCAGCTGAGGCGGATAGCGCAGATTATGCCCGGAGTGGTGGAGGTAGCGGAGGATGGGTCGATGATGGAACTGTCGTGCGACTGGAGACGGACACTGATTCCGTGGGCATCGGGATCACTGCACCTGTGGCTAAACTGGATGTCAGCGGGGACATCAACATCAATTCGGTTTACAAGATCGGCGGAGAAACAGTTCTCTCCACTGAGGGTACAGGTAATGTCCTCGTGGGCGCTGGTGCTGGAGAAAACAATACCGGAAGCAACGAAACCTTTGTGGGCTTCGGAGCCGGTGAAAACAATGAAGGCAACGACAACACCTTCGTGGGTCGGGGGGCGGGCAAGTACCACACAACAGGTTCGATCAATACGTACCTAGGAACCATCGCAGGCTATTTTGACACCGAAGGCAATAACAACACATTCATTGGAGGGGGAGCAGGTCTCTTAAACACCACGGGCAGTGAGAACACTTACCTGGGAACCTATGCAGGCAACTCCAACCAGGTTGGTGTCGGCAATGTCTTCCTGGGCTATCAAGCCGGATACAATGAGACCGATTCCAGCAAGCTCTACATCGCTAATGGACCGGATACTAGCGATGTGTTGATCTATGGCAATTTTTCCACCAGCAAGGTGGGCCTGGGAACCCTAGACCCGGCGGAGAAGCTGGATGTGGCTGGAACAGTGCGGATGGAAGGCTTCAAGATGCCCACGGGTGCATCTGATGGTTATGTGTTGACTTCCGATGCCTTGGGTGAGGGGACTTGGAAAACCCCTTCGGCTTCAGCAACTGACAATGATTGGGTTCGAGGCACTCCGGATAGCGTTCTGTTTACTGCTAACTATCTCGGCGTTGCCCGTGGTGACGCCGGTAACATGCTGTTTGGTGATAGTGTTCATACCCATATCAATTTAGGAGTTGCCTGCACCACCGGGAATACAATTATTACTACTAGGTACTGTACTGTTGGCGGGGGGTTAGGCAACATCGCCAGACACAACGGTGCGACTGTCGGTGGCGGTTATGGCAACGCCGCTGGCTTCTCGGCGACTGTGGGCGGCGGATCTGGCAATAACGCCGGCGATGATTATGCGACCGTGGGCGGCGGTGGAGGTAACACCGTGTTCAATGAAGCCGGTACCGTGGGCGGCGGACATTTAAACACCGCTGGCGGCAGCTATGCAACCGTAGGAGGCGGAAAGGGCAACACCGTCAGCGGCCAATATGCGACGGTGGGCGGCGGAGGTTACAGCACCGCCATCGGTAGTAGGGCCACCGTGGGTGGTGGAGGTGGAAATTATGTTGGAGGTGCATATTCAGCAATCCTCGGAGGATATCAAGATAGCATCACTGCTGCCGCAGATTACTCCTATCTTTTTGGCATCGGGAGCAAGCTGACTCAGGATTCAACCTTTATGGTCGATATGCCCCATATCCGCTTTGGCGATGAGACCGATGGATACGAGTTTCCCGCTTCCGATAGGTCCAACGGACAATTGCTTGTGACTGATGGCAGCGGCACGCTCAGCTGGCAAGCTGCCAAGAGTGACGTCGGCAACTGGGCCATCTCGGGGAACAATTTGCATTCCACCGTGTCGGGGAATGTGGGTATTGGAACGACGAGGCCTGCGAGAGCATTGCATATCAATGATGTAATGAGATTGGAACCCAGATCATCTGCTCCTGCCAGCCCAGCGGAAGGTGATATGTACATGGACAGCGTCACTCACAAGCTTATGGTCTATGATGGGGCTATATGGCAAGCTTGCTGGTAGTTGTTAAAGCTAGTCCACTGGCACTGTCACCTCTGGACCCTAAGCTCTGGTATCTGCCTTTTGATGGGGCTATGTTTTTCATAGCCCCTTTTTTATTTCAATTTACCCGCGTGACCCTCTGAGATGGATTCTGAGGCACTTTTATTTACATTTTGTGTGATTCATTAATTTTGCTATAATATTTGATATCACGGTGTTACGCAATATTTGCAACTTGTTTTTCAATTCCCCATGGTAAAGTATACATTTCCTAAAAATCGCCTAATTTTGGCCTTATATAAATGACTTACAAGGGCTTTTTTTAGGGTCTGTGCTTTTTTTTCTTTTTATAAGTGAATCATATCTAATCCTCGATCAAATTTCGTCACACATAGCGCAGCTTTTGTTGGAGGAAAGGATAAAATCTGGTTTGACCGCAGAAAATGACTCCCCGGTAGGGGTTACCGAGCGGTAGTAGCGTCATAGGATCATACCCTGTTTGAATAGTTTTTGATTGATTGTGATAATAAAGAATTTTGATATTTCTTGACATATTTGAGAATTCTTAGTACTTTTAATTTGCCTAAAGTAACAGTATCTCCACATCAATGATATTCAGCTAATGGCCATTTAGAGTTTTATCTTAAGAGGTGCTGCAGGAGTTTTCGCATAATTTGCTGAAAAGGAGGGATTCATCATGACTACTAAAAAAATAATTGCTGTCATTACGCTTTTAGCATTGCTTAACGGTATTCTCGGTTGTTCCAGCGTCGTGCTTATCACCCCAGACGAACTAAAGAGGCAACCGCAGAAAAAAATCCTTGCTGCAAAGGTTACTTCAGGAGAGGAAATCAATTTTGAGGCACCAGGGGGAGTTTTTTTCGCCGAAGAGCAAGTTATTCAGGGGACTATCCGAGATACTACATCCGTTAGTCCTTATCAAGTTAGAGGCTATGCCGAAAGAGTGGAAAAATACTATGCCAAAGATGTGGAAATCAAACTCAACGATATTAGCTATGTTAAAGTCAAGAAAATTGACGCAGGGAGAACTATCGGCTGTATTCTAGGAACATCTGCCCTAGGAATTGGGCTGTGTGTTCTTATAGCCCTTTTGACGTTTGAACTCAAACCACTGGGGGATTGATCCCAAAGGAACAGGCGAAACAAATGGAAATGTGAAAGATATAGCTTGGGATGATAACCACGTGTACATCAATACAAATGCAGGCTGGAAGCGAGTGGCGTTAAGTATATTTTGAGGAGCGAACGTCTATCTACCGATTATGGAGCCCAACCTTTGGCATCCGCCCTTTTTATCATACCATACCATCGGGGCTAAGTTTGTCATAGCCCCTTTTCTATTTCAATTTACTCGCAGTGTGAATCAAGTTGATTGTTCATCACAATAGGGGAGAGGGGTAAAAAAAGACTTGATTTTAGCTAGGTTTTTGGCAATATTAAACTGATGAATCAATAACGAAACACCATAACTCCTTGTGCCCCCGTAGCTCAGGCGGATAGAGCAAGGGATTCCTAATCCCTGTGTCGCCCGTTCGAGTCGGGCCGGGGGTACTGTATTCTCCTAAGCCCTTATCATAAGAGGATTTGGTATGGCTGCAAAGAAACGGATACGTAAACATGACCTCAAAGAGGATCGTTTTGTCACAGCGACCTTTCAGCTGACATCTTTTGTTCGCGAACATCAGAACACCTTTTTAACCGTCCTGGCAGCCGTGATCGTGCTGGTCATCGTGATTTTTGTATACACTTCTAGTCGCAGTCGTACCCAGGAAACGGTGATGCGGCTTGCCGGTGAGGCCAACATTGCATATCAACGAGCCAATTTTCAAGAGGCTATGCAGCACTATCAAGCTCTTATAGATTTACATGGGGGGACTCAGGAGGCCAGTATGGCGGCTTTTTTCCTGGGAGACATCTACCTTAAACTGCACGATTACCAAAAGGCAATAAAAAGCTTCCAGAGCTATATTGATAAATATCGTCGTGATGAGCTGTTGACAAGCTCAGCCTTGATAGGAATCGCTGCTTGTCATGAACAGCTGGGTCAATATGCTCAGGCGGGAGAATTCTATATGAAATCAGCTGAGGATTTTCCCGAGTTTTTTGCTGCCCCTGAGGCATTGATGAATGCAGGACGCAGCTACTTCTCTGCAGGAGAAGTAGATAAAGCGATAGAGGCCTATCAGATGCTCATTGATAATTACCCAGAAAGTCGTTATCACGACGAGGCCAAAATGGCATCTGCCGAGATTACTTGTGCTAATGACAAAACTGTTCAATAAAATGTTTCAAAAAAGGAGCCGCGATCGGCTCCTTTTTAACACCATATTGAGTCCTATAAGATATATTATGTAAACTAAATAATCGATCACGCTGTCCTGTCTGGTCAGATAACTATATTGACCAGCTTCCCTGGCACCACCACCACCCTTTTCACACCCTTGTCCACATAAAGCTTCACTCTTTGATCGTTTAAAGCACGTTCTTTTAAGTCTCCCTCAGAGATATCTGCAGGAACCAGAATACGTGAGCGGACTTTTCCATTCACTTGAATGACGATGGTAAGCTCCCTTTTTTCTAAAAATCTGGGATCATAGGTAGGCCATTTTTCAAGAAAAACGCTATTTTTGTTTCCCAAATGTTCCCACAGTTCTTCACCTAAATGAGGCGCAAAGGGAGAGATGAGTAATACAAGAGTGTGCATTGCTTCATGAAAAAATTCCTTTTGAGTTAACTCTGTTGGTGTTTCGACCAAGTGAAGGTACAAAGCGTTGACGAACTCCATAATTCTACTGATGGCAGTGTTAAAGTGAAATCGATCTAAATCTTGCCCTACCTGTTGAACGGTATAGTGCTTGATGCGATTCAGTTCTTCGATGGAAACTTCTGATGCCATAACTCTATTTTCCTGAACCATATGCACCAGTCTCCAGACTCTGTTCAGGAATCGAGAAATCCCCACGATGCCCTCGTCGCTCCAGTCGCCGCCGTCTTGATACGAACCCATGAACATCAAGTATATGCGAAAGGTATCAGAGCCATACCCTCCGATGAATTGGTCTGGGCTAACCACATTGCCTTTGGATTTCGACATTTTGGAACCATCTTTGGTGATGGTCCCCTGATGAACGAGTTTTATGAAAGGCTCCTCAAAGTGGATGTAATCCATGTCGTACAGGACTTTTGTAACAAACCTCGCATAGAGCAAATGCATGACGGCATGCTCAGCGCCGCCAACATATTGGTCAACTGGAAGCCATTTTCTGACAAGCTCTGGATCAAAAGGACGCTCGTTGTTATGAGGGCTCAAGTATCTCAGGAAATACCATGAAGAACAAACGAATGTGTCCATCGTGTCCACTTCTCTACGCGCCGAGCCTCCACATTGTGGACAAGCGGTCTGAACAAAATCTTGGTTGGTGGCCAAGGGAGATTTTCCCATTCCCTGAAGAGAAAAATCCACGTCTTTGGGCAATAAAACCGGCAGATCTTCCTCGGGAACTGGTACGGTGCCGCAGGCCTGGCAGTAGACGATGGGAATCGGCGCTCCCCAGTAACGCTGCCGGGAAACAAGCCAATCGCGAAGTTTGTAGTTCACGCATCGCCGTCCTAATTTCATTTTCTCTAGAGCATCTGCGATCCTCTCCCCCCCTACCCTGGAGTTCAAACCGTTATACTTGGAGGAGTTAGCCATTTTTCCTGGTTCTATAAAAGCTTCCTGAAGCTCGTGGTCTTGATCACATCCCTCGGGCAGGATCACCTTCCGAATGGGCAGATCGAATTTTTTGGCAAATTCGAAATCGCGTTGATCGTGAGCAGGAACAGCCATAACAGCGCCCGTTCCATAACTCACCAAGACGTAGTCAGCTATCCAAATGGGCACCTTTTCATCGTTGATGGGATTGACGGCATAGGTGCCGATAAACACCCCGGTTTTTTCCTTTACCATTGAGGTCCTCTGAATCTCGCTCTCCTTTCTGGCTTTCTCGATGTATTTCGAGACCTCTTTTCTCTTTTCAGAAGGAGTAAGCTCCTCCACGAGCGGGTGTTCGGGAGCCAAAACCATATAGGTGACCCCAAAAAGGGTATCGGGCCTGGTGGTGAAAACGGGTATCTTTTGATCTGTTTCGGCAATTCGGAAGACCACCTCGACACCTTCGCTGCGACCAATCCAGTTGCGCTGCATGGTCTTGGTCTTCTCCGGCCAGTCGATACCATCCAAACCATCCAGGAGCCGATCGGCATAAGCTGTTATTTTGAAAAACCATTGTTCTAAATCCTTGTGAGTTACAGGATTCTCGCAGCGCTCACAATGACCCTCGATGACCTGCTCATTGGCCAATACCGTCTTACAGCTGGGACACCAGTTGACCGGGGCTTTTTTGCGTTCCGCCAATCCTTTTTTGTACAGCTGTAAGAAAAGCCATTGGGTCCAACGGTAATACTCTGGAGAGCTGGTGTCGATCTCCTTGTCCCAATCGTACATAGCTCCCATGGCTTGTAACTGTTTTCTGATCTGTGAGACATTCTCGGCAGTGCTGTTGGCTGGATGGACACCATGCTCGATAGCGTAGTTCTCCGCTGGAAGGCCAAAAGCATCGTAGCCCATGGGCTCGAATACGTTATAGCCGCGCATTCGCTGGTATCGGGCCCAGGTGTCCGTAGGGCCGTAGTTGTACCAATGACCAGTATGCAGCCTTTCACCCGACGGATAGATAAACATCACCAGACAGTATAGCTTGCGACTCGCGTCTTTGAGGTCAACTGTGTTCAGACCGCTTTTCGTCCAGCGCTTCTGCCACTTTTCCTCGATTTCCCTAAAAGGATAGTTCTCCATCATATCTCGCCTACGATTTGCCCCATCTTCTGGTTATTTTAAAGGAAATTACGGATAGATTCTATACAACATCCTGGGAAAGGGAATGGCCTCCCGAAGATGATCCCGTCCGCAGATCCAAGTGACCGTTCGTTCAATCCCCAGCCCAAATCCGGCATGTGGAACGCTGCCATACCTCCGCAAATCCAAATACCATTGAAAAGCCTCCATGGGCAATTTGTCCTTCTTGATCTTGGCCTCCAATTCCCTCAGGCTGTCCTCACGCTGCCCGCCGCCGATGATTTCTCCATATCCCTCTGGTGCCAAGACATCAAGGCACAAGGCTAGCTTAGAATTTTGGGGATCCGTTTTCATATAAAAAGCTTTGCACTTCAGAGGATAGCGATGAATGATGACGGGACGATCGAATCTAAGGGATAGGGTCTCCTCATCCTTTGCCCCAAAATCCTGGCCCCAGGCGAAATCCTTCCCCTCATCCTTCAGGATTTCGACGGCTTCACCATAGGTGATGCGCGGAAAAGGTTTCCCCACCTTGCTCAATTTTTCCAGATCTCTCTCCAAAACGGCAAGTTCTTTTTGTCTATTTTCAAGCACCCGCTGGACGATGAAAATGATAAAATCCTCGGCTAGAACCATGGTGTCCTCCAGATCGTAAAAGGCCATCTCTGGCTCCACCATCCAGAATTCGGTGAGGTGCCGTCTGGTTTTGGATTTTTCGGCTCGGAATGTGGGACCAAAGCAGTACACCCGACCAAAGGCCATAGCTGTGGCCTCGTTATAGAGTTGTCCGCTTTGTGTAAGGTAGGCCTTTCCGTCAAAATAGCCCGTCTCGAAGAGAGTCGTTGTGCCCTCGCTTGGTGCCGGGGTGAAGATGGGTGCATCGACTAGCACGAAACCGCGCTCGGTGAAAAAGTCGCGGCAGGCTCTGATGACCTCGTCGCGCACCCGCAGCACGGCGTGCTGTTTCGAGGATCTCAGCCACAGGTGACGATGATCCATTAAAAATGCGACTCCGTGTTCTTTAGGAGTGATGGGGTATTCGGCGGCAATTTGGATTGGCTCGATGGTGCGGATACCCAGCTCGTGCCCTCCAGGCGCTCGAGGGTCGGACCGGACAATACCGGTGGCCTTCAAGGAGGATTCCTGGGTGAGTTCATCATAGAGAGAGAAAGTGCCATCATCCACCTCTCCTTTGAGCATCACTCCTTGCAAGAGTCCAGTTCCGTCCCGAAATGTTAAAAATCTTAGTTTTCCACTGGATCTTTTATTATAAAGCCACCCCTTAATGGTCACCTCTGTACCGATGTGCTTGCTGACTTCGTCGATATAGATATCAGACATCTGCAAACAGCTCCTCATATCCTGAGCCGTGAGAAAGGCTCGCTCCCATCTCAACTACCTGACCAGCAAAAGGGGAAGATCTATCTCCCTGAGAACCTCTTCGGTGGTGCTGCCCAGCAGGGCTTCTCTTAACCTGGTGTGTCCATGAGCTCCCATAATGACCAGATCCACATTCTCCCTTCCGCTGGCTCGAAGTATCATTTCGCTTGCTGACCCTTTGCTCACCTGGGAATTCGCTTTCAGCCCAAAAGGCCGCAAATATTCCATGGCCTCCTCGACGGTAATCCGGCCCGATGCGGCATCGTCATCCACGGCCAGCACGAAAAGCGGACATTTCAGATGTAAGGCAAAGTCAGCGGCCATCTGGAGGGCATGATTGGCCTGGGGGCTGCGATCATACGCCAAGAGCATTCTCCGAATGGCTCGATATTCCTTGGGCAAAACCAAAATTGGTTTATTGGTCTCGCGCACGGCGCCATCCAAGGTTGCCCCCATCAGCTTTCCCTCCCATCGGGCGTATTCTCCACGTCGCCCCATGACGATCAGATCCACCATGCGAGCCTGTTCACAGATGACCTCTACCGGGGAGCCAGCAATTTGTGTCGTCACGAAGTCCACCTCAGCAGCATGAGCCTTTTGGGCACATTTTTTAAGAACTTCTGCGGCCTTTTCCTCTAAAAATCTCTGGGTTTGCTTCTGATAGGTGGAGGCCGAGAGCATGGGCATGAAACCATCGGCCCCGATATAAAGGGCCCACTCGAAAATGCGCACGTCAACAATGGTTAGAAAACGCAATAGGGCACTATACTTCTTGGCCAGTTGGATGCTCTGGCGGACCACGGCGTCGCTATATGCGGACCCATCAACTGTGGCCAGAACGCTTTTGATCATGGCCTTTGTTCCAGTTAAACCTTTCCCAAAATGGCGTAGGCGATTTTTGAGGCATGCAGATTGATCCGGTTCAGATCACCGATGAGGTCCATATGGATGGTGCTGGTATCCAGAGATTCTTTTAAACCCTGGTGAAGACGATTGATGTGCGCTCGATGGAGCCTGTTTTGCTTCAGGGATAGCATTTTGCGTCTTTCTATGACCTCCCGGGCCAGCTTTTTGTTCCAGGCCGCAAAGGCATCGATGGCCATCTGTAGGGTGGCCGCCACCTCAGAGTGAAACTGCGTGATTTCTTGGAAGCCTTCATCGGAGAAGTAGAAAGGCTGGGCGATCTTTTTCTCGGCATATACCATGAGATTCTTGCTGATCAGATCCCCGATCTGTTCCAGCTCGCTGGTGATAAACACCAGAGCAATTTCTCTCTCCCCCTGTTCTGTACTCAGCTCCTTTTGGGAGAGTTTGGTTAAATACGGAGTGATCGATTCCTCCAGGAGGTCTACTTTATCATCTTCTCTAACCAAGTGACGGCGCAATTGCTCATCGTTGTCTTTGAAGACGGTCATGGTTTCTTTTACCATGCTGAAGACAATATCAGCCATGCGCAGAATTTCCCGAGTGGCCTGTCCGAGAGCCAGATTGGGGGCATTTAATAGCTTGTTATCTAAATATTTTGGAGCGAATTCCTGGGGCGGAAGCTCTCTTTGTGGCCAAAGCTTGACGATAAAGTCCCGATAAGGCCGGATGAAGGGCACAAACAGGATGGCCATTCCCACATTGAAGAAGGTATGCATGTTGGCAATCTGCCGTGACACGTTCTCCGATGTCCGGGCAATGAGATCAGCAACTCCGTTTATAAAAGGATATAAAAGGATCACGCCAACGACTTTGAAAAGAGTGTGAGCCCAAGCTACCCTCCTCCCATCCGTATTTGATCCCAAGCTGGCCAACAGAGCTGTGGCGCAGGTGCCCACGTTAGCTCCTAAGATCAGCGGAATAGCGCCTTCTAAATCTATCAGGCCTTGAAATGAGAGGCTGAGAACCAGACCCAGTGTGGCTGCGCTGCTTTGTACGATGGCGGTGAATGCGGTGGCTATAAGGATGCCTACCAGCGGATTCTCTTTTACTGACAGCATCAGCTTTGTGACCTGTGGATAAAACTTCAGCGGGGCCACCGAGTCAGACATAACCTTCATTCCGAAAAAGATCATCCCGAAAGCTAATATGACTCCACCCAAGCGATAGCTGCGACTCTCTTTTTTCAAAAAGGTAAGGAGAAAGCCTATGGTTATCATGAGCAGGGCATAATCGGCAACTCGAAACGCGATAAGCTGGACCGTAAAAGTTGTCCCGATGTCTGCCCCCAGAATAAGACCCAGAGACTGTGTTAGCGAAATCAGACCGACACTGGCGAAGCTCACTAACATAACCGTGGTCGCGCTGCTGCTCTGAAGGGTAAATGTGGACAAGGCTCCCACGGCGATGCCCTTATACCTATTGCTGATCAAGCGGCTGATAATATAGCGCAGGCGGTTTCCGGCTATGCTCTGGAGATGATCACCGCCCAGTCTCAATCCGAACAAAAAAAGGCTCAGACCTCCCAACAGGCTGATAAAAGAGAGAATTGTGAAAGATTCGCTTACCACTATAAGTTCACTTTCTTAAAAGGTTAAAACCAAAGCAAGAGCCCCCGGCTCCAGCGATGACCACTGCAAAACGTAACCGGGGGCGCAGAAAAAGCCAGTTTGGAACCAGCTTGCTCAGAATTGATGGGGAAAAACCCGATCCAAATACGAGGGTGAAAGTTTTACAACCTTCCCAGGCTCTCAAGGTGAAGAAGACTCCGGTTTCTCGGAGACAGGTGGCTCGTCCTCTTCTTTTTCAGAGGAAGGCGGCTCTTCATCCTGCTGCCGAGCGGTTTCTTTATCCTCCTGTTGGGCAGGTTTCTCCTTTTCTGACGGTGCCTCGGTGGGTTTTTCCGTGCTCTCCTCTCCGGCAACTTCGCCTACGGTAATGGATTTCACTGGGTGTTTGGCCAGATAGGTCTCCAGCTCAGCCTTTTCGTGATCTTCGAAGTAGGCTTTGGCACTGAGGATAATTTTTCGATTGCTCAGGTCGAATTCTATAACCTTAAGGGGTATTTCCTCCCCTATCGAAAACGCCTCAGCGGGCTTGCGGATATCTGGACAACCTAGCTGAGTGAGAGGAACAAACCCCTCTACGTCCTCTGGAAGCTCGACGATGACACCCCGATCTAGAAGTCTCAAGATCTTCCCCGAAACGGTTGCACCCACTGGATAGACTTCGGCCAAGTGATCCCAGGGGTCCTCGATGAGCTGTTTGTATCCCAGAGAAACGCGTCTGTTTTCCTTGTCGATGTTGAGGATGGCCACTTCCACCTTGTCGCCCTTTTTTAAAACCTCGCTGGGATGATGAATGCGCCGTGTCCAGGAGAGATCGGAGATGTGCACTAAGCCATCTATGCCCTCTTCAATTTCCACGAAAGCACCGAAGTTGGTGAGGTTCCTAACCCTTCCTGTCACGTGAGAGCCAACAGGATGACGCTCTTCCAGGGTCAACCAGGGATCTGGTTGAATCTGCTTCAGCCCTAGGGAGATTTTCTCGCCCTCTTTGTCCACCTTGAGGACCACCACTTCTACCACATCTCCGATGGCCACGACCTTGGAGGGATGGCGAATGTGTTGCGTCCAGGACATCTCCGAGATATGGATCAACCCCTCTATGCCTTTCTCTAATTCGACGAAGGCCCCGTAGTCTGTAATGCTGACCACTTTACCACGAACCTTTTGCGAAACAGGATATTTCTCCTCCACATTTTCCCACGGATATGGCGTAAGCTGCTTCAAACCCAAGGAGATGCGCTCCCTCTCCCGCTCGAAACTGAGGACTTTGACCTTCAGAGTATCGCTTATGGCCACCAGCTCCGAAGGATGACTGACTCGGCCCCAAGACATGTCGGTAATGTGGAGCAGTCCATCGATGCCACCCAAGTCGATAAAGGCTCCGAAATCGGTGATGTTCTTGACCGTGCCCTCGCGAACTTGCCCCACCTCTAATTCCTTAATGATTTGAGATTTGGCCTTAGCCCTTTCCTCTTCTAAAACGACTCGACGGGAGACAACGATGTTCCTTCTCATCTTGTTCAATTTGATGATCTTAAAGGGAAACGCCTCGCCGATCAATTGATCTAGATCTGGTACGGGTCTGAGAGCCACCTGGGAACCGGGAAGGAAGGCATCCACCCCGAAAAGGTCGACCACCATGCCACCTTTGATCCGTCGCAGAAGGCGCCCCTCAACCACCTCCCCACTGTCATAAGCATTCTTGATCTTATCCCAAACCTTCATGAAGTCAGCTTTTTGTTTGGAGAGAACCAGCTGTCCATCCTGATTTTCAATATTCTCCAAATAAACTTCGATTTCATCGCCCACTTTGACGTTCAGAGGCTCGCCAAACTCGGTGATGGGAATGATTCCTTCAGATTTAAATCCCACATCTACTAAGATATCTGTTTCGGTGACCTGAATGATCTTCCCCTTGACGATCTCTCCTTCTCCTATGTCGCGCATGGTCTCCTCGTACATCTGGAGAAGCTCGGCGTATTCCTCCTCGGAATACCCCTCCTCATCGTCGTAGACCACCAGCTTAACAGCAGTTTTCTCCTCGACCTCGATCTCCGCCTGCTTTTTAGGTTTAGAGGCGACGGCCTCTTTTATCTTGGATTCAGGAGAGCCTTTTTCTTTTTTAGCAGCCGCTTTTGGGGCGGTAGCCCGTCTTGCTTTCGTCGTCCGAGGTTTGGCCCCTTTGGGCTCACCTCCTTTCTTCTCTTTTTTGCTCTTTTCCTCCTCGCCAGAGGAGGATTGGCTTGGTTGTACCTCTTCTGCCAACGTCATCGTCCTCTTTCCCCTTTCTTTATGAGATTCGGCTCCGAAGAGCCGTGCATAAAATCATGATTTTGTTCCCTGGGAGTGCTGCAAGGCTCCGATCCGTTGCATCACCTCTTGGACAACACGGCGATAAGCTGACTTATCCCGACCGAGGGTCCCAATCCAGCTTCTGGATATGGGAGAGCCAAAACTAACGGTTAATCTTCGCTTCCGAAATAGGGTCTGCCGGAGACTATTGGAGGCGAAGATATAAGCGGGTACAATGGGTACCTGCCCCTCCACGGCCAGCTTGCCCACTCCCAGTTTGCCACTTAGCAATGTATCTCCAGGCCCTCTCGTGCCTTCGGGAAAAAGCAAAACGGCCTGGCCCTGCCTGAGCAGTTCCGCGATTCGCCGGAGGGCAGCGCGATCAGGCCTACCCCTGCTGACGGGCACAGTATTATAGGTCTTGATAACCCATGACAAAAGGCGATTTTCAAACAGTTCCTTCTTGGCTAGAAAGTGGGCCTCCCGCGGAATGGCCGCTCCCACCACAGGAGGATCTAGCAAGCTGATATGATTGCTGGCCACGATGACGGCCCCATCAGTCGGTACCATCTCCTGGCCTTGTACCCGAAATCCGAAAAGAGTTTTGAGAAGTAGATTCAAGAACAGCCAAGACCATTTATACAGAGACCTCATGGCCCACATTATTAGATCTCCGGGCCAAGTGTTCCTCGAAGCTGGGTCAAAATTTCTTCCAGAACCTCTTCGATGGGCAGATTGGTGGTATCGATGACGATGGCATCTGCCGCTTGGGACAACGGGGCGACCTCTCTTAGACTGTCGGATCGGTCCCTGTGACGAAGCTGTTTTTCCAATTGCCGCCTATCAACCGTCCGACCCCAGCTTTGCATCTGGAGATGACGCCGCCTGGCCCTTTCCTGAACCGAGGCGGTGAGATAGAACTTGATGTCGGCATCTGGCAAAACGACCGTGCCAATATCTCGTCCCTCCATCACAACGCCACTGACCCGAGCCATGGCCCGCTGCTTTTCCACCATAGCGGCATGTACCCCGGGATACGCGGAGATCCGTGATGAAGCCATATCGATCTCTGGGGTTCGAATCTCCTCGGTGACATCCTGGCCGTTGATGAACACCCGGTAGGCCCAGCGGCTCTGGTCGACTTGCTTCTGAAAAAGAAATTGACCCTCTCTAGCCAAACGCTCCAGACGAACTTGGTCGTCCATATTTACACCTAATTTTTGAGCGTGAACGGCCAGGGCTCGATACATGGCACCTGTGTCCACAAAAGGACAACCCAATTCTTCGGCTAAAAGTAATCCAATAGTTCCCTTACCGCTACTGGCTGGACCATCAATGGCCACTATTGGCTGAGAACGGCTCATCCAGGTTTTCCCGACAAAAGGCAACAATCGGCCAAACGATGAGGTGGAGAAATCCTCCTTATCCCTTGCTCGATTTTAACCTATGAACTTCGACCGAAGAAAGGTGCCGCCATTGACCACAAGGCAACCCGTCGTCACTTAAACCAGCGAAGGCCGTTCTGCGTAGCCTCACCACAGGATGACCAATAGCCATGCACATTCTTCTCACCTGCCTTTTCTTTCCTGTGGTCAGTTCCAAGCAGATTTCGCTATGGCCAGATTCACATGCCAGAACTTTCACGTCTGTGGCTCGGGCTATGCCATCCTCAAGCCGGATACCCTTCAGAAGCTTCTTGATCTTCCGATCATTCACGGCTCCCGAGACCAAAGCCCAATATCTCTTGGTCAACCCATATCTGGGATGTGCCAGACGATGGGCTAATTCTCCGTCGTTGGTGAAAAGCAAAAGCCCTTCTGTATCCCGATCCAAACGCCCCACAGGAAAAACCCTGTCTTTCACCTCTCCCAGAAGCTCATAGACTGTCGGTCTTCCCCGTGGATCTGAGGAGGTAACCAAATAGCCAGCCGGCTTATTCAGCAAGAGGTAGAGCCGATTTTTCTTGGAGAGGACTTTTATACCATCTAGGGAGACCTCATCCGCTACAGGATCCACATGGAAACCCAGCTCCCTCACCTCTTGGCCATTAACTTGAACCCGCCCCTCCAGGATGGATCGATCCGCCTGACGTCTGGATATTCCGCCGTGATGGGCTAAAAATTTGTTCAGCCGTGTCTTCGTATTCTGTCACCAAGCTCTCAGAGGATTTGGAAACATCAATGAGTGACCGAAGCTCTCTCTCGGCAGGTAAGTCGGTGATCTTGTTCAGCCCAAAATAGCGTAAAAACCCGTCCGTTGTACCATACAGCAAAGGTCTTCCCACTGTGGCCTTACGACCCTTTACGGCAATGAGGTCACGTTCCAGCAAAGTCTGCAATACGCTATCCACACATACTCCTCGTAGAGACTCGATCTCGGCGCGAAGAATCGGTTGCTTATATGCGATTATGGCCAGCGTCTCCAAGGCGGGCTTTGAAAGTCGAGAGCGAGCTCGGGAGCGGAAAAGTCCCCGAATCCATCTGGCGTACTGGGGACGCGTACAAATCTGATAACCTCCAGCTACCTGCACGATCTGAAAACTGCGCCGCTCCTGTTCGTATTGCCTTTTTAAGCTCTCGATGGCCTCTTCGATGTCCTTTGTGCCTACATCCTCCATGAGCGTTTTGAATTCTCTCACAGTCAATGGACGATCGGAGGCGAAAAGCAGAGATTCAACAATACCCTCGGTTTGACTCATCGTGTATCTCGAAAAGGATGACGATCAACTTTTACACATGCTTTCCTATAAACCCAAAGCTGACCAAAAGCCCTCTGCTGTTTAACGGACACGAGCTGAGCTCGGATTAGCTCCAAAAGGGCCAGAAATGTGACCACCATGGCCATCTTTCGGGGATCGGATCGAATGAGCTCTACAAAAGGAAGTCTTTTTTTATGTATTAAGGCATCTAATATATACTCGAAGCGCTCTTTAACAGTGATTTCCTCAAGTAAAATCTCATGAGTGACCCCCTCGGGTTCTTTCTCCACTATGTCCTTAAAAGCCGCAAGCAAATCAAAGAGGCTCACCTCTATGAGATCCTGCTCCTCTTCTCCCTCGGCTAACTGAGGCTCGGAGGGCCTGGTAAATAAAAGAGCAGCTTCCTGCTCCCTCTCATCAAGAGTCTCAGCAGCCATTTTGTAAAGTCGGTACTCCAGAAGCTTATCCGCCAACTCCCGACGAGGATCCTCCTGGAAGATATCTTCCTCCTGAATCGAATGAGGCAACAGCATCTGAGACTTAATGTACATGAGTGTGGTGGCCATGACCAAGAAATCGGCTACCACATCCAGACGGAGGAGACGCATGAGCCTGAGATAGGCAAGATACTCCCCTGTAATTCGTGCGATGGGAATGTCTTGGATCTCGATCTGATCTTTCTGGATAAGAAACAAAAGAAGATCCAGTGGGCCCTCGAAAATGGGGATTTTTACTTGATAGCCCGTTGCAGAACTCATCTCTTCAGTGGTTGCTGTCTTATGGCCAGCCATCGGCATACTCCCCGAGCCACTACCGGACACTCATCGCCTCTCGCACCATGGCCATGGTTTCTTGGGCAATGGCCCGTGCCTTTTGACCTCCCTCCTGAAGGATCTCCTCAACCCGAGAAATATCGGACTCTAAACGGCTCCGCTTTTCTCGAAAGGGTTCTAGGAATTCCGACAGTTTTTCAGCAAGGCGCTTTTTGTCAGCCACACAACCTAATCGCCCACTTCGGCAATCTTGGGCGATCTGTTCTGTCTCCTCAGGATTGAATTTCTGGTGATATGTAAAAACTGTGCAGATCTCCGGCCGACCCGGGTCAGAAACGTGAATTTTCTGAGGGTCAGTGATGGTGGACATTATTTTTTTCTTGATGTGATCTGGCTTCTCAGCAAGAAGAATAGTATTGCCTACCGATTTGCTCATACGATTCCCGTCGATGCCCGGAAGTCGACTGAATGGTGTCAACAGGGCTACTGGTTCTGGGAAAATCTGACCATATAGGTTGTTGAACCTACGGGCGATCTCACGCGTCAGCTCCACATGAGGAGCTTGATCCTCTCCCACGGGCACCGCATCCGCTTTGTAAATGAGAATATCGGCGGCCTGTAGAACAGGATAGCCAAGAAGTCCATAGCTTACGTTTTCGCCCAGATGGAGGTCTCGTATAACTTCTTTCAAAGTAGGATTGCGTTCCAGACGCGCGCTGGTGACTAACATGGAAAACAACAGATGCAACTCAGCGTGCTCTGGGACATCCGATTGGACAAAAATCAAACTTTTTTCCAGATCGATGCCGGCACAAAGCCAGTCGATGGTCATGTCCAAGATGTTCTCATGAATAGATGCGGTATCCTCAAAGGATGTCGTCAGAGCATGCCAATTCGCTATCATGTGGAAGTTCTCGTACTCGCCCTGAAGACGAACCCAATTTTCCAGGGCACCAGCAAAATGACCCAGATGCAGCTTCCCCGTGGGTCGCATACCGCTCAATATCCTTTTCTTGACCATAGTTTTTTTGTAAAGTCGATGACAACCGTCATATTGATATAAGGCAGTTGCTCAGTCATTCCAAAAACAAATACCGGCGCCAGCGATAGTCACTGATGCCCACGAAATGTCGAATGAACATCAAATAGTTTGGCCTTCGCGGCTGACGATGCAAGGTCATTCTGGCCTCCTCAGGCGTACGTTGTCCCTTTCTGTTGTTGCAACGGGCACAGGCGCACACCAGATTCTCCCAACTGTCTGATCCACCTTTGTTTTTCGGAATGACATGGTCTAGAGTCAGGGGATTTCTTTTTTGGCCACAGTACTGGCAACGATATCCGTCTCTCTTGAGGATGTTTTTGCGAGTCAATAAGATCTTTTTCCGAGGGATGGTGATATACATATAGAGGCGAACGACACTGGGCATGGGATAAGCTCGTGATACAGTCCGTACCTCTAGCGCGAGCTTCTCCACGATTTCGGCCTTGCCCAAAAAAACCAGCACGATGGCCCGCTTGGCAGTACAAATGCTCAATGGCTCGTAATTTTGATTAAGCACAAGCACATATCGGTCTAACATTGACCAGTCAAACCTCCTACAACCCTCTTAGCCCCAACATATTGTGCCTCTAGAGAGGCATCATAATCCTCTGCGGATTGTTCCAGGCTGTTGGTCCTGATATATGCGGAGCAGTGAATGAACTTACCCTTCTGGATGTGAATGGCCACATGAGTGATTCTGTCGGCATCTGGGGATTTGAAAAAAACCAGATCTGCCGGTCTTAATTGCTGTCGGTGGAAAACCTCTCTGCCCTGAGTGAACTGCTGAGAGGCATCGCGCGGCAAGGAAAACCCATTGAGTCGGAAGACCGTCTGCACAAACCCTGAGCAATCAAATCCCTTAGGAGTTGTCCCCCCCCACAGATAGGGAAGACCCATGAAGCTATGAGCTGTTTTGAGGATTTGCTCCGCACTGCCACCCTCTATGTGAATGAGATTTCCCACATCGGCGATGTCCTTATGAGCTATCCACCCCTGGCGTCCATCTGGTAAGGCGACGCGGTGCCAGCGCCGTCCGGTTTCCAAACGAAGCAGTTCCGTTCCGATTACTGCATCGCTCACGGGGATCGATGCGCTTTGCCGCCGAGACAGAACAAGGGCCACCTGAGATGTCACCATCACCTTAGGACTGGCTCGCCAGCGCTGAACCAGCTTCTCATCCCCCAACTGCAGCAGAGATTCGCTAACCCAGCCCAGATAACCGTCTGGCAATCGGACGTAACGCCAATTCTGACGCTGATCCAAGATCTCCAGAGCCATCCCCATAATGGCCTGGGTAACCTGTTCTGACTTATGGTCAGGCTCCCTGTGGATATCGGCAACGCTGACCCTGACCAATCCCCAAGAGTTCAACATTGACCTCAGACGAGATTCAAAACGCTAATTTTGTTTAATTTACAACTTTTTACCAAAATTGTCAACGCTTTTTTAGCTTATTCAGAGCCCTAAAAAGCCCCCAAGGAAACTTGGGGGCCTGAATTTAAGAAAATGTACCTGTTTCCTCTTCAATCCCAAAATTCCCAAGAGATACCCCCGTAGAAGGTCCTCCCAGGAAGAGGGTATCCTGACCGCAGGGAGTATTCTTTATCTTGGAGATTCTTGCCCACCAGATAGACGCGAACACGGTCCAGGACCTTTGCGGTCAGCTTTCCGTTGACGACAGTGCTGGAGGGTAGTTTCTCACCTTCCCGGGCATCCGCATAACGTTCGCCAATATGTTCGACTCCCAACCGACAGATGACCTCCAGCTGCTTTCTGATAACGCTCAACCCATACTGAAGGTGAGCGGCAAATTGATGCTCCGGCTGATAGGGCAGGTGTTTGTTCAGCAGGTCATCCTTTGCGTCCAAGTAAGTATAGGTCAAAGAGGCTTGCCCATTTTTGCCCAACAGAGCAGTGGTCTGGCATTCCAAACCGCTCACGGTGGCCTGGGACCTGTTGACCGGCATCCAGAAGCCATACAAGTAGCTTTGGTCCACATTGTCCCACTGGATGAGATCGCGAACTTTCCGGTAAAAGAGGCACACGTTGCCTGAGACCTCACCAGCCTGCGCCCGTAGACCCCCCTGAAAGGCGGTGGCCCACTCTGGCTTTAAAGAGCCATTGCCGCTCTCCTTGTAGTCCGGCTGGCCGTTGAAGTCACTATCGTACTCACTCGTGGGCCAATAGAGGTCGTTGAAGGTCGGAACTCGATAGGACCGCCCAAAGGAGATAAAAATTGATGTGAAGTCACTGGGAAGCCATGCGAGGGTCAAATTGGGATTGAGCTGATCTTTGAATTTGGCATGATGATCAAACCGGGCGGCCAGCCTCAGCCGTATTTCACTATGCACATCAAGCTCCTCCTGAAAAAACAGAGCCCCTCGATCCAGGTGATGTCGACCATTTTCTGTGGAATCTAAACTCCTTCTTTGGAGCTCTAGTCCAGCTGTGCGCTTTTGCACATCACTGAAGGCGAAGCTATGTTGAAGCTCAAACCCATGAGTCCAGCGTCGATGACTTGCCTTTGTGAACCAATCAGGATTTACGTATTCCTGCTGGTTGTCATTTCGGTAGAGGGTCATTCGGAGCTGATGGCCCTGAGCCGGAACGGTTTGCAGAGCAAGAGCTTGATTCCAGCTGCGATCCTCCTGACGGGCCTTGGGTGTGGGCATGATGTCCATACCGGGAACGCCAAGTTCCCCCCGGTAGATCTGGGTACTGTAGCTAAGCTTTCCCCCCTCGCCCAGGGCGCAGTTGATCCTGCCGGATAGGTGTCGTCCCAGATAATCGCTGTTGATCCGATGGCCGCCATGCTCCTTGGAGGAGGCCATGAAGTTCAGGCTCACGCCATGGACAGATCTGCTGTCAAATCGAGCCACAACTTTCTCAAAGTCATCATTTCCCTCTTGATAGTCTATGCTCGAGAAGGGCTTCTCATATGTGGACGATCGAGTGATGAGATTAACCACACCTCCCAAGGCATCGGCGCCATAGAGAGATGAGGCTCCTCCTCGAATGACCTCTATCCTTTCCACGTTATCTAAGGAGATGAGATTTAGATCCAGACCGCCGTATTGAGGATCGTTGACCGGCACTCCATCCACCATAATCAAGACCTGCGCAGAGGTACTCCCGCGCATCCCCAGAGTGAGGTTTTGCCCAATTCCTCCAAATGCCCCGATATTGACTCCAGGTAATAACTTAAGGACATCACCAAGGTGCAGGGCTGTGGATTGCTGGATATCGGCGCTGGATAGCACGTCCACATTGGCGTCGCTTTCCCCCAGGGTATGGGGTGTCCTGGTCGCCGTGACCACAATGGGCTGAAGCTGATAGTCAACTTGCTCATCCACTATTCCCGTGGTCATCGCGATGATATCCGCTTGGACACTGATGGTCGACATGAGCAAGAAGGCCCCAAACAGTAGACGAAAGCGCATCATACCCCCCTCCAAAAAGCTGTCATAAATAATCGCATCTGCGACTCGTCGTTTTTCCCCTTTGAGCGAAGCCGATGGCTTCATCTCGTTGGGGGCTTAAGTTTAATTAAAAAAGGACCGGCCGCGGCAAAGATGAGCAGGTTGGAAACCATGTGCAGGACAGAAAAAGCCAGTCCGGCTGCCAACACGGCGAATAGCTTGGAAATCAACCCGAAAGAAACGGCCATGGCCGCATTTGTGGTCAAGTCGTAGAAAAAGGTACAGGCTAATCCCAGAAAGCCCAGCTTAATCCAGGCTGGCCCCTTTTTCGACCACCTCTTTGTCAGCCCTCCAACGAACCCGATGACCGCCATCCCACCGACCTGAGCCGCTACCACCGGGACCACCGGTATGCCCAGAGGATTGAGAATGGTAAAAAAAGCCATGGAGATGAAACCGATGAGGAAGCCCCGACTGGCTCCTAAGAGATAACCGGACATGAAAGCCACCAGCGTAACAAGCTCTACATTGGGCATATGCACCAAGGCGAAGCCCAAGGCAACCGCTAAGGCCACGAAGGTGGCGCAGAGGACCAGATCGCGGACCAAAATCAAGACTCCATAAAAAAACTTCCCCTGAGGGAAGATTAAAAAAACCCAACCTTCAAAGTTGGGATTGGTAACGTCACCTTCCCTCGAAGGCTTATGTTTCGCAGGGTACAGGCAGGTCTCCTGGCTCTCAGCGATGAAACGAGCCGGCCTTCCCGGAATTTTCTCCCCAGTGGCCAACATGGGCTCGTTTCTTAATTCTCGGGCTGAGCAAAGTCCGAGAATTCTGCCGATCACAGTGGCGGGGCCGCACGGTTTTCAACCGTTTTCCCTATTCTCCGCTGGGGCGGCACCTGCACCCTCTACTTTACTTTTCCCGCTCAATATATCGCGGCTGGCTCAACTTGTCAAGCGAAAAATATCTCCGAGGAGAGTTTTTCTCTCTCGATCCGCGCTCCTCACAAGAGAGCAACTGCATTGATCCTGATATTCTCGGTGACATTGAGAAAGCACATTTTACACCGTGCTGATCCTGAAGTACAAAAGGCCGATGCTGTTGCAACGGCCTTTTTCGTGATGGAATTTGTCCTCTTTCAGAGCAAAAGTGCTTTAAAGATGAGAAGCTCGGCAGCGATATTAATCGTGCTTAGGACTCTAAAATAGATTGTCTTGAAACGGTTATGATCCTCCCTTCGCTTCCCCCATAAACTCCATCTGCTCTAGATTCTCCCCCATGTGCTCCAACATCCAACGGGCATCATCGGCCAAATCACAATCCGGGTAATCGTCTATAACCTTTTGCATGGCCACCTTGGCCTTATCGTAATCCTTTAACTCCTCGGAGTAGATAAAGCCAACCATAAACTGAGCCTTGTAATTATGCTCGTTTTGAGGATATTTGTTCAACAGCATGGTGTAAAAATCGATGGCCTCTTCAAAATCACCTTCATTCTCCGCCTTCTGAGCCAAGTTAAAGAGCTCCTCCGGCGTTTTGGAGCCGCAGCCGCCCAGGAAAAGTATCAACGTCGCGATCAAGGCCATCCCGAAAGCTAAGCTTCTCATATCAACCTCCTTCTCACGTCAAATCTCTGAGTAATATAACCAATATTTCCTTGATGTCAAGGTAGATTTACCTGTTCCGGAAAAAAATTCCCTCGGATCGTCATCTTAAACTCTGGGTACTGCCAAATCATCTGGCCCCTGGCCGGACATAGCGGCCTCCGGGAAGTTCTCTTGGATAAGCTCATGAATAATTTGAGCGTACTTGACTTTCTCTCGAGCCCAGTCGGCCATCATCTGGGCGTTGGTCCATGGCTTGTAGAGAGCTCCGGGGCCTGCAGCACAGCCCGGGCCAGGCTCTATTTTAAAGTAGCATGGTGCCGCCACACGTGCCATGTCCGGTGCCTCATAGAAGCGCATGTATCCACCAAAAGAATCAGTCAGGATAATGTGAACATCCACAGGGATGTCGATTATCTGACGTATACTGGCAAATTGAGCTAAGCTCAAATCAGCCACGGGATTGAAACTGCCAGCTCCCAGGGATTGAAGCAATTTTCCCCCAGCCGCATTGGCATGTCCGGCATAGATGGAAACCTTAAAGGTAACTCCTTCGGGCAAATCGCCGCCTTTCTTCATCTCGTTCAAAAGCCAGAGAAGGCCTTCGTCGGAGACCAGGAAACCGCGAAAGCCCAGATCAACACATCGATAAATGTCGGTGATAACCTGGCGTAGCTGATCGCTGCCTCGATACCTGAGTCCCGAAAAGGCCCCCTCCGGAGTGATCAATTGCCGACCGACATCCCATGACGCACGAGGGCCCGGGGTGAGGATCACCTCCAGCTTTGCCTCGGCAGCCATCTGCGCGAAATCCCTGAGCTCCGATTTGTCCAACAGGGTAGCTCCCATCACCACGGATATGATGCGGTGAATGGCGACCCGACGCTTATTCATCTCGTCGATGAGAGCTGCCAGCACATGAGGTCTCTCTACCCCAGAGATTTCTATACGATACCAGCCGCCGTCGGGAAATCTCTTTGTGCTGGTAGGGAGATCATGAGCGTCTCTGCCGGGAATACCGTGCTTTTCCATCAATTTCGCCACATCACTCAGTTTCATGAACGTACCTCCCTCTCTGTTTTGGACAATCTGGGTTTCCTCATAAATTGAAACACACCACCTTGGGTTCGGTCATCTCGTAGATGGCAAATTTGATGCCCTCGCGGCCAAGACCGCTTAGCTTAACACCTCCAAAGGGCATCTGATCAATGCGGTAATCGGAGGTATCGTTGACCATGATGCCGCCAACATCGATGTCCTCGATGGCCTGGAAGGCGTTGTTGATGTCCTGGGTGAATATGCCGGCGTGCAGCCCATATTTGGAGCTGTTGATAATCTCGATAACAGAAGCCAAATCTCGAAACTCAAAAAGAGCCACTGTGGGGGCGAAGACTTCTTCGGCCACAACCTTCGCGGTGAGGGGAGCGTCGGCAAGGATGGTGGGTTGATAGACGGACCCTCGGCGCATGCCTCCGGTTAAGACCTTGGCGCCCTGAGAGATGGCCTCCTGAACCCAGGCCTCGATCCTCTCCGCCTCCCCCTCGGTGATCATGGGACCCACGTCGGTTTTCTCGTCGCGTTGAGGTCCCACCACCAGCTTTTTGGTCTTGGTAACGAACTCGTCTTTAAATTCGCTAAAAATCTTGGCATGAACGAAGAGTCGCTGAACCCCGATGCAGTTTTGACCAGCACATCCAAAAGCGCCATCGACACAAGCCGGCACGGCCCGTTCCAAATCGGCATCATCCATCACAATCACCGCAGAGTTTGAACCCAATTCCATGCCAATTTTCTTCAAACCTGCCTTTTTGACGATATCCAGGCCGGCTTCAGGCCCGCCTGTAAAGGTAATCATTCTGACCCGATCATCGGTCACCAGAGCGTCGCCGATCTCATGTCCGTAACCGGTGACGATGTTCAAACCCTTGGAGGGCAAACCAGCCTCTAGGAGCAGCTCTCCCAGCTTTAGAGCTACCAGAGGTGTAACCGTAGCAGGCTTCAAGACCACGGAGTTGCCGCTGGCCAATGCGGGGCCCAGCTTGTGAGCCACCAGGTTCAATGGATCATTGAAGGGCGTTATGGCTCCGATGACCCCGATGGGAAATCGATAGTAATAACCCCGCCGGTTCTGGGAGCCAGGCCGGCTATCGAAAGGGAGAGTTTCACCGTCAATTCTTCTGGCCTCCTCGGAGGAAACGGTCATGGTCGTAATGGCCCTACCCACCTCAAAACGAGCCTCTCGTATAGTTTTGCTGCCCTCAGAGGAAATCATCCGGGCCAACTCGTCTCGCTTCCCCTCCATCAGACCAGCCGTTTTGGCCAAGATGGTTATTCGTTCCAGGGTAGACAGTCTTTTCGTTTCCTGAAATCCCTCCACAGCTGCCGCGATGGCGGCTTTCATATCCTCGGCGCTGCCTGCGGGAACTGTGTCAACCAAAGAGTTATCGTAAGGATTTGTGACCTCTATTTTTTTCTCCCGATCCACCCACTTTCCGCCTATGAGCATTTTCATCTTTCGTCCTCCTCAATCAGTTTTTCCTCTACGCTTTTCGCTGATGTTCTCGTCGCTCATGCTCCGCCAGCGGACACATCTCTCCGATGTATCGAGAGCATATCTACCAAAAGGGAAAAACCAGTCTCCAGCTTTCCGGCGCCCGGGCCCACGATGGTCACCTCACCTAAAAGATCGGTGCCAAAAGTAAGAGCGTTGGTGACACCACACACCCCGGCCAAAAAATCTTTTGTGGGCACCCTTTCGGGCGAAACCTTGGCCCTCACCTGACCCGCCTCTCGCCAGGCGTGAGCGATCAGTTTCCATCTCTCGTTGTTCTGGCGGGCCGTCTCCACATCCTGAAGGCTGATTCCGGTGATGCCCGTTCGTGCCACATCGCTCACTTTCAGATTTCCTCCCATCAGGAGGTTGGCGATGATCAGGATTTTGGCCAGGGCATCCCATCCCTCTACATCGGCATCGGGCTTAGCCTCGGCGTAGCCAAGATCCTGAGCCCTCTTGAGGGTTTCTTGGTATCCCTTGCCCTTTTCCATCTCGCTCAAAATGTAGTTGGTCGTCCCGTTGAGGATGCCTCGTACCTCTTTGATTTCCACTCCGGCCAGCGTTTCCAAGGCCAGATTCAACGCTGGAGTTCCACTGAGCACAGTGCCCTCATAGCGGAAGCTGCCGCCTTTCTGATCGGCTAGTTGAACTAGTTCCCTTCCAGCCAGAGCAACCGGCCCTTTATTGCTGGTCACCACGTGTTTTCCGCTCTCCAGCGCTGCCCGAACGTGGCTGATGGCTGGTTCTCCCGTCTCTATGTCGGTGTAGGTCACTTCTACAACGATGTCCGCGCCACAGTCCCTGATGGTTTTAAGGCTATCCCAGCCTACCGTGGCCCCTGGATAGCCGTCCAGCCGTCGCGTCTCCCTGACTGTAGCAAGAACCCTCTCCAAATCAAGGCCTTCTTTCAGATAGATGGAGCCCTTGTGAATATCCGTGATGGCCACCACCGAGCATTGGAAATCGTAATGCTGACTCAGAAGTTCCCTCTTGCTCAGGAGAATTTCAGCCAAACCCTGGCCTACAGTTCCGAAGCCGACGAAAGCTAACTTATACATCATCTGGTGTGCTCCTTTTTGCGGTGTGTACGATGTTGTTTTTGCTCAACTTCCATAGCGTCCCTGCCTTTCTCAAAAGCGGCTAAATTTGCCTTGAGCGTTTTCTGAGGTAACTTCCTCTTGATAATTCGCCGTAGCTGAGCGGGACTTAAGTTCAGGAGCACCGCAAGAGCGCCTAAGAGGGCAATGTTGATGGCTCGCATGTCTCCCACTTGGCCAGCGATGCGGACACCGTCTATAACCACCACTCTGGCGGCTTTTCTGAGCCTGGTCAAAACTCCTTTCGGATATGCCTGCAAGCCCACGGCCACGGGCAGGGGTTTAATCTGCTGTCGATTGACGATCACCACGGCATCCGGACGCAAATAGTTCACCCAACGAAGAGCTTCCAGTTCTTCCAAAGCCAATAGCACATGGGCAGTTCCCATCTCAATCAATGGGGAATAGACCTTGGGTCCATAACGGACATGGCTTACCACAGTGCCTCCTCTTTGGGCCATGCCGTGCACTTCGCTTTTCTTGACATCGTAGCCCGCCTCCATGCAGATCTCAGCCAAGATCTCGCTGACCAGCAGCACACCCTGTCCACCCACTCCGACGATAAGTACGTTTTTGATATTGTCCTTCATCTCCTATCTCTCTTTTGGTCTATAAAAGGCTACAAGTGACCAGTTGATTCTCGAGGATAAGGATTTTCCCCTAAACTTCCTCCAGCCAGGGCATCAAGGATCGTAGCTTATTCCCCACTCCCTCTATGGGATGGTCATCATCCTCGTGAATGAGCTTGGAGAAACGAGGTCTTCCAGCACGATTTTCAGCCAGCCATTCCTGAGCAAAGCGCTCATCTCTTATCTCATCCAGGATTTCTGCCATCCTCTTCTTAATCAGCGAAGAGATAACCTGAGGGCCTCGAGTGAGATCGCCATATCGGGCCGTGTCGCTGATTCGACCACGCATCCCCTGGATCCCGTACCTATAGATCATATCTGCGATCTGTTTGACCTCGTGGAGACATTCAAAGTACGCGATTTCCGGCTGGTATCCGGCCTCCACCAGGGTCTCGAATCCAGCCTTGATGAGAGCTGTTAATCCACCACATAATACCACCTGCTCGCCAAACAGGTCGGTCTCCGTCTCCTCCGAGAAGGTGGTCTCTATGACTCCGGCTTGGGTACCGCCTATGCCCTTGGCAATGGCCAACCCAATCTCCTGAGAATGACCAGTGGCATCCTGGCAGACAGCCAATAGACAGATCACCCCCAGCCCTCGTCGATACAGATTTCTTACTAATCCACCGGGGCCCTTGGGCGCGACCATGAGGCAGTCCACTCCTGAAGGAGGAATGACTTGGCGGTAGTGAATGCTGAAACCGTGAGCGAAAATCAAAGCGTCCCCGGCGATCAAACCGGGAAGCACCTCGCTCCGAAACACCTGACCATGAAGATGATCCGGGATAAGCATGAGGATAACCTGGGCCAATGCGGAGGCCTCTTTGGCGAGATGCGGATGAAAACCGTCTTCATCCGCTTTCCTCCAAGCCGAGCTGTCGGGCACATCGGCGACCAGGACATCCAGTCCGCTATCCCGCAGATTTTGAGCCTGTGCACTCCCTTGGGATCCGTATCCAATAATCGCGATCTTCTTATCCCTGAGGATGTTGAGGTTGGCATGTTGCTCTTTGAAAATGATTGCCACTTCAAAGCCCCCTTTCGAGGAAGTCCCACAGCTGTTCCTCCCCAGATACCGCCTGAAGTTGAATGCCCAGGGACAGAAGGGGAATGGCCAACTTTTCCATGTCTGGCAGTCGCACCTCGTCTTTCTGCGTGGTGACGACGCACTGAGCGCCTACTTTCAGAGCTAGACGGGCAGTTGCTAATACTTCCTCTCGGCGATAGGGATGGTGATCTGGGAGGCGCACTCTCTCGGCCAGGCGGGCGCCAATTTGCTCCAGCGACCGCTCAAAGGAGATATGATTTCCGATTCCAGACATGGCCACTACGGGCTTTCCCCGCAAGAACTTTAGGCTTACTTGGTCATGGGAACGCACGTCTCGTAAGCTTGACGGCTGGTAAGTCCCTTGTACCACCGGCGCATGGGGGTAAGTTCGCTGGAGAAAAGCCAGTAAATCGCCTACATTCTCGGCCTGGTCTACTTTAGTCACAAAAAACATGTGAGCACGTCTCAGGGCGCTGATGTTTTCTCTCAGGATGCCCCCTGGGAAGAGTCGGCCATTGCCAAAAGGATAGGTAGCGTCGATGATCACCATCTCCACATCCCTGGCCAGCCGAAGATACTGCAAGCCATCATCCAGGATCACGAATCGGGGCCGGAACTTCTCCACAGCCAGCCTGCCCCCGGAGACCCTGTTCTTGCCCACCACGATGGGGATCGTAGGAAGGAGCCGAGATAACATCCGAGCTTCATCCCCGACTTCTTTCCAATGATATTGGTCGCCGACCAGGATTCTCCTTTGAGAAGTGGTTCGACCATAACCCCGTGTGAGGATCACCACCCTTTCGCCCCTGGCCGCCAGATGCTTGGCCACCATGAGGACCGCTGGCGTTTTTCCGGTACCGCCCATGGAGATATTGCCGATGCTGATCACCCGAGCCCTGAGGCTATGTACCGGGATCAGTCCAACCCGGTAAAGATGCCTACGAATGAGCACCGCTGCTGATACGGGCACGGTGAGCAAGGCGCAGAGACACCTCATCACCGAGAAAATCAGCCCTTTCCGATGTTCCAGGATGGCCATCTGCCAAAAGTGATGCCATCCAGAGGGTATGTGAATCCGCCTGGCCAGCTACAGTACCGTTTCCTTGAGCGCCTGAACCGTTTTTTCAGAGCTTCCTCGACTTTCCTGAACGGCTCGGAGGGCGGCCCGACCTCGTCGACGACGCTCCTGGTCCGAGTGGAATAGGCGAGAGGCTATTTTCTTCAACTCAATTCCGTTCGCCACCTGAATACCCCCTCCCCCATGCAAAAGCAATTGTGCGCTGCGGCGACAATGCTCCATGTGGTGGCCAAAGAGAACTGGAATCCCATATGCGGCAGGTTCTAGGGGATTATGTCCTCCGTAAGGCAACAAACTTCCTCCCACAAAAGCCACATCGGCAGCAGAATATAAGCGCATCAGCTGCCCTAATATATCCACCACCAGGACATCCCAGTGAGCCGCCTGAAGTCTTTCTCCGAGGCTGTATCGTTGAACCTCCAATCCTTTCGTCGCAAGAAGGCGTGCCACTTTCTTGGCGCGCTTCACATGCCGAGGAGCCACGATAGCCCGGAAGGTGTTGTTCTCATTCCTGAGACTTACAATAGTCTCTGCGATTTCATTCTCCTCTCCGGGACGAGTGCTCCCAGCCACCAACACATGAGTGCCATCTGGTATGCCAAGGGCACCGCGAACCAGCTCCCGCTCCGCCCGCATTTGGGGAACGGCCAGCAGGTCCTCCTTGAAGTTCCCCGTCACCATCACCTTGGAGCCCTCCGCTCCTAATGCTCGAAAACGATGGGCGTCCTCCTCGGTCTGAACACAGAGCAAATCCAAGGAGGTGAGAATGTGAGCCATAGGTCCTGGGAACATTCTGTAACGTGAAAAGCTGCGGGCAGACAGCCGACCGTTGATCAAAGCCAGCTTCACTCCCCTTCGCTGAGCCTGAAGGATGAGATTGGGCCACAGTTCTGTCTCGACCAACAGCAAGACTTTCGGATTGGTCCAATGCAGAACTCGCCTGACCAGAAAGGAGAGGTCCACGGGGAGGTAAAAGATCCAGCGGACTTCTCCTCGTAGACGGGAAGCTCGTTCTTTTCCTGTTCGGGTGGTAACTGACAGTATAAACTGGTATCCAGGAGCTCTTTTCCTCAGGATCGGCAGAAAGGCCGCCAAGCTGTTTACCTCCCCCACTGAGGCTGCGTGTAGCCAGAGAATGGGATCGGATTTAGCTCTTCGGAAAAACTCCTTCGACCACAGACCGAGGCGTTCTTTCAGACCGTGGCGCCCCAACAGCACTTTGGGCAACAGATATGGAAGCGCGACCAACAAGGCTATGGAAAGAATCACATCGTATAGAAATAGCATATTCTACCGGCTATGAGATCGTGAAAAGAGATGGTCAGCCCTCTGAGTCAAAGCCAGAATTGCTCGCTCCAGTTCTAACCTTTTTTCCTCAAAGCTCGTTTCGGAGAGCTCCCTTGGCACAGAGATGGGAGCCCCCAAAAAAATGGCCACCCTGGAAAAGGGCATGGGGATGAGAAACCTGTCCCAGGATGAAAGAGTTTTCCCCAGAGAGGCTCCGTTGGCCACAGGTATGATGGGCATCCCCGTCCTTTGAGCCAGAGTGATCACTCCGGGCTGCACTCGCCAGCATGGTCCTCGAGGACCATCAGGAGTAATGGCCACATCGTAGCCTGATCGGGCTCGCTCGGCGATTCGGAAGAGGGCTTTGCGTCCCCCTTTGGTAGTTGATCCGCGAATGGGCACAAAGCCCAGCAGATTCACTGTTTGGGCGACAATCTCACCATCCCGATGTTCGCTGACCATGATGTGTATGTTTTGTCGCCGGTGACTAAAGCAAAGAGCCAGCATACGCCCGTGCCAGAAAGCGTAGATGACGTTTTCCCTCGCCGATCGTATGGCGCGAAGATGTTCCTGTCCAGCCCAGTGAAGACGCCAAGTCTTGCCCATGATCCATATAAAGAGAGCCCCCAGACGAGAGATGAGAAACAGGAAAACTCTTTCTCTGAATGAGGCGCGTCTTCTCACTCAATCACCTTCCCGATCAATCAAGCTTAAGGCCAATTTCGCGGTCCTGCGAGAGGCACCTCTCTCCCCTAAACGGCGTTGGATTGTTAGCAGCTTATCCTTTATCTGAGCGCGTCGGCGATCGTCCTTGAGCAGACCATAAGCCTCTCTGGCGACCCTCGCCGCGGTGACCTGATGCTGAACCAATTCAGGAACGATCCTCTCTCCGGCCACCAAATTGACCAATCCAATGTGATCGACTCTCACCAGAAGAAGAGCCAGGAGCCAGGAGAGGAAGGAAACACGGTAGAGGACGATCATGGGTGTATTCAGAATAGCTGATTCCAAAGTGGCTGTACCGGAGGCCACCAACAGAAGTCGGGCGTGACTCATCAAATCATAGGTTTGATCGGTGACCAGAACCGCCCCAACGCTATGCTTGCCAAATAGATCCTGGTAAAGGTCCACTTTCACGGAGGAGGCGGCACCCACGGCCATCTGAAGATCGGGTATCCTTCGGCATAAGATTTGGCCCGCATTCAACATGATGGGCAGCAGACGGACGATCTCCTGCTCTCGGCTTCCAGGCAACAAACCCAGCACCGGCTTCTCCGGGTCGAGACTCCAGCGTCGACAAAAACGTTCCTTGGGCAGTTGGGGCTGGACAATCTCCAGCAGTGGATGACCGACGAAATGAACCTGTAATCCCGTCCTTCTTCTATAGAAATCCACTTCGAAGGGAAGTATCACAGCCAACTTATTCACAACTCGGGCGATGGCGTGGGCTCGTCGAGGATGCCAAGCCCAAACCTGGGGGCTGATATAGTAAAAAACGGGGATACTTCGTTGCTTGGCCAGCTTGGCTAGCCTAAGGTTGAAGCCCGGATAGTCGATGAGAATAAGCAGATCGGGTTTGTCCTCGAGAAAAAGACGATTCAGCCGATGCAAGACCCGGCGTATGAAAGGCAGATGTTTTAGCACCTCGCTGAAACCCAGGAAGGCGAAATCTTGGAGGGAATATAGGAGTTGGACACCGGCCTGCTCCATTTTAGGACCGCCAATGCCCTTCAGTTGACAGTCAGGTCTCAGATGTTTTAGCTCCAATGCCAAGCGAGAACCATGTAGGTCGCCTGAGGCTTCGCCGGCCACGATGAGAATGGAGGGCCCTCTCATGGATGACCAGACTTCTGAATCCAATGGGCATGCTCCTGAAGGCATTTCATGATCTTCAGCGCCAGCGATAGGGCCTTGCGTCCATCTTGACCGCTCACGAGGGGTTTTTCCTCTTTCCGAATGCTGTAGAGAAAGGCTCGCAACTCCATTGTAAGGGCATCTTCCTGCTCCAGCTTTGGGCGCTCACAGACCACAAATTGTCCTCTGGAGAGGAGCGCCGTTTGAGCAGAGGAACCCAGGGGATGATCTCCCTTCTCATCTCCTGTACCTTGGTTTTGCAGCCGATAAATGTCCACAGAGTGGTTTAGAAAATCCGCGGAGATATAGGCGTCTCGCTGAAACAGACGCATCTTCCGCATAGCCCGGGGCGATATCCGGCTGGTGGTCAAGTTGGCCACGGTGCCGTTGGAGAAGGTCACTCGGGCATTGGCGATATCCTCACTGTCCGAAACCACAGCTACGCCAACAGCCAAAACATGATTCACCTTGGCTTTGATCAAAGCCAGAGTCAGGTCGATGTCATGGATCATAAGATCTAAAATGACGGCGACGTCAGCTCCCCGTGGGGTATAGGGGGCTAAACGATGGGACTCGATGAACATAGGCGCCAGGTTCAGCTTGGATATGGCCCGAAAGGTGGGATTGAATCTCTCGATGTGCCCCACCTGCAGCACCACACCAGTCCGTTGCGCATTGGCGATAAGGTCATCTGCCTCCTCCAGCGTGGTGGCGATGGGTTTCTCCACCAATACATGAACTCCTCTCTCGAGACATCTCTTGGCAATTCGATGATGTTGTGGCGTAGGAACTGCCACGCTAACGGCGCTGACGGTGCTCAACAGCTCATCCAAGTCAGTCATGGCTGCGATGCCCAATTCTTGAGCAAGCTCCTGGGCCCGAGTCGGATTGATATCGACCAGGCCCACGAGGCGTACCTCTGGCATTTGGGCGTATGCACGAGCGTGACATCGGCCCAGATGGCCCACTCCAATGACACCCACCTTACAGGGTTCCACGATAGTCCTTTCTTCGGCAAAGCCGGAAAGCTGCATCAATTTACCAAAAAGTGGGGCCGGTGTCAACACCTTTTAGGCAAAAAAAACCGGCCTGTGTTCCCCCTTTCAGGCCGAACGCATGGGTTTTTTCCCTGCCGTTTTCCTTCACCGAACGATGCCCCTCTGACTGTTGGTCACGAAGTGCACAATTCTTTCAATCTCTTCAGTTTTAGGCAGCTCGCCTGTGATTCGTTTCACCGCCTGGGAAACGTTTAAGTTGCTGTGAAAGAGCAGGGAGTAGGCCTTCTTAAGAAGGGTCAAAGTCTCCGAGGAAAATCCCTTTCGTCTCAGCCCAATGGTATTCAAACCGACCACCCGAAGGGGATAACCAGCCACACGAACATAGGGACAGATATCCTGGTTGACCCGGTATCCCCCGCCAATCATGGCGTGACAACCAATTTTCACAAATTGATGGATGGGAACCACGCCCCCCACCACGGCATGCTCGTGAATCTCAACGTGGCCGCCCATATTGACGGCATTGGCCAGAATAACATGGTCTCTAATATCACAGTCGTGGGCAACGTGCACATAGGACATCAACATGGCGTCGTTGCCAACAGTCGTTTTACCCCTTTGAGCCGTGCCCAGATTAACGGTGGTGAACTCCCGAATGGTCGTTCGATCTCCGATCTCGAGGAAGGTTTCTTCGCCCTTGTACTTCAAATCCTGAGGCTCTGTTCCCAATACCGCTCCAGTATAGATACGGCACGCCGAGCCGATGCGCGTATTTCTCTGCACCACCACCCCATTGGCAATCCAGGTGCCATCGCCAATGATCACCTTCTCCCCCACGATGGAGTTGGGTCCAATATGCACATCTCGACCAAGCTCAGCACTGGGGTGCACGATAACCGATGGATGGATATTCACCGATTCCTCTCTGGCCTCCTCATCGAAAAATTCATCGTGGTACCACGGCGGCCATGAGTTCTCCCTCAGCCACTAGTTGACCTTCTACGAAAGCTTTGCCCACCATCTTACACCGGCTAAGGCGAAATTGAAGCATCTCTAGCTCAAACCGAATCTGATCACCCGGCATCACCGGCTTGCGCAAGCGGACCTTATCGATGGCCGTGAAATAAACCAGTTTATCCTCGGGATCCTTCACCGTGTTGAGCAGCAAAACGCCACCTGCCTGCGCCATCGCCTCGATAATCAGCACACCGGGCATGATGGGATGGCTTGGGAAGTGTCCTTGGAAAAAGGGCTCATTTGCAGTGACATTCTTGATGGCCACCACCCGTTTGCTGCTCTCTAAATCGATGATCCTATCGATAAGCAGGAATGGGTACCGGTGGGGTAAGATCTTTCTGATAGCCTGACTGTCAAGCTGATACTGCCCTGTCTTCTTGCCCTGGTATTTTGAGAGGAGGCGTTTTTTCTCGTAAACCTTACGAATTTCCTTCACCAGAGCCACATTAGCCGCGTGACCAGAGCGAGCTGCCAGAACGTGGGCCTTGAGGGGAACACCCAAAAGAAAGAGATCTCCAATTAAATCCAGAGCTTTATGCCGACAAGGTTCATTGGGAAAACGGAGCTGGGCGTTATTTAGGAAACCATTTTCGCCCATAAACACCCTATCCTTCAAACCAAATAGCTTCTGTAAATAGACCAGCTCCTTTTCGTCGACCTCATGGTCGCCCACCACCAAGGCATTATCCAGGGTGCCTCCCTTTATCAAACCCTGTTCTTTTAGCGCCTCAACTTCGTGGAGAAAACCGAAAGTCCTGGCTGGGGCGAACTCTTTGACAAATTCTTTCTCCAGGGAATACATGGCCGTGTATTGAGTGCCCAGGGCTGGGTGTTTGTAATCGACCATGAAAGTGATCATAAAATCGTCCGAGGGCAAGGCTACCAACTCAACACCCTTCTCTTTCTTTTTTGAATACCAAATGGGTGTGTCGATCTCCATAAATTCTTTGGGGACATCCTGTTCCAAAATGCCCGCCTTCAGCAGAGCGTCCACAAAAGGCTTTGAGCTCCCATCTCCCACCGGCGGTTCATTGGCGTCCAACTCCACAAAGAGGTTGTCAATCTGAAGGCCTCCCAGAGCGGCCAGGACGTGCTCCACGGTGTGAATTCTAGCCTCGTCCTTGCCGAGGGTTGTTCCTCTCTCTAGGCCCGTCACGTGCTCGATGGTCGCCGAAATCTCCGGACGCTCAGGCAGGTCTGTGCGCACAAACGTGACTCCTGAGTTCACGGCGGCAGGTCGAAAGGTGATGGTCGTCTTGTTTCCCGTATGGAGGCCGATTCCCGAATAGGAGACCGGTTTTTTAATGGTTCTGGTAAGCGTGGTCATGCTACTTCCTCTTAAGGAGCTTCAGTGCCCTTTCCAAAGCGTTTACCTTCTTAAATAGCTCCGGGAGACGATTCAGGCAGGCCTCTATGCGTTTTGCCTTTACATGAGGCCGAGCAGGGTACCCGAAAAGCACAGAGCCAGGTGGTACCGATTTACGAACACCTGACTGGGCACCGATGATGCTATCGTCTCCTATCTTGATATGGCCCACCAGGCCGACTTGGCCTGCCAAAATGACTCCAGATCCGATTTCCGTGCTGCCGGATATGCCCACTTGGGCCACTACCAAACAATGAGGCCCAATGACCACATTGTGGCCGAGCTGGACCAGGTTATCGATTTTGGCCCCCCTGCCGATACGGGTCGCTCCCAAGGTAGCCCGGTCGATGGCCACATTGGCCCCTATCTCCACTTCATCCTCAATAACCACAATGCCTTTCTGCGGTATTTTCAGGTGTTTATCCCCCTGTTTGGCGTATCCGAAGCCATCACTGCCTATGACAGTGCCACTGTGGATGATGACATTTTTGCCTATAACCGTCTGCTCACGTATGGTAGCATTGGCATAGATGACTGTGCCCGACCCTATCTGCGATTCTCTGCCGATGAACACACCGGGAAAGATGGTCACGTCATCGCCAACGGTGACCTGGTCCTCTATGCAAACCAAGGCTCCAATGTTCACTCCATGCCCCAGATTCACCCTCTGGCCTATCACCGCTGTTTGGTGTATACCCTGAGGCCCCTCGGGAAAGCATGCATAAAAAAGCCTCATCACTCTGGCAAAAGCTAGGCGAGGATCGTGCACGCGGATCAAAGTTTTCTGGGGAAACTCAACGGATGGAGGAACGATGACTGCTGAGGCAGCGGTAGTTCTCAGGAAACGGTGGTATTGAGGGGTGGCAAGAAAGGTGATCTCTCCTGGCTTGGCTTCAGCGATTCCCGAGACGGCGCTGATCTGGGCGGTGCCATCTCCCACGAGTTGGCCATCGAGAAAGCGAGCTATTTCCGCTACCGTCTTGACCATGGATTCCTCTGACGGCGAGGTGCCTTACTCGATCTCTTTATTCAGCTCATCGATTACTGTCTCGGTGAGGTCATATTTAGGTGCGGCGTAAGCGATAGCACCACCGACGGCGTCAAATACGAATGCATAATCCTCATCCTGGGCAATTTTGGCGATGATGCTATTAATTTTGTCGAGTATGGGCTGCGTTAACTCGGCATTTCTGCGCTCCGCTGTGCCATCGGGGCCGAAGATGGTGTTCACATATTCCAGGTAGGCGGCTTCTTTCGCTTTGTATTCCTCTTGTTTCTCCCTCTGTTTGTTCTCGCTGAGGGCTTGAAAGGGAAGTCGGGGTGGAATGACATCCGTTTCCCCTTTGAGGTATAACGCTAAGCTATCCACTTCGGACTTCATGGTTTGGGCTTTGTTTTGCCAATCCTCGACTTCTTTGTTGAACTTCTGTTGCGCATCGGCAAAGGATTTGTATCTGGAAAAGATCTCAGCGGAGTTCACATACCCAAATTTCATCTCGTCAGCCAGCGCCGAGGTAAAAAGGACCAAAGAGAGCATCAAGCCCGCGACAAATCCAGCCTTTAACATCCGTATCATGAACATTCTGTATTCCTCCTTTGATAGGAGCTATAAATGCCCAAAATAAAAAATCACCATCTCCACAAGTCCAAAACACTCCTGTGCAGCAACAGCTTCCCAGAAGCTCTAGGTCAAGCGGCCGTGTTAAAAAGAGGTGCCCAATTGGAAATGCGGGTGCCACTCGCCACCAAATTCGTTGTCAAAACCGTAAGCCATATCGAATCCGATTACCCCCAGCATGGGAGCGACGATCCTGACCCCCACCCCCGCCGATCGCTTCAGATCGGTGAGGTCTGTTTCGCCCACGCTCCTCCAAGCATTCCCCGCGTCTGCAAAGAAAAGTGCGTAGATTTGCTGTTGGACGACGGGAAACTGATACTCCAGCGTGAAGATAAGCATGGTTTTGCCACCTATTTCGGTGTTGTCTTGTCTCGGGCCCACAGAGCGGTTATCGTATCCCCTGATCATTCCGTCGTAGCTTGTGCCCCCAGGCATAAAGCGTTCGCTGAAAGGAACAGTTTGTGAGCTTTTGTAAGTATCGACGATGCCCAGGCGTGTTTTAAACATCAAGGTAAGATTCCAAAAGTTCCTGAAGTACCATGCAGAGTCAAAAATGTGTTTGTGATAGTCCACATCCCCACTGAGGAAGCCCCCTGCGAATTCTGAACTTAAAGAATGCACAGAACCCATTGTGGCGAATTCTGGCAGGTCACGACTATCTCTAATCAATGTGATCGTGGTGCTGCTGGTCCGTTGGGGCCACTTAATCAATGAAAGGTCATATGCCGCTGGCGGATCATAGGATGAGGCAAAATCAGTATACTCAACATCTTCTAGCCGATACTTCCAGTAGATTCTAAAGTAATCATCCGGCCAAGACAACCTCCTACCGATTCTCAGGTCACCGCCCCTGCGGACTTCAGTGTAATAATTTGTCCACCGCCTGCTGGATTGATAGAGGTCGAATCCGGCACTTGTGGGCGTGTCGAAGAGCCACGGTTCTGTGAAACCAATACGCACATTCTGCCGCACCTTTCCAAAATCCCAAGTAAAATCTAATCTCTGGCCGTTGCCGAATAAGTTGGGGATGCCCAGACCGATGGTGCCCACGAGCTTATCTCTCTCACTGTAGCCCACGCCTACCTGAGCCTGCCCCGTGGGTTTCTCCTCTACCCGAAAGATGAGGTCGATATCTCCGTTGGGCAAGGTTTGGTAATCTGGGACAACGTTGCTAAAGAAATTAAGATAATAGACCTCTCTGTGGCTCCTCAGAAAGGCCGATCTTTTGAAGACCTGGCCGGGCTTGATCACCAACTCTCGCCGGATAACCTTCTCTTTCGTCTTCGTGTTGCCGGTGATGTGAATCTTATGGACACGCGCTGGGGTGCCTTCGATGATGTTGAAGTCGATGTTCACCAGAGAGTCGCTGGGCACTCGCCGGTCCACCACCTGGGTGTAAAGATAACCTTGTTCTTGGTAGGCTGTATATAAATTTGCCAAAGTTTCGTCGTACTTTTCCTGATCGTAGATGTCGCCCGCTTGGAGATTAAACTTATTCCGTAATTCGTCGTGGGAAAACAGTGTATTCCCCTGCAGAGTCATCTCACCAACCCGATACCGTTTTCCCTCCGCAACGGTTAGGCTGATGAAAAGGTCTTTTTTAGAAGGGCTATACCAAAGAGAGTCCGAGACGACGGCGGCGTCGATATATCCCTCCTTACGATAGAATTCGGCAATCTTTGTTTTGTCCTCTTCGTACTTCTCCCTATCGAACTTTCCGCTTCGCCACCATCGCTTCTCCTTCGTGTCCATGACCTTTTTGATTTTGCTATCGGAGATGGCCTCATTGCCCTGCACCTCAATTTTCTTCACGTGTACCTTATGACCTTCACGAATGAGGTAGGTCAGAACGATGCGTCCCTCGAGCTCGCCGTCGGCGACTTGAGCCTCGACGGTGGTCAGAAGATATCCTTTAGATTCATAAAGCTCTTTAATTTTTTGTCCTCTTTGTTGGATGGTGGCCGGACCGACAATCTGTCCCTCCCCCAACCCGATGACGGTTGTGATATCCTCCAAGTCCACTTTATCATGACCGGACACAACCAATTTCTCCAGCACAGGGAACTCCTCCACCACCAAAGCCAACTGCACTCCTTCCTCCAGGGGTTTGGCCTCTACCTGCACATCAGAGAATAATCCCAATGAATAGAGACCTCGGATAACTTGTTGAATTACATCGGGATTGATCTCGTCTCCAATTTTAAGGCCAGCTGTGTTCACAATGAGAGCCGAGTCAGCATGGGTGTTACCCCGAACAACCAGATCTGTCACCAAACCCTCTTGAGCGGAAAGAGAGGTAGCCAGCAGGATGATGGTCGGCGCGAGCAACAATATTCGGGCGGTCAGAAATAAACAGCATTTTCTTTTCTCATTCATAGTAATTCTCACCACACTATGATTGGATACCGAGACCCTTCAAGTCTTCTTGGGTCCGAGCACCTCTTTGATAAGGAGATCGGTATAGGATTGGCGATGACCTCTTTTGCGACGGTAGTTTTTCCTTTTCTTCATTTTAAAGACGACCACTTTACCCTCTTTTCCATGACTGAGAACCTCAGCGATGACCTTGGCGCCTTTCACCTCAGGTGACCCGATCAAGGTTTTTTTCCCGTCTTGAAGAAGCAACACCTTCTCCAGGTTAATCCTTTTGCCCTCCTCTACATCAAGTTTGGGAACCCTGATAATGTGACGGGGAAAAACTTTGAATTGCATCCCTCCCGTCTCAACGATGGCATACATAAGACAGCTCCTCGTGCGATTTGGTGAACGAGAGATCTCCCCATAAGGCGCTAACCAATATAACATCTCCATGGGGATTGTCAAGCCTTAAATTGGTCGGTGATATCCCTTTGGGAACTCAAAGAAAAAACCCTATATTGATCCATATTCAAGGTGGAATCGCCTTCCACCTGTATTCGAAAACGATATTGTCGCCGAAGCCTGGCCACCTGTTCCTCTCTGTTTTTGAGCAAGAGCTCGCGTACAAGTGGGTGAACTATGAAAAGGAAACGCTTCTCCGTGGAGTTTACCTTGGCTCTCTTTAGCCAACGATCGATTCTGGTCACCACGGTCATGATGGACGTCACTCGGCCCGTCCCATCGCAGGTTGGGCAAGCATCGCTGAAAGTGTGAATAAGACTGGGGCGAACCCGCTGCCGGGTCATCTCCACCAAGCCAAACTCGCTCATTTCTGAAAGCGAGGTCTTAGCGCGATCTCTCTTGAGAGTTTTTTTCAGCTCGGACAAAACCATTCGCTTGTGGCGAGAGTCCTCCATATCGATGAAATCGATGACGATGATACCCCCGATATCCCGCAATCGCAGTTGTCGAGCAATCTCGTTGGCTGCTTCTAAGTTAGTCCGCAGAACGGTTTCGGCTTGATTTCCTTTGCCCACGTAGCGCCCAGTATTCACGTCGATAGTCACCAATGCCTCAGTGTGATCTATGACGATATAGCCTCCCTTTTTCAACCAGATCTTACGATGGAACGTCTTGTCAATTTCGGACTCGATGTGATAGGCATCAAAAATGGGGACGCTCTCGGTGTAGAGATCCACTCGAGTGCAGAGATCTGGAGAAACAACCTTAAGATAGGAGATGATCTCGTCGTATTCCTTTTGTGAATCCAACACTAAGTGGTCGATATCCTCAGAGAACAGATCTCGAATCAGACTGGAGGTAATGCCCATTTCTCGATGAACCAGAGCGGGGCTTTTCACTTTCTCTGCACGCTGTTTGATTCGCTTCCAGGTCTTCATCAGATTGTGGATATCTTGCCGGAATTCTTTTTCTGTTTTGTCCTTGCCAATGGTTCTCACAATGAGACCAAAGCCCTGGGGCCTCAAGTTGGCCACTAATCTCTTCAGCCGTTTCCTCTCCGACCAGGCCTCGATTTTGCGGGACACCCCCACATGTTCCTCCTTGGGGATCAAGACTAAAAAACGTCCAGGAAGTGAAATTTGAGAGGTCACCCGGGGACCTTTCGTCCCAATCTGCTCCTTTATAACTTGAACTAAGATCTCTTGACCCTTTTGTAAGAGGTTTTGAATGGGAACACCTCGTCCCCGAGGTCGTTCCAGAAATTCATCCTCGGCGGGCATGTCCACAAAACTGCTAAATTCGACGGCTGAATTATCTATATCGGAGGCGTGAAGAAATGCTCTCTTGAGGAGCCCGATATCCACAAAAGCCGCTTGCATACCGGGTAGTATAGAGGTGGCCACGCCCTTATAAATGTGGCCCACCATGCGCTCTTTTTCCGGTCTTTCCACCCAAAGCTCTACCAGATGACCATCCTCAAGCATGGCAATTCTGGTCTCGTTAATGGCCACATTGATCACGATCTCATTATGCACCAGAATTTCTCTCCTCTTAAGGAAGAACGCGGAGGTCTCTCTCAAACGACATCCAGAGGAGAGATCAGCTGCCCATTTCTCTCGATAAACAACCCTGTCCTCTGGATGGGAATCCTTAAAAGCTCCTCGTCGGAGTGGCTCAAGATCGCAGCCAGAATCTCACGGGGACGTGCATGGCCACTCTGCCCCACTCTCAATCGCATGCTCAGGATCTCCCTTTCTTTTGAACCTTCAAGTTTTACTTCTAAGATGTGCTCCCTTATGTCGACCTTCTTGGACTCCTTAGGAGTCACCCGCCGAACAGACAGATGATTATCCTCCAGCAGGCGGGTCAGAACTTCTTGGAAGTTATCGGGCGTATGAATATCTTTCAGCTCCGCTCGATACTCAGCTACGTTAATGGCTGCCGTCAGGGATTCCGTTTTGCGAAATATCGCCTTGGTGGCCAAAATCTCAACACCTGGGGGCAAATTAGAACCCAATTTGTAGGTCAGGTCCCCCACCATGGGCTTGGCAAATTGTATGTCCAAATACTCCGCCTGGCTGGTCAATCCCAGGGGAAGAGGAGGCCCAAAAGCGATCTTGGGATGGGGGTGAAACCCCTCGCTATAAGCGATGGGCAGATCAGCTCGCCGAATAGCTCGTTCAAACAGGCGGATCAGGTCCAGGTGGGAAAGGTATTGAAGAGGAGTTCTCTTGGCATAACGAACCCGCATTCTGGTCCGAGCTATTTGGGGCCTCCCCCGCGCCCGAATCTTCTTCTTGCGACCATAAGTGGGCTGGATTTTCACCGCAAGTGTCTGAGCTCTCTCCAGAGCCGGTTTTCTTTTGAGGCCTCCCTCCTGGTGCACGCCACACTTGAGACAACGACCGGAACGGCAGTCTGCCGTTAATTGGCCATGCAGTGCTCTTTGCCTTTCCTGCAAGAGAAATTGCCGACGAACCCCATAATCGATATGATCCCATGGTAGAGGCCTATCTAATGGCCATTCGGCCACATAGCGTTGCGCATCGACACCAGCTCGGGAAAAAGCTGAGGCCCAGCGAGAAAAATGGAACCGCTCCGACCAACTGTCAAAGGTGCAGCCTGCTTGCCAAGCCAAGGCCAGCACTTTGCACAGTTTACGATCGCCTCGGGCAAAGACGCCCTCCAAGAATGAGACGTGAGGATCTCTCCATTTTACGCGCATCCCTCGGTGGGGAAGGCGAGATTTCAGGTATCTGGATTTTTGGGCCAAGACCTCAACGGAATCTTGTCTCTCCCACTGAAAGGGCGTGTGGGGTTTGGGGGTGAACGGTGAGATGCTCACGTTGATGTCTTTCCTGCCCCTCCTCTGGCTGATGCGATGAACCTTGCTGCCCAGATCGACGATGCCGTCCAGATCGGCTTGAGTCTCGGTAGGCAGGCCAATCATAAAATACAGCTTGAGAGATTCCCATCCATTTTCAAAGGCGATGCGCATGGTCTCCAGAAGATCCTCTTCCTGAAAACTCTTGTTGATGACCTTGCGCAAACGCTGAGTCCCCGCTTCCGGGGCAAAGGTAAGGCCAGTTCTGCGCACATCCTTGATGGCTTGGGCCAACTTGTCAGAAAAGGTCTCCGGTCGCATAGAGGGCAAAGAAAGGGCCACCATCTTATTGGTCAGAGCTCGATTGATCTCGGAAACCAGAGGGTGCAAACAGCTATAGTCGGAGCTTGAAAGAGAAACCAGAGAGATTTCATCCCAACCGCTGTTGGCGATGCCTGAAACTACCTCTTGTAAGACGTCCTCAGGTGACTTCTCTCTAAGGGGACGATAGATCATGCCGGCGTGACAGTAGCGACATCCCCGTGTGCATCCCCGCATGATTTCAACGCTCAGTCGGTCGTGAGCAATCTCGGTCGTCGGCACCAGAGGACGATCTGGATAGTTTTTCAGATCTAAGTGCTCAATTACCCTGGCCTTCACTTTGAAGGACACAGAATGGTCTAAGGAAGTGAGGGCCTGAAACTGTCCGGCTTGGTCATATTCAGCGCGATAGAGAGAGGGTACATACACTCCCTCAAGGTCTGCCAGACATAACAACAGCTCTCGCCGGCTCCACCTTTCCCTCTTGCTGCGGATAAGCAGATCGACCAGCTCCTCCACCACCACCTCCCCATCCCCGATGACGAAGGCGTCCACGAACTCAGCCAGAGGCTCTGGGTTAGAAGCACATGACCCGCCGGCGACGACCACAGGATGACGCCCATCTCGTTCCCCAGTGCGCAGAGGTATCTGCGCTAAATCTAACATGTTGAGCAGATTTGTGAAGTTCAGTTCATACTGAAGAGTGAATCCCAGCAGGTCAAACTCACCAAGGGGGGTATGGGATTCTAACGAAAAGAGGGGGATCCCCCTCTTTCGCATCTGACTCTCCATGTCCACCCATGGCGCAAAAGCCCGTTCGACGAGAACATCGTCCCTTCTGTTCAGTATGTGGTACAGAATTCTGAGACCCAGATGAGACATCCCGATGGTATAGCTATCGGGATAGGCCAGCACAACCCGGAGATCAACCTCAGAATGTTTCTTGGAACAGATGTTTAACTCATTGCCTAAATATTGATTGGGCTTAGTTACCAGAGGCAAAATACTATGAATCTTCTGCCCTAGCTCCTCGCTGGCATGCGCTATCCGTAAATCTCCTTGCTGTTGCATTTGCAGACATTTACCATCTTTTGGTTGAACCTGTAAGCATTACGGGGAGAGATCTCTGAGGTCACCAATCTGATAGTCTGAATGGGCCCGCCGCACACGGGACAGTTTCTCTGCCCTTTGGATGTGCTGCGGGCTACTTTGGCAGCGAAACTGTGATCCTTGGCCATGACATCCTCCACTTGTGTGTATGAGATAACTGAAAAAGATGAAAGGCCCTCTCTCAAATTAGCAAACAAAAGAGAGCTTGTCAACAAAAAATACCTGAGGAAAGTGTTTCCTAAAAGAGAACGCCGTATATTTTGGCCACCTCGGTGCCCTGAAAATAGTGAGAAAGGATTTGCCGATGGTCCATACCACGGAATGCCATACCCGCCGCCCCACACTGGCACATTCCCACTCCATGGCCCCAACCGGCGCCTCGAAAGACAAAGGTAGTGGGGAGTCCATCGAATCCCATCTCTCTGTCCACCACGAAACAGGCGCTTCGCAGGTGAGACGGGGATAGGGCTCGACGAATGTTCAGCTCCTGTTCCACCATAAAATGGCCGGCATCGCCTACAATTTTCACTTTGATGAGTCTCCCCGAAGGACCCCTGCTGATGGGGATGATATCCAGCAGATTTCCGATTTTTTCCCTCGTCTTCTGAGCCAGAATCTCCTCCAGTTCCTGGCGAGAATAGTTCACACTCCAACGGAAGTGCTTGCGGGCATAGTGTAAGGCTGAGGGAGTTTCTTCAGACAGGTGGTTGCAGAAAACGGGCGGTGTGCTGGTGACCCACCTTCTCACGGCTTCCTCATTGGAGCTCAAATTCTTTGGCAAAGTTGCGCTCTCCTCGGGCGAGGCATCGGGCACGCCCACAAGATAGGCCTGGGGTTGTCCGCCCCACACATTTTCGGTGTTCTCCGTGTGTCCTCCACATACGGCGCTGTACACCGTCGCACACACCTCACCTTGGTACAACAGCACATGGCCTCTGGTCTCCTCCACAGCTTGGCTGGTGGTGGGATGCTCTTTTGTGGTGCCAGAGTAAGCCTGACAATGCACATTGGCGCAGAGGTCGAAGGGATCCAGGGGATGCTGTATGCCCAGTTTGGCAATAGTATAACTTCTTGCGGCGATGGCCTGGGCTCGCAGCGCCGCCGAGGGAAAACCTGGATTCATCTCTGAAGGTAGAACGCCCTTAAGATAATCCTCTAAATCGAGCTCGTTGACCACCAACATCTTGCCATCGTTGCCCATACGAAACTCCATCTTACCGCGATACGATCGATCCTCCTGGCGCTCCCACCAGAAACCCCGACCAACAGGTATTTCGAAGAGGGTAAACAATCCCTCCTCTGGGTCGTTGAGCTCCAAAACGAAGGGCTCTCCTGAAGAGAAGGCCACTCGACCCGCGGGGTCCACCAGGTCTAACACTCCTAGGGGTGGAGAGGAAATCTCCGTGATGATCGAACCCGCTGCCTCTGAAGGAAGGTTTTCTCTATGTGCCGTAGCTTCCTCCTTGGTGGCATATGGTCCGATGGTGAGCCAGTATTTTCGGTTATCGTTGAGCACGCGGGTCCCCAGAAGCAATTCCTGACCCACCTGAATGATTTTGGGCTGTTGGCCCAGAGCGCTCACCTCGTCGACACGGCGTAGGGCTGTTGCCATATCCCCTCCCGCGTATAGCCCAATTCTATAGACCATCTCGGCGGGCTGACCGAATTTCACCCTCACGGACCATTTGCCCCCTGAGGTGCCCGAGGAGAGGATAGCGGCACCCTGATCATCGATTACTCGAAATCCAAGGGGGCAGCGGAAGGAGATCTGGTCACTATTCTGGAGAATACCTACCCGAATGGTAGGCTCCACCTTTGGCTTTATCGGACGGGGGACGCGTACTTTGGGGCCGCAATTGAGAAATGAAAGCGACCATATCCCCATCAACAGGAAAAGAACAGCAGACATCCCCCAGGGCATGGAGTATCTCATACGCTTCACCTCTTTCGAACCGGCGAGATTAATGGGCTCCAGACATGCCGAAGCTCTTTACATTGCATACAACGCATTGTTTTATATCCTGCTACGCGACACGGGCGGTTTCTTGAAGGTGATTTTCTGTTCCCTACCGACATCGAAGTCTGTCTTTTGGAAATGACCATTCACCCTCCTTCCGTCCGCCCTGACGAGCCAGCCTTGGCCATGAGAGACCACCTGTATCTCTATCTTTCGGTCAGATCTCAGGGGGTGGATAAGAGTGAGGAGCACTCCACCGGGCAGATGAATTCGTAGACGGATTCGCAGTGGTTGAATGAGGTCTTTTGGCTGAAAGATGTATGTCTGGGATCCTGCGGAAAACCGGTATTGAGCTTCCACACGCCCTCGGGATACGACAAATTGAAAATCCACATCACCCCATTGAGCCGGCACTGATGGCTCGATGACAACCTCTTTCTTTGGCACGTTTGGCTTCACGCCCAAGTAATCTTGGTAGACGACCCGGATATATTCGGCCAGGCTCCAGGCCTGGGTGAAGGTGCCTGCCTCATTGTCGTTCTCTCTGGTGGGAGAGGCATTGAAGAGTTCCCCAAGAGTGCCCACAGCGCCCCTATCTAAAATGTGATTGGTTAGCGTCTCGGTGAGGATGTGTGCCATCTCTCTTCGGCCATGCCTCACCAGCGCGGTGACCATAGGTCCGGTGAGCCAGAGCCAGACGTCTCCGTTGTGGTACGCCTGGTCAAAGTGATATCGGCCATAACCCAGATGGCGAGGGCGGAATTGAGGATCTCCGGGAGCCAGAGACGCCACTCCATGAGAATACACCAAGTGACTCAGCATAAAATCTAAGATAGACTTTTCCTGATCCCAGGAGAGAAGGGGATAGAGGGGGGCGGTCAAGGCCAATAGCTGGTTGGGACGGATTTGCTCGTCGGGGCTGCCATCGAGATTGATATGGTCATAGAGATATTGGCCCTTAGGATTCCAAAAGCGTTCGATAATGGCTTTGTGCACTCCTTTAGAAAGACGAGTCCATTCCGCAGAGAGAGATGGCTGGTTTACCAAAAGGGCCAACTGTGCCCCAGAGAGAAGGGCCGCATACCAGAGAGCCTGAATTTCTATCGCCCGATTGTCCCTGGGCGTGACGGGATGGTCCTCTCCCCCAGCATCCATCCAGGTCTCAGCCGGCCCGTGAACCACCAGCCCATTTTGATCGGTCCTCAAAGAGAGCTCCCCTCGAATAGCTCTTTTTACAGCGGGAAAAAAATTCCGGATCGTCCTTACATCTCCAGAATAACGAACGTATTCTTCCGCCTGGCGTATGAACCAGAGAGTTCCATCGGCTGTGTTGTACAATTTGATGTCGGGCTCCAGGATATTGGGAATTCTCCCATAGGTCCTTGAAGTGACTCGTCTATCTTGATGGCGAGCCAGGGTTGCCAATATCTTTTTTGCCCAGGAGAACTGTCCGGTAACCCAGGTGGCCCCCGGTAGGGAAATGGCCGTGTCTCGCCCCCAGTAGTTTGCGAACCAGGGCAGACCGGCGTAGATCCCTGGTTCCTCCTGGCACATCAACAAGGCATCAAGGGATATCTGGGCCCAGGCCAGCGCGGCGTTAAGGCGAAGATCCTGGCTCTTCACAGAGGCTTTTGATATAAGCCTCTCCAATCGCTCTTTTTTACGGTGTACTTGTATGGTTGCGGAGTCCAAAACGACCCTTGCCGTGGTGGCCACCTCTCGCTGGCTGCGGCCAGCGATGAACAGAAAGCGGGCTCTACCCCTCTCCGGACGAAAGCGTAGCAGTCCGGGAACAAAAGGAGTGCCCCTCCCCATCACTTCCCGCTGCTGTCCGCGAACATATACGGTGGGCAGATAACGCTGCTGGGGAGAAAAATCCATAGGTGCGCTGCAGGTCACTCCCAGCCAGACGAAGTTTCCAGAGGAGGTTTTGCTTCCACAAGTGCCTCGAATCAATAAGAGGTTGTTATGGGGCTGCCAAGCTACTTGATAAACTGGCTTCACAGCCAAACGCACAGGCCGTATATCCACCAGGGGCCACAAGGCGCCTATGTCCATGTCCTTTGCCATCAAGTCCACTACGAGAACGTTCCATCGATCCAGAAGGCATATGTGCTCGCGGGCTGGAGGATGCTCAAAGATCCTGACCAGACGGTGTGGATAGGCGAGTACTTGGGTGGTTTCCTCGGGTTTACACTCGACGCCCCCAAGTTGAAACCTCCAATCTTCCAAGAGCTTTTGCATGCGCACACACAGGCCATGGTAGCTTCTGGTGGGACCAGAACGCGTCTCTCCGCTGAAATGGGCCGCCACTTTGTTGGTATACACATACTCCCGGCTCTTTCCGCTCTCTGTGGCGATGATCAGGTCATTCGCGAAACTGCCCCCCATCGAATTCCCCCCACTTTTGATACACAAAAGAGCGGCCCCGTGAGCCGCCCTCTGTTATATCCGGCTTTTCTCTTCTGGCCATCCTCTTCAATTAGATGGCCGCGATGGCATCCCGAATCCGTTCCAGGCTTTTTTGGATGTTCTCCACTGAGTTGGCATAGGAAAGCCTCAGGTAGCCGTCTCCAAATTGGCCGAAGGAGAGGCCAGATAGCACCGCCACCCCGGCTTTCTCGAGAAAGTAGTCGGCCAATTTACCACAGTTCCAACCGATCTCCTTGACATTCGGGAAGACATAAAAAGCGCCTTTGGGTTTCTTGCAGGAGATGCCATCGATGGCGTTAAGTCCCTCAACGATAACCTGGCGACGACGACGAAATTCTGCCACCATCCTGTCGACCTCATCCTGCGGTCCCTGGAGGGCTTCTATACCCGCCATCTGAGTGAAACTGCTGGTACAAGAGTTGCTATTGGTCATCAGTTGGGCGATCTTCTGGGCCAGGTCCTCTCTCATCACCCCAAATCCTAATCTCCAACCGGTCATCGCATAGGTTTTGGAGAAACCGTTTAGGAGAATGGTCTGTTCCTGCATGCCCGGCACAGAGAAGATACTGTGATGCTCTCCCTCATAGAGGATGCGGTGATAAACCTCATCGCTGAGCACCATGATCTCTTTGCCTCGGATTATCTCGGCGATGGCCTCCACGTTCGTCTTGCTCAATACACTCCCTGTGGGATTTCCAGGCGAGTTGATAATCAGCATACGGGTTTTAGAGGTGATTTTGTCCCTGAGCTCCTGGATGTCCATCTCGAAATCGTTTTCCTCCCGAAGGAGAATGGGAACGGGATTGGCACCCACTAAGTTTATCACCGACTCGTAGATGGGAAAACCGGGATTAGGGTAGATGACCTCATCGCCGGAGTTGATCAGTGCCAATATAGCGAAGAACATGATGGGTTTAGCTCCTGGAGTAACCACCACCTGCTCCGGCGTCACAGATACTCCCCACCTTTTGGAGATCTCCTGTGCGATCACCTCACGGAAGGCGGGGAAACCTGCTGAAGGTCCGTAATGGGTGTACCCCTCGTCCAGAGCCCGTTTGGCCGCTTCTCGAATGTTCTTTGGAGTGTCGAAGTCCGGCTCGCCAATCTCCAGGTGGATCACATCTTTGCCCTGAGCCTCTAAAGCTTTTGCCTTGGCCAAAACCACAAAGGCGGTTTCTGTGCCTAACTTGCCCATACGATTTGCCAATTTCATAGTCTCTAACCTCCCAAATTCAACAGCCTTCTGCTCTCGTTTTTTCCGTGGAATTCACATAATACGCTCTCAAGTGGTATTTGTCAAACTCTTTTTGGAAAGATCAGCGGGTCACGTCGTTGAATATCACAAACAGAACCATAAAGATAATCAAAACGAGGCCCAGCTGCTGAATGACCATTCTCTGCTTGGTACTCAGTGAGCTCCTTTTGGCCGCTTCCACCAATAGAATCAGCAGGTGTCCGCCATCCAAAATTGGGATGGGTAGCAAGTTGAGCAGGGCCAAGTTGACGCTCAACAAAGCCATAAAAGAAAGCAGAGAGGCGAAACCCTGCTTGACACTCTGTCCCGCCACTTGGGCGATGAATATGGGCCCGCCCACCATTCTGGCGGAAACTTCTCCAGTGACCAAGCCTTTGACAAAAAATGCGATCTGTTTGGTGACATCAAAAGTCCATTTGCTGCTCTCCAGAGCCGAGCGGAGGATTCCGATGTTCTTGTAGGTGACCCGAGAGGTGATGCCGATGAAGGCCGTGGGCTTCATTTTGCCGTGCTCGTCCGGAATTTTGAAGACCTTGGTTTTGATGAGAGCCTTATGTGTCTCGGCTCCTCGCAGCCATTGAACGGAGATTGTGGTATCCGTCTTGTTGTGAATGAGAGCGACCATCTCTGACCAACGGCTCACGGGCACATCGTCGATTGTGAGGATGATGTCGCCGGACCGAATCCCGGCTTGCTCGGCTGGACCGCCAGTTTCCACATCACCGACCATCGTCGTCATCAGAGGCGTTATCCCAAAATCTCGGATTTCCTCCTGGGAAATACCTCTCAGGTCGAGGAGGAGTTGTTGGACTTGTCCATCACGCTCTACTTCAGCAGAGACAGGTTTGCCTTGCTCCCGGAGCAAAATCTCAAAGATCTCGTCCCAGGAAGTGACCGGCCTGCCGCTCAGGGTCGTAATTTTATCTTGAGATACAAGCCCCGATCTTTCCGCCAGCGAGCCCTCCACCACTTGGTCGATGACCGGATCAAGGGTGGCGATGCCTCCGAAGAACAGGATCCACCAGACCAGCAGAAAGGCGAAAAGGTAATTCATAACTGGACCGGCAACGATGACCATCATCCTCTGCCACCGGGGACGAGATAAAAACTCCCACGGCTCTCCGGTGAGAGGCTCCTCGGGATTGTCCCCCGCCATCCTCACATATCCTCCCAAAGGAATCCAGGAGATAAGGTATTCCGTCTCGCCTAGCTTTTTGCCGATCATCTTAGGCGGCAACCCGAGGGAAAAGCGTTCCACCCGGATGCCAGTGCCCTTGGCCACCAAGAAATGGCCCAGCTCATGGATGAAAATCAACACACCCAGGACGAAAATGGCGGCTATCACTGTGAGCATATGTGCTCTCTTTCACTCGATGGTGCTGACTACTACGTCGATGACCGCGTCGCGGCTCACCTCTTGTCCCGCCTTTATCGACTGCTCGAGAACGGTCTCTGGCAAGAGATCCTCGTCTGGTAGATAGGTGATCTTTCCAATTTTCAAACCGGCATCCCGAGCTAGCAGAATGGCTCCCTCTAGGCTCTGGCCCACGAAATGAGGCACGATGGCCGTGGGTGGTACAGAACCCTGACTGACCAGAAGATCGATGGTCTCTCCCTGAAACACCTCTGCCCTATATCCGGGAGCACTGGAGATGACCACTCTTTCGGGAAAGTCTTCTGTATACATCCAGGAGATGTGCCCCAATACCAGTCTTGATCTCTGAAGAAGTAGCTGAGCTTGACGCAGGGAAACCCCTTGCAGGTTAGGCACCGTGACCTTCTCCCTCCCCTTGCTGGCCACTACCCGGACCCACCTTCCCTTACCTTTTACGAAGCTACCTCCCTCTGGATTTTGAGATAATATTAATCCAGGAGGGACCAACGGATCGTACTCCGGAGCTGCCTCGATCATGGTCAGCCCTGCGTGGACCAGGATGGAATCGGCTTCGAACAAGCTTAGCTCCACCACGTCGGGCACCTGGATCTGCTGGTTTTGTTGCACCAGCCACGGCATAACCGCCCGATCTATCGCCACAACAATCCCAATAGACAGAAGGGTCCAAAAGACCACCACAAAGAACCCCTTTTTCAGCATACTCACGACTTGGTCCAAGGAAAATATCCTCTCTTGAGTTTTCTCAGTCGAGCCGCGAACGTTCCATCGAGACCGTCTCGATGAGGAAACGTGCGCACGAACCCTTTTTCAGTGACAGTCTCAGCGGGCACAAAGGAAGTGGCGCTCTCAAGCCGAAGATCGTCACGTTGGAATAGAAGGCTGGCAACCACCTCTTCATTTTCCTGATCCTCAATTGTGCAGGTGCTGTAGACCAGTACCCCACCTGGTTTCAGCACATTTGCACCGGTCATCAGAAGCTGAAGCTGAAGCTGCGCTAGGCGAGGGATGTCCTCATCTTTTTTTCCCCAGCGAAGATCGACACGACGGGCCAACACCCCCAGGCCCGAACAAGGGGCATCGACCAACACTCGATCCACTGGTTGAACCCATAGGTTTTTTCCGTCCGCCACAAGAGGACGCGCTGAGGAAATACCCAACCTATGGCAATTATCCACAAGATCTTTGAGTCGTCTCTTATGTCGGTCCACCGCCAGAATGAGTCCCCGGTCGCCCATTAAACCCGCTATATGAGCCGTCTTTCCTCCCGGCGCGCTGCAAAGGTCCAGGATCACTTCGCCCGGTTCAGGAGCCAGCAGAAGCAAAGATAGGCCGGCGCTCTCGTCCTGGACCTGGAACCAACCCTGGCGAAATGCCTCCAGACGGCGGATATCGCCAACCCGTTTGAGATGCAAATAACCTGGCACCAGGCTCCCGTTATCGACTTTTAACCCTTCACTGCGCAGGTTCTCTTTCAACCGATCCACTGTAGTTTTCAAAGGATTCACCCGCACCACAACACCGGGAACCTGGTTGTTGGCCAGACATAGAGCGATAGTATCCTCTTGGCCATACCGCTCCAGCCAGCGCCTCACCATCCAGTCGGGATGGGAATAGCGCATTCCGATGTGTCCCACGGGGTCCTTTGCCAGAGGCGGATAGAACGTTTCGATCCGCCCAGCTTTGATAGCGTTGCGCAGAACAGCGTTGACCAGAGAAGCCGTCCCTGTGTGGCCAAACTTCTTCGCCAGGGACACGGATTCGTGAGTGGCAACAGCCGGAGGGATTTTGTCAAGGAACAGGATTTGGTAAAGGCCTATCCGCAGGATGTTACGGATCCACGATGTCAAACCCGCAGTCCTTGTTCCCTTGAGAAGATAATCCAGAACGCCATCAAGATATTTGCGCCAGCGCAGCACGCCGTTGACCAGTTCTGTCACCAGAGCTCTGTCTCGCCGTTGAAGATGGGATCTTCTCAGGGCAGAATCCAAGGCCCAATCGGCAAACAGATCACTTTCATCCAGTCGATGCAAGACACGTAGAGCCGTCTCTCGGGCGGTCATCTCCCCCACCTCAGACCCTTGCCGCACCAGAACAACAGAGAGGGTGCGTCAAATCGGCGATACTCTTTCCAATTACTGCGTTTTTCCCAATCACCACCTGTGCAAAGGGATTTAATCCTCCTCCTGCCAAATTTTCTGCCAGTTCGGGAAGCAATGATCTCCTCTCCATTGGCTTCTTTTTCTAATCCTGACCTTTATTAAACTCACGGTTTTCTTCTAACCCTGATTCATCCCCTTCATGTTGTGCTGAGCTTTTATGCACTTCTGAGCGATACTCTTCTTTGTGAGCGCGGAGCGGCCTGGAATTGTGGAAAAAGCGCAGGGCCTCCTCCACCCTCATCAAGTCCACTGTGGTATTGCGACAAGGTCCGTAAGGACGCCGGTTTAACACGCCCAAGACCGGGATGGGATAGGCATCCTGAATGCCACTGGTCAGATCCGTCTCGCAGGCCACCCCCACGATGGCCGTGGGTTTTGTCTCCACGATAACCCTGCGAGCCAGAGTACCACCTGTTGCCATAGACACGACCACACCGTACTTTTCGGCCAGCTTGGCCAAATCACCCACCACGCATTGACCACACCGACGGCAGTTCTCCATGGTGGCTGTGATCTTATAGATGCAGGTGTAATTCTGAAGACAATGAGGCAAAAGAAGAAGCACGCGACGACTGTCGATCTTTCCTCTCAAAGACCGGACCAGACCGTTATTGACCTGGATAAACGACCTTTTGACGGTATCCTTGGAGATGCCCAGCATTTTCCCCACGGCCACGGCGATGGGAAACAGCACTTTCACCGTCAGCTGATATTCGCCGGGAAACAAGAGGTTTCTTTCAGTAGCCGTGGAGACGAGAATGAGGACCAGGCCTAAGGAGACCAGCAGAGCAAACAGAGCCATGGCAAAACCCACCAGAAGAGGAAATCCTATGTGTATCTGGGCCAGCCGAGGGGCCACAAGATACCATAAAAAAATGGCCATAAACACGAGCACAAATAAGCTGATGGCTGATAGACCCAGGAATATGCCTTTGCCCTTCATCTGCTTGCTTCCTCAAGCGAAGAGATCGCCCTCTTTGAGATGAAAGCCCCTCAGAAATTCCGCCGAGCTCATCCGTTTTCTCCCCTCCAGTTGAACCTCTTGGAGATAGAGCTGCGCCTTTCCGGTGTTCACCAAGATTCCCTGGCGGGGATCGGCCCTGAGCACCTGACCCGGCCTAGCTCCTTGATCAGATTGGTCCACCACAAGAGCCCTATGAATCTTAAGTATCTGCCCCCCATAGGTGGTAAAGGCCCCAGGCCAGGGATTGAGCCCCCTGATCAGGTCCTTCAGCTGAGAGGCCGACTTGGTCCAATCGATGCGGCCATCCTCTCTTTTGAGCTTCGGCGCTGGCGAGGGCTCCCCTTCAGACTGGACCGTTCCTGAGACCTGACCCAGATCTATGGCATCCACCACCTCTAGAAGGACCTGGGCGCCTATGTCGGCCAATCTCTGGCTCAACTCTCCGGCAGTTTCGTCCGGCCCAATGGGAACTGTCCGCTGCAGGATGGTATCGCCGGCATCTACTTTCTCGCCGATGTAAAAAACGGTGACGCCCGTTTGGCGTTCCCCGTTGATGATGGCCCAGTGGATCGGCGCGGCGCCTCGATATTTCGGCAGAAGGGATGGATGGAGATCGATGGTGCCCTTGGGAGGCATGGTGTATACTTCCCGGGGCAATATGCGGAAAGCGACAACCACGAGTAGGTCTGCTTTCAACTCAGAAAGCTTGCGGACGAAGGACTCTTCTCGAAGCTTCTCGGGCTGTAATACAGGTAGCCCATGCCCCTCTGCCAGAACCTTGATAGGAGGCGATGCCTCTCGTAGGCCACGCCCTCTAGGACGATCGGGTCGGGTGACCACAGCCAGGACATCGTGGTCACTGGCCAACAATTTCTCTAAGCTGGGCAGCGCGAATTCGGGCGTGCCCATAAAAACAATACGCATCTGTTCACTCGCTTTTGGCGATTTTTGCGGCGATGGCTCCCTTTTGTATCTCCACCTTAACATTCTCTGCCAGCCGTAGAACCACGATGTTCTCCTTTTCCTTGATATTCAAAACCTTTGCGTAAAGGCCTCCCGTGGTGACGACCTGGTCGCCCTTTTTCAAGGTCTGAAGCATCTGCTGGTGCTCTCGGTGCTTTTTCTGCTGAGGCCGGATTAAAAGAAGGTAAAGAATCACAAACATCAGCACAAATGGGAGAAAACCTAAGGCTCCACCACCACCGCCACCACCAGACGAACTCATGGCTAAGACCAAGTTATTCAAGGTTCACCTCCGGTTAAAGGACCCGCCCAGACTTTTCACAAAGTGCCCTAATTTTTGGAGTTGTTTTTATATACCTTGAGAAAATCCCTTCTCCACACATCAAATCGGCCTTCCACGATGGCCCTGCGCATATCCCTCATTAAACTCATAAAGAAGTAAACGCTGTGCAGGGTGGCTAAACGAGGAGCCAGGATCTCGCCGGCCTGGAACAGATGGCGCAGGTAGGCCCGACTGAAATGACGGCAGGTGTAGCATTGGCAGGAGGAATCGATGGGTGTAAAATCCCTTGCATACTCAGCATTTTTGACGACCAACTGCCCTTGGTGAGTAAACACAGATCCATTTCTGGCATTACGGGTGGGAATAACGCAGTCGAACAGATCTACCCCCCGCGAGACGGCATCCACCAAGTCCTCCGGCATGCCCACTCCCATGAGATATCGAGGTTTTTCAACCGGTAGATGCGGGATGGTGGCGTCTATCATTTCATACATGGCCAACTTCGGCTCTCCCACAGAGAGCCCTCCCACGGCATAGCCCTGAAAATCCAGCTCAACCAGAGCTTTAGCGCTCCTTTCTCGAAGATCGGGATAGGTGCTTCCCTGGACGATCCCGAAAAGGCACTGGTCTTGATCCCGGACGGCGCTCAGGCGGTTGTGGGCCTCTTTGCTCTTGGAGGCCCATCGAAAAGTGCGCTCCGCTGAGGTTTGCGCTTCCTGATGGGTGCAAGGGTAAGCCGTACACTCATCGAGACACATGATGATGTCGGCTCCTAGAGCATGCTGTATCTCCATTATCTTTTCTGGAGTGAACAGGTGGCGAGACCCATCTAGATGTGACTGAAAGGTCACGCCCTCCTCGCCGACCATGTTTAAATCGGCTAGACTGAAGACCTGGTAACCTCCGCTATCAGTGAGGATGGGTTTGTCCCAGCCGATAAAGCGATGCAGCCCACCCGCTTGCTCGATCACTTCCGGCCCGGGTCGGAGGTAAAGGTGATAGGAGTTGCTGAGTATGATCTGGGCGCCTACCTCCCCCAGTTCCCGGGGTGAGAGGGTTTTCACCGTCCCCTGGGTTCCCACGGGCATGAAGGCCGGCGTTTGCACCTCCCCGTGGCTGGTGATCATCACCGCTGCACGAGCAGAGGTACTTTTGTCTTGAGCCAGCAGGCGGAATGAAAAAGCCATGTCCCTCCTCTCTCAGACTTGTTCCCTCACCGTTGCGCAGAGAGCTTTTTCCCAATCCCAAATCTTCCCAGGCGTCGAGACAGTCCCCAATATTCATAAACACCTGCGCAGTATGCCAGGGGATCCATATGAGCCACGTTCACCTGATTGTTCTCGTCGAGAATATCATCATCGGCCCAAAGGGCCACTACCTCGACCAAGAAGAGGTCATGGCTTCCCAGGGGAATTACATGACGAAGCTGGCATTCCATATTCAAGGGACATTCCCGGATGAGAGGTGCTGTCACCTTCTGGCCGGGAATGGCGGTCAAACCCGTTTCCTGGAATTTGTCCTTATCTCGTCCCGAGACCAATCCACACCAGTCTACTTTATCCAGCAGATCTCGCCGGGGAATATTGACCACCAGTTCTCCTGCCTGCCGAATCAGCGCGTGAGAGAAACGCCCCGGACGAATGCCCAAAGCCAGCATGGGCGGCCGAGAACAGGCTACCCCGATCCAGGCGATGGTGATGATGTTAGGCCTTCCACCCGGCTTCTGACAACTAATCAGGGCTGCCGGAACGGGCACGAGCATCGTGGACGAGTCCAGTAATTTCTTGGCCAAATGTACCCTCACCTAGGTAGCTTCCAATAGACTCTCCAGCGCTTGCTGAACGGTTTTCACCCCAACGATCTCGAGAGAGACCTTCTTGGCCAGGCTCGATAGGTTTCCAGCGGATATCAGGCAGCGTTTGAAGCCAAGTTTTTGGGCTTCCTTGATCCTTTTCTCCGGTTGGCTTACTGCCCTAACCTCACCTCCCAATCCCACTTCTCCGATAACAACAGTATCCGGATTCGCTGGTTTGTCGCGATAACTGGATGCGATGGCCGCGACGATGCCCAAATCGGCAGCCGGTTCATCCACCTTAATGCCGCCGACGGCGTTGACGAAGACGTCCTGAGTTCCCAAGCGCATCCCATACTTCTTCTCCAGCACGGCCAGAAGCATCACCAGGCGCCCATATTCAACGCCTGTGACGACTCTCTGGGGCATGCTGTAATTGCTTCGACTGACCAGGGCCTGTAGCTCCACCAACAGTGGGCGTGTGCCCTCCAGGCTGCCCACAACCACGGAGCCAGCCAGCCTTTCCCCTCTCTGAGCAAGGAAGATCTTGGAAGGATTGGAGACCTCTGCCAATCCTCGAGGGCTCATCTCGAAAACACCGATCTCGTTGGTGGGACCAAATCTGTTTTTTACCGCTCGCAATATACGGAAGGCATGATGACGATCGCCTTCGAAGTAGAGAACGGTGTCCACAATATGTTCCAGGAGCCTGGGACCGGCTATGGCTCCTGATTTGGTCACATGACCGATGAGAAAGAAGGCTACGTTTCGCGACTTGGCCAGGCGCATAAATCGGTCAGTGCACTCACGTATCTGGCTAACACTGCCCGGGGCTCCATTCAGTTCTGGGTGATAAACAGTCTGAATGGAATCCACGATGGTCACCGGGGGATTCGTGACCTCCACATAATCCAGGATTTTTTCCAAGTCCACCTCGGTGAACACCAGAAGCTTTTGGGACAGCGTTCCCAACCTCTCGGCCCGTTGCTTGGTTTGGGCGGCGGATTCTTCCCCGGAAACGTAGAGTATCTCTTTGTGATGCGAGCTGAGTTTGGAGGCCACCTGAAGCAATAGGGTGGATTTTCCGATGCCCGGGTCTCCTCCCACCAGAACCAGGGATCCCGGAACCACTCCACCCCCGAGTATGCGGTCGAATTCCCCGATTCCAGTGGGGAATCGGCTCTGACTCTCGGATTTTACTTGGGTGATGGGGATCGGAGCTGCGGCCTTTTCCCCGGCCCTCTTCTTTGACCCGGGGGATTCCAGCTGCTCCTCCATGAGGCTGTTCCATTGTCCACAATCAGGACATTTACCCAACCACTTAGGGGTCATATATCCGCAAGACTGACAGATGTACCTGGATTTTCCTGTGGCCATCCCTTTGGCTCCACCTACACGGGCTTAATGGGCCCCGATGCGCTGCCTTGTATGAACTGTTGAACGATCGGATCTTTGGACTGGCGTATCTGTTCAGGGGTACCGTCGAAGATGATCCGGCCCTCGTGGAGCATGGCAATACGATCGGCGATCTTCGTGGCGCTGACCATATCGTGTGTGACGGCTATGGAGGTGATGCAGAGTTCCTTTTGAAGCCGGATGATGAGCTCGTTGATCACATCAGCCATGATGGGATCGAGGCCCGTAGTGGGCTCGTCAAAGATCACGTACTGGGGATCCAGAGCCATGGCTCGGGCCAAACCAACTCGCTTCTTCATGCCGCCGGAGAGCTCAGCTGGGTACAGAGACTCCAAGCCCGACAGGCCCACCAGAGCAAGACGAGATTTGACCCGTTCTTGAATGGCTTCCTCGCCAAGGGCAGTATGGTGCCGCAGTCCCAGGCCGACGTTCTCCCCAACGGTCATAGAGTCCAAAAGCGCCGATCCTTGAAAGAGCATGCCGAACTTTCTCCTCAGCCGGAAGAGCTTCGCTCCCCGGTAGTTCGTGATATCCTCCCCGTCTACGATGATCTTGCCTTGATTCGGCTTAAGAAGCCCTATGAGGTGTTTCACTAAAACGCTTTTTCCACATCCACTTCTGCCAATGATAACAGTCGTTTCGCATCGCTCGAAAGTAAGGTTAACGCCTCGCAACACATGATTATCGCCGAATTTTTTGTGCAGATCAACGATCTGGATCATGACATCCCTAAGATGTGCCTCGCTTAATTAGAACAGCAGTGAGGCGATGAAGTAGTCTCCAATGAGGATCAGAACCGAGGAAATCACCACAGCCCTGGTGGTGGATTGCCCCACACCTTTGGCGCCTCCCCTGGTTTGAAATCCCTGATAGCACCCAATGGTGGCGATGATGCCTCCGAAGATGAAGGCCTTGAACAGCCCGGCGATGACATCCCGAAAGTGAAAAAACATCTTCAAGCCACTCAAAAAAGTGTGCGAGCTGACATCAAGAAAGAGAAGGGCGACTGTATAGCCGCCCATAATTGCCACGAAATCGGCCATGATCGTCAAAATGGGGAGCATCGTTAATCCGGCGATGAAGCGCGGGGTTACCAGAAAAGGAACCGGATCGATGGCTAAAGTCTCTAGGGCATCGATTTGCTCGGTGACCTTCATGGTCCCCAACTCAGCGGCTATGGAAGTCCCCACTCGGCCTGCCACAACCAAGGCGGTGAGAACGGGACCCAGCTCGATCACCACCGCCTTGCCCACGGCGGTACCCAGATATCGCATGGGAACGAAGTCCTGAAACTGGTAGGCTGCCTGAACGGATGAGACGGCTCCCGTAAAGACAGAGGTCAGGAGAACGAGAGGAAGAGAGCTCACTCCCATCTGCGACATCTGCTCAACAGTCAGACCGAAATTGCCAAAGAGCTTAGGTAAGCTTTTGAAAATTCGCCCCAAGAGAAAGATCACGCCGCCGACCTGCTCGACGAAGGAGATGGATTTCCGACCGATGAAGGCCAACGGGTTGGCCATCAGACCTCTCCGATAATTGGCTGTTCCTCCACAAAAGCCGGCTCGTCAAAACGGGTATATCGGTTGTTGAAGGTCAGATTGACCGTCCCTATGGGGCCGTTGCGCTGCTTGCCGATGATAATCTCCGCCTTACCTTTCAGGTCTTCATTATCGCGATCATACAACTCGCCTCGATAGATGAACAGGACCACGTCAGCATCTTGCTCCAAGGCGCCAGATTCTCTCAAATCAGAAAGCTGGGGACGCCGATCACCCCCCCGGGTTAATACGGCTCTTGAGAGCTGGGAAAGGGCTAGTACTGGTACCTGGAGTTCTTTAGCCAGGCTTTTTAACGATCGGGATATCATGGAAATTTCCTGTTGACGACTCTCTGCCCCTTTAGGTCCGTGCATCAATTGGAGATAATCTATGACCACCATCTCTATTTTCTTCTCAGCCAGCAGCCGACGAGCTTTGGCCCGAATTTCCAAGACCCCCAATCCAGGCGAATCGTCGATATAGACGGGAGCCTCAGCCAATTCGCCCACACAGATGCTCAATTTGGACCAATCTTGGTCGGGAAGGGTGCCCTTTCGCACGTGATGAGCGTCCACGCGAGCCTCACTGCACAACATCCTCTGAGCCAGCTGGTATCCTGCCATTTCCAAGCTGAAAATGGCAACGGGCTTTTTATGCTCCACGGAGGCATTACGCGCAATATTAAGGGCCAAGGCGGTTTTACCCATAGAGGGCCTCCCAGCGATGATCACCAAGTCCCCTTTTTGGAAGCCTGCGGTCAACTCGTCTAGCTTCTTAAATCCAGAGGGCACTCCGATGACACCACCTTCGCGATCATGGAGCTTCTCGATGGCCTCAAAAGTGGTATGCAAGATCCTCTCCAGGGGTACAAATCCCCGTTTGAGCCGTTGCTCTTGGATGGAGAAGATCTGCTGTTCGGCGCGATCCAGCAGTTCATCAACCTCCTCGACATCCTCATAGCCCTGAGACACAATCTGAGTAGCTACTTCGATGAGCCTTCTCAGAATCGCCTTTTTGAGAACTATTTGGGCGTGGTAGGTCACATTCGCTGTCGTGGCCACATTTTCTAGAAGAGATGCCAGATAAACCCGTCCGCCAATGCTTTCCAGCTTTTTTGCCCGCTGAAGCTCTTCGGCAACCGTCACCAGATCCGCCGCCTCATTTCGCTCGAAAAGGGATATGATAGCCTGAAAAATCTTGCGGTGACTTTCTCGATAAAAACAGCTATCATCCAGAATCTCCAGCACAGACGCCACTGCGGACTTATCCAACAACATGGCACCCAAGACGGAGACCTCCACTTCTATGGCTTGGGGCGGAAGCCGCTCGGCAACAGGTACAGCTCGGACCATCTCCCAATCCTCATTATGAAGTCTGTTCACTTAAGATTCTATCGTGTTCCCGGCGCAGAAGTTGTAAATCCTCCCAGGCCCCCCTTTTGAGCTGAGGATTGCGTAACAATGCCGCGGGATGGTAAGTGGCAATCAGCTTAACTCCCTGATAATCATGGAGCTGCCCACGAAGCCGACTCAGGGGCGTAGAGGTTTTCAGGAGGGTCTGCGCGGCGATGCGCCCCAAAGCGCAGATCAGCCAAGGTCGAATAATGGCGAGCTGAGCATGCAGGTGGGGCTCGCAGAGTTGAATTTCTTCAGGAAGAGGATCTCTATTTTGGGGTGGCCGACATTTCAGTATGTTGCCGATAAACACCTCTTCCCTGCTGAAATGTATTGCCGCCAGCATCCGGGTCAACAGCTGACCGGCTCGACCGACGAAGGGTCGGCCCTTGAGGTCCTCATCCCGCCCCGGGGCTTCCCCGATGAACATAATCTGTGCTTCTGGATTCCCCTCTCCAAAGACGAAATGGTTTCGGGTCTTATGCAGAGAGCATTTCACGCAGTCTTTTATCTGACGATATAGTTCTTGAATTCGCTTTTGGTTGGAAAGTAGAAGGGGCCCTGGAGCAGACGAAGCGAAAACATGGTCAAATCCTAACCTCACCTGCTGCCGAAAATAGCGTCGGGCCATTGTCAACACTCTGACCCGTTCCTCGTTTTGAGAAGCAGGGAGGTTTTCCCCACCCATTTCAATGCACCGTTCCCTCTGCACTTTCATCCAGAAGCAGCAAGCGACCGGGATCTCCGACAGTCTCATCAGAGTTCATCAGCAGCCTGGCGGCCAACATTTTCACCTCGAGCTCGCCGATATTATCCAGTCCAGACATCACTGCTCGCTGGATTATCTGCTCCCGTTGCTCGTCGTTAATGAGGCCAAGTTGATAGAGCTGAATAAGATAACCATATCCCTTACGGGAAAAGAAAATGCTTTCGGTAGTATGCAGAATCCTACTGGATTTTTTGGGCTGGCCTTTGCGGCTTCTGGTCAACTGGCCCAAACGCAGGCGCAGCTTCTCCAGCACCCAAAAGTAAGCGGCGTTTATTTCCGCCTCGGTATATCCCCGGTTTTGCAGATCTTTAGTGAGTCTTTCAAAGTGGCTAAGACCTTTTTCCCTCTCGTTGATCTGCTGCATGAGGTAGACGATGATATCGATAACCCGCCCCTTCACAAGCCCTCCACGAATTCAAGTGTATCGCATTCAAGACTTGTCTTTTTCAACTGATAAATTTAGTCCACGAAGACAGAAATTGCAAGCACTTTTTACACAAAAGACCCGCTAGTAATCGAAGATCAAGGAGAGGAAGAGCTCATGTTGGATTTCGTCCGCCCCGGTTTGATGATCCTTATTTCGTCTGTCAACTCTTTTATAACTTATAGCGGTGCGGAAATTGTGAATGGGCTCCACATCTAGGGTGCATCCCAAGGTTACAGTCCGTTCAACGATTCCCCACAGAAAGGAATAGCGCCACGACTCGGCGTGACACCAAGGCTGTTCTCCCCTTTCACCCTGGCGGGTCCTGGTCATCTGGATGGCGATGCGTAGGTTCCGAGATAACCTGTGTCTGGCCTCTAGATAGAGGTCATCGCCATTCTCCTCCAGCCAATGACCTAAAATAACGCCGTTGTGACGATATGTGTTCACCGGGAACTTATGGGTGTACAAGCAGGGTTGAATACGGGCGTATTCCAGACGAAGGTCGGTGTCCCTTAAGCCCATTGGATCAACAAGGTATACTCCGCCCTGGACAGCTATCTTGTTCCGGGCATCGTCGGCGAACAGTTTCTTGAGGTAGAGCTCGTCGAGAAACAAAGCCCCGTAAAGGGTGACCCCTGCAATGGGCCAAAATCTCAGGTCGGCGCTGAGGATCTCGTTGTCTCTATCGTGGGAGCTATGCTGTGCCGACCAGAAAAAAACCAGTGGATTCAAATAGGCCAGATCCAGGTTTCTTTCACCGTAGATAATGGCTTCTGTGAGCCCCAAACACGCCCTAGAGTGAAGGCCGATCTCCAGACGGTGAGCGGCTAGGTATTTGTTGGCATAGCTCTCTCGGATGAAACCCTCTGCGGTCTGGTATACTGTTTTGACATCCGAAAACAAGAAACCATGCAGATGCACAAACTTGATCCCGTGAAATGAAGCCCGAATCTGAACGAAATCATAGGCGGGCGGCTGATCGGATAAGGCCAAGTTCCCTCTCACCCCCGGTCCCCAAGATATTGGCTGACGGGCCAGCTGCAAATCCATCCAAGGAAGCCGCAAATTCAGGTGAGCATGGGACCAATCGTAATAGGCATAAGATCCACGGCTGTTGAAAAATTCGGTCAATCCCACGTCATTTTTGGTCACCCTCTTTAGATTGGAGTTCACCTGTCCCTTCACTACAGAGGCAGCATAGGTAAGCTCTTTTCCTAAAAAGCCCCTGGCTCGAATCTCCATTCTGGTGTCTAGAATACGCTGGTTTTCCCCTTGGCAAGAGCTCAGAGTGCCTTGGCTTCTGCCAACAGCATCCAGGGTCAATCCTCTGTGCGGATCAGACCAGTGGAAAAGGTGGCGCTCGCGACGAAGCTGTGAAGGAGCATAGTGCTCGAGCTCTTCTTTGAACTCCATTTGCAACCACTCCAACTGAGACCGCTCCACTTCGGTAAGGCGGGGATCGCCGATCTTGGCAGCCTGGAAAACCTCCCAGATGGCCTCCGCCACCTCTTCCCTGGGGATGGGTCTGGTCTGGTTCAGGAAGCTATTCAGCAGTCCCTTCACCTTCAAGCGATCCAGGTAGTCGTAAGCCCAGTGGTCTACAGCAAGATCGCTGCCTTCCGCCATAGTAGATGTCAGACAGAGCGAGGCGCAGAGCAAGGAGAATAAGAGAAACCACTTCCCAAAAAGCATCTGCCTCGTTTCCTCAGCTTGGGTCTTTCCGAAGTCCATACCGACGTTAAAAACAGACCGCCAATAGCAGAACCGGCGGCCTTCCGACCTCATTGTGTTTTGGGGTATCCCCGTTTAGGCCGACTTCAACCTTCAAAGGGAAAAAATAGCTGTACCAGACCTTAGACGGCCAAGGAGCCATTTCTCATCAGTGCACATCAAGATGATCTTCGCATCCCACTTTGTGCTCGCTGGTCTGGCAGGATCTCTCATTTAAAAGCAGAGAATAAGGATCTGGGTTGTTTCCCCATCATCACCTCGAACGGTGGTGCACAGTAGTGGATATCAGAGAACTTTCCTCTCAACGCAAATCTCACACAGCTGCCCTTCCCATGGATACTTTTTTTCTGATAGGCTGTGGCCTCTCTGGATTGATATAGTTCTGTGCCCAAAAGTCACCGGTCAGTTGATTAACTCTCTGACCGTAACAAATCATGGCCTGACAATATCCCTCGTCCTTAATAGCTTCCTCAGCAGCTTCATCGGAAGGTCGGGCGCCATATTTCTTAATCACTTTGTGGGCCAAGCGATAGTGGTCTCTTATGGGGCAGGGAACAATTTGATTGCCCACCTGGTGAGCCGGTTTCATATAGCTATAAGACCTCTGCCACCGCCGAATGGACTCGAAGAAGGGGGAGTTCAAGACGGTGTTTAGATCTCCTCCCTGTCGGTAAATCTGCACAATATTGTTCACTGTATAAGGAAAAAAGACACAGGGCATCACATCGCCCTTCCAGTCTATGTAAAAATACCCCCCCTCCCTGCCAGCAGAGATGCACCCGTTGCTCACGGGTCCTGAATTCCAAAAATCTGCGATAAAGAGACCCTGTTCTCGAATCAGATGTTGTTCCCTCTGCAGCATAAACAGCCGCTGCTCGGGGGTGATCATCAAATCAACACTATATTTGCGGCCAATTGGCATGTACTGGAATATCCATGCGTAGAGAACACCTTGCTGGCGGAAATAGAAATCCATAAACTCTTTGCTGACCACCAGCTCGGCATTATCCCTGGTAGCCGTCACCGAAATTCCGAAAGGCACCCCAAAATTCCGAAGATTTCCGAAAGCCTGCAGGATTCTTCTATGAACCCCCTTGCCTCTCCTGAAATCGGTCTCCGCCTCCAATCCCTCCACCGAGATAGCTGGCGTGATATTTCCCACCTCCGCTAAGCTCGACGCCAAGGCTCTATCGATAAGGATGCCATTAGTGTAGACCAAAAAGAAATTGTCGCTATGCTCTCTGGCGATGTCCAGTAGGTTTTTCCCTTTATCCCTATACAAAAAGGGCTCTCCCCCTGAGATGACGGTGAAATGAGAATTCCACAGCCTCGTCTTCTCATCGATAATGCGCGAGAAGATCTCGTAGTCCAACTTCACCTGATCAGCGGAGCTGCTGGCAGCATAACATCCTTTGCAGTACAAGTTGCAGGCTTTCGTGGGGCTAATAGTTAAAAAGCCAGGATAGGCGACTTCGTTTTGCTGGTAAGCTTTTTTTCGGTGGTCTATGTCGCCCAACAAAATTTCGGCAATAAGAATTTTAAGCAACCCGTTTAACGACTGGCTAGAGATGCGATTTTCCTGGAACAAGCGGTCTATGGAGTTCAGCATGTTGCGCATCATAAGGTACTTATCTTCTTGCACCCGTTCAGGACGACGGGTTACGTTTTTGATCACAACCTCATCATAAAGCTTTCTTCTGGCCCTCTTCAAGAAAACCTGCCGAATGGTTTTGTTCCTGATGGCCAACTCCGCCAGAACAGTCAGGGGACCACTGAAAAGAGCTTCTCTGGGCGCGAACATGCCTGCCTCCTTTTTTCTCATCTGCCCGCTTTTTTTCGTCGTGACTTTCCCCTCCCCAGCCCGTCGAAGCTGAATCCATCCGGTCCGGTTCTCCCAAATGCCCATCGAGACCAACAACCTCAGATTCGAATGGGGTGTCCACCGAAGGCATCATCCGGCGAAGGACCTTTTCCAATTGAGACTGAAGGTTTACCTTGCTCTCGACCAACCTGTGCAGTCCTCTTTCCAACAGTCTCTGACCCTCTCGGCGATCGATTTTTCTGGAATTCACCAGCACTCGCACCATCTCCCGTATTCTCCCCTCGGCAGAACCGAGGGCCTCTAGGGACGCCGACAGTGATTTCTCGGCCAGCTCTAAGAGCGCACTGCCCCGTTGACGAATGAGCTCCTGAAACAGAAAAGATCCCCATGGTGAGGCCTCTCTTTTCTTCTCCTGCTCCAAGAGGACCTTGGAAAGGGTCAGACTTGTGATATCTATCCCGGTGGCATGGTCAAGCACCTGCACCTGTACGCCTCTCCTCAGCAAGCTGGCGATGCCCGATAAGGTAATGGACCGTCTGGCTTGCGGGTCGTACATCTTGCGATTGGCATATCGTCTGATAATCCGCTTCATCGTTTCTCTCGATTCGGTCTTAACGCACTGCATAAAAAGAATGCAAAAAAACAACTCTGTCAAGGGATTTTTCAAAAAATCTTAAATTGAACATACCGACTGGGATTCTCCCGGATGTCCTGAGTCAGGGAATCCAGACTGGCGACCAGGCCCATGATATTCACGTAAAGAGACTCGTCGGCCAAAAGTTTCCCTAGAGTGCCTTCCCCCCGCAAGGTCGGCTGAAGGAGAGAATCCAGAGAGACTGAAAAGCCTCTTAGGTGTTCTGCGGTTTGTGCCAGGTCCTGTGAGGCCCTCTCCAAGTTAGGGATGAGCTCCTCTGGACTCTGGCCTGGGGAAATCCTCCCCAAGGCGATGGACAAAGTGTGAAGGTTCGCTATAGTCTCATCCAGACGCTCGGCGTTCTGCATCAGGAGGTTGTTTATCCGACCGGTTGTGCTGCGGATATCTGTGATGCTCTGCCTGAGTTCTGCTTTGGCAGAGTCGTCCAGAAGTGAGCGGGCTGTAGACGAAATGGTCCTGATATCCTGCCCCACTCCTCCAACCAACGAGACTACCTGACTGAAATCGGGCTGGTAAAGTCCGGGGATGGCCTCCCCGTGCTCAAGAGCCTCAGAGCCGCTTCCCAGGAGAATATCCACGTATTTTTCACCCATAACCCCTTCGCTCTTGAGCACTGCTATTGAACCCAGGGGCAGGGGCTGTTTTCCCTCGATCCGTAGGTTTACTGCCACTTTTGAATCCTCTAGCCTCATATCCTGGACCTGGCCAATGGGCAGGCCCGCAATGGTCACCGGGTCTCCCCGGTTAAGACCGCTCACATCCTCGAAATGAGCCACCAGCAAATACCCCTGGCCTCGAAAGCGATGACCCTCCATCCACATAAGGCCCAAGAAAAGCATGACTAGAGAGCTGAAGATGATGATGCCCACTATGGTTTCGTTTTTACCATACCTCATGAGAGCAAAATTCTCCCTTTACAGCAGCAAAGAGGCCAGCACGTAATTCAGAAGAAAGATGGACAGACAGGAAACGACCACAGCATTTGTGGTGGCCCGCCCTACTCCCTCTGCACCGCCTCTGGCGTTGAGGCCTTGATAGCAGGAGATCAAGGTCATGGCCGCGCCGAAGATAAAAGCCTTAATGAGACCATAGAAGACATCCCAGGGAACAAAGTAAAGCTTCATTCCCTTGATGAAATCGAAAGAGGTAATCTTTAAAGTCAGTATGGCCGCCAAGAATCCGCCCAGGATTCCGATGCAGTTGGCGAACACGGTCAAAACTGGCAGCATCACCATGCCAGCCACCACGCGAGGCATCACCAAATAGGCCACAGGATCAATGGCCAAAGACTCCAGGGCGTCGATCTGCTCCGTCACCCGCATGGTACCCAGCTCGGCGGCGATGGTCGCTCCCACCCTCCCGGAGAGAACCAAGGCCGTCAACACAGGGCCCAGCTCCAGTACCATCGATTCAGTAACAATAGATCCCACTAGATAAATGGGCACATAGCTTTGAAACTGGTACACAGCCTGAACAGAGGTGACCATGCCCATAAACGCCGAGGTGAAGGCCACGATGGGTAGAGAACGCACCCCAACACTCATCATCTGGGCGAAGATGATTCGCAGATACGAGGGCACAAGAGCCGAAGCCCGAAGGGTATTCAAGACCAGGGTTGAAAATCTGGCCATATGGACGAAAAACAGAATGGTGTAGCGGCCCATTCGGTCGAAAAACAGACTCATCACCCCCAGATCACCGCTGAATCATCAGGTTTCCGTGTCCATCCACATGGGTAGGATTCTCTTCTGATCTCCTCAGGGAGCCCTTTGGAGTTTGCGGAAGAAAAGCCAACCATAGCGCCAACTGGAGATGCCTACCATGCCCAAGGCGAAAACCAACAATATGGGCGCTATGGATCTCCAAGAAAGCAGATAGGCGATGGCGGTTATCGTCAGGGCATTGGTGGCGATTTTGCCCCACAGATGTGATTCCTCTACGGTCCTTCTTTTATGCGCTAAATAGAGCCCACCGCCCAGGATCAGCAGATCTCGGGGAAGAATAATGGCCAGCACCCAGGGTGGAAAATCTCGTAGCAGGATAAGAAAGAGGATCAGAAAGAGGAGGAAAAGTTTGTCAACCAGGGGGTCCAGGATTCTTCCCAACTCGGAGACCTGACCCATCCGTCGGGCCAGATACCCATCTAGACCATCTGTCAACCAGCCAGTGGCCACCAAGAGTAATGCCAGATATTGAGCTGTGCTATCACCTCGGCGTAGTAACAGGAAGATGGGCGGCAATAGAAGAAGACGAACCAGGGTGAGGCCATTGGCCAGGGTCCAGACGGGTGTCCTACTGACCAGCCGGCGTATCTCTTTAGCCACTATCATCCCAGTGTGGCCTCTGGCTTCTCCCGGTTTCGCATCATCTCCCGGGCGTGTTGCAGCGTGATGTGCGTGATCTTCTCTCCCCCCATCATCCGGGCGATTTCCTCGACCCGTTCTTGAGAGACTAGGCTTTTGATAATGGTTTCGGTCCGCCCCTTTCGCTGTTCCTTCCAGACGAAAAGGTGCTGGTCGGCCAGAGAGGCTATTTGATGGAGGTGAGTGATACACAAAACCTGATGAGATTTGGCCAATGCCTTGAGAGCCTGTCCCACCGTTTCTGCCACCTCACCTCCGATGCCCACATCGATCTCGTCGAAAATCAACAGTGGTACCTGATCGGCCTGGGCCAGGATAGTCTTCAGAGCCAACATGATCCTAGAGATCTCCCCTCCGGAAGCTATCTTGGCCAAAGGCCGCAAGCCCTCTCCTGGATTTGGGGCCAGGAGAAACTCAACCCGGTCCATTCCCGTGGCGTCGGCCATATATTTCCGACCAGCCAGCCAGACCCAACCACCCTCATCCTCACCCTGTTCTATCTGAACCGCCAAACGTGTTTTGGGCATCCCCAGCCGCTCCAATTCTCGTTCCACCTGTGTTTGAAGTTTGGAAGCGGTTTCCTGTCTGGCCGAGGAAAGTTTCTGGCAATCCTGACTGAATTGCTTTTGAGCATCGCGGACCTTTTCTTCCAGTTCCTCCAACCGCTCATCACTTCGAGAGATGCAGTCAAGCTCAGCGGTGAGCTCCTCTTTGCGCTCTAAAACAGCAGACAGTGAGCCTCCATATTTTCGTTTAAGGCGTTCCAGCTCATAAAGTCTCTCCTGAATTTCGGTCAGACGCCCTGGGTTACAGTCCAACTTCTGGGCGTATTGGCGAAGGTGGGAAGAAAGATCCTCCAGTTGATAGACCAGCGTAGAACATTCCTGACCTTTTGTCTCCAAAAAGGAATCGGTCTGGGCCAACGTCTCCAGTGTTTTCTGAATAGCTGATAGGCGCTGGATGATGGAGTTGTCATCCTCTAACAGGCTTTGATAGGCGGAGTGAATGCCTTGAGACAGACGCTCAACATTCTCCAGCACCTTTTCCTCGCCCCGAAGTTCCTCGTCCTCGCCGTCTCTGGGATTGAGACTTTTTATCTCACCAAGCTGGAATTGGAACAGCTCCTGGCGCTCTCGCCTTTCTTGGAGCGCCTTGGTGAGATCACGGAGTTCCTGACGCAGGGTCATCAGATTTTCGTAATCTGTTCGAACTCGTTCCTTTAACGACTGGAAGCCGCCGTAGTCATCGAGCAACTCCAGGTGCTGTCCGGGACGCAACAGAGATTGATGGTCGTGTTGTCCGTGAAGATCCACTAATAAATCCCCAATCTCCTTGAGCTGGGCCTTAGTGAGTCGCGACCCGTTCGCGTAAGCACGGCTTTCTCCTCTTCCCGAGATTTGTCTCTTGAGAATCAGCAGCCCCTGATCAGGAGTAAGACCCATCGCAGCGAGCCTGGCCGCGAGAGTCTCCCGGGAAGAGAGGTCGAAAACTCCCTCCAGGGTGGCGGAGGAGGCACCTTGCCGTATCATGTGAGCCCCGACCCGTCCACCCAGGAGCAGGCTGATGGCTCCCACGAGAATAGACTTTCCTGCGCCGGTGGCGCCGGTAAGAATATTCAACCCTTCTCCAAACTCGATTTTTAGCTCTTTTAGAAGGGCGAAGTTCTTGACGGACAATTCTCTGAGCATGATCGCTAGTCTTCAACTGCGGGCTTAATGCCCCACTTGAGTTTGGTTCTTAGAATCTCGTAGAAGGATTTCGAGTCCACTCGCACCAGCTTAACGGTACGATCAGCCATGGTGGCGGTAACCACATCTCCAGAGCGAAGCCGACGCCCGATTTGACCGTCGATGGTCAGAGTGGCTATTTCATGATCGGAGTACACCTGGATTGTCAGGAGCTCATCAGTGTCGATGATCAGCGGCCGAACAGCCAGAGAATGAGGGCATATAGGGGTAGCGATGAGGGCTTTCATTTTGGGATTCACGATAGGCCCGCCTGCTGAAAGAGAATAAGCCGTGGAACCAGTGGGCGTCGAGATGATCAGGCCATCGGCCGTATAGGAACCCACGAAATGACCGCTGATACGGACGTGTAGTCCGATGACCCTTGAAAAACCGCCTTTGTCGATAACCAAATCGTTGAGGGCATACTCCCACTTTCCCCGTTTTCCAATGCGGGCTTTAACCAGCATTCGTTCATCGATATCGTATGAGCCATCCAATACCTTTTGCATGGCCATAAAAAGGTTATCGGGAACAATCTCGGCTAAAAAACCCAAGGTCCCCAGATTGACCCCCAATATGGGTACTCCCTGTAAGCCCACAGCTCGAGCAGCTGCCAGAATCGTTCCATCTCCGCCAATGGCCACCACTACATCGGTCTCCTGGCGAAACTTATCTTCGGCGAGAGTTAGCCCGCCATAACTATCTAGGAAAGCCAGATCTTCCCAGAGAAGAGGTTTATGCCCCTGGTCCAGGATCCATTTGATGAGTTTCCGCACCAGAGATTCGCTTTCATGCTTGTGGATGTTGGCTAAGATCCCAATGCGCATTATTTTCCCAACTCCCTTAAGAGACGAGAAGAAATCCCCTGTTCGTCCAATTCCAATTGGGACAGCAGAACATTCCTGGAGCCCTGTTCGATAAAACGATCTGGCAATCCCATTCGAATCACTCTCGTCTCTTCAAGACCTTCCGTCTCCATAAACTCCAGCACCGCGGCTCCAAACCCACCGTTCAGTATATTCTCCTCCACGGTCAGCACATGACTATAGCGGCTGGCAACATCTCGGAGAATATTGGTATCTAATGGCTTGATATATCTGCAGTTTATAACACTAACCTCAACTGAATTCTTAGATAAAAGCTGGGCAGCCTCCAAGGCGGGTCGGACCATGGAACCGACGGCCAAGATAGCAGCATCAGATCCCTGACGCAAGGTTTCCCAAGTGCCAATCTTGATGAGATGAAGTCGTGAAGAGAGAGGTACGCCCACCCCAGGCCCCCGGGGATATCTCAGGGCAACGGGTCCTTCTTCATAATGGATAGCCGTCTTCAACATGTGTCTGAGCTCGTCCTCGTTACCTGGAGCCATGACGATCATGTTCGGTATTTGTCTGAGCATGCTTAAATCCAGGACGCCATGGTGGGTGGGCCCATCCTCACCGACCAGTCCTCCGCGATCGATGGCGAAAACGACAGGCAGGCCCTGCAGGGCGACATCGTGAACAATCTGATCGAAGGCTCGTTGCAGAAAAGTAGAGTAAATGGCCGCCACGGGGCGATAGCCTTGACAAGCCAGTCCGGCCGCAAAGGTCACGGCATGCTGCTCTGCGATGCCCACATCGAAAAATCGGTCGGGAAAACGTTTTCCAAATGCCGTGAGCCCTGTCCCGATGGACATGGCCGCCGTGATGGCGACCACCTTTTTGTTGCTGGCAGCGAGCTGAACCATAGCCTTGCCAAAAATCTCCGTATATGAAGGAGCTTTCGGGTGAGCATTTACGGTCCCGTTGAGTTTTTCGAAGGCACCAATTCCGTGAAATTTGGAGGCATCTTCCTCTGCGAATTTGTAACCCTTGCCCTTCTTGGTAAGCACGTGCAACAGGATGGGACCTTTGAAATTTTTAATATGTTTCAGCGTTTTGATGAGTTGCGTGTGGTTGTGCCCATCAATGGGCCCAAAGTATCTGAAGCCCAGCGCTTCGAAAACCATGCCGGGCACCAAAAAAGTCTTGGCGCTTTCCTCCAAGCGGGCTACCAGGGTCCGAATTCTCTGACCCACACTAGCCATCTTTCCCGTCAGTTCCCAGATATCTACCTTGAGGCGATTGTAGAGGGGATTGGTGATCAAATCTGTCATATACGTTGAGATGGCCCCTACGTTTTTGGATATGCTCATGGTATTGTCGTTGAGAACGACGATAAGGTCTCGACCCAGGGCGCCGGCATTGTTCAAACCTTCGAAAGCCAATCCTCCGGTCATAGAACCATCGCCTATGATAGCGACCACCTTAAAATCCTCCCCCGCCAAATCTCGAGCGCTGGCGATCCCCAGGGCTGATGAGATCGAGGTGGACGCATGGCCCGCATCGAAGACATCATATTCGCTCTCGCTGCGCTTGCAAAAGCCACTAATTCCCCCACACTGCCTCAGTGTGTGAAAGGTGTCCCGCCGGCCAGTGAGAAGCTTATGGGCATAAGCTTGGTGCCCCACATCCCAGATGACCTTGTCCCTAGGGGTATCGAAAACATAATGCAGGGCAATGGCCAATTCCACCGCGCCGAGACTGGGAGCAAGATGTCCACCATGCTCGGACACCACGGAGATGATTCTCTCGCGAATCTCCTCAGACAGAACCACCAGTTCGGGAATGGATAGTCGACGAAGGTCCGCTGGCGAATCGATGCTCTCTAAGATTGTACTCATCAGCTTCTTCATCCACTGGGGTGTCCTGCTGCATTTAGCCCATGCGCTGTACAACAAAGTCGGCTATCTTGGACAGAACGTGGGTGTCGGGACCGAAAGGGACCAGGCTGTCTTTCGCCTCCTGAATCAGCTTTTCCGCCATCTCTCTGGAATCCTCTAGCCCAAAGACTTTGGGGTAAGTTGCTTTTTCTCTAGCCTGATCAGCTCCCACCTCCTTGCCTAAATCCTCGTAGCTGCCCCGGACATCTAATATATCATCTATGATCTGAAAAGCCAGACCAACCCGCTCCCCATAAAGTGTTAAGGCTGCCAACTGTTTTTCTTCAGCTCCTCCGCAGATGGCTCCAGCTCTAACCGCAGTTCTGATCAGAAAAGCTGTCTTGTGCTGGTGAATATACTCCACCTGATGAGGGGTAAGCTCTTTGCCCTCCGATTCCAAGTCCAAAACCTGACCTCCAATCATGCCCCTGGAGCCGATAGCCTGAGCGACCTCTACAACGAGCGCCAGCGGAGCCTTAGCGGCCAAGATTTCAAAAGCCAAGGCGTGTAGGGCATCGCCGGCTAGAACGGCGATGCCTACGGTAAACGCTTTATGTAAAGAAGGCTTGCCGCGGCGGAAATCGTCATCGTCCATGCAGGGTAAGTCATCATGTATCAAGGAGTAAGTGTGAATCATTTCCAGAGCACAGGCCACGTCTAGAAAATCCTCTTTCATCTCTCCTACCAGTTCGCAGGCGGCCAGAGTGAGGATGGGGCGAAGTCTTTTGCCCCCCGCGAAGACGCTATAGCGCATGGCCTGATGCACAGAGGTAGGTGACTCCTCTGCCGAAGGAAGAAGACGCTCTAAGCGACTATCGATCAAGGCACACTTTTCGCGCAGGTAATCTTGTACGTTCAGCATTTTCATCAGCTCCTCGGCACCAATTCTTATCTGCTTGACACATCTCGTGGCTCAACCAGCTCTGGAGGTAACTGGGACAGTCTCTCAACTTTCCTCTCAGCCTGTTGCAGGCGGCGACCACAGAATTTAACCAGAGAAATGCCCTCCTCGAAGACTGCTAGGGCATCTTCCAAGGGTAGATTACCCGACTCCAGCTGGCCAGAGATCTCCTCCAGTCGAGCCAGAGCTTCCTCGAAGCTCTTCTTCTCAACCATCCTTGTACTCCCCTGCCTTGTCTCTTGGATCACCGGGCAGAACCTTTCGGACCGAGCCTTCGATCTTGCCCCGAGCAAAGGTCACATCGATGGCATCGGCGGTGCGAAGAAAACTGGCGTCGGAAACCACTCTCATGTCGGACAGCCTCCGACAGACGCTGTATCCCCTTCTCAAAACCGCCTGTGGGTCTAAAGCTATCAGCTGTTGAGCGCGAACCTTTAGCGCTGCTTCCCAACGTCCCACGAGACTTTGCCAGCCTTTTACTAAACGCTCTCCCATCTGATCGGTCCTCTGCTTTAACTGAACGATCAGATCGCCGCAGCGACGCATTCCGTGGCTGCGCCTCAGGCCATCCAACCGGTGTCGCCGAGCTGCGATTCCCGCCTTCATGGCCTTGGCCATTCGAGCATGGAAAACGTTAAAAAGCCCTAAAACTTCCCTTTTATGAGGAACCACTAGCTCTCCGGCCACCGAGGGAGTTGGAGCACGCAGATCGGCCACCAGATCGGAGATGGTCATGTCAATTTCGTGGCCTACGGCAGAGATTACCGGTACGCGGGAGGCAAAAATGGCTCGAGCCACTCTTTCCTCATTGAATGCCCAAAGATCCTCGGGTGATCCGCCACCACGGCCCACGATGATTACCTCTGCGCGACCGTCACAATTAAGCTCCTCAATTGCTGTGGCGATTTGCTCAGCCGCCTCTGCTCCTTGAACCAGGGCGGGCCGCAGGAGAATCCGTGCTGGCGGAAACCGTCGAGAGATGACTTCGGCTATATCCCGTAAAGCTGCTCCAACTGGTGATGTCACCACCCCAATACATGTGGGAAAGGAGGGCAAAGGCTTCTTAAGCTCTTGACGGAATAATCCCTCTGCCCTTAATTTGTTGGCCAGGTTCTCGAACGCCATCCGTAGGTCACCAGAACCCACAGGATGCATTTGAGAGATGGTCAGCTGATATTGGCCTCCCTTTTCATAAACACTTATCTTGCCTAGGGTTTGGACCTCCATTCCCTCTCTGGGGGTGAAGAAAAGATGCTGATTGTACGATTTCCACATGACACAGCGTAGCTGAGCATGCGGATCTTTAAGGGAGAAGTACATGTGGCCAGAGGGGTGCCATGTGAAATCGGAAATTTCACCTTCCACCCAAAGGTCAGGCAGGTTGGCCTCCAGAATATGCTTGATCTGAGCAGTGAGCTCGGCGACGCTAAACACATGTCGTTCGTCCATGCTCATTCACCCTGAAGACTAAGAATCCGGAGAGTGGTGGCCCTCCCATTGAAGCCTCGCTGCTCGGACGGTGTTGGTCATGAGCATGGCGATGGTCATCGGTCCCACACCTCCGGGAACGGGTGTGATCCAAGAGGCCACCTCTCGAGCCGATGGAAAGTCCACATCCCCCACTAACACATACCCCCGCGGCGTTTTCTCGTCCTGCTGGCGATGGATACCCACATCGATAACCACCGCACCCTTCTTAATCATCTCCCCGTTGATGGCCTTGGCATGTCCCATGGCCACGACCAAAATATCTGCAGAACGGGAGTAGACTGCCAGATCTTTGGTCGCTGTATGGCACACGGTTACGGTAGCGTTGGCTCCTTTTTCCTTGGCCAGGAGAAGATTCGCCAGAGACTTGCCCACGATGACGCTGCGCCCAAAACTGTTGGATGCCGGCTGGGGTGCAGGGCAGAAACAGGGGATCGCCGGCTGCCAGCCGGCCTAGATTGTTTGGATGAAGGCCATCAACATCTTTGATGGGCTTCAGTGCCTCTAGCACCCGCCGCGGCTTCAAGTGGGTGGGAAGGGGAAGTTGAACCAACACACCGTGGATGTCCGATCTTTCATTGAGCACCTGAATGGCCGCCAAAATCTCCGGCAACGTCACTTCGGCGGGCATCCGAAGGATCTCCGAGTGGATCCCCAACTCCGCACAGACCTTGACTTTTGCACGCACATACGTGCTGGAGGCTGGATTTTCACCCACCAGGATAACGGCCAAGCCCGGGTGAATACCCTTTTTGCCTATATCCTCCACCTGGAGGCGGAGTTTTTCGCGAATTTCATGAGAAATCTTTCGACCATCGATGATTTGGGCTGGCACGCGACCCTCATCTATCTATCTGGATCTCAATCTCTTAAATTGATCCTTAACCTATGAACCGCCTTTGCCTTCCCCGTATCCTCATCCACCCCAACAACTACACCACAGAGCTTGATGTCGCCCGTTGCTGTCTCAAATCTGGTGGGTAACTGGGTCAGAAATCTCCTCAGAATCGCTTTTTTTTTAATGCCGATGATCGAGTCATGGGGACCGGTCATCCCGGCATCGGTGATGTAGGCCGTTCCTCCGGGCAGGATACAAGCATCTGCTGTCTGGACATGAGTATGGGTGCCAATAACAGCGCTCACCTGGCCGTCTAAGTAATAGCCCATAGCCACTTTCTCAGAAGTTGCCTCGGCATGCATGTCCACGACGATCACTTTGGTCAACTTTCTCAACGTTTCCAACTCACGGTCCGCTACCCGAAAAGGGCAATCAATCTCTTGCATGAATACCCTGCCCTGAAGGTTTAAAACTCCCACGGGCACATCTCCGAGCGCTCTAAAGACGGAGCTACCGCGTCCAGGAACCTGGGGAGGATAATTCGCCGGGCGCAGCAGACAGGGATCCTGGTCTAAAATGTCGAAAATTTCCCTCCTGTCCCACAGATGATTGCCGGAAGTTATGACATCCACCCCACTTTTGCACAGCTCTCTGATCACCCGCTCCGTGATACCAAAGCCACCGGCTGCGTTTTCTCCATTGGCAATGCACAGTTGCAACTTATACTGGGAGATTAAATGAGGAACAATTTCAGCAACAGCTCGACGGCCGGGTTTGCCCACGATGTCGGCAATAAACAGGATGTTCACGGAGATGACCTTTCCAGCCGGAGAGAAACGCTATGGGAGATCCGCAGCGAACTCCCCACTTTTACCATGCATGGTATCAGGTCTATTTGGCATATCCCACGGCTCGGACCTCGCGAATAACCGTAACCTTAATCTGCCCAGGATACTCCATCTCGGCTTGAATCTTCTGGGCTATCTCCTCTGCCAGTTCCGTTGCCTGAGCATCATCGACCTTTTCTTGCTCCACCATGACGCGAATTTCCCGCCCCGCTTGGATGGCGTAAGCTTTGCCCACACCGCGAAAAGAATCGGCCAGCTCCTCAAGTCTCTCTAGTCTCTTGATGTATCCCTCCAGCGTCTCACGCCGAGCCCCCGGACGAGCTCCTGAGACAGCGTCTGCTGCCTGAACCAGCACGGAGATCAAGGAGGACGGAGCTACGTCTTCATGATGGGCTAAAATTGAGTTCAGCACCACAGGGTCCTCGCCATATTTTTGCGCGATCTCGTACCCAATCTGGCTGTGAGTTCCCTCGGTGTAGCGATCCACAGCTTTCCCGATATCATGGAGCAAGCCCGCTCTTTTGGCCAGTTTGCTGTCAAGATCAAGTTCTGCAGCCATTAAGCTTGCTAAGGTAGACACCTCTTTGCTGTGCTGTAAGACGTTCTGCCCGTAGCTGGTTCGATATCGCAATCGTCCTAAAAGTTTGATGATCTCCGGATGGAGCCCATCGACACCCACATCAAAACAGGCTTGTTCGCCCGTCTCCAAGATGATGGCTTCCATGTCTCTCTCAGCCTTAGTCACCGTCTCCTCAATGCGGCCAGGATGGATACGCCCGTCAAGAATCAGCCTCTCCAGGGCCATTTTGGCGACCTCTCGGCGAATGGGATCATAGCCAGATAGAATGACAGCCTCGGGTGTGTCGTCAACGATGACGTCTATTCCAGTAGCCGTCTCGAAGGACCTGATGTTCCGTCCCTCCCTTCCGATGATCCGGCCCTTCATCTCGTCATTGGGCAGGGAAACCACTGAGACGGTGGACTCCACGGTGTGATCGGCAGCGCACCGCTGGATAGAGGATACGATAACTTCTTTAGCCTCTTTATCGGCGGTCATTTGAGCCTTGTCTTTGATATCTTTAACCAGCTGAGCCGCCTCTCTGCGTGCCTGGGTCTCCAGGTTGCTCATGAGCAACTGCTTGGCCTCATCGCTGGTCATGCCAGCAATGCGCTCCAGCTGCCTGTTCTGATCCTCGATGAGACGAGATAGCTCGGCGTCCTTTGCCCGAACCGCTCGTTCCCGTGCCACAATATTCTTCTCTCGGGCCTGGTTCTCCTTTTCTTTCTTGCTGAGAATATCCACTTTTCGATCCAGGTTCGATTCCCTCTCAGCGAGCTTTCTTTCCAGACGCTGGATCTCGACCCGTTTCTCTTGGGTTTCCTGCTCGAATTTCATCTTGGCCTTATACCACTCGTCCTTTGCCTCCAATTTGGCCTCGCGAACCTTAATTTCCGCTTCCTTTTCAGCATCGGTGATGATCCTCTTGGCTAACCTCTCAGCCTTGCTTACCTTGCCCTCACTGATTCTCCTGCTGACGTACCACCCCAACAGGAAAAACAGCATGCCCACCAAGGGAAACAAACCCAAAAGCTGCGCATTTTCCATATCCTTTCCCTCCATCTATAGACGGCACCACCACCACCGAACGGGCTGGCAATAAAAAAGCCCCACCCTTCATTCCCAGACGCTTGAGCCCTTAAACCCTGATCCAACCGAAACGGTGTTTTTCATCGCTGGAATCCCACTTGGATCAAGGCTCAAAGCTTCTCATTGCCGCGACAGTGGCGGGGATTTTAGCTTCTCAAAACCTACCTGAGAGTCAGTGAGTCGAATTGATCATTCTCTTCCTTTGTCGACCCGGGATCAGGGAGTACGCAAGGCCTTCTTCAGCCATTCGGCCAGCTCGGCAGTCCGATCCTCAACTTCAGCAAATGTCTTATCTTTATCGGCTTTTTCTCGAAATAACTCATCGGTGATGTTCAACGCAGCCAAGATGGCTACCTTCGATGCCGATCGGATGTCGACCTTATCTGAGATTTCCCGCATTTTCCGATCCACATACTTAGCCACCCTTTTTACATACTCCGGATCTGCCTCACTCTTTATGGGATATTCACTTCCGAAGATGTTGACTTTCACCGTATGCTTTTCTTTCATCATAGCTGGTCTAAAAATTGGAAGAGAATCATCAGCAGGGTTGCTGTCCAGAAATTCGCAGTGAATCCCCCTGCCTTTTCGAATCAGAGAGAAAACCCCTTATCGTTCCGGCGCCACGATCAGCGTTGTTCAGCTCATGGGTTCTCAAACATCATAAAAAGATCACAGGCTAGTATCGATGATGTCCAATTTCTGCAACATCTTATTAACCTTCGTGGTGATCTCCGTCTGTTTATCCTGAACTTGCTTGCTCTTTTTCTCCTCCTGCTTCAGCCTTCGCTGATCCTCCTGAAGTTTCTTCTGAGACTCTTCAAGCTTTAAAATTCTGGCTTGAAGCTGCTGATTTTCAGCACTGAGCTCCTTATTTTGCTCCCTCAATTTCCCGACCAACTCTACAGCTTTATTAATTCGTTCTTCAAGTTGATCGAAGCTCTCCATTTGCATGAGCATCACCTCATTTTCGAAGTACTCGCCCAGGAGAGGTTTACCGGAACATCCACTTCTCGCTCGACTAACCTCGTAGCACTGCTCCAAATTTCTCGCGGAGCGTCTTCGTGATTTTCTGCTGGATTTTGTCCACCTCGCTGTCCGTTAAAGTCTTATGTGGCGATTGATACCGCAGCGAATAGGCTAATCCCTTCTTTCCAGTAGCAATCTGTTTTCCGCGATAGACATCGAATAGGCGGACCTCCATTAAAAGCTCGCCACCAGCCTGGCGAACAGCTCGTTCTACCTCGCCGGCAAGCACTTCTTCGGGAACGACTATGGCCAAGTCCCTCTCCGCTGGAGGGAACTTAGGAAGACTCACATAACGATGATCTTTGATCATCACCTGGAGCAGGGCGGAGACATCCAGATCGAAAATAAAAACCTCCCCTCGCAGATCAACGACCGACTTCACCTCTGAGGCTAATTGGCCCAATGATCCACACCGGGTCTCCCCCATCATGAGAACAGCGGAGGCTCCCGGCAGAAACACACCCCCATCATAAGGCAAAAAGTTGAAATTGTCAATAGATAATTTATCCATGAAGGATTCCATAAGGCCCTTCAGATCGTAATAATCGACTTCGACAGCTTGTCGATCCCAATTGCCCGGCCAGCGTTTTCCGGCAAGGACCCCGCACAGAGACCAATTTTCCGCGAACGGATCCTCTTCGGTGGGCATATGGAACACCTTGCCCAGCTCGAAGATGCGAACGTCCTTCAGGTTCCGATGGAAGTTGTGCACCAGCACCTGCAAAAGACCGGGAATGAGGCTGGGGCGAAGAACGGAGAGGTCTTCGCTGAGAGGGTTTTTAATCCTTCTGGGCGTTTGGGAGAAACCCACCGATGCCACGAAATTTGGATCAGCCAAGCTGTTGGTCACCACCTCGTGAAAACCCAGGCTGACTAACGTCTCTTTGATCCTTGCCATTGCCTCCTGTTCTTTCCCGTGGGAGATCATCAGAGCCCCACCAGCACGAACAGAGGCATCGATTTTATCGTAACCATGGAGGCGCGCCACCTCCTCGATGAGGTCGATCTCCCGGGTGATATCGGGACGGAAAGTGGGTACCTTCACTTGAAATGGCTCTTTTTCGGAAACCTCGAATCCCAAGCCTACTAAAAAAGCGGTCACCTCCTGCGGGCTCAAGCTGGTGCCTAAAAGCTCATTAACGCGCCCAACGCGCAGAGGTATTTGTTGAGGCTGAATGGGGCTGGGATATTGATCCACCACTCCCCTGGCCACCTCTCCCCCGGCCAGCTCGGCGATGAGCTGGGCGGCCCGATCCAGAGCAAGCACCACTCCATTCGGATCGGTACCCCGCTCGAAGCGCTGTGAAGACTCGGTGGAAATATTTAGTTTTTTGGAGCCCCTGCGAATGACCGTGGGTTCAAAAAAAGCGCTTTCCAGGAGGATGTTCTCGGTAGGACCTCTGGAGTCAGCTGGTGCTCTTTCTCATCCAGGGTCACAAACGCTTCTCCCTGTTGGGCTCGACGAACCTTGATCTGAGCCCCGACCAGCAGATTATAATCGAAGGCATGCAGGGGCTGACCCAACTCCATCATCACATAATTGGTGACATCCACGACGTTGTTGATAGGGCGAATGTCCACAGCCTCCAAGCGGCGGGATAGCCAGAAAGGGGAAGGACCAATCTTCACTCCTTTGATGACTCGAGCTGTATACCTGGGGCATGCCTGCGGATCTTCCAGGTGAACGGCCACCAGCTCCTCCACAGCCAAGGATCCCTCGGGGACGGTCACAGATGGTTTGCGAAATGTGGTCTGGCAGATGATGGCCGCTTCTCGGGCGATTCCCACCATGCTCAGACAATCGGGTCTGTTGGGCGTGAGGTCCGCCTCCAAGATCACGTCTTCCAGAGGGAGAACCTCCGCAAGCGATTTTCCCACCGGGGCGTCCTCTGCAAGGACCATAATCCCAGTCGCCTCTTCGGAGATGTTCAGCTCCTTCTCAGAGCAGATCATTCCCTGAGAGTGAACCCCGCGAATCTCACGGGCTTCAATTTTGAAGCCACCGGGGAGTATGGCTCCCACTAAGGCCAGAGGAACCTTTTGGCCAGCGGCCACATTGGGTGCCCCGCAGACGACGGCGAAAACCTTATTGCCCGCATCCACCTGGCACACCGACAGCCGATCGGCTCGAGGATGCTTCACCTTGGTGAGGACTTTCCCCACAACGACGCTGGAAAGGTCGCTCCCCAGAGGGGTCACGCTGCTGATTTCCGTCCCAGTCATGGTGAACTTATCTGCCAGCTCCTGGTACGATATATCGATATTTACGTAATCGCGAAGCCATCGTCCGCTAATTTTCATCAGCTACACTGCCTTTGTGTTAAAATTGCTGCAGGAACCGGAGATCGTTCTCGTAGAACAGCCTGATATCGTCGATGCCATATCTCAACATGGAGATCCGATCCACACCCATGCCAAAGGCGTACCCTGATACTTCTTCAGGATCATAGTTCACAGCTTCTAGCACCGCAGGGTCTACCATGCCAGCCCCTAGGATCTCCAGCCACCCCGTCCTCTTGCACACCCGACACCCCTTGCCCTGGCAGATAAAACATCCGATGTCCACCTCGGCGCTGGGCTCGGTGAAGGGAAAAAAGCTGGGTCGAAACCGAAGAGAGGTCTTGGGTCCAAAGAACCGCTCCACAAAGGCGGCCAGGACTCCCTTGAGATCACCAAAGGTCACATGCTGATCTACATAGAGTCCCTCTACCTGGTAGAAGACGGTGAAGCTCCTGGGATTGATCTCCTCGTTGCGGTAAACTCGTCCTGGCATCACCACGCGAACAGGGGGACCTTGGCTTTCCATCACCCGGATTTGCACCGGCGAGGTGTGTGTTCTCAGCAACAGGTCATCCCCCAGATAATACGTGTCTTGCATGTCTCTGGCGGGATGATCCTTGGGGAAATTCAAGGCCTCGAAATTATAATATTCCGTCTCCACCTCAGGACCGGTGGCCACCCGAAATCCAAGGGATGTGAAGATCTCAACGATCTCCTGAGTTGCCTGAGTGAGGGGATGCAGTCCCCCAGTCCACCACTTACGTCCCGGCAGGGTGATATCCAGAGAAGGGACAGCTTCTCGAACCTGGGATCCTAGGGCCTGAACTCTCTGGGCCAGAGACTTCTCGATCTTTTCTTTTACTTGGTTGGCCAGCTTTCCCATGGCTGGGCGATCTTCATCTGAAAGATCACCCAAACTTCGCAACAGGAGAGTGACTTTGCCTTTCCGGCCCAAGAAGCGAATTCTGACTTGTTCCAGCTCAGATTCGTTTTTTGCCCGGGAAATCTCTTCCAAGGCCTGACGGCCGGCCTGTTCTAGCTCGTCTCGCATGTCATAGCTCACCCTTTGGACAGAGATTTGTCAGAAATAAGAAAAGACGGAATGTCATGGGCGAAGTGCCCAGCGCCGAACCATGCATGGCAAACGCTCGCGGCCCTTTCGCCACCCTACCCATCCCGCCTTCTGCTGACTCAGAGGTGCTTCTTGGCTGCTCGAGCAATTTCAGCAAACACCGAGGCATCCTTGACGGCCAGCTCTGCCAGGATCTTTCGGTCTAATGTAATTCCCGCCCCTTTTAGACCTTTGATGAACTTGCTATACGATAAGCCGTTTAACCTCGCTGCCGCGTTGATCCTGGCAATCCACAGTCTGCGCATGTCTCTTTTTCTGAGTTTCCTGCCTCGATAGGCGTATAAAAGAGCCCTATTGACGCTCTCCCTGGCTGTTCTATACAGCTTGCTGCGTCCGCCACGATAACCCTTGGCCGCCTTTAGAACCCTCTTTCTTCTCTCCCGTGAGGCCACCGCGCTCTTCACTCTTGGCATAGTTTACTCCAAAGAAAAGTATCTCGCCGATTGAATCTCAAAACTCAAACATTCACGAAGACGAGGGAAGAAGTCTGCTCACTTTCTTTGCATCGGTGCTGTGTACCAAATCGCTTTTCCTCAACGCCCTTTTTCTCTTTGAGCTCTTTTTTGTCATAATATGACTGGCGTAGGCTTTCTTTCTCTTAAGCTTGCCACATCCCGTTTTCCTAAAGCGTTTGGCCGCGCCCCGATTGGTCTTGATTTTCGGCATTGTACCTCTCCCACAATCTCAATGTTTTGGAATCATAACCATCACCATGTTACGTCCTTCCAAAATAGGGGGACGCTCCACGGTAGCCACATCCTCCAATTCTCCCAACATCCTCTCCAGTAATTTTTTTCCAAATTCCGCATGAGTAATCTCGCGGCCTCGAAAGAACACGGTCACCTTCACTTTATTCCCCGAAACGAGAAACTTTCTGGCGTGATCCAGTTTGAACTGGAAGTCGTGATCTTCGATTTTGGGCCTGAGTTTGACTTCCTTCAGATGCATAAAATGGTGTTTCTTACGAGCCATTTTAGCCCGCTTACTCTGTTCATATTTGTACTTACCGTAATCCAAAATTCGACAAACCGGGGGCTTAGAATTGGGTGCCACCTCCACCAAATCCAGGTCCTGCTCATCAGCCATGCTCAAGGCATCTTTGATATTGACGATACCGATTTGTTTCCCATCAGATGAAATAAGACGTACTTGAGGAACCCGAATCTGCGTGTTAATACGGACCTGTTTTAAAATCGTTACCCCTCCTTGTAAAAGTGTGAATCGAATCCTATGTCTTGTTGGAGATCTCCTCTTTCAGACGTAGGATCACATCGTCCAAGCTTAGGGCGCCTATGTCTCCTTTGTGTCTCAGACGCAACGAAGCGGTACGGGCGGATGCTTCCTTCTCCCCTACAACGAGCATATAGGGCACCTTGAGGGTTTCAGCGTCTCGGATCTTATAGCCCATCTTCTCATCCCGTTTGTCTATCTCGATGCGAAGTCCTTGCCCCTCCAGGAGGCTGGTGATCTGAGCACCATAGTCCACATGATCGCGACTGATGGGAATCACCTTGGCTTGCACGGGCGCCAACCAGAGTGGAAAGTCGCCACCATAGTGCTCGATGATGATCCCGATGAACCGCTCCAAAGAACCTAAAATGGCCCTGTGAATCATCACTGGCCGGTGTTTCTCCCCATCGCTGCCCATATAGTCCAAATCGAACCGCTCCGGCATAGAGAAATCCAGCTGTATGGTACCGCATTGCCAACGTCGGGAGAGCGAATCCTCAATATGGAAATCGATTTTGGGGCCATAGAAAGCGCCTGCTCCCGGGTTGAGCTCGAAGGATATCTCTTTTCTGCTCAGGGCGCTTCGCAATGTCTCTTCTGCCCTGGCCCACATCTCATCAGACCCTATGGATTTTCGAGGGCGCGTGGAAAGCTCCACGTGCACTTCCCGAAATCCGAAGGTCTTATATATCTCGAGGGATAAATCGATCACTTCGATGACCTGATCCTGGGCCTGCTCGGGTAGACAGAAAATGTGGGCATCATCCTGAGTGAATTGGCGTACGCGAAAGAGGCCGTGCAAAACTCCGTGCTTCTCGTGGCGATGCACAAGACCTAATTCTCCCATCTTCAAGGGCAGATCTCTGTAAGAATGAGGAGAACTTTTGTAGATTAACAACCCGCCGGGGCAGTTCATGGGCTTTATAGCATAGCCGATGCCATCAATTTCGGTGCAGTACATAGCTTCCCTGTAGTTGTCCCAGTGTCCGCTGCAGCGCCAGAGCTCATCACAGAGCATCAGAGGCGTGTTGACCAATTGGTATCCCTCACGTCGGTGCACTTTTTTCCAATATGCGACGATCTGGTCATAGAGAATCAGCCCTTTGGGATGCCAGAAGGGAAAACCCGGTGCTTCCGGATGAAAGCTGAACAGATCAAGTTGACGACCCAGCCTCCGGTGATCCCTTTTCTTGGCCTCTTCTAATCGTTTCAGGTGCCTTTCGAGATCCGACTTACGGGGATACGCAATCCCATAAATACGCTGCAAAACGGGATTTCGCTCGTCTCCTCTCCAATACGCTCCGGCCGCACCCAGTAGTTTCACGTGGCCCAGCCGCCCTGTGGAGGGAACATGCGGGCCGCGACAGAGGTCGCGAAAGCCATTCTGACTATAAACGCTGACCTGCTCATCTTCAAGTTCTGAGAGGAGCTCCAGTTTGTAAGTCTCTCCCAATCCCCGGAAGATACTGGCGGCGTCCTCCTTGGAAATGACCTCTCTTATCAATGGCAAATTCGCCTTGATGATCTTCGCGATGCGAGCCTCGATGGCTTCAAGATCCTGGGGACTGAAAGGATCTGCGACATCAAAATCATAGTAAAAGCCACTGGCGATGGCCGGGCCAATGCCCAGCTTGGCAGAGGGAAAGAGTTCTTTCACCGCATGAGCCATAACATGAGCGCAGCTATGCCAGAACACGTCTCTTCCTTCTTCATCTTCAAAAGTCACAAAGGTTACGGTTGCGTCCTGGCCTAAGGCGTGGTTGAGGTCCACCAGCTGTCCATCGACCTTGGCAGCTAAAGCTCGACCAGAAAGAGAAGAGTTTTTCTGCTGAAGTATTTTGCTGAGAGAAGTTCCCGACTCAAAGCTGCCTTCTGAGCCATCCGAGAACTTCACCTTAATTTTGGCCAATCCTTCTGCCCTCGCATTTAAAAAAATGGCGGGCGAGACCGCAACAAGCCACGGTTTGAAACCAATGGCTTAAAGGCTCGCCCCCCATCTCGCTCTCATCTCAATTTTTGCAGAAATCCCCAGAGAAATCTCTTTTCGTGCATCGGTAACATGGTGGGCGATACTGGATTCGAACCAGTGACCTCTTGCATGTCAAGCAAGCACTCTAACCACCTGAGCTAATCGCCCGATTATCAAGCAGATATACTTATAATTGATTGCTGAGGATGTCAAGGACCTTCTTGAGAATATGCTGAAAATAAGATAACAGAATGATTCGATATACTTCTGTGATAATAATCTACTGAACTATCTGAAAAATGTCAAGCCTTTTTTTGAGACATCCTCTGCTCTCCCGTGGCCTTAGATATCGACCGGAAGGGAGCACGAAAACGCCCAGTTGTCATCTTCGATTCGCGAAAATGGCCGCGGACGGATGCGCATAGGGAATCGAGCATCAGGCTTAATTCAAAGAACTTGAGCTAACTTCACCGTTATCTCAAGAAGCATCACCTCAGCTTGTTCACGGTCCTATTTTTAAACCTCATTACCGTCACGATGCTTGGGGCCAGTTGCAGGAAAGCCCCGGCTACTCTTGTAGCTGAGGCTTTCCTCAAACACGGTCACGCAATCGGTTTCAGCGGTAACATGAGCTAGATCTTGGCCAACTCCGCCTCCAGACGCGTCACCAGATCGTCAAGATGGTCGATAACCGCCTGGAAGTTGGCCGGCTCCGTCAAATCCACGCCAGCCTTCTTGAGTTGCTCCATGGGGTAGTCGTTGCCCCCGGACTTCAGCAGCGTTAGGTACCGATCTAGTGCTTTCTGACGAGTCTTTGTATCCCCGGAGGTGATTTCCCCAATGAGCTGGGCCGAGGAGGCAAAGCAAGTGGCGTACTTGTACACGTAATAAGGGCCATAATAGAAATGGCTGATGCGCGCCCAGGTGGAGCCATACAGATCGCCCTCCAGCGTCAGGTTATCCCCGTAGTACTCCTTCAACAGGCCGGTATACAGCTCACTGAGAACATCGGCCGTGATGGGCTGGCCTTTCTCGACCAACTGGTGGGCTTGCCATTCGTAGTCGGCGAACATAACCTGGGTGTAGAAAGTGCCCACCAGGTTATCAATGGTCTGCTGCAACAGGGCAATCCGCTCCTTGGGATCATCTGTTCGTTGGAACATATAATCCAGCAAGAGGGCCTCGTTCAGAGTGGAAGCCACCTCGGCCACGAAGATGGTATAGTCGGAGGTGGCGAAGGGCTGATTCTCCTGGGAGAGCATGGTGTGCATGGTGTGACCAGTCTCATGGGCCAGAGTGAAGACATGTTCAAGAGTCTCGTTGTAGTTCATCAACATATAGGGATGCACACCGTACACGCCGGCGGAAAAGGCACCCGTCGTCTTGCCCTCGTTCTCGTAGACGTCGATCCAGCGCTTGCCGAAAACGGACGTTATCTTCTTATGATACTCTTTTCCCAAGGGCTTGACCGAATCGACGATCCAATGGGTGATGTCATCATATGGGTAGGTCTTGTCGAAATCCACCAGAGGAATGGAGCCGTCATAAAGGTGGTATTCCTCAAGCCCCAGGATTTCTTTACGCAGCTGTTGATACCGCCTGATCGGTCCCGTGCCGGCCTTCACCATGGAAACCAGATTCTGGAACACCTCAATGGGGACATTATCATCGTCCAGGGCCGCCTCCAGGGTAGAGGCGTATTTGCGAGCCTGGGCCAGAGCCCAGTCGCGCTGGAGGACGCCGTCGTAGATGGCCGCGTAGGTGTTGGCGTTGGCGTCGTAGACTCCGTAAAAGGTTCTGTGCGCCTTGGCCCGATCCGCCTGGTTGCGGTTGGTGTTCAAAGTGTTGTAGTATTGTCCCGGCGTCATGGTCAGGCTGTCGCCGTCGGAGAGAGCTGTCTTAGGATATTCGATATCGGCCGTGGAGAGCTTCTGGAAGACGGTCGAGGGAGTCCCGTTGAACCGTGTAAAATAGGACAGCAGTTGTTCCTGCTCCTCATCCAAGACGTGTTCTTGTTGACGGTAGAGGTTCTCGATGTTATACCGGTAGGGAGCTAATTCTTCGGTCTCATCGAGCCAGGTTTCCATGGTCTCCCAAGGGATGGAGAGCAGCTCTGGGTCGAACCAGGCAGTGGCGATGTTGAACTTGGCCCAGAGAATCTGCACCTGCTGCAGTTTTGCAGCGACTTCATTGTCCTTGGTGTTCACGGAATGGGTCAAGCCTGGATAGCGGTAAACCTTATAGAGCAGCATGCCCAGCTCGTCGCCAAGCTTGAAGGCCTTCAGGAGATGCTTGGGTCCCTGCGCCAGGGTCCCTTTCAGGGCCGTATATTCGTCCATAAGCGTCTCTAGCTGGGCCAAATCTTCAGTCCACGCCTCCCAGCTGGGATAGATATGGCTGAGATCCCACTTGTACTTATCGGGAATCTCATCCCGGATGAGAGTTTCCGGCTTCCCCATGGCAACCGAGGTCAGCAAGGCCACGGCTAAGACGACCATGAGGACGCAACGACAATTCTTTCCTCCCATATTTCCTCCTCCTTCTTTGAGAGGGCTCTTTGTTCCCATTACACCATGTTCGGTCCTCTTCGCATGCTATTTCATGGCCGCGTCATGTCAATTCTACGAAAAAAAACACCGCTTGTTACATGGAAACGACCCTGGCGCAGCTAAACATAATCTCGTTTCAGCTATCCTAGGGGGCAATCGAGAGATCGTGATCACAAGCCCGAGAGGTACTCGTGGATTGATCTGGCGGCTTTTCGCCCGGCTCCCATGGCTTGGATGACGGTAGCCGCCCCGGTGACCACGTCTCCTCCAGCCCACACCCTTTCCTTGGAGGTCCTGCCGGTCTCCTCATCGGCCACGATGTTCCCCCTTTTGCCTACTTCCAGCCCTGGGGTGGTTGCTGCGATGAGTGGATTGGGACTGTTTCCGATGGCGCATATGACGGCGTCCATGGGCAGAATAAATTCAGAACCCTCGATGGGCACGGGTCTTCTCCTGCCGGAGGCATCGGGCTCGCCCAGCTTCATCCTCAGGCACTCGATCTTCCTCACCCAGCCATTCTCATCGCCCATGTATCGAATGGGCAAGGTCAGAAAATCGAAAATGACTCCCTCCTCTTCGGCATTCTCGATCTCTTCCAGACGGGCGGGAAGCTCCTGCCGAGATCTCCTATAGATGATCCTGGCTTCTGCGCCCAGCCGAAGGGCTGTTCTGGCGCAATCCATGGCCACATTTCCGCCTCCGATAACCGCGACACGGCTGTGATCTTTAATGGGCGTCGGAAATTGAGGAAATTGAAAACCCTTCATCAGGTTCATCCTGGTCAGGTATTCATTGGCCGAGTAAACGCCGTTCAGGTTTTCCCCGGGAATATTCATAAACCAGGGCAGGCCAGCTCCCGAGCCGACAAATATGGCATGATACTCCTCCAGAAGGCTATCTACCGTTCTGGTTTTCCCGACGACGAAGTCCGTGACCAATTCGACGCCCATTTTTTTCAGATAGTCAATCTCTCTTTGCACGATGGCTTTGGGAAGCCTAAACTCCGGGATACCATACACCAGCACGCCGCCCATCTTATGCAGCGCCTCGAAGATGGTCACATGGTGTCCCAATTTAATCAGGTCACCAGCAACGGTAAGTCCCGCTGGACCCCCACCTATCACGGCCACCTTCCTTCCAGTCGGCGCAGATATCTGCGGCATTTCTGGCTCACCCTGCCCCGCTTCCCAATCCGCCAGAAACCGCTCCAAGCGACCGATGGCAATCTGACCGCCCTTTTTGACGAGCACGCAAATTTCCTCGCACTGCTCTTCCTGGGGACAGACTCGACCACACACGGCCGGAAGGCAGTTCTTCTCCTTTAATATCCGAACCCCAGCGACGAAGTCCCGCTGTGCGATGGACTGGATAAATCCAGGGATGTCGATCTCCACTGGACAGCCCAAAACACACTTTGGCTTCTTGCACCCCAAACAGCGCTTGGCCTCCTGCACGGCGGTCTCGGCGAGATATCCCAGGGCCACCTCATCGAAATTGCGCCTGCGCACCTCGGGAGCCTGTTTAGGCATCTCCCTCCTGTGCAAGTCCAGCTTTTTTCCTCTTGGTTGAGACATACAGTTTTTCTCTAAGGTCTCCTGGCATGCTCTTCACACCTGCTCGTTCTGAAAGAAACGCTTTCTTCCGCTACATACTGTTTGCGACGCTGCAGAAGCTCCGCCCAGTCTACTTCATGGCCATCGAAGTCAGGGCCATCCACGCAGGCGAATTTCGTGGCCTCGGCCACGGTGACCCGACACACACCACACATCCCCGTGCCATCGATCATGATGGGATTCAGGCTGACCACGGTCTTGATGCCCATGGATCGACTGACGTCGGACCCCCTCTTCAAAAGGAAGGTACAACCGTTGATGATCATCCTGTCAACGGATTGCCCCCAGGCCTTGATGATCTCGGGAAGTCTGCTCACATGGCCCCTGGAGCCCTTTGTTCCGTCCCGTGTGATGTGGAAGAGCTGATCGGAGACTTCGCGGAGCCTATCCTCCCAGTAGAAGAGAAATGAGCTTCTGGCTTCGATGACGGTGACGATTTTGTTGCCCTTCTCCTTCAGAGCCCGGGCTATGGGATAGAGGCTTCCGATTCCATAACAGCCTCCCAGACACAAAACTGTGCCAAATTTGTCTATTTCTGTTGGATTGCCCAAGGGACCTACCACAGAGGGAATGTTCATTCCGCTCTCCAGGGAGGCCAATGTGCTCGTCGAGTGGCCCACGTTTAAAAAAACGACCGTGACGGTCCCTGCCTTCGCATCCCAATCAGAGACGGATAGCGGGATTCTCTCACCATCCTCCTCGGATCGCAAGATCACGAATTGGCCCGGGTTCATCTGGCGGGCGACGGCTGGCGCCTCCACGACCAAGAGGTGCATATTGGGCACGACCATCTGGCTTTCTATAATCTTAAACATCTTTTTTCTTTACTTTCACTCTATGGGGATTTGCTCCCAGAGATGCACTCTGGTGAAGTGTGACATGCAGCGTTCTCGGTGGCTGTTCGTCCACGATGTTGGCGGTCCAGGTTTCCTGGAAGCGTTCACAGGAGACCACCACGGCGTCACCTTGAGAGATCCCTTTTTTCTGTGCATCTTTCGGGTTTATGTCTACCATATCCTGGGGGAATATTTGTCTAGCCCCCTCCACAAAGGCGGTCAGGAGAAAACCGCGGTAAACGTGTTCAGCGCTGGAAGCATGGAGAAGGAAGGGAATTTGTTTACCATCCTTAACTTTTCCGGAGGGCTTTGGCCGGGAAACATTCACTCTCCCCTGCCACGTCAGGGGAACAGGTTTTCGTTTCGGTCTGTGAAATCTCCCCAAGTTCATAACAGAGCGGGAGATTTCCCTGTGAATCTGACCAGCAGAGGAGAAATCAAATCCTTTCTTGCCCATCTTGCGGGCAATTCGACATAGAATCTCCCAATCGGGAAGGGCATCTCCGGGGGGGTTCACGGCCTTTCTCACTCGCTGAATGCGTCCCTCACCGTTGATGAACGTCCCGTCCGCCTCGGTAAAGGCCGCCGAGGGTAATACCAGTGCATCTACGGTCGGAGAATCCGGGGAGTAGATATTCTGATAAATGGTGAAATCGGCCAATTGATCAAAGCCCGGTAGATTTTCCCCAATAAGGTAAAGAACTTTCAGCCTGGGCCCCGTAGAAAGTGCGCTGGCATTCCATCCGGTGGAGAACTGGGCCAGGTTGACAGACCAGCTTTTCTTAAATTGTCTAGCTTTCTTTTCATCCGCAGAAGAGAAACCACCGGGAAGAATCTCGGGGTAGGTCCCCATGAGTATTGAGCCCAACAAGTTATTCTGAGCTGGCAGGGGCAGGATCCTGGCGCCAACATTCTGGGCTAATCTCCCCACCAGCTCAAAAATCTGCCAGCTCTTGTCATGTTGCAGAAACTCTGAGCCGACGAGTATTGCTGGGGAATGGGCATTCTTGAGCATCTCCGCAACCGTAAGGAGGTCCTGGGTGAGACCTCTGCCTTGCCCTTTCGCCCTGGTCCGTGAGGTGCTGTTTTTGCGTTCGGTCATCTTCACAAGCGAACGAAGCAGGCCTGCTTCCGCGCCGAGGATGGGTTTCAACCAGATGTCAGCCATGAGGGCCAGGTTGTGAGGCCGCGGATTGATGGTGACGATCCTCGCTCCTCGTTTCATCGCTTTGCGGAGAGCAACGCCCACCACCGACCGGCCAAATCTGGCATCCAATCCCACACAGAGGATGTCTGAAGACTTTTCCAGATCGGCAAGGGGAGCTGATTGCCTAAACAGATCGAGGTAGGCGCTGAAACCATGCCCATAGAATGTTCTGGTAGAGCTGTCGATGTTCGGTGAACCCATGGCCACGCGGGCAAATTTTTGTGCGATGTACAAATCTTCGTTGCTGCAGTTGGGCGAAATCAGCATGCCAAATTGCTTCGGAGCGCAAACCGAGAGCTCTGCGGCGGCTGCCTCGATGGCCTCATTCCAGGAGAGCTCCACCTCGGTGCCGTTTTGATGTCGCTGGGGTTTGCGGAGACGTCGGTGATGGTTGACCAGTTCCGTAACACAAAACCGTCCCTTCACGCAGAGCTGCCCGCTGTTCACCACAGGATCCTGCGCGGGCAGGCTGCCGATGATCTTCTCTCCCTTTATCAATAGGCGCATCTGGCATCCTACGCCACAGAGAGCACAAGTGGTGATCTGTTCTCGGTCTGGCTTTCCCTCCCACTTTCTGGCCTTTTCTGACAGAGCGCCGGTGGGACAGACGGAGACACAGGCGCCACAGAACTCGCAGCCCGCCTCCATGTGCGTGCGGTCAAAGGCGGGGCCGATGACCGTGAAGCGGCCTCTCTGTTTAAAGGCTAAGGTATTGGCTGCGCGCACCTCCTGGCAGACGCGAATGCACCTGCCACACAGGATACACAGGTTATAGTCTCGGTCATAAAAGGGATCTTCTTTTTCCACTCGAAGTCCACGGTAATAAACGGGGTAGCCTATCTCATCCAGCTCCAGATAGTCCACCACATCCTGGAGTTCACACTGGTCGTCGTTGGGACAATATCGGCATCCCGTGGTCACGCCGGCCTTACGAATGGTGCCCATAAATTCCTTGCACTCCACCTTCTCGTCACAGACCAGACAGCTGGAGGTGTGTTCGCTCAAAATGAGCTGCAATATTTCCTTTCTCTCGGCTTGAACTTGAGAAGTCTTGGTCCTGATGACCATTCCCTCTTCCACCGGCGTGGTGCAGGCCGTGGGAAAACCACGCATCCCCTCGACCTCGACGATGCACATGCGGCAACCCCCAAAGGGACTTAAATCCTGGTGCGCGCATAGGGTGGGAATGTAGATGCCGTTGCTCTCCGCAGCCTGCAGGATAGTCAGCCCCCGGTGTACTTCCAGGCGCTGGTTGTCCATGTTAATCTGAACTGTCTTGCTGGTTTTGCCCATTGGGGATGTCTCTTGTGGACCTGATGACGATGGCGTCGCCGGCAATGGCGTCGAAACGACAGATCTCATAACATGCCCTGCACTTGATACATTTTGCCGCATCGAGGTTATGGGGCTCTGCCCTGGGTCCGGTGATGGCTCCGGTGGGACATACGCTAACGCAGCGTTGACATCCGGTACATTTTTCTGGGATAACCCGATATTCCACCAGTTCCCGACAGACGGCGGCCGGACAAAATTTCTCCTTGACGTGAGAGAGATACTCTGGCCGGAAATAGCGCAAAGTGGTGAGAACCGGATTGGGAGCTGTTTGGCCCAAGCCGCAAAGAGACCCTCTTTTGATCGTATCACCTAAAGTCTGCAGCTTGGTCAAATCCTCCGGCTGACCCTCTCCTTTGGTGATCCTCTCCAGAATATCTACCAGATGTCTCGCCCCCACGCGGCAGGGAGAGCATTTGCCACAGGATTCCTTTTGGGTAAAGTCCAAGAAGTAGTGCGCCACATCCACCACGCAGGTGTCCTGGTCCATGATGATGAGACCTCCCGATCCCATAATCGATCCCGCCGCAGCCAGAGACTCGTAATCCACCGGGGTGTCCAGGAACTCCTCGGAAAGGCATCCGCCCGAGGGGCCCCCCGTCTGGACGGCCTTAAACGGCTTGATGGTGCCGCCACCAATGTCGAAGATGATCTCCCTAAGAGTCATGCCCAGGGGGACCTCTATCAGCCCGGAGCGGCGCACTTTTCCAACCAGGGAAAAGGTTTTGGTGCCGTGATTTCCTTGTGTACCGAACTGCTGGTACCATGAGGCTCCGTTTCTGAGGATATTCGGCAGCGTTCCCAGAGTTTCCACGTTGTTGATGATGGTGGGTTGTGCGTAGAGCCCTTCAACGGCGGGAAATGGCGGCCGCGATCTGGGCATACCCCTTTTGCCTTCGATGGAGCTGATCAGGGCCGTCTCCTCACCACACACAAAGGCACCAGCGCCCTCTTTGATGGTGATGTCGAAATCAAAGCCTGAATTCTGAATGTCTTTGCCCAGCAGGCCATATTCACGCATCTGGCCGATGGCATTCTTTAGCCTTTCTATGGCCAGCGGATATTCGGCCCGGATGTAGATGTATCCCTGGGAAGCGCCAATGGCGAATGCGGCTATGAGCATCCCCTCCAGCACTGCGTGGGGGTCACCCTCTATCATGGATCGATTCATGAAAGCCCCTGGGTCTCCCTCATCGGCATTGCAGATCATGTATTTCGTCTGTCCCGGAGAATCCCTGCATATCTTCCATTTCTGATAGGTGGGAAATCCCGCACCGCCTCTCCCACGCAAACCCGCCTGCCTCACCTCGGCGATGACCCGTTCGGGTCCCATCTGGAATGCCTTCATGACGCCCAGGTATCCATCGTTGGCCAGGTAATGATCGATCTCCTGGGGATCTATGAACCCACAGTTTCTCAGCACCACCCTTTGCTGAGGCTTCAACATGGGCAGATCGAAGAACCGGGGAATTCCATCGAAGGCCCCGTCGTCTCCGAAGTGCCCCACGGCCAGATTCGTCTTAGGATCCCCTTTGACGATGTAGGATTCGACGATGGTCTCGGCTTGTTCGTGATTGACATTGGCATAACTGATCCGCGGTCGCCCCGGCATGGTGATGTCCATGAGAGGCTCTAAATAACAGGGTCCGATACATCCCGTTTGGATAATTTTCGCCTTCAGTCGCTTTTCTCGGAGGATTTTTTCCACCGACTCCAGCACATCCATGATCCCTGCGGCTCTGCCGCAGGAGGCTGCCCCCAGGTAAATGACGGGGACTTTGCTGGTCTGAAGCGCATCCCATCTTTTTTTGGCCGCTTCTCTCTTATCCTGGAAATTACTCATAGTTCTGCAGAATCTCTTTTAAACGAATCACGGTCATACGACTGTAGATATCGTCGTTTATTTGTACCACTGGAGCCAAAGCGCAACAGCCCAAACAGGCCACACGCTGCAAATCGAACCTGCCGCATGCGGTCGTCTCGCCAGGCGAAATGTCTAGTTCCCTCTCCACAGCATCGATGAGAATCTGTCCACCCCGCACATGGCAGGCGGTTCCCAAGCAAACTTTGATGGAGTTCCTCCCCGGCTCTGTAAAACGAAATTGAGAATAAAAAGAGGCTACTCCGTAAATCTGATTTTCTGAAATTTTCAGAAACCGCGAGATACGCCTTACAGCCTCTTCGGAGATATACCCTTGTTTCTCCTGAACTCGCTGCAGAATAGGTATCAGGTCGCCTTCTTCGCCCTGATACCCAGAAAAAAGCTCAGCTCGCTTTTCACTGCTCACGCAGATTCCTCCGCTTCAGTCTCACATGAATCCCAATCCTGGGCATCGTCAGTTCCTTTTTGTGCCAGGAAGATACAGTCGGTGAGCTTCACCTCTCCCCGGACGAAATCCTCGGCAAAGGCCATGCAGGTGGGCGACCCGCAGCAGCCGCAGTCCGTCTGACGAAGCTTCTGGTAAACTCTCTCTCGTTCTTTCAGCCTCTTGATGGAGGTTTCCAAGTCTGTGTCAAAAAATGTTGTGGGACGCGGCAGAATTGGGTTTTCCAAAAAGTAGTATCCGTCCTCGAGCTTTCGCTGGATGTCTTGCTCATCGACCTTGACGTCCCTTTCGTACAGGCCCTTCTGCTTGATGCTATTGGCTCGGGCCACATAGGGGTTCTCCACGTTAAAGGGACCACCAAGGCAGCCCATTATGCACGACATGGCTTCCACAAAATCGACATTCCGCAAACGTGAATTCTCGATGTCATCGAATATCTTCATCGCGTGGTCCAAACCAGACACAGCCAGCCAATTAGCCACCTTAACTGATTGGGTAATGCCTCCAAGCACAGCCCAACCGGGATGATAACAGAAATCCTCAGGAACCTGGCTGGGGTCAAATTTCTCCTTTATGCCCACCACATGGGGAAGCAATACAGGATAAACGTCCTTTATAGAAACAACGCCGTCAAACCAAGACCTGGCCTTTTCTGCGGGCTGTTTTATGGAGACGATCTTGGCTGGGCAAGGAGCTATGTAAGTTATACCAATTTCATGGGCTTTTAAACCTAACTTGGCTGGCAGGGCCTTGCGAACCTCTCGCGCGGCCACCTCTCTAGGCACGTCCAGCGGCACCACCAGTTCCACCAGATCGGGATATTTTACCTGAATCAGCCTGAGTATGGAAGGGCAATGTGAGGATATCAAGGGACGCCGACCACGATATGCTCTCAGATATCTCACCAATGCTCTGGCCAAAGCGGCCGAGGAGGCTCCGACATCGACGACTTCGTCGAATCCCAGCTGTTTGAAGGCCAGATGAATGATATAGGGATGAATGCTCACATCGAACTGGGAATAGAGTACCGGGGAGGGCACCGCCACTTTGTATTTGAATTTGGAATTTTCTGTAACAGAATCGGTGATTGGCACTATGGCTCCTGAGGGGCACACGGATATGCAGGTCCCGCAATCGACGCAGAGCTCTTCAGATATGGTCGCCTTGCCGCCTCTTACTCTGATTGCTTGTGTGGGACAATGCCGCATGCAGGCCATGTGTCCGTTGCATTTTTCCAGATCAACTCTATGGGCGTGATAATATTTAGCCAATGTCATCCCGCTCCTCAGAACATGTGTTTTAAGAGAATCCTCAGATGAAAAACTTCATTCGCAGCGTCGTTCCTTTGCCTACTTCGCTGGCAACCTCCAGCTCATCCGTGTTTTTCTTGATATTTGGCAGCCCCATTCCGGATCCAAAGCCCATGGCCCTCATCTCTTCCGTGGCGGTGGTGAAGCCCTCCTGCATGGCCAGCTCCACGTCCGGGATGCCCTGACCCTCATCCTCTATGACCACCTCGATAACATGAGAGGTCACTGAGAGAGTGACCTTGGCTCTCCGGGCGTGCATGACCACATTCATCTCTCCCTCGTAAGTGGAGATAGCCACTCTGCGGACCAGCTTAGGTTCAAATCCAATCTTTTTCAGAAGAGACTTCACCTGCGTGGAGACCATCCCAGCATTGACGAAATCGTTACCCTGGACGAAGAGCTCACGACTGAGCAGCAGCTCTTCTGACTTTGTCGCCCCAGTGCCAGCTTTTGATAAGCGCCTTCTCCCCTTTTTAACCAGATCTAATCTAACGCAGGCATCATACATATCCAGTTCTGTGGAGAGGAGAACTAGATGGTTTTCTCTGGCGAAGCTCTCGGAACCATCTTTCGGGTTTTTGCCCCGGATAAACACGATGCCCTTAAATTCTGCCATGTGGGCGGAGATCACGGCCTGCTGAGTGGCCAAGCCGGTGAGCAAGATTGAGTTAGGCTTACCGAAAGCCAAAACGTCGCTCATCAGATCAGAGGCATATATGTGCTCAATGACGGCATCGAGTCCGTCTTCACCCACGATGACGGATGCATCCAGCGCATCTTTTATGGTCTTGATTTCCACGGGCGACGTCGTGCTCCTGATGGGGGCCTTCACGACAAAAGGGCTGAGTTTTCTTCTGATATGACCGTGAATGTCACAGGTTAGCTACTTTTTTCCCAGTCCTAACTCGTATAGCTTTCCCACCAGCTCGAAGGTGGGTAGCTCTGTGGATAAGATGGCGATGTTGAATTTGCCGGCCAAATCCACAGTTGCCTCAGGGACCTCTTTACCGCTGGTGATGATGATGGCCGAGACGTCCACCAAATTAGCCGCAGGAACGATGCTCTTATGGGTTTGTACGGTCAGCCAGAGGTTGCCAGATTTGGCGCCGGCCATGACGTCGCTGACCATATCCGAGACGAAGACGCCATCAACATCGCGATGTGCAAACTTGCTTAGCGGCTTCAGATCTATCTTCTCGACCAAATCTTTCGTGGTCATGAAGGCCCTCCTCATCGGATTCGCTGAAGACATCAGCTTGAATATCAAAACAAAGGTTTTCTCTCTTTGGGAAGTTCTTGAGAAAGCATATCCACATCGTGAATGAAATCGCCTCGGCAGCGAGAGAGGTCTTCAATTAAATTGAACGGGAGCACTTTGATTCTCGAGCGGGAGGTGTCTCTTTTCAGATTGAAATAGTCGCTGAGGATGTCCAGCTTCTCCTGGGGTATCGGTTCCGTTTTGGCCTTGGGGAGAAAGCCGAAGGCCACCACGATCCAGGTTTTCTCCGCCTCCAACTTTCTTCGCTGCACGTCCACCTCACAATCGGGCAGGCATCCCGTACAGTGCATCAGCCCCATGAGATCGGAGAAACTCTCTATGTGGCTGCATTTTTTGCATACCAGGTCAAATCTTATGGATTGGGCGTTGGCCATTCGGTTCCAATAACAGTCGCCTTCCCGATAGACGTCCCCAAGAATGGGGTGGTCCTCCACGGAGAAATAGGTTCGTAGCTCATTACAATGGAAACACTTCTCGAAAACAACGAAGCCAAATTGAATGTTGGTCATCTCCCACTCATGTTGGCAGTCAGACATTTCCCGCCACTCCCTGCTCTGAAATGGTCAGCCGTATTGCTTCTTCAGGATTCTCAAGCTTCGGCTTGATGTAAGATTTTTGGCAGCCTGGGCTTTGTCACAATTTTATTAATATAAAGAATCTTGACCTTGACTCAAAGCACATTTTCATTTCTTTCAAATGTTATGTGCCGGCAGAGCCCTTTGGCAGGTCAAAACAAAAAAATGGGGTGGATGAAGGGACTCGAACCCTCGACCCCCAGGGCCACAACCTGGTGCTCTTACCGACTGAGCTACATCCACCACATATATTCAATTTTATGGCACGCCTGGCTGGATTCGAACCAGCGACCTACGGATTAGAAGTCCGTTGCTCTATCCGTCTGAGCTACAGGCGCACAACGACTTACGAATGTACTTCATCAATTTGCTTCAGATTTGCTACATAGTCGGGCTGGAGGAAACTCTCGTATGTCAGCATCGCAACTCGTTTGTGCTCTGTGGTTAAGTGCGAATATCGGTCTACCATCGCCAAAGTCTTCCAGCCACCGATTTCCTTGATCAATTTGATGTCCAGACCCGACATGTACATCTGTGATGCCGCCGTGTGTCTCAGATCGTGAAATCGGAAATCTTCTATCTCGGCCTTCCTGAGCGCAACCTTGAAAGCTGTCCGGACATCCCTCAGGGGCTGACCCTTAGTATTAGCAAAAACATAGCTTTTGTCAAGACTTTTTTTGCGCCAGCTCCACAGTGTCTGGAACAGCCAGTCGGTCATGGGAACCTCACGCGGCTGGTCGTTCTTGGTCCGCTTCACCTGGATAGCCCTTCGATTGAAATCGACGTCCTCCCACCTGAGGTTGAGCATCTCTCCCCTGCGCATGCCGGTGCTCAAGGCCATGACCAAAATAGGCTTCAAGTGAGGTGCCTTGCTTTCCTCAGCTGCTTCCAGGAGGCGATGTATCTCTTCCTTGGTCAAGAAGCGAGTTCTGCCCTTCTCCTTGGCCAGCCTGATCCGCTTAGCCGGATTCTCCTGGATGTACTCCCAATCCATGGCTTTGGTGAACATGTTCTTGAGCAGAGCGTGTTCGCGATTGATAGTAGCTGGCATAACCCCTTCTTTTCCCCTTTTTAGGCGGTAGTTCTCGATCATCCGGGGTGTGATATCGGCCAAGAACATGTCGCCGAACACCGGGAGAAGATGTTTCAAGGTGCCAATATCCCTCCGCCAGGATCGCTTTCTGACCTTGGAGTGTTTCTCAATGTACTCTTCAGTAAGATCCCTGAATCTGACTTTTGTTTTGCTATTCTCAGGGAAATACTTGCCCTCGTAGATCTCCATCTCCCGCTTCTTGGCAGCCAGCTCAGCGAGCCTCCGGTCAGCACCTATAGCCTCCCAGCGACGCCGTCCTTTGTACATGAAGTCGATATACCAGGTGGAGCCCTTTTTCCCTTTGCGCTCGAAGACCCTTACCTTCAATTTTCTCACCTCCTTTCTCTTTGGAATATAAAAACCCCAGCTAATAGAACTGAACCAAAGAAACATCGAATGACGCTCAAGACACCCGAAGAGTCAAAGGTTCAGATGTTAGCTGGGGGAACTTGGGCATGAAAAATCTCTTCAGGAGTCTTGAGCTAATTTAATGTACCACATTCTTCCTCAATTCACAAGTCTTTTTTAGATAGTTTGAAATCTTTCACAATGCTTAACTTCAGTCTATTTCTCATATTACTTGATATAGATTTACATAAACTTCATCTTGCGAGTGAAAAAATGTGTGATGAAAAGCTTGGCCAATAATAAGCTTTCCAAATCCACTATTGCTGTAATCTCCTTTTATTTTATTACATATCCATTTGTAAACGCAAAACTGATACTATCTTACAAGGAGCATTTTTAATGTTTTCGAGAAACTTATAGCTTCCATATGCAAGAAATATATACCGCTTCCAACCTCTCTTCCATAGGAATCTTTCCCATCCCATATCACCTCATGATATCCGGGAGATAATTCTTCATTCACCAATTCTTTGATAAACTGTCCGAGGGTGTTATAAATTCTTAGAACAACAAAGCTCCTATGAGGTAAGCCATATCTGATTTGAGAATTGGCATTGAAAGGATTCGGAAAGTTCTGAGATATTTCAAAGGACGAAGGGATATTCTCCAAACCTTGATCAGAAGAAACCACTTCTGTAGGACCCACTATGTATGGCCCATAATGTGCTGTATCCCCACAGGCGTGTTCCAGATTGTGACTTATGACATGCAGATACCAGTTCCCTCCTGAAGGCGTTTTGCGTAACGTACCCGAGGACCAAGACGAATCTGATACAGTGGGATTTGTGGAATCATTAGTGTCAAAAACATAATGGTAGTAATTAACACCGCCCTCACCCCAACCCGCCTCATTAGTAAACGTAAACTCAGTTCCCAGCGGATACAGTATACTTGTATCCTTATCACAGGACACATCCGGAGCCGCCGGGAGAGTACACTTGGTTGTCGATGGCGAACTCTCAAGTGTGGTCTCACCATCACCATTGCGGCTTTGGGCCGTGAACTCATAACTCTTGTTGGCTATCAGAGAACCGCTCGTCCAATAACTATTATCGTCCCCCCGGTTTTGTTCCGTATGATAAGTCCTGAAGAGCCTCGCGTCAGACCGGATGGCGTGTTTGTAGATTTTGCCTGAATGCTGGTTGTCGTCACCGCTCCAAAGGTAACACCTGTACAGGACTCAATCTCCGTATATGCGGACTGCACGCTCGACCAGTCAACAGTTTGACCAATATTGTCCTTGCCCCGACATCGATACCGGTACTGATGGTTGACCCTCAGACCGCTGTCCGCATAAGAATTGCCATTCCAACCGGAGTCGGTACCGCCACTACCACCCGTTGGACTGTCCACGAAATCAAATTCATACGAATAAGGTGAATGACCTCCTGAGAAGGCCGTAGCTTGCATTGCTATAGATGCCGTACTGATTGCATCAGGAGCTTGAAGCCAAGTCATCGGATTCGGTAGCAGAGGGGTCACTAGAGGTCCAACTTCAACTTGACCATATGACCAGTCTACATCTTTTATACTCCCTATATCTTCAGGCAAATCTTCCGGATCTAAGAACTCATATTCATTGTCATTTTTATCGAATATCCTTAAAATAGCACTACTGCTACGAATAACGTAATAACAGGAGTCTGTGTCATAAGACCATGCAAAAGCCTGTGCATATAATTCTGTACTGTAAGGAGTTACAATACCAGTTGGCAATTGACTTGCATCTATGAAATAAAGACTACTTCCACTAAAGATAGCCAATGTTTCTTTATTATGAGATAATTTCATTTTTGAAAAGGACACACCTGGATTAATTCCTATTACTTCATGGGTACCTTTATTCACATAATAAATTAAGTTCTTGGGATCTATTTTAAAAATGAAGTGATCGTTATCTAGCCAATTTAAATTTAACTGCTCATCATAACTTGTTCCACTTCCATTTGTAATTAAGACTTTATTTCCACCATCGATATCGACTGTATAGATGTAGTAACGGTGCTCATATTCATGATGAGTGTATACTATTTTTGCTGAATCAGGAGATACAACAGGATTATGATCATATGTGCGATGACTACTTGCTACTATCCGAATCTTAGTACTATCACCAAGATTATATTTGTAAATGCCATCAAAATAAACTCCAAAAAGCATATAGCTCACATCAGGAGACCAACTGAAATCATTTTCACTTCTGCTTCCTCCAGTAAATTCATGTAGAACATTTCCTTCTAAATCGATAATTCGATGTTTGCCATCTTGCCCTTTGAAAGCGACGAATTGCCCGCACGGTGAAAATCGGACTCTTGTAGAAACGACGCCATCAAATATCTTTTCAAGTTCTGAACCATCTGGGTTAACAATCCAAAGGTCAACGTTTGTCTCTAATGGTTCTTCTGGATTATATTCCGCAAACGCTATTTTGCTAAAGGTTAAAGGACTTCCAACAATATCCCGTGTCACTTTGGGGACAATCTCTCCATTTAGGCTTGTCTCGGCTGTAGCTATAGGGGTGCAACACAACACCGCGATAAGGATGATCATGGCTCGATTCATGACGCTTCCCCCTTTAGGCATATTAAAAGATCCTTCAATCTAGGCTTCTCGCAAAAAATATCAAAAAATATAGTGACAATTCTTCTGCCGTCTCACTTTAACATTAACATTTTTCTTGTCTTACTGAAATCCCCTGCTTTCAACCGGCAGAAATATAATCCACTGGCCACTTCTTGGCTCCTATCGTCCAGCCCATCCCAGAGAACTGTATACCTGTTGGCTTTCTGATTTCTATCAACAAGACTTCGCACTTCTTGACCCAAGGTGTTGAATACCTTCAGACTAACGTAACTGTCCTCAGGAATCTGATAGCGGATTTCAGTTGAGGAATTGAACGGATTCGGATAATTTTGATAAAGTGAATAGCTCGATGGATTGCTACGAGATGATTCTTCAAATAGCTCCTCGACCGAAGTCAAAGGATAATATTCCACTTTATCGATGACTACCTCAACCTCGGACATATCCGTTGGGGCGTTGCCGTAAAATAGCCATAAGTTGATTCTAACTTTCTCGTTTCCATTTGTAGGAATACTTGTGCCTGAGTAATGCCAGGTATAGATAATGGAATCTTCAGGTGCAAAAGAATTATGTCCCCTCAAACTAAGAAAATCAATGCTATTTTGCCCCCATTCAAAACTATGTGTTGAGCGTTCAATCAATTCAGGCATCATCCAACGATATCTATTTCCATGTTGATCCCAAGGCTGAATTACATACTGGGCATTGTCAGCCAACTCTACTCCCCAACGTGAAAACTCAATATCAATCTCTCGATGATGTTCTTCAGGTGAATTATCCCAAGTGAATAATCCCAATACAACATTTGGATCTAGCTGACCAACTGTGCCCGTGATTTGGAAAACATATCTGCCATAGGTGAAAGATTCTTTAAGAATAACTTCTCCACAGTGCCATTTTCCGTCTCTTTCTTCTATTTTCAGATGTAACTTGCCCTCTTCATCGACCCATACGTTCTCTTGACTATCTGAGAAGTAATTTGGCCCTGGACCCACTGGTTCTGCGCTCGCTTTCACCCACCATTCATATCCAGAAAAAGAGATCTCTCTAGAAGTTCGTATAGTACAAATATGCACCACTGAGATTGAATAAAGTGCCTCTGGTAAAGCAGTATTCCCACTCACAAGGGGTGGATCGATTCCATTGGGTATAAGAAAGGCACAAATTTCGGTCGCATAAATGTCGCTCCCGCCAGTTGTAATATCGCAAGTCCAAGTAGAGTCAGATTGAATCGATGTCAAAGGATGGGAAAAATATGGCTTCGTCCACCACCCAGCACCTTCTACGAAAATGAACACGGCTATTTTATAATCCTGAGGATTTACGTTTTTTACGCAACCCACAAGATTGTCAGAGCTTCCGTAAGGTGGTATGTATGTAAATTCTATAGCGGGTTCTTCCACAAATCTTTCCTGAGCAATAGAAGAATTTGTAGCTAAAAAGAAAATGAACCATAAAACAATAAGAACATTGAGTTGAAACCTCATGAATTATTCTCCTTATTTATTGGCGATTTCTGTTTTCATTGCTCACGACCAATTGCTAAAAAAATATGATGATCATTTATGAGGTTTCTGAATATATCCGAAGACAGTTCCCCAAATGATAACTACTTTTTGAAAATACATTGGTTACCAATTTATCTCAACAACAACATCTTACGCTCCTGTGAGAAAGCCCCTGAAGAAAGACAACAAAAGTACACTCCAGCGGAAACTGACCGTCCTATTTCGTCTTTTCCATCCCAATTAACGCAATATACTCCAGGCGGATGTATTCCATCTACGAGTGTAATCACTTTTTCCCCAATGATATTATAGAGCGTTACATTAACGTGGCTCGCTTTTGAAATTTCATATGATATAGTCGTAACTGGATTAAACGGATTTGGGTAATTCTGATGAAGATTAAACTGTGGATTATGAGGCAATGGGGATATATTATCTTCCACAGCTACTGTTGTTGGTTTATGCCAGTAAGGGTTATAATTTCTCTCGGCGAAGAGATACCATGAGGTTGCTCCAACATGGAGTCTATCGTGATAGAACCATCCGCCCCATTCTCTTGTGATACCTGTCCAGATGCTGTCAGGAAAAGCAGCGATAATACCCATTCCATTCCCGTTCGGAGCCGAAGCCTGCCAATTACGTAGCTGGTTCAAAAAAGCATCCGATTCAGTACTTTCACCCTTAACTTGAAAGGCGCAACACATCTGAGCAGTTCCTTCCCACCATATGCCGTCCCGAATCGTGCTAAAATGGAATCCCTGATATCCTGAGGTATCAACTTTACAGCTATCTTCTGCCCATGATATCCCTTGACCATAGGCGCTGGTATCAAGCGAGGATAGCAACGTAAAAGTTTGGGCATCTAGAGGGGAAAAATAATTGATGTTTACGCTATCCTCTGTCCCAGTCCAAAAATGACAAGAAGAAGAATCCCACAGCTCCTCAACAAATTTCCAAGCCGTTTCAGCCCTCTGGGCCCATATAGTATCCGCGGTTGCCGCGCATAGGCGTGTGAAGGCCACATAGACATCTGCGTTGTGTTCTGTCGATTTCCATACTTCTTTTTTAGGTTCAGTATCCGGACCGGTGTATCCTCCAGCATATCCAGATATGCCAGTAGAGTCATAACAATAGTCATAGATCCATTGAGCCAAAGCTTCTGCAGAATTCAGATAACGAGATCCCCCTGTGTGTTGGTCGTAGCTTAACCAAGCAGTGATGACCCATGCCATCTCACCCGTATAGGTACCCACCTGGTAAGAGTCTTCGTACCAGCTTAAGCTATCGTCATCCCACCAGCCTGGTAATCGCACCTCTCCGGTTACGTGATCCGCTACATCACCAGCTGAATACGCGTTCCGGAGACGGCCGTCGGAGAAAAAACGGTCGTTCTCCTGCGCGAACCTGAAAGCGTCTCCAATGATTCTCGCCCTCCTTAAGTCCTCTTCATATCCTCTCGCCAGCAGGGCAAGCATTGCTAAAGCATTATCATAAGTGTACGCCTGATTAATCGCCCAGAATTTATCGTTAGTGGAGCAGTCCGTCTGGTAGCTTAAAAGGAATCTTAAAGAATCTGGACGGGGCAAGTCGTATCGTATATCGTCTAAATAAAAGGTGCACCCGTGAGGACCCGGATCTAGGACATCAGTAAAAATACATGCAAATCCACCACAAATATCTGAAAGATCTCTTCCAGATAGATCCATCTCATATTTGGTCCAAGTGGTACTCAGATTGAGAGTATCACGGACCTCTCCCGAACTGCCATCAGGATAACCAACCAAGAAGATCACCCTTAGTTCAGGATCATCTGTTCTTGCGTAAAACGTTAATTTTGTGGCTCCAGTAAGATTATAGCCAAGACCAATACCTCCAGTCCAGTTGTCCTCAGGCTCTTGCCACATGACACCGTTCCACCGCCATCCATCATCGCCGGGTTGACCATTCCAACTGATCTTTATGCAACTGCACTCCGAGTGGGGATTGTCTCTCCAATTGCTGTCAAAATCTAGGTTCTCACTTCCATTATACCAACCCGTGGGATGGAAATGATTACCTGCTGCATCTCTATCAGTGTAGACATCAAAGGTGTAATGGTATTTATCCATAACATCGTACAAGTGAAAATAAGCACTGTCTTCGTTTACAGAGACAAGCGATGCTGGGGCAGCTACTAACACATGGACTGATACCGCGTTGAATGCTGAAGCAGCAAGAATAAAGGTCACTAAACTTAAGGTTATCAGTCGAAGGTTCCTATACCAGGTTTTCGCGTTTTGCATCATATTTTTCCTCCATCGAAGGCTATTCTTCACCTTTGGGTTTACTTCTTTGTTGGTCAAATTTATAAATCTAATTTTTTATCTATCAATGGATATATAAGTTTACCTCTTGCAAAACTATCTTAACATACGCTTATAAATTTGTCAAGACAAAATTGGACATATTCAGAGATTTCCGAAGCAAATTGTTAGAAATTTCTCTGCTGCTCTGTATATCTGCCCTGTTAACTATCAATTATACGAATAGAGCGCGTGAAGATAAGCCAATTGTTTTGAAGCAAATTGGTAGCAAGCCCCATCACCCCTCCCCTATCCCCCTATAAATCAAGCGGCTACATGGAAAGGGCGTCGGATTAAGTATCCCATGCTCTATTGTTCAGAGAGCTTGCTGAGGTTTTTCACGATCAGAACTCACATTCTCAAACACAATAAAGTGGAGCTTGCTTATAATCCTTTCCCCGTATTTCTCAGCAAGCTCAGCCTTTTGCCTTTTGATCTTAGCCTCAATTTCTTCATCAGACTGGCCTTCCTTCTGGTCGAAGAAGTAGACCGTTTGAACTCCAGGAGGAATCTCCATAGGACCTCTCATTCCCACCCGCCTTTCAAGTTTTGTAATTTTACTGTGTAGATTTCTCTTCTGTCTCATTTCCTCCACCATAATGGATTGTCACTGACCGGTCGTGCAAATCCACTCTCTCCGTTGCTCCTCGTTCGCTTATGGTCACAAACACAAGCATCCTCAGAACACGGGGACCGTATTTCTCCACCAGCTCTGCCTTCCGCTTCTCCATCTCCGCTTCAACTTCCTCTGGCGAGCCCTGAAGGGTGTGAAAACAATCTTCAGCGGGAATCTCTGGAGGGCGCTTAATTCCCGTTCTCTCCTCTAACTTGCTTATTTTGCTTTTAAGCCTCTGTGTGCTTTTCATTTTCTGTACTTCGATAGGTCTGGCGTCTGCTCTTCAATAAACTGCTCTAACTTCTCTATCCGAGCTACCAGGGTGTCTATCTCCACGGCCCTTATAGAGGTCTCCAGTATGGTTCTCGCTGCAACAACTCGTGTGTATGGAGGTACCTCTTGATCCTTCATAATCTCACGGAGGACATCAGCGGCTTCACCACAGGTCTGTTGCAATTGGGAGAGGGCCTGCTGGACGACCTCAAATTTTGCATCTCGATATGCCTCTTGGAATACAGAATCCTGGAGCCAGCGATACAAGGTCGTCTCACCGATTCCCACAGCTTGAGCCGCCTCGCCAACGGACCGGTGGGAAAGAAGGGCTACGATAGCATCCATGCGTTTTTGAGGCAGCTTCTTTATTCGGGATATATCACCCATTTTTCATCACCTAAAACCATTTCGTTATTTTAGGTCCATATCGGCCTTCATGCTATATTCCTGTATCCATTGGTCAATTCTCCGCACATCGAAGCGATAGCTGCCACCAGGACTGTAAACAAAGGGAATCTGGCGCCTAGCGATCATCCTGCGGATACTCGTCGGAGAATAGCCGATGTATTCGCTGAGTTCCTTTATGGTCAGGAGACGTTTTTCCATTTGCTTTTAGAAAGAAATTAGAATTAATATCTGGCTATTGGTTTTATGAACTGAAGACAATTAGTCATCAACAGACACCTCTATTTTTCTTTCCAGATCATCCAATACCTTACGGAAGGCTTTCCGTCCAGGACCGATAGTTTCTTGTTTTCGAGATCTTGAAAAGGAATCATCGGTGGAGAGGTCGTGGTCAGGTTCTTTATTGACATTTTCTTTATTGATAACATAAGTATTGAGAGGGTATCCAAGTCTTTTATGTTTAAAGATTTGTTTGGGGAAAATGGTGCATATATGGTCTGTTTTTCGATTTCTACGGATCCTATATGATCTATGTACGGTTAGAACACGGTCCATATATGAACCGTTTTCATCCGCAACATAGATACTATATGAGCCATCGATGTTTCTCTTAAGCCTCAAGTGATAGAGCTTTTTATTGCGGATAATGGGAAACTCATTTATGAATATTAGACATTTTTTAGGAAACAGCCGTATCAGACATCGATGTTGAAACAAAGGTTGCAGTGATCGCTTAAGACTCGAAGTGCCACACCCAAACTCACGAGCCATATCTGGTATTGTTGCTATGAAAAGGCCCGCTCTGCAATCAGCCCAATAATGAGCAACCTGCCATAAACCCCAAGGACAAGGTGGCTGGCATACGTCTTTGCCAGGTTTCCTGTTCAGTGGTTTGACACAATCCAAATGTTTCCGCTCCATGGGAACGAAACCCGTTCCTAGCATTTGGTGGTTCACCTCAATTGGCACTCCGATTATTCATGTATCGGTTTCTTCATCGACAATAGAATTTGCCGGATTCTTTCACCCTCTTTTTATTTATAGAACCGCTAGTTTCTGCCTTGCTTTGAGGTCTAGAACAAGCTGACTTTTTAGTATAGCAGCTACTAATAAGATCGCTTTAAGGACGATAGGTTGTTTCCTCAGCCAGGACCTATAAGAAAGTAGAAGTGGGGTCCAATCCGTTTATCTTCCAAAGCTAACCCTTGGGTACTGCTCAAGTGATGATCTTGGCCAAAAGTCTAATACCAATCGTAGGTTTTTTCACGTAGAAACGGCCTTTGCAGCGATAAATTGAGGTGAGCTCAAAAAGAATATAATATCACATCAATCTATTGTCAAGCCCCTTTTTCTATATCTTCAGCTTTCAGAAAGTTACGGCTATCTAAAAAATACTTCTTGACATTTATATGTAGTGGTGGTATATTTATTTTTAGAAATTGTATATCAAAACAAATAAATTCTGGGAGGATTAGCAATGTTGATAGGATCTAGAGTTTTGAAGTTAAGACTTAAACGCAAGATGAATCAAAAGCAGCTAGCTAAAAAAGCAGGCATTGCTCAAGCTACTATCTCCCGAATTGAAAGCGGACAAGTCAAGGGTCTTAGGATAGAATCATTGAAGAGGCTGGCAGAAGCATTGGATGTGCCAATTGACTACTTGGTGAATCCAGCCTTTAGTCTTAGCCCACACGCCATCTTACAGTCCGATAAGACTGCTAACTTTCTCTTACAGGTCTATAGTACATTACCCGAAAATCAAAGAAAGATGCTCAATAGTTTTCTATGTTTCCTTGCTGTCCCTCATTCGGAAATGTCTATGGAAAATATCGTTAGGGAATGGCTAAAGGACCATAAGGAACCAATTGTGGATAGCCTTAAGGAAAGCTTTATGCTTACAGTAAAACAAGCTTTTAGTGAAATTGGTCCAACCGAGAAGGATTATAGGGATAGGGCTGCCCTTATAGACCGTGACATGAAGAATTTGAAGGAGATTGTTATGCATGAACTTGAGAAGAATTTTAAGGAGCATAAAAAAAGAGGTGAGTAATTTACGGATATTTCGTGACTTGTCTGTGGTTTATTGAAGATATGGGCAGAGTAAAAGCTATTTCACACATATAAAAAAGGTAGAACCACTTACAAGAAAGGTTCTACCTTTTGAATTGTCTACTGCCTTTGTAGCTTCAATCCCAAGAATATAAAATCGGTGGTTTAATGCCTCTCTATCTAAATATTTTTCTTTGCAAGCTATATTCTCTTGGCATACATGTATTCTGATACAAGCTCGTTTCGCCAACGGGGATCTGGTCTAAGGTGCACATCCTGGCTATGCGAAATATAAAAACCCTCTACAGTGATAAGCTGCCCTTGAACGCCCCTAACTCGAACTGTTTCACCTTCCCTTAAGATTACTCTTTTCAGGACCTGAGATTTGTCCACCAGTATTCTATGGATGTAAGCTTCCTCTTTCTCCAATTCAACAATAATCATTGTGTCAAATTGTTTAGGCACTTTGATAGTCGTCTGGCCAAACTCTCCTTGAGAGCCCACTAAAATTTCTCCAAAGTACTCACATATCCCCTTCTTGGTATTTAAAAAGAAAACATGAGGGCAACTACCAGCCGCCCATGATCTATCCAGGGTATAAACGTTGCTCAAGTCCAACTCGTGCATGGCCTGGAATCGATCGGCTCCCTCTTTTTCAACCCAGAACCCGATTGGATGAATACTAGGGCCAATTAAGTCAAAAGAATCTAACGCTGGCGGCTCATAGCTGATGTGACTAGTTTGCCGTACTTCATCTTGATCAAACAACTCTGATTGAGTACACCAGGTGGATGAGTTTACAACGCCTAATGGACCAAAAACAGTAAGTAAAGGTATGACAACTGTCGAATCAGGCTCTAATGGAGCTGGAGGAAGTTCAATGCGCTTTGTACTGCGTAGTCTAAAATTCCTATCAGAAAAGGCTCGAAGCGAGGGTGTCGATCCTGTGTCGATAGATCCTTCTAGCGATTTAAGTTTGAGATAGCAATTTGAGATATTACTTGCCGCTAAAAAAACTGTCCATATTGGACGTATGAAAAAGTCCTCTTGAAAAAAGGGCGTCCCCTCACCGCATTCCTGTTTAAACAAAAGGACCCGAGCAAAGTTCTCTATTTGTATTTCGCCGCTTATTAGCTTTTGCTTCAATGGGTGGGTGTCCCCCAATTCCGCTAAAAATTCCTCTTTATTAGGAATTCTAATAGCTTCATAATAGGGAAACTCTGAGTCCTTTTTGTCTATAACACATGCATCTGGGTTCACTTTAAGGTATTCTTCTTTGGTTGGGAAGATATTTCCCTGCTCAGCAGCAATATTGAAATTATATGGATTGGACCGAACGATTGAACACTGAAATTGGAGAACATTGTTTGCCACGAGCATAGCATTTGTGACTGGTATTTTTGAAAAATCCGACCTACATACTTCTTCCAGAATTCCTAAACTTCTGCAAATGAGGTAACGGCAGTACAAAACGTCTAAGTCAGTAGGCGTCAGAATCTTGTTCTGCTGCACGACTTGGAACCACCTATCCCTAGCTGCCCTTAGTTCCTCTGGTGAGTATCTTATGCCACGTGGATGCTTTGGATTATAATGACCAGCGTCAGCATGACAATCAAAGCAGAGAGCAATCGCGTTTTCAGAACCGTTAGACCCTCCCTGAGATTCTTGCACTATGTGGTGTACCTCTATCTTAACTCCCTTATAACGATGACAGACGCAGCAATGACGAGCTGCTGCAACAAGAACCTGCTTGCGCACCTCAGGAGAGAAGCTCATAGTACCTCCACTTTATAGCCGGGGAGCTAGCAAACCAGAAACATAGTGTAGTGGATTGTAAATCCAACGCTGCATTGATATAATTAGTTGTATGAAAGCAAGATATATAATTCTATAAAGTACTTGTCTCTAATTTGCTTCACTAGAGTAACTATTTGTCTAACAGTCTGGACGTAACCTACCACGGGATAGCGAGGCAACCAACCGAGCTTATGGATCCCAACCACAATCGCTTTGGGATTCCGATTGCACGCGCTTTACTGCAGTTGCGCTGAAGCTCTTTTGGATCTATGTTACATCAAGAATGCTCACTTTCATTTGGAGATTTCGGTACTTTACCTGACTCTGGTATCACCCATTCCCAACAAATCAGCTGCAGGTCCTTTTCTGACGGCTCACGGCTATCAGGGCGTGGTAAAGGACGATCGAGGCCCTTGGTCTCTAGCGCGACCCAGAGATCCTTCAGGGCTTGGATAGCCATATCATTATCCGGAACAACATTGAGTGCCCGGTATGCATCCTGAACGCTGTCTTCTCGCCGCAGCAGATCATCGGGATGGTGTTGACCACACCATTTATGAAATTTCTCTGCCAATTCGGGTATCGCCTCTTCAACCTCGGATACCTGAAGCCATTGTCGCACGCGTCGCACCAGCTTCCCTGGATCTTGAGCTGAGCGTGTACGTCGATACTCTTGCGATAACTCTGGGATTGCTTTCTTCAGAGGCTCAATTAGCTGCTCGAATGGATTCCTACCCTCAGGGATTTCAGCCCGCAAAATATCTCGATTCGCGGCGATATGCTGAACTATCTCTACCGCTGAGCCTATAACCGGAGACTTGTCAGCCGCGTAGAATCTCCAGAACACCTGCCCACCGAATTCTTCAGGCATCTTAAGCATCAAAAAAACGCCTGGTTTTTTGCCTTTCTTAACACTGTAGATACCATCTGGAACTTGCCGAACTTCTTCGGTTCCAAGCTCGCGCACCATATCAATATATACGCGAAGCTGATCAAGAGCATCGTCGAAATTCTGACGCTTTTCTCCTTCGAGATAGACCCTGTCTGCTTCAGCCCCACCACTTCGGATAGCAACTAAATCATCTAAAGCCCGCTCTTCAATCACTTCGCCTAAAACCGATGCATCAAGACCAACTGTGGCATCAATATTCTGAATTCTCTTTTGCAGCCGCTTGACCAGCTTGAGGAGGTCTTCCAGTCCTTTCTCCGGCATCATATTGTAAATATATACCCTGTCGTGTGGGGAGAATAGTCTGTCGATGCGCCCCCCCCTTTGGATCATCCTCACCGGATTCCAGTGCAGATCATAGTTCACTAAGAACTGTGCATCCTGGAGGTTTTGACCTTCACTTAATACGTCGGTCGCTATTAAGATGTCAATAGGTTCTTCTCGAAAAGGTTCTATCTGTTCCTGCAAAATGGGATCATCAAGCTCTTCGTCTTCTCTGAATGTGGCTAAGGGTGCAAAATGGCTCATGATCCTGTATCGCCGGTTGGGATCGTCATCACCGGTGAGCAGCGACATCCAAGGTTGTCTGCGAAGATTGCTCCGGACATAGAACTGACGGCGCCACTGCTCTCGATCCGGCCCGCCGAGCTTCCGAAAGATGTGGCGTGCTGTATCCTTGAAATTGGTAAAAATAACGATCCTGGTCGGAATACCATGCCTATCGTATTCTGGCAGGGATTCTAAAAGGTTGCGCAAAGTCTCTACCTTTGGATCTTGATAGCCCTCTCCATCCTTAAGAATCGTCTCAATCTTGCTAACCATTGATCTCAGTGCATCGCTATCAGCTTTTACATCACGCGATAGCTCATCGTACCTATAGCTGCTTCGATCAACTTTTGGCAGAGACTCTATCAATTTCTTGAGCCGCTCCTCACCACCTCGTTCTTCAAGCAGATCATCCGTTAGATGTCCACCGAGAATAATCTTCATCCGATCCCTGCTCTTAGGGCGTAATATCTTTCCCTCTTCCAGGAGCTTCAAAAAAATATCCAGATAGATTGCCTGCTGGCTTACGCTGCTTAATAAGGCGGCAATGGAACTTTCCATTCGCTTCAGATAGATAGTGCGTAGAATTCCAATGAAGCTCTCGTTTCGCTTGATCGCTCTCTCTTGCTCTTTCTTTGCATCTTCGGTATCCGCAGGGATACCGTAACGCTCCAGGTTATAAATACTAAAGTTCAAGTTACTAAGCGTCTCGAGCACATCCTTATAGATGCCACCATAAAGGTCAATAAGGCTATATTGCAGAGCCTCGGGGATCTCATGTTCAGGGAAAACCAGCGGTTTTCCATTAATCTCCATCGGCTCACCTGCCTCCTGCCGCTGACGGATGTCGTGGCGCGTTCTCCGGACTAAGGTGAGAAGCATAGTATTGAGGAGACCAGGTCCACCACCCTCTTTCTCAAGCTGGCGGAAAGTTCCTTCTAAATTCCCTACAGGACCACGACCTGCGTACCAACTGTTGTCTCCGCGAGTGATCAGCATCAGCTGATGATATAGGTCCCAAAGACTATTGTTGATGGGCGTGGCAGTTATTAGAACTAAACGCTTATCCTGCTTCACACCTCCCCTCATGACCTCCATTAGACCCCGGTACTGCTTGGTGCCTGGGTTGCGGAAATTGTGACTTTCATCTACTAAGACAATATCGTATTTTTGGAGGCGACGAAGACGTCGCTCCAATTTGCGCTTTCGAGCCTGATCTTCCACCTCTTCAAAATCGACCAGTTGGCGAAGAGCCTCCATCGACACCATCTCACCAGGAATTCCCCATGTGCGAAGCTTGTCATGGCTCCAGTTATTCTTAAGTTGAGCAGGGCATACGACCAGTGCCTTGATATTTCCTTTGCGTCTGGCAAGGTATTCTTTAAGGATGCCGAGCCCAGTGTAGGTTTTCCCTAGCCCTACGGAATCGCAGACCATCGCACCCCAGTGTCTCTCCAAGAGCTCTACGGCACGGCTAACGCCTTCCTGTTGGAAGGTTGCCAGTTTATCTGCGATTCCTTCAGAGAGCCCTAGCCCAAGAAAGCGCCCGTAAGCTGTGTGGAGAGCTTTGAGGAACACCTGCCAGGGAGTAAAGCGTCTTCCGAAAAGAACACACTCTTCTAGCCGATGGATAAGTTCCTCACGGCATTCTTGACCTTGATCCCACTTGCGTTCAAACCAACCCTCCAACTGGTTAGTAGTACCCGAATCAGTAGTGATCAAATTAGCCTCGATATTACCTTCAAGACCTCCCTTTGTGAGATTACTGCTCCCCACGACACCATATGATACAGACTTTTCCCTAAGAAGATAAACCTTTGCATGCAAATGAACGTTAGGAGCTGTGTAAGTATCTAGTACTTTTCCGTCTTCAACCTCTCCAACTTTGTCTCCCAGAAACCGTCGAACCTCGACTCCACTTCGTTCAAGAAATCTCACCAAGTCTTGAACCTTATGCCAGGATTCTAGGTTGAACTGTCGTCGGGCCTCGAATGCCTCCTCGCCTTCTTCACCAAGGAGCTTTTTACGTTCTTCGTGATTCATCAAAACCCATGGAATCTTTCCCTCAAGGAATTCAAACCAACTGATGGTCTCAACCGGGCCGCGGAGTTCTTCATCTCCTTCTTGGAGGATTTCACCCGGACCCCTTCGAGTGAAGAAGGGCCGCTCGCCAAGCAGAAGCTGTACATGCTTGACCGGTTCGAGGCCTCTCTGGATGGCTCGAAATCCTTCTGGTGTCAGATAAGCTGTAGCAATACAGACTCTGTCTGGTTTTACTTTTTCAAGAGTGGAGGCTAGTACATGGAGCATAGTTCCGGTGAGTTCATCGTTTGCGACGAAGGTATGAGTCGCTGCCAACTTGTTATCCATTGTATCTTTAACTCCTCATTGATCCTTTCGAAAAACGACGTCGTTCTTTCCATTGTGTAAGGAGTTTTGACTCCTCTTTTAATATTCCATAGACTTCTTTCGCAATGGCATTCGCTTCTTTCTCAAGTTGAGAGTTATGCGAGTTTCGAAGCTCCAATTCAATTTCCGATAAACGATCTTGTATCTCTTGTGGTGGAGTCACGATTGGGAGCCGGCACATATACTTACGTTCCCATTCGTAAAAATAGTTTTGAAGTCTAGTGAGCGAAGTAGCTGCAGCAAGGACAAAAAATACATCTGAGTTCAGCAAAGGCACAACCCAGGAAGGAATACCAGTGACTATATAACATTTTTGATTTGTATAGTACTTTTCTTCGTCAAATAGAAACCTAGATTCTGAACTAATCGTAGACCATATAAGCTTAGGTTTCTCAAACTCCTCGTAATACTCAATACTATCTTGAATTTCAAACCATTTATAGCTTCCAGGCTTTCTCCCAGGTCCTTTATCACCGGATTTCTTCTTCGGTCTTAGCTTATCTTTCCATTGCTCTAAGTAAGATTCTATCGCTGAGTATCTTTCTATTTGCGTTCCGTGCCGAGTGAAGATTACATAGAGCCCCGGCCACTCAGCTTTCCAACGCTTTATATCTCTCCCCCTCAACCATGGCTTTATCAACTCTGAGCTTTTTGGATCCATGGCGCTCAACTCGTTTCGTTTCTCCTGATTTATTACAAATGCTTCGTTAAGCCCAGTCACAATGCCTCTATACATATTTCCCTTCACGAACTTTCCGAAAGGTGTCCCCATTTGCATGAGCCTGTCGAAAAGTGAAATCAGTTGTGAATCCTCAAGGATCCAGCCCCTTTTGCGAAGCAGAAGTTGAGGGAAGTCTTTAATGCCAGCATCATCGAGCAAAATACGAAGATTCTCTAGCTCTTCGCGCACACTGGTTACGTTTGCAGGGATACTCTTTTCCGCAATCCTACGTCTAATGACATGCGAGAGATCAGCGATCTGGCATACTCCGCAATCTGACGACGCCTCCTTGGTCCCAACAAGAATAGCAGGATAGGCAGCAGCATCAAATACTGGGAGATCTCCAAAATCAATAAAATGTTCAATCTTGAGATGTGAGGGTAAATACTCCCTGATACCATCACCGTAGCCTGCACGCATGAACTTGTTGCTAGTAATGAAGCTCAGATTCCCACCTGTCCTAAGGATCTGAATTGCGCGGCCGTAGAAGAAAACTAGTAAATCTGCTGTGCCCTTAAAGATAGAGGAGTAAGCCTGTTGATAGGTTAATTGGTCTTTTTCTGACAAAGACTCCTGACGAACATAGGGCGGATTAGCAACAACGACATCGAATCCACCCTCCTCGAAGATTTCAGGAAATTCCAAAGGCCACAGAAAGGGTTTCTTATATGGTGCCCATGGGTCAAGACTAGCCCGAAGCTCTGTAAGGAACTTCAGGTTGCTCTCCAGTTTCGAAACCTTTTTTTCTTCGGTTCGTAAGCCCCGCCTATTAGCACCGAGTGACTCAAGTCGTTTGATGTTCTCTAGGGCATTTTTAAGGGCACGCTCATGATTCTCTCGCAAAACATCAATCTGGATCTTAAGGGCTCTAATCTGTTTGTTCTTAATTCGCTCACGGAGTCGACGAGCAGAAGAAGGAGTATCGGTCTTTGTGAACTCCTCACGCAAAATTCTAATCTCTTCTTCTATCGCAGGGAGTGCACCGAGATTTCCGAGCCCAAGTTCACTCTGAATAGTGTGCCGGGGCAGACTATCAAGCAGCGGCTCAGTTCCGATTCGGTCAACTAGACTGTCTCCAGCTACAAACCGGAAGTCAAGGTTTGGAAGAGGTACTGGCTCATTAGCATCAATAACCAAGGATAGCCAAAGCCTTAAATGACAAATTTCGATCGCTTCTGGATTGATATCAACTCCATAGAGACAGTTCGTGATGATATGCTCCTTCCACTCTGCCATCTGTTGTCCACCGATGTCAACAACCACATCAGTACTCTGGAAAAGACCCTGTTTGAGAAGCAGAATCTCTTGCATCATGCCTACTGGAAAAGCTCCCGAACCAACAGCAGGATCACAAACTGTCACTGAATCTAGTGCATCTTCAATCCTTTTTCGTTCAGCAATGGTGAGTCGCCGATCACTCAAAGATGGATCGATGGCTTCAGCGCGTAACCAATTGAAATCCTCTTTGGTGAAGCCAGTTTTTTTTGCCAGATAGCCATCTAAAGCTTCTTGGCACATGAAGCGGACGACTTCTCTAGGTGTATAGAAGGTTCCTGTTTTGGCACGAACACCTTCCTCATTAAGATTCTCAAAGACCTTGCCGAGCAGCTCAGGATCGGGATCCAACGACTGGTCATCAGGTGTGGATTCTCTCGTTGTGAACCGATAACTTCGCAGCAATCCCAGGACAGTTGGAGATTCAGAGGAATGCTGGCGAGGATCAAAGAGATTGTTCGGTAGGTCAATTTCTATATTCTTACGATCTTCTCCATACAACTCATCCTCGAAACGACTCTGTAGAAACAAGCCGCCATTTAAGAAAGGTACCTCCCCTAGTGCTTTAGCTGCTTCACATCGTTGGGTTTTATCTTGGGCTAATGCCTTAAAGAATAATAGAATTAGGGTGTCTCGGAAAAAGTTGTGGTCATCCCGCCCCCTGCAGCGTCTCTCGTATAGATTGACGAAATACTTATGATCTCCGTCTAACCAACCTTTCGACTGAAGAAACCAAAGGAAGAGAACCCTCCCTAGGTTGCGAGTCACATAGCGGCGGACTTTACCCTCGTTTTCGGGATTCTGAATAATTGCTACATTGCGGTTTGATCGCTTAAGTGTCTCAAGAACTCTCTGGTGCAACTCTCTAAATTCTTGATAGAACCGCTTAGCGACCTTCTCAACGTTGAAAGCATCGCTCCAGAGCCTGAAGGTACTGACTGGGCTCATCTCCGGTGCCATTACCAAATCTTGAAGTAGCTGTAGATGATGATTAGTCGGTTCTTGGCGATCTATGACAGCACGAATGGTTCCGAAAGATTTGTCTGCACGAACTCTGGGCAGAACGAGCTCAATATCGTTAATACCTTCGGCGGTTAATGCTAATAGAAACTTGCGGTCTCCTGCTGGCTCGAGCTCCACAAGAGCTTTGGTAATCCTGCGGCGATATCTTTCACGTTTAGCGCTATGTTCATCCCAACTCAACAAATTAGCAGACCAGAAAGATACCGTACCCGATGAGGTTTGATACTCTCCAACACGGTATAAACCATCAGCTACAGGAAACACACGTTTGTGGAGCTCAGATGCTCTGTCTTCTAGGTAATTAACTGGATAGTCTTCTACTTCAAAGCCAAGTACCTTTACAAGTGCTCCGAACTCTGTAACGCTCCTTGTTCTTTCAAGCGCTTGTCTGAATGTGGCAAGGTTTAGGCTCATGGTTATCCTCAACAAGTCACAACTGGATTATAAATCCAATACTGTTTTGGAATAATTGATTAGAAGCAATGCAGATCGAAATTGATTCAGCGGAATTGTCGCGAATTTGCTTCAACAGGCATGGATATTTAGCTAACAGCTTCTACATTAGCTGAGCTGCTTTGGGCGTAGCATGACCTGAAAGAAAATCTTAATTCGACTGTCATCCACATATTTTAATAGATTACACAACATTCAAGCTGCAACTAGAGTCTATGCTTCTCAAAGAATATGGGTAGAAATGCCAGTAGCTGGTTAACTGACTCTGCAGAGACCTCATCCCATTGTGCATGAAGAGCAGCATTACGAAGATTCTTGAAGCTCTGAATGGATTGATTTGTAGATTTCTCTATTACCTTCGCTGCTAGCAGCTTCCTGGCCGTAATCCCCATTTCTTTATCTTGCGCATCTTCAACGCCCGAGCGTTTTGCAAGGCGCTTCAATGAATCCTCGAGGACGATACAAGCAAGAACGGCTGCTGGATCTTTTTGGCTTTCTTCGAGCAGTGTAGCAGCTGTTTCAAGGAAATCTTTTTTGATATCTATAAGAATAAGTGAAGTTAGTTCATCAAGTATACCCGATTCAATATTACGTTTTGTTCCAATCAGCAGCCCCTCTACTTTCTTCAGGGCGTGCAGATGGCCTTCATTGTAAAAATGAAGAATCCGTTGATAATGCGGAGTCCCACGTCCATATATGGTTTCTATTAGTGAAATTGCCTCAGTCATTACAGCTTCATATTCCGCATTCATTTTGAAGCCGCTTCCCGCAATATCTGAGTACCAGCTTGACTTAATAGGGCCAATCCTCGAAATGAGTTCATCAATCTTCGAAATAAACTCATTTATACGCCGATTCATATTCATCCTCAATTCTGTACTATACTTCGTTTACTCAACGGTCGACGCAACGTCTTCGGCGAGCCAGAGCTTGTTTTGACTTCTAAGAATTCTTTTTTGATCGCCGTCAACTGAATGAGCTGGTTAGATAGGGATTCAATTTTTACCATATTTGAGTTCACTAAGGAGACGTCGGGCAAATTGCGCTATGTCTTTGATATAAACTTTGAGTTCTGATGATTGAAATCCATGAAAAACAGAATTACGAGCAGTGAGTGCTTTCTGAGCAATGCCAAGATCTTCTCGTGAAATAACACCCTGTGAGTATAGCTCTTTGATTAAAGCAGATGTAGGTAGTCGATCAAGAGGAAGTCCTTCACGAATAGCAAAGTGTCTAAGTAGAGCCTCAACCGAAGTCCAGAGTAGCAAGAGAGCATTATCGTACATTTTGGATGAGATAAGTTGATCTGCTTGGTCCATACGCTTTTCAATATCTTCTTGATTTATAAGGTCTTCCGTAGTAGGTGTAACTTCTTCTTGACGCGTATCAACCACTACAAGAGAGAATCGCCAACCAGGATTCTGCTGAATTCTTCTTGCTAGTTCCCGGAATTGTTCTGAAGCGGCTATACTTGTTCCAATCTTTATTTCTACGACGACGGAGTCTTTTGGTCCTCGAGCTACAAGATCTGGTCGGAAACCGGCCATGAAATCTGGAAGATCGCTAGGGCTTGGCTCTATGAAAACTTCATAACCACGAGACTTATAATCCTCTGCCACTTCACGGAGCTTCCGATCATATGCTTCTTTAATATTGTTTTTCATAATAGTTGCTCCTGCGGCGGTGCATCGCCGACTTGGACATAAACAAACTCGCCACCGATCTCGAACCCTTCAATTAATACTGAAGATGCATGAGTAAGGTCGAATGAACCATCAAGACGTCTTCGTCGACCTATTACGTCAGTAACTATAGTATCATCTTGAAAGGTGATACCGACAAGTGCATCCTGTATTGGCTTAATAATGTTATCAACATCAAGAGCTGCCTCTTCATAAAGGTATATCAAGGTCAGGCAAACGGGTCCTTCAGCTGGATTTTGATCAGCAGGCCAATATTTGAGTGCTTCCTGCTTCACGTAATCCTTCCAGTCACGAAGGCGTTGTCGATGCCGCGTCTGTTGAGATACTGGACGGCATCTTATTAAGAATTCAAATGGAACCATATGCACAATTTTCTCGATTTTATGAATCCTCTATCTAACGGCTGGGGCATCAGGTGCGGCGGTGGAGATGTGCTTGTTTTGACTGGAATAGAATCGCTTTGAAGAGCCGTCGCCTGAATGCCCTTGATATTCATTGAGGCCTCCCCTTTGGGAGTCATCTGAATTATATTCAGATCACACTTTTCACCTCTCACCGAAA
>LJUY01000030.1 GCA_001304015.1 candidate division Zixibacteria bacterium SM23_81 | reverse complement strand
GTCATGAGCCGGTACGCCAGCGGACTGGGCATTCGCATCCTGGAGGATAAAATCGAGGCCTATGGAGAGGGAGACGAGCTTATCAGAGAATACGCGGAATATGCCACCATCCCCGTGATCAACATGGCTGACGATAAGTTTCACCCCTGCCAGGCTTTGGCCGATGTCATGGGTCTCAGGGAGGCTTTCGGCAGCGAGGATTTGAGGGGGAAGAAACTGCTACAGATCTGGGGCCACGGAGCTTTGGCTCGATCCTGGTGCTCAGTTCAGGAGAGCCTCCTGCTCAACTCCCGGCTGGGCATGGACATCACTTTGGCCTACCCCCCGGGATATGATCTGGATCCGGAGGTGATCCAACAGGTGCAAGCCAACTGTGCCGCCGTTGGTTCCAGTTTCGAGATCGTAGATGACAGCCGGGCTGGATATGGGGGAGCCGATGTGGTCTATTCTCGAAACTGGATGAGTCCCAATGCGTACGAAGGGGGATTTAATAAACAACTTGAGATCGAAAAAGCCCTTAAACACCGGGATTGGATATGTGACGAAGCCCGGATGGCTTTGACCAACCGTGCTCTTTATATTCATCCCATGCCTGTGGATAGGGGCCATGAAGTAACCGATGGTGTGGCCAGTGGCCCCCGGTCCATCATCTACGACATCGCCGAGAACCGTCTGCACGTGCAGAAAGCCGTCATGGCCTTGACCATGGGAGATTGACATATGCCGAAAATCGCTGTAGTGGCCATCGGTGGTAACTCTCTGATCAAAGACAAAAATCACCAGACCGTGGCGAATCAATACCAGGCGGTCGCCGAGACCTGTACGCACATAGCCGGTTTGGCGGAGCTGGGGTACGAATTGGCCATCACCCATGGCAATGGTCCTCAGGTGGGATTCATCCTGATGCGGGCAGAGCTGGCCAGCTGTCAGCTGCACACCGTTCCTCTGGATTCCTGCGACGCCGATACCCAGGGCGCCATCGGCTACCATATCCAGAGAGCCTTGGGAAATGAATTTCGACGACGAGGGATTGACAAGGAGATAGCCACGGTGGTCACTCAGGTTGTTGTCGATGCCGACGATCCCGCCTTTCGAGATCCCAGAAAGCCCATCGGTCCCTTTTATGATCGAGAGAGGGCTCTGGAGTGTCAGCGGGAGGGGGGCTGGTCGATGATTGAGGATGCCGGTCGGGGCTATCGACGGGTTGTGGCCTCCCCAATACCTCAGGAAATAGTTGAAATAGAGAGCATTAAAACTTTGATAAATAACGGCATTATTGTGATTGCAGCTGGGGGTGGAGGAATCCCAGTGGTTCGGGATGATCGGGGGGACCTCGCCGGGGTGGAAGCGGTCCTGGACAAAGATTATGCCTCCAGCCTGCTGGCCGTTGAAATAGGGGCTGAACTGCTGCTTATCTCCACCTCCGTGGATCAGGTCTATTTGAATTACGGTCGTCCAGACCAGAAGCCTCTGCCCCAAATGACTGTCCGACAGGCCAAGAGGTATCTCAGCGAAGGTCAGTTTGCTCCGGGCAGCATGGAGCCAAAGATCAAAGCTGCCATACAGTTTCTGAGCCAAGGTTCCGGTCGGGTGATCATCACCTCGCCGGAGCGAACCATGGAGGCCATCAGGCGAGAGGCGGGCACATTAATAGAGTCTCGTTGACCAAGGACTGTCCCAGGGAAGATCTATGGACCAAGTTGTCTGTCTGCGCTGTATGATCTGCGGGAGAGAATATGATCCCGAAAACGTGCCGTACACGTGTCCCTCTTGCGGACCCGAGGGCATCCTGGATGTGATCTACGACTATTCCCTCATCGCTCGTCGATTTACCAAAGAACGGCTTTTGAGCAATCGGGATCTGTCCATTTGGCGCTACTTGGAACTGTTGCCGCTGGAGCCAAAGAAGCTCCGCCTGCCTTTGCATGTCGGCTGGACACCCCTTTACCAGGCTGAGGAATTAGGTCGAGATGTGGGCTGCCCTCATCTGTTGGTCAAGGATGATGGCCGCAATCCCACCGCATCTTTCAAAGACCGGGCCAGCAGCATCGGCGTGGCTAAAGCCATCGAGCTTGGGCATCAGGCCATCACATGTGCCTCCACGGGAAATGCCGCTTCGTCTCTGTCGGGGGTCAGCGCCAGCGTGGGCCTGCGCAGCTTTATTTTCGTTCCGCACAATGCCCCTAAGGCCAAAGTGGCACAGTTGTTGATGTATGGAGCCAAAGTCTTTCTGGTGCAGGGTACCTACGATCAGGCCTTTGACCTCTGTCTGGAAGCGAGCCGAGAGTTCGGCTGGTACAGCCGAAACACCGCTTTCAATCCGTACCTCTCCGAGGGCAAAAAGACGGGCGCACTGGAGATCTGCGAGCAGCTGGGCTGGCGAGCCCCAGACACGGTCTTCGTCTCCGTGGGCGATGGCTGCATCATCGGGGGATTGTGGAAGGGATTCCACGACCTTCTCCAATTGGGCTTCATCGATCACATGCCTCGTTTGGTGGGAGTTCAGGCCGAGGGGTGTCAGCCCATTAAACACGCCTTCGAGACATGCCAGGCGGTCAAGACGGTTCAGCCTGAGACCATGGCCGACAGCATAGCAGTGGGGCATCCCCGTGACGCTCTCAAGGCTCTCAGGGCTCTTCGCGATTCCGACGGTTTCATGGTGGCTGTCAGCGACCAGCAGATCCTGGACGCCATGGGCCTGTTGGCAAGAAAGACGGGGATTTTCGGAGAACCGGCCGGCGTAACTGGATTTGCTGGTTTGTTGAAAGCCCTGTCCCAGGAGAGGGTAGATCCCAGTGAACGAGTGGTGGTGGTGGTCACCGGCAACGGTTTGAAGGATGTGGACAGTGCCTTGCGGGCCTCCCCAGAGCCAACGGAGATTGAGCCGAGCTTGGAGGCGGTGGCTCGGGAGCTAAGGGGCAGGTCGTGACAGCCGAGTCAAAAAATCAGGCTATCCAATTGGTGGTCAACGGGAAGACACATCGGGCAGTGGTGGCGCCTCAAGCGACTCTTCTGGAGCTGATTCGTGACCATCTGGGCTTGACGGGCACCAAGGAGGGATGTGGCAAGGGCCAGTGTGGCGCTTGCACTGTGTTGCTTGACGGCAAGCCGGTGAATTCCTGTTTGATGTTGGCCGTCCAGGCTCAGGGTCATCAGGTCGTGACCATCGAAGGGGCGGAGCATGAGAAGGAGCTGGATCCGATACAGCAGGCCTTCATCGATGAAGGGGCTGTGCAGTGTGGCTTCTGCACTCCAGGCCTCATTCTCTCTGCCAGAGCTTTGCTGGATCAGCATCCCCACCCAGACGAGGACCACATCAAAGAGGCCATCTCCGGCCACCTCTGCCGGTGCACGGGCTACTCGGCCATTATCAGGGCCATTCGACGGGCAGCTTCCGGGGGCAAATCCTGAGCGAGGGCCATCCGTCACATGAGGAGGATGTCATGTCAGCAAAACTGTTCAGGTTAGAAGAACATGGCACGACGGTAAAAAACGAGATCCTCGGCGGAGTGACCACCTTTATCACCATGGCCTACATCATCATCGTGAATCCGGCTATTCTTGAAGCAGCAGGGATTCCCCGTGGGCCTTCTATGGTGGCCACCATCTTGTCAGCCGTCTTCGGCACCCTGATCATGGGCTTTTATGCCAATCGGCCCTTCGCCATCGCTCCCTATATGGGAGAAAATGCCTTTGTTGCCTTTACCGTGGTGCGGGTGTTGGGATATAGCTGGCAAACGGCCATAGGGGCAATTTTCGTGGGAGGCGTCCTGTTCACCGTGCTGACAGTGTTTCGCCTGCGGTCCTGGCTGGCCAACGCTATCCCCCAGGGGTTAAAGTTCAGCTTCGCCGCGGGCATCGGACTCTTTCTGACCTTCATTGGCCTGAATATGACCAAGCTCGTGGTGTTGGGTTCGCCAGGAGCTCCGGTGAAGATCGGCCAGGTGACCAGCGTACCTGTCCTATTGGCCGTTTTCTGTTTCCTCTTGATGGGTGTGCTGCTGGTCTGGAAGGTGAAGGGTGCCCTGCTGATCAGCATCGTGGTGACCACTTTTGGGGCCTTCATCTTGGGAGCGGCAAAGACGCCCGACAAGCTGGTCAGCATGCCTCCCAGCCTGGGTCCCATCTTCTTGAAGCTAGACATCTTAGGAGCCCTGACCTGGGGCTTTTTCGCCGTTATCCTGACCGTCTTCGTCATGGATTTTGTGGACACCATGGGAACCCTCATCGGCGTCTCGGCAAGGGCTGGATTTCTGGACGAGGACGGAAACTTGCCCCAGGTGGACAAGCCCATGCTGGCCGATGCCCTGGCTACAGTCGTGGGAGCACTCCTGGGCACCACCACCACCGGAACCTACATCGAGTCTGCTGCGGGCATCGAAGAGGGGGGCAGAACAGGACTCACGGCAGTGGTGACGGCTGTTTTGTTTCTGTTGGCCCTGTTCTTCGCGCCCTTCTTCACAGCCGTTCCGGCACTGGCCTACGGTCCAGCCCTCATCGTGGTTGGCCTCTTGATGCTCAGCCCTATAGCCTGCATCAAGTTCGAGGATTACACTGAGCTGATCCCCGCTTTCATGACGGTGGTGCTGATGAGCTTCACCTTCAACATCGGAGTGGGCATGACGGCCGGATTCGTCCTGTACCCGTTTTTCAAGCTCATCTCTGGGAGGGCTCGGGAGGTGCACCCCGGCATGTGGGTACTGGGGATTCTGTCCTTGCTATTCTATATCTTTTATCCCTACACGTGAGATGATCTCTGCGGTTGTACTGGCGGCGGGAACCTCACGGAGAATGGGTCGGCCCAAACCCCTGGTCAAGCTCGGTCGCAAGACCATCCTGCAGCACGTGGTGGCCAATCTAGAAGCCTCGCAGGTGGACCAGATCGTGGTGGTCTTGGGTTTTGGGGCAGAAAAGATCATCCCCACCTTGAAGGGAATGAGCTGTCAGGTCGTGGTTAACCCCCAATATATTCTGGGCATGAGCAGCTCCATACGATGCGGCCTGTCCGCCGTGAACCCTCAAGCCCGGGCTGTACTCATCGCTTTGGGGGATCAACCTTACATTCCTCCAGAGATTGTCGATGTGCTCCTGCGAAGGTACCAGAAGGAAGACCAGAAGATCGTGGTGCCTCTCTATGGCGGAAAACGAGGTCACCCCGTGATTTTTGGTCGTAAATATTGGCCAGAGCTTCGAGCCCTGAAGGGGGATGTGGGGGGCAGAGAGCTTCTTCATCGCCACGCCCAGCATGTGCTGGAGGTTGAGGTGGGCCAAGAGGGAGTATTGGCGGACATCGATACGCCCAGCGATAGCCGGAAAAGGGGCCTTTAAAGAAAAATATACCAGATGAGCCTGTAAACGGGCAGACATCGGCCCCGACTTATCCCTCTTCCTGGCCCAGTGGAAGACAAGGGAGAGATTCACCCAAGATCGCCGAGCTGGAGATGCTGTCGTAATGGAGACCTTTCGGTATAGTGTTCCTCGCTCTGTCGAGGAAGCCCTGCACCTTATAAAAGAAGAAGGCCAGGCGGCCAAACTTCTGGCCGGGGGAACTGACCTGCTGGTTCAGATGAAAGAAGGACTATTTCGTCCCAGTTTGGTGGTGGACATCGGTAGCCTCCATCAGCTGCGCGGGATTCGCAAGGAAGAGGGCTTCATATGGATCGGTCCCCTGACCACTCACCATGATCTGGCACATTCAGCCCTTATCCAGAGGCATGGACTGGCCTTGGCTCAGGGGGCCTCGAAGGTGGGCTCACCGCAAATTCGCCAACGCGGCACTCTCGGTGGCAACATCGCAAACGCCTCGCCAGCCGCCGACACGCTGCCTCCCCTGGTGGTATTGGAAGCCGAGGTTCAGGTCAGCTCCTTAACCGGCTCTCGATGGGTGCCCGTGGAATCCGTCATGGAGGGGCCCTCCCAGACGGTTTTACGCCCCGAAGAGCTGATCACCGCCGTGAGATTTCCCGTGCAGGAGAAAGGATTTCGCTCACAGTATGAGAAATTCGGCTCGCGAAGGGCTCTATCCATTGCCGTGGCCTCGGTGGCTGCGGGGGCTTACCAGGAGAAAGGTTGTGTCAAGAAGATTACAATCGCACTTGGATCGGTGAGTCCTTCGATCGTGAGGGCTTCCCAGGCTGAAGAACTGCTGACCGGAAAGGCTTTGGAACAGAGCCTTATCGCCCGAGCCTCCACCTCGGCGGGACAAGCGTGTTGTCCCCTCGACGATGTGCGCGGGTCCATCTGGTATCGACGCCAGCTGGTAGCAGCCTTGCTGGCTCGCATTCTACAGTCCTGGATGAATGATGAATAGCCGGAGAGCTGGGAGGAAGACCTTGGAGTTTCGCGATGACGGAATGTGCTTTGTCTGCGGACAGAGGAATCCCATAGGTTTGAAGTTGGAGTTCCATCTGCGAGATGACCGAACCCTGAGAACGGCCTTCACACCTCAAAAGGAACATCAGGGATATGCCGATGTGGTCCATGGAGGTATTCTGGCCACCATTTTGGACGAGGTGATGGTCAATCTGTCCTATAAACTGGGCTGCAAAGCCGTGACCACCAGGATGGAGGTGACCTTTCGCAGACCGGCAACAGTGGGTCAGGAACTTCTCTTCACCGCTCAACTCGTCAAGGAGACGCGCCGGACTCTGGAGGCCTTGGCCCAAGCTGGGCTAGTCGATGGAACCGTGGTGGCTGAGGCTCGGGGCACTCTCATGAAGCTGTGATCTTTTTTTTGGGAGGGCGCTCGCTGTGGCGAAAGTGAAGAAAAGCGCTGAGATTTCCCCAAAAGACGTTCACATGCCCGGAACCCAGGGTGTCTCTATTCGTCGGCTCATATCGCAACAGGACGGGGCTGCGAACTTCGCCATGCGGCTTTTTCAGGTGCAGCCCGGTGGACACACCCCCAGGCATCGTCATGCCCACGAACACGAAGTTTACGTTCTGGGGGGTAAAGGCTCAATCTCGGGAACTGGGGGGGAGATGCCCTTGGAAACCGGCTCTGCGGTCCTGGTTCTTCCCCAGGAGGAGCATCAATTCAGGAACTCCGGCTGCGAGCCTCTTGTGTTTCTGTGCGTGGTTCCCATAGGGGCCGATGTGTAATGTGCTGTTGGGGACGATAAAAAAGCCGAGACTCGAAAATCGTGGATCGGTTATCGGTGATCGTGAATCGAGATTCGAGACTCGTGAAGAAAACAGATCCTGGATGCGAGAGCCTGGATAGAAGTTATAAGAAACAGTATTGTCTATCTTCCAGCATCTGGCCGCTAGCCTCCATACCAGCCTCCACAACCTTAACCCAGCTTCCAGCTTCTGCTTCCTGCCGACTGCTATTGCCACTATGAGTTCGAGAAGCTCTTGGCATTTAGATGAGCTGCGCTCCCCAGCCTGCAAGGTTTTATTTCAGTGCATCTAAAAACTTTCTGTTGATGCGCTCCCACTTGGACAACAGGTAACGACTGGCTAAAAAGCCCTTCACTCGGGCCAGGGAATAAAATTTCTTCCAGGCCCAGACAAACAGCCGCTGAAGCTCAGCGGCCTTCATATTTTTAGGACGAAAGACCACGTGTGTGCCGTCATACAAGGACCAATCCTTCGTGAAGATGCGCCCCTCGGCCTCCAACTGTTGATAGAGCCGAGTGCCGGGAATCGGGAACAGAATGGCGAACTGGGCGCTGTCTACTTTGAACTGGTTGCAGAACTTTACGGTCTGGCGTACCGTCTCGGGGCTATCCTCGTCGGAGCCCAGGACAAACATCCCGTGTACCTTGATGTCGTGCTGGCGGACCCTTCTGATGCAGTTTTTGATGTCCTCCAGGCTCTGTTTTTTATTATACGTGGACAGAGTTTTGGGATTGATGGACTCCAGACCAAACAGCAGATAGTGGCAACCAGATCGGGCCATCAGTTTCAGCAGTTCCTTGTCCTGGCTCAGCTCCACTCGGGCCTCTGCGGTCCACTTGAGATTGAGGTTTTTTCTTAAGATCCCTTCCAAGAGAATTTTAGATCTCTCGTGGCTGACGCCGAAGTTATCGTCGTAGAAGAAAAAGCGGCGATGTCCCGAATGGTGCCGCATCTCCAGCTCATCCAATACGCTTTCGGGGCTTCGAAAACGAATCTTTCGTCCGAACATGGTTGAGACGGAACAGAAACTGCAGTCAAAGGGACAGCCGCGAGAGGTGGAGATGGGTGCGTAACGCATCGTTGAGTGCAATTTTCCCATCAGTGAGAAATCCGGATAGGGGAGTTGGTCGAGGTCGGGGACTTTTTCTCCCTGGAAGATACCTCTGCTGGAGTTTTCTACCAGTTGGCCGATATTCGACTCCGCTTCCCCCAGGACGACCACGTCGGCATATTGAGAGGCTTCCTGGGCCATAAACGTGGCGTGGGGACCACCAAGAAAGATCCTGGTTTCGGATTTGGACTTCCGCACTGCTCGGGCGATCTCATAGGCACGGTTCGCTGTGGAGGTCATGGTGGAAATTCCGATGACGTCACTTTCTCGCAAATCTGGGTCCAGGAAACCCGATTTGCCCTTCAACACAGGAGAGACGTTCTCAGAGTGGAGCGTCACATGATGGCCGCGCCGCTTGAGGATAGTGCCAAGATACAACAGCCCTAAGAGGGGGAGCTTGATAAGACGATAGCCGTTGAAATTGGACAGGGGCTCCACCAAAGAAATTCGGCTCAAAGGAACCTCCTTGATATGAAGAGATGCGAGATGCCTATTTGTTTCTCTGGACTGTTAGAATAAGGTTTCCTTGGCAATTTGTCAAGGAATTTGTGTTTCTTCCCAGGAGGGGATGATGAGCCGGCTAAGAAAGTCCTTGCATTTGTTTCGCGGATATGATTAATTTGGGATAATCTTGTCACGCAGGTCTTCGAAATCAACGGCTGAGGAATGGTGGATCTCATGAAAATCCTAGTGGTTGGCGGGGGCGGAAGAGAACACGCTTTGGTGTGGAAGATCGCCCAGAGTCCCCTGACCTCGGAGATCTACGCGGCGCCTGGCAACGCGGGAATCCAGGAGATCGCTCGGTGTCTGCCCATCTCGGACACAGATATCGCCGGTCTTTTAGCCTTCGCCCAGGAGAAGGATATTGACCTCACTGTGGTGGGACCAGAGCTGCCTTTGGCCAAAGGCATCGTGGACCAGTTTGAGGAAGTGGGCCTTAAGGTCTTTGGTCCGAGCCGGGAGGCCGCTCTTTTAGAGACCAGCAAGGCTTTTGCGAAAGATTTCATGATCCGGCATCATATCCCCACTGCCGAGTATCGGGTATTCGACTCTGCAGAAGGCGCTCGCCGTTACGTTCTCCAAAGGGGCGCACCCCTAGTTGTGAAGGCCGATGGTCTGGCCGCTGGCAAGGGCGTTTTGGTGGCAAAGACCATCTCCGAGGCCCAGGATGCCATTCACCGAATTGTGGAACAAAAAGCTTTCGGCGGAGCGGGAGAGAGGGTGGTGGTGGAGGAATTTCTTAAGGGTGAGGAGGCCTCGGTCCTGGCTTTGGTAGATGGCAAGGTTTTCAAGACCATGATTCCCTCCCAGGACCACAAGCGCATCTATGATGGCGATCGAGGACCTAATACCGGAGGAATGGGCGCTTACGCGCCAGCTCCGGTGATCACCGAAGCTCTGTTGTCTGAAATCGAGGAGCGAGTTCTCCGGCCGGCCGTCTTAGGAATGGAACAGGAAGGACGTCCATTCAGAGGTGTTCTCTACGCGGGCTTGATGATTACCGCAGGGGGTCCCAAGGTGGTGGAGTTCAACTGTCGGTTCGGAGATCCGGAGACCCAGGCAATACTGCCCTTATTGGAGGATGACCTTTTAGAGCTTATGCTGGCCGTGTGCGAAGGAAATTTAGAGGGTCGGCGGATGAACTGGCGTTCAGGTGCCGCCGTGTGCGTTGTCTTGGCCTCGGGTGGATATCCCAGTTCATACAATCGGGGTGCTGTGATTCAGGGATTGCATCATTTTCCCACCGATGACGTCATTCTCTTTCACGCAGGAACCAGGAGGGATGGCCTCCGAGTGTTGACGGATGGGGGAAGAGTGTTGGGGGTAACGGCCTTGGGATCCGATGTGCGACAGGCAGTTTCTCGAGCATATCAGGCCGGGGAGAAGATATCCTTCGCGGGAGCTTATTACCGCAGGGATATCGCCCATAGAGCCCTGGATAGAGAGCCTTCCCCCGACGATCCATCATATGGGGGTAAGGACACACAGCGCCGCGATGGTTCAGAAGATTCTCACCCACGAGATTGTTTGTCTGGAGGAGGTCCATTGGGATGCCTCTAAAAAGGCCCATCACAAGGCTCATTTATGCTTCTCAGGATGGCAACGAGAGGAGAAACCAGAGCATTTTCCCATGGTTTCTGATCATGAGTTGCCTTGGCCTTTTCTCCGTGGGCAGCGCCATGATGGTTGGCAGCCCTCAGAGCGGTGGTGCCAAAACTCTTCTCTTCTGGGGACCTATCAGCGAACAAACTGGAGGTCTGAATTTGGAACCCTCCACCTTCGTTGATGAGACGGAGACCCGGTGGGGTGGGGAGAACGTTCACATCGTGGAGGATGGCGACGACCTGTGGACTCTGGCCAGCGATTACGGTACTCATGTGGAGGGTATCGTTATAGCAAATGGCCTCAGTTATGCTCGCCAGTTGAGACCAGGCCAGCAGCTTGTTATCCCTGCCCCGGAAGAACGGGGCTCCCACCTTTTGGATCTCTGTATTCCGCGCATCGACCTCCGCACGAGAGCCGAGCTAAAGATGGATTGGCCCCCATTGAGCAAAACGGTGCACACTGTCCAAAGTGGAGAGAACCTCTGGGATATCGCTCGTCATTACAACATCGATGTGCCCACCCTATTTGGGGCCAACGAGTCTCTGGACGGAGGCTATATTTTTCCCGGAGATGAGATTGTGGTGCCCTCCCAGAAGGGGGTTCTGGTGACGGTGAAAGGTGAGAAATCTCTGGGGGAGATTGCCGATCGATACAGAGTTCCACTAGCCAGTGTGGTGAGGGCCAATCATCTCAACCATGACACGAGATTGGTGCCAGGCCAAGAGGTGTTCGTGCCGGGCGGGCGCCCCCTGGAACGAGGTACATTCATCTGGCCCCTGGTCAACTTTGGCCGCATCAGCTCCGGGTTTGGATATCGATATCATCCTATTCTACGCCGTCGACAGTGGCACTCTGGCATTGACCTCACCGCGAGCTACGGGGCTCCTGTAAAAGCCGCCAGAAGCGGCAGGGTGGTCAGTTGCGGGTGGAATGGGGGGCTGGGTAACACTGTAATCCTCGCTCATGATATGAAATTTCAGACCCTTTATGGCCACTGTTCGAAGCTGTACGTGAAGAGAAATCAGTATGTCAAGAAGGGCCAAGTGATCGCATCGGTAGGAAAAACGGGTCGGGCCACGGGGCCTCATCTCCATTTCGAGGTGCGCAAGAGTGGTCGTGCCGTCAATCCGCTGCGATATTTGCCCTATTGGTGAGAGTGAAGACGGCGAACCATGACCTGTTGGTAGATTCAGGCATTATTCGATAATTGAAAAGCTAAGGAGAGCAGAGCATGCCGGAGCTGAGGAAGGACCCGGTCATTGGGCGTTGGGTGATTATCGCCTCCGAAAGGAGCAAGCGTCCTGATGACTTCGTCTTACAAGAGGAGCAAGCTCAGAAAGGTGCCCTCTGTCCTTTTTGCACCGGGAATGAGGACAAAACCCCGCCGGAGATCTTGGCGTATCGCGAGCCAGGCACGCTGCCGGACAAACCCGGTTGGCGATTGCGCGTTGTATCCAATAAATTTCCAGCACTGCGCATCGAGGGACAGCTGAATAAGAGAGGGGAGGGGATGTACGATAAGATGCAGGGGATTGGAGCCCATGAGGTGATCATCGAGACCCCAGATCATGAGAAGAGATTGGCTGATTTAGAGCAGGGTCAGATTGAGGACATCCTGTGGGCTTTTCGCGATCGTACCCTTGATCTCAAGAAGGACCCTCGCTTCAGGTACATTTTGATCTTTAAAAATCAGGGGCGAGCCGCTGGCGCTTCTTTGTCACACAGTCATAGCCAGCTTATTGCTACTCCCATTGTTCCCAAAAGAGTGATGGAGGAGCTGGTGGGAGCCAGCGAGTATTATGAGTACAAAGAACGGTGTGTTTTTTGCGACATGGTCTATCAAGAGCTCAGGGATCGCGTCAGAGTCGTTGGGCAGAACGATGATTTCGTGGCCATCGAACCTTTCGCCTCCAGGTTTCCCTTCGAGACTTGGATCATTCCCAAGATTCACGAGGCTCACTTCGAAGAGGCCACCAAACACGAGTTCAGCAAATTGGCGGCCTTGCTGAAGGACACCATGGGCCGTTTGAAGAGTGTTCTCAAGGTGCCGCCGTACAATTACATCATTCACACAGCCCCCTATGTGGAAGACTATTCCAGGGAATATCATTGGCACATCGAGATCATGCCTAAGTTGACCCGCGTGGCTGGTTTCGAATGGGGTACCGGCTTTTACATCAATCCCACCCCTCCCGAAGAGGCAGCTCGTTATCTAAGAGGAGATGACCCTATCTCCACGCCGAAGAATTGAAGGAGTCTTTCCCATGCCCAAGATGAAGGTGCTCTTTGCCTCTGCCGAGATGGTACCCTTTGCCAAGGTCGGTGGGCTGGCAGACGTTGCTGGCGCGTTGCCCAAAGCTCTTAAGCAACTGGGCATAGATGTGCGTCTTGCTATGCCTCTGTACGGGTCAATCTCGCGGAAGGAGTTCGGGCTCGAGAAAGTCCCGGAATTCGAATCCATCTCTATCTCCCTCGGGAAGGAAACCGAAAAGGCCACCATCTGGCGCGCCCCTTTGCCCGATAGCCCGGTGGAGGTCTATTTCGTGGAGAATGAGCGGTTCTTCAGCCGCCCCGGCATCTATTCCGATCCCAAGACAGGACAGGGCTATGAAGATAACGGCCTTCGGTATGCCTTTTTCGATCGATCGCTTCTGGAATGGATAAAAGGAGGCCAGTGGAAGCCAGAGCTCATTCACGGCAACGACTTTCATTGTGGCCTCATTCCTCCCTATTTGCGGATGAGCTATGCCCAGGATCTTAACCTGGGAGCGATCAAGACAGTCTACAGCATCCATAACCTGGCCTATCAGGGCAAGTTCCCCCTAGAGGTCGTTTCCAAGATTGGCCTTCCTCAAGAGTTGGCTCAACCCATGGCAGCCCTGGAGTTCTTCGGGGAGCTTAATTACATGAAAGCCGGCTTGGTCTTCGCAGACGTGATCAACACTGTCAGCGAGCGATATGCTCAGGAAATTCAGGAGAGTCCAGAATACGGGGTGGGATTGGAGGGCGTGCTCAGGAGCCGAAGTGCTGATCTTTTCGGCATTCTCAACGGAGTGGACTACAGCCAATGGAATCCCGAGGAGGATAAGCTCATCGCTCACCAATTTAAGCCAGGAGACCTGTCAGGAAAGCGCAAAAATAAAGCTGCTCTTTTGAAAGCCTTTAGTCTTCCTACAACGGAGCTGGAACGACCGCTCATCGGGATCATCTCCCGGCTGGCCGACCAAAAGGGTTTCGACCTGGTACTCCAGGCTGCGGGGGAACTGTTGACTCTTGACTTGAAGCTGGTCATCTTGGGCACGGGGCAGAAGGAGTATCATCGCCGGCTTCAAGCCATACAGAAAAAAAATCCGAGGAAATTGGGCTTGGCCCTGACCTTTGATAATCGTCTGGCTCATCAGATCGAAGCTGGGGCGGATATGTTCTTGATGCCTTCTCGATACGAGCCTTGCGGTCTCAACCAGATGTATAGTCTCAAGTATGGGACCATACCCATCGTGAGAGCCACCGGTGGATTGGCAGATACCATTCGAGATGTGGAGCAGGATCCCAATAATGGCAATGGTTTCGTGTTCGAAGAATATCGGGCCGATGAGATGTTGGTCGCCATTGGGAGGGCTGTGGCCGCTTTCAGAGACGGTCGCCTATGGCAACGGCTGGTCGATCGGGCCATGAGTGCGGATTTTTCCTGGGCGCGTTCGGCTGAGAAGTACTTGCAGTTGTATCAAAGGGCGCTGCAAAAGTGAGGCCGTGGGCGATTTTAGACGGGAGACGGGGTGACTAGAGAGCTCCCCGTTTCTTTTTGCTTATCAGCCTCTACCCGGACGGATATGCCCATGCGGATTGTTTTTGAAGGAGTAGGCAAGACCAGGAAATATTACGACAGTCAGAATAGCCTCTGGCGCCAGCAGGTGGTGCTGAGAGACCTGACCTTTCAGGTGGAAGATGCCGAGGTCTTTACCATCCTGGGTCCCTCGGGAGCGGGGAAGTCCACCCTCCTGCGACTGGTCAATCGGCTGGAGGATCCCTCCCAGGGGCACATCATGCTGGATGGACATCTGGCCTCATCCATAGACGTTATTGCCCTGAGGAGAGATGTGGGCATGGTCTTTCAACTTCCCGCTTTTTTCCCAGGAACGGTACGAGAGAATGTCATCTATGGACCCAAACTTCATGGCACCAAGACGGGCTTGGATGGGCTTGCCGAAACCTGCCTTGCCGCGGTGGGGCTGTCCCCAGATCTGTTGGGCAGGAGAACTCAAGACCTGTCTGTTGGCCAGCAGCAACGGGTTTGCTTGGCTCGAGCCCTGGCCAACGGGCCCGCGATTTTGCTCTTGGATGAGCCCACCTCAGCTCTAGACCTCTCGGCCACCCTGGCCATGGAGCGGCTTATTGCTCGGTTGGCTGTGGAGCGAAGGCTCACCGTTCTTTTCGTCTCTCACGACCTCGAGCAAGTGAGGAGGGTTGGCCAGCGAACCATGTTGCTCATCGACGGGCATATGGTAGAGCTGAGTGAGACCGAAGCCCTTTTCACCCAGCCGCAATCGGATCTGACCAGGAGGTTTTGCGCCGGCCTCTGGAAGGAGGAGAAGCATGGTTGACGTGGTCCTGGCCTTGGTCCTGGTGGCCATCGCCGTGGCTCTTTCCCGGGTTAAGGGTCTCAACCTGGAACGGGACATCCTGCTGGGCACGCTGCGAGCTTTTGCTCAGCTGATGGCCATTGGCTATCTGCTGAACTTCATATTTGACCTCCACAGGCTAGAGCTGGTTTTTGTTCTTCTGTTGATCATGGTTCTTATAGGGGGGCAAACCTCCAGCCGGCGGGCCAAGAGCCTGAGGGGGAGGTTTCTTATAGCCACATGTGCCATCGGATTGGGTACTTTCGCTACGCTGGGCCTTTTGATCGGCCTGGGGATCATTGCCACCCAGCCCCGCTATCTGATTCCCCTCGCCGGCATGACCATCGGAAATGCCACCCGCACCTGCTCTCTGGCTTTAGAGAGGTTGCGGTCGGAGCTGACCTCCCGGGCGGGGGAGGTGGAGGCGGCTCTTGCTCTGGGGGCCACCTCTAGTCAAGCAGCTCAGCACGTCATTCGAGCCGCGGTGAGAGCGGCCATGGTTCCTCTGGTGGACACCCTGAAGATCGTTGGCCTGATCCAATTTCCAGGGGCTATGACCGGCATGATTCTGGCCGGTGCGCAACCCTTGGATGCGGTGAAGATACAACTCATCATTATGTACATGCTGGTCGCTGCGGCGCTTATCGCCAGCCTGAGCATCGCTCTCCTGGTCATCAGGAAGTACTTCACCCGGGATCATCAGCTGGTCGTGCTCTGAGTCACTGAGTTCACCAAAGACAATGGGAATTCCACAACACAAATGCGCTCATGATCAAACCTCCCAGACTGAAGTCTGATTCTCTCATCGGGCTGGTGGCTCCCGCCAGCCCGCCATCCCATGCCAGCTTTCTACACAGGGGTCACCGGACCCTGCAGGAGTTGGGCTTTCGGGTGCGGCTGGGTCGTCATCTCATGGACTGCCAGGGGTATCTAGCTGGCCACGACGAGGCCCGAGCCAAAGATCTCAACGAGATGTTTGCCGACGAGGCCGTGGAGGCGATCTTCTGTGTGCGGGGGGGATATGGTGCCGCTCGACTTTTGCCTTGGTTGAACTTTGAGGCTTTGGAGAAAAATCCTAAGATCTTCATGGGCTACAGCGATATCACCGTTCTGGAGCTGGCCTTTCTCAAGATGATCGGACTGGTCACATTCTATGGTCCCATGGTGACGACGGAAATGGCCCAAGACTTTCTTAAAGACGATCGAGAGCGGATGTTAGAGGTTCTGACCCAGGCTCGTCCACCTAGGCCCATCGGAGTTAATCCTGAGGAAAGTGAGCTGGCGGTCATTCGGCATGGCAAAGCCACGGGTTCTCTGGTGGGGGGATGTTTGTCGGTCTTGGTCTCCCTGCTGGGCACCCCATATGAGCCCGATTTGGAGGGGACCATCCTCTTTGTGGAAGACGTGGATGAGGAACCCTATCGGATGGATCGATATCTCACTCAGCTGCGATTATCAGCGAAACTAAATGATGTTGCCGGCATCGCCATTGGCCAGTGCCCCAACTGTGAGCCCAGAAAAGACAGATCCGCCTTCACCTCATCCTTGAGCTGCCAAGAGGTCCTACGGGATCGGCTTGGAGACCTGGGGGTTCCCGTGCTGAGTGGTCTCGGCTTCGGCCATGGCCGCTATAAGGCCACGCTCCCTCAGGGCGTGCAGGCCACCCTGGATGCCAACCAGGGTGTACTTGAGATATTGGAAGCCGCGGTGTGTTGAGATATGTAGGTCGACACATCCAGCCACCTCGTGGCCATCGAGACATCATCTCCTCTTCTCTCACTTTCCCCTTGACCTTTCCGTCCTTCTGCTGCAAATTTAAATGGCGCAACTACGATAGGTCCATGCTGGCTCATCTCTAAAGCCCAAAACTCGTTATGTCTGTAAAAGCACGCAGAGTCATATTCCTCATCGTCTTGGGCATCATGGCGCTCTCTCTCTGTGCGTTTTTGGCCATGCTGTTCACGCCTCTGCCCAATTGGTTGGCCAATTGGGTCGTGGATCAGTTCCTTGAGGAGCCTCTAGGCGCCGACATTCACATCGGCGATGTAGGCGGAAGCCTCTTTTACGGGCTTTCTATCGAGGATGTAGAGGTTCGGATGAGGAATGGCCGCTTTGGAGCAAAGGTAGAGGCCATCTCTCTTCAGTATGACTGGCGCCAATTGGCTCGGGGAAGTTGGCAGCTCCACAGAGTGGGCATCCAAGAGCCGGTTATTTATGTGATGGAGGCCGCCGAATCGGCCTCTCAGGTGGCGGCAGCGGATTCCTCGGCGGCATTCACGATGATGCCGACCATACCAGCTTTCGAGGTCCATCATCTGACCATCACCGCCGGTCGGCTGGAAAGTCCCGCTGGACTGCTGGTGGACAGCCTGGGCCTGACCATGTCCCTTCGGGGAGGGAATCATCAACTCCAGGTGCAGATTCCTCGATGCCATCTTGTGCTGCCCCAGAGGGATCTGGCTGTGCGCATACTTTCCGCAGACCTGATTGTCTCTCCAGAGGCGATCAGGATGTCCCGGCTGCAGGTGCAAAGCGGGGCCTCCCGGCTGAACCTCTCCGGCTGGCTGTCGATGAAACCCGCCCTTTCCTGTTCCCTGGAGGTCCGAGCCGATTCCCTCTCCCTGGGAGAGTTGGGCCTGGCTCTGGGGAGAGGGGAGCTGCCACCCGGAGAGCTGGTTCTTACCGGCCGGGTGCAGGGCCAGGTTGGCAATTGGACGGGGAAGGTGCACATAGGGGGTCAGGCCGCAGGCTATGACATCCAGGATCTGAAAACTGAATTCTCCTGGCGGGGGGATAGGCTGGAGCTGGATGATCTTTCCATGAAAAGCCCTGGTGGCGACCTCAAAGGACGAGGACATGTGCAGACAATGGTGGAGAATCCTGGATTTGGAGTGGATCTGTTTCTTCAGGGGGTGGATCTCTCAGCCTTTCTGGACCAGGTCCCTCCCTCTCAGCTGACCGGTCGCCTTCTGGTTTCGGGAGCGGGACTCCCCGGCCAGACGTTACGGGCCAGCGTCAACCTGGATCTGCACGAAGGAGTCATAGCTGGTCGCTCCTTTCACAGCCTCCGCGGGCAGATTCGATTTGATCGAGGTGTCTGGACATTGGATCAGGGGCTGGAGCTAGACGTGGAGGGAGCCCATCTGTATCTGGCCGGATCCCTGGATGCCCAGCGAAACTTGGATGCCTGGGCTCAGGTGGTTGTGGTGGACGTGGGCAGTTTGCTAGACCGACCCGGCCTATCGGGCTCTCTACAGGCGCACTTCCGGGCTCTGGGGCCCGTCACCGACCCGGCCCTGGCTGGCCAGTTGCGACTGATGGATCTTCATCACCAGGGCCAAAGGCTACAGCGAGTCCGCGGGAACTTTGGCTTGAGCGGGGCCGTCTCCCGTGAGGAGGGTTTCTTCTCCCTTCGATTTTTCGACGGTCAACTCGGCAATCTGGCCATCGAAAGGGGACAAGCTCTGGGAAGATTCGCAGGCAGCAGGGTGTATGTGGATTCGCTGATCCTGGAAAGCCCCGAGGTGCGAATGACCACAGCTGCGGAGCTCAATCTCATCGAAGGTGGGCTGGAGGCTCATGTGGACCCTCTCAGAGGGCGGTATCGGCAATATGACTTTACCAACTCAGGCCCCTTGAGGTTCTCTTTGAACGATGGTCTCCTCCATCTTGAGGAATCAGAGCTGCTTCTGGAGACGGGCTCCCTGCGTGTTCAGGGGACTGTGGGCCCGGGCTCCCAAATTCAGGGGTGGGCGGAACTTCGTGATGTGAACATGGAGCCTATCTCTGGGCTGTTGCCGCTGGGGCACCAGCTCTCTGGCCCGGTCTCTCTTGACGTGACCCTGGAGGGATCTACAGAGGCCCCCATGTTGAAGGCCGATCTGCAATGGGAGGGAGGCAGTTTCGATGACATGACCTTTGACCAGCTCCAGGCCGAGTTGGCTTATAGCGGCCGTCGCTTGAAGGTAGAGGATTTTCATATTCGCCGGGAGGACACCCTCCTTCGGGGAGGGGGTTATATGTCCTTAGATTTGCCTCGCGGGAAACTATTGTCCCATGAGAACTGGGATCTAGCCCTCACCGGCGAGGGAAACTCCCTGAGTTTTTTGCCTTTGCTGATCGGCGATGTGGAACGTCTGGATGGTCCCTTTTCGCTGCGCTTTTCGGCCGCTGGTACGCCCAACCAGCCACAGTACCAGGGCTTCTTTCACCTGCAAAACGGCACCCTCAAGCTGGCCGCCATGGGCAACTCCATCCAGAAGTTGGGCGTTCAGGCCCATCTGGATGGTTCTTTTCTGGTGATTGACGAATTCAAGGGAGAAACCCCCATTCGGGAGAGAAATCTACTCAAACGGCTGTGGGCAAAACTTTTCGGTTCGAAAAAGAGGGGACGGTTTGAGGCCTTCGGCAGGATTAACTTGGCCGACCTAGCGTACGATCTGGTGATAAAGGGCAAAAGGCTCTATGTAGATTATCGGGAGGAGATGGTCGAGGCTGAGCTGGATGCCCATCTGCGGGTGAGGGGGGAGAGGATGCCCCAGCTCAGCGGACAGATCGACTTAACCCGCTGTTTGATCAGCAGGTCGTTTGCTTCGGCCCCAAAAGTGGCCGGCCCCTCGGAGCCGCCGGCCTATGGATTGGACCTGACGATTCAGATTCCCAAGAACTGCTGGGTGCGAAATGAGTCGGCCAACATCGAATTGCGAGGTCAGATGCGCGTGCTTCAACAGGAGGGTCAGCTCAGCCTGTTGGGAGACCTGGAGACCATTCGGGGCAGCTACTTTTTCTATGGACAGAACTTTCGGATTCAGCGGGGTCAAGTGACCTTCGATGAGGTGGCCGAGATAAATCCGCAATTGAATTTGCAGGCCTGGACCGAGGTGAATCATGATCGTGTAGATTTGACCGTAGAGGGCAGAATGCAATCTCCAACCGTCACACTTAGTTCTCCCTCCGGCTATAATGAAGGGGATCTCATCAAAATGCTGACTCTCCGCCGAAGCCCCGCCGGCCTAGACACCGTGGGTGCTGGAGAGATGATGGCCTCTCAGGCGGTGGACCTCTTCGGCGCCTATCTGCAGGAGGAGCTTAATCGTAAAGCAGGCGGCACCTTAGGAGTTGAGACCTTTAAGATAAAAACGGGTCCATCGGGAGGGCTGGATCTCAAGAGGGCGGAGATCACCGTGGGGACCTACCTGCTCCCTCAAATTTACGTGGAATATTCAAGAAGTCTCTCTCAGGAGAGCGGAGAGCAGGTAGGGGTGGAGTACAGTTTGAGCAAAAAGCTTTCTTTGCAGGGAAACCGGGACGTGCAGGGTCTCTACCGATTGGGTCTCAGTTTTAAGTGGGATTATTGAGGCTTTATAAACCTGGCCCGTCATTTGGAGAATTGGCCACATGAGCATATTCAAGAAAAGCTGGATCCGGTTTATGTCTCTGACCATCACCCTGCTGGTCCTAGCGGCCCAAGTGGACCAGGCTCGGGGCTACACCTTGAAGAGAATTCACATCGAAGGCAACCAGGCCTTCTCCGATGGGCAGATCAAAAAACTGATGAGGTCCAAGGGAAGCAGCTGGTATAAGGAACGTCCTTTTGTGAAACGGGACCTGCAGTTGGACCTGGCCAATATCGAGGCGTTTTATCATAAAAACGGCTTTTTGGACTGTGACGTGACGGCCAAAGAAATTCCCCTTGAGGATTCGGACAAACTGTCCTTGCGGGTTCATATCAAAGAAGGTTCCAGAACCTCGGTGGAACGGGTGGTGCTGAGCGGCAACGAGACGATGAGTTCCCAGCAGCTGCGGCGAGACCTTTACACCCAAGTGGGCCAGCCCCTGGACCTCTCCCTTTTGAACCTGGATGCCAGGTCAATTGCCCAAAGATATGGAGATGAGGGGCATCCCTATGTTCAAGTTACCGGTGAAGTCGAACGGGAGGGTACCGAGGCTCAGGTGAAGTTTCACATCCGAGAGGGACCGCCAGTGCATTTGGGTCGCACCCGTTATGTCGGATTGAGAAAGGTGAAGGCTTTCGTGGTTCGACGAGAGCTTACCTTTCAGCCAGGCGACTTGTACAATAGGTCGGCCATTCTTGACAGTCAACAGCGGATTTATAGCACTGGATTGTTCAGCTACGTCAACGCCCAGCTGGAAAGTGAGCCAGGAGATTCCCTTCACCCCGATGTGGCTATCACTCTGCAGGAGAAGCCCATGCGTTGGATGGGATTGAAAACCGATATGGGCCAGCATGAGGAGTACGACATGACCAGCGATGTGACAGCCGAGTGGGGACACAAGAATCTTTTCGCCACGGGCAGGAAGCTTTCACTCAGGGCTATCGCCACCTTTCGAGTGTTTACCGAGTGGGAAAATCTGAAAAACCGTTTCGAGTTCACATACACCGAGCCGTGGTTTTTAGGCGGCAGGATGCCGGCCACCATGAGTCTTTATTATGAGCCCGGCCTCAGCTCGAAAGGGCGGGGATATCGAATTCAACGATTTGGGGGGGAGTTTCGCCTCAGCCGTGAGCTGGGCTGGTTTTCCAGAGCCTGGCTGACATTGAAGTATGAGAGGGTGGACATCTTTGGGCTTGAGCCAGAGGTGGCTGAGATATTGCGCAAGGCAGCCGGCGAGCGCATACGTCGCAATGTGTCTCTCTCTTGGGAGAGAGATACACGCGACCACGTCTTTGAGCCTGCCAGAGGATCGCTTGCGCGAATCTTCACGGAATTCGTGGGGGGGCCACTGGGGGGAGATGACCACTATGTGAAGAATATGTTTTCCTGGAATCGGTATCAGGTTCTGCTCAAACGTGCCGTCTTGGCCTCCCGGGTGAAGCTGGGTTGGGCCGAGGAGCACAGTCAAGGCACCGAGGTTCCCCCGGATGTTCGCTTCTACGCCGGAGGAGCCAACACCGTTCGAGGATTTGCCGAGCGCTCCTTGGGGATGCTGGATCTGTCGGGCAATCCTCTGGGCGGGAAGGGATTGTTTCTTTTCAATGTGGAATTGAGAAGGCTCCTCTGGTGGCGCCTGGGAGGCAGCCTCTTTTTCGACATGGGCAATGTTTGGGATCGGCCGCGCAAAGCCGCCTTTGACCAGCTTCGGTCATCTGCGGGCCTGGAAGTTTGGCTTTCCACTCCAGTGGGGCCTATCCGTCTGGCATGCGGATTCCCCTTGAAAGACGACCTGGATAAGACCAAAGGCCGGGGGCACCTGGCCATCCTGTTCGCTTTTTAAAGAGGAAAGAAGCAAACTGTCTCCATTAGAGGTAAGAGGAGGAAACCATGGGAACATTTTCTCAGATTAAACCAGCCTTAAGGACGGAAAATATTACCTATGCGGTGCGAGATATCGTGGTGCTGGCCAACGAAGTGGCCAAGAAGGGCAAAAAGATGCTGTACCTAAACATCGGGGACCCCAACATCTTTGACTTCCAAACCCCCGCGCACATCATCGAGGCCACCTACCAGGCTATGCGGGCCAACATGAATGGCTATTCCCCCTCTTCGGGGATCAAAGAGGCTTTGGGGGCCATTGAGGGGCAGGCCTGTGCTAAGGGAATCGAGAACATCCTGGACATCTTCATCACCACAGGGGTTAGCGAGGCCATAGACATCTGTTTCACCGCCTTGGTCAACCATGGTGAGAACGTGCTGACCCCCACCCCTAGATATCCCCTGTACTCGGCCATTCTGAACAAGCTAGGCGCTCGGCTCAATCCCTACTATCTAGACGAAAAAAACGAGTGGCAGCCAGACCTGGAGGACATCTCCAGCAAAATAGACGGGAAGACCCGAGGCATCGTCCTGATCAATCCCAACAATCCTACCGGATCAGTTTGCACAGAGCAGACCATGCGGGGGATCATCAGGCTGGCCTTGGAACACAACCTGGTGGTTTTCGCCGACGAAATTTACGACAAGCTCTTGCTGGATGAGGGACGACACATCTCCATCGCCTCCTTAGACCGGGATGTCTCGGTCATCACCTTCAACGGCCTCTCTAAAGCGTATGTAGTCCCTGGCTTCCGGTTGGGCTGGGCAGTGGTAAGTGGTCGTACTGAGGTGCTTGGAGAATATGTGGAGGCCATCAACAAACTGTTGCGAGCCCGGCTGTGCGCCAACCACCCGGAGCAGTATGCCATCAAGGCGGCCCTGGAGGGTGACCAGAGTCACTTGGATCAGATGAGAACTAAACTGAGGCACCGGCGCGACATGACTTACGAGATGCTGAACTCCTGTGCGGGGATATCCTGCGTCAAGCCCCGGGGGGCATTTTACGCCTTTCCTCGTCTGGAGATCGAGGGGTCCGATGCGAGTTTCGTCAGGGAACTCATCACCCAGACCGGGGTGGTGGTGGTTCCCGGCAGCGGCTTTGGCCAGGCGCCAGGCACCCAGCACTTCCGGGTGGTGTTTTTACCGCCGGAGGATGTGTTGAAAGAGGCCTACACCAAAATTTCCCAGTTTCTCGATACCTACATCGCCAGACAATAACGGAACTGTCCCTATCCGGGTGTGTCAAGATGCCCACTCAAATCCTTCTTAAGAGGGCTAACCTCTTTCCTTTAGGTCAGGTGCCTCGGGTTGCGGATGCGCTTCTCATCCAAGATGGGCGCATCGCGGCCATGGGTAGAGAGGGGGAGCTGATCGGACGTCTTTTTTCCCAAAGCCGGATCATCGATGCAGGGGGCAGAGTCATTTTGCCCGGGTTTATCGATACTCACGTACATCTCATCGAGACCGGGTTGCTGGCTCAGGAAGTCGACCTGAGTCCAGCGGAGACCATCTCCCAAGTCCTGGATCTTTTGAACCAGGCATTCCCCCTGCGATGCAATCCCCGCATTTTAAAGGCCCACAGCCTGGATCCCAGCCAGCTCAAGGAGAGAAGATATCCTCGAATGGAGGAGTTGGATGCCATCTCCTCGAAGGTGCCCATCTTCGTGCTGCGACGAGACGGACACTCATGCGCCATCAATTCGGCTTTCTATGAACTCTCCGGCTTGACGGATCAGGTGCCAGGGGTGGAGATGGATGCCACGCGAGCCCGGCCCACGGGAACTCTCAGGGCAGGGGCTCTAGAGCTGGCCAGGAAATGGCGAAACAAGCTCTCAGATCAGGAGGACCGGATAGAGGCCATGCGCCAGGCCTGCTGGGAGGCAGCCAGCGCTGGTGTGACCACCGTCCACGCCCTGTTCTCCCGGGAGCAGGACGTGGATATGCTGCTGGAGCTCGCCGGAGAACTCCCTGTGGATGTCGTGCCCTATCTCATCACCATGGACGTGGATCTGGTTCAAGGCCGCGGCTTGAGACAGATTGGGGGAGACCTCATGGTGGATGGCTCCCTGGGCTCCCACACCGCTGCACTCTTCGAGCCCTATGCTGATTATCCCGGCCATCGCGGCCGGTTATACTTCCATCAGGAACAGCTGGTGGAGTTTGTGGCTCGAGCCCACAGGGCCGGGCTGCAGGTAGCCATGCATGCCATCGGTGATCGAGCCGTGGAGCAGGTGCTTATGGCTTACGAAACTGTTCTCGATGGAGATCCCCGAAAGGATCATCGCCATCGCATCGAGCACGCCGAACTGCTCACCTGTGGCCAGATCCGACGGATCGCACAAAGGGGGATAGCTCTGGCGGTCCAACCCGCCTTCGAGACCTTCTGGGGAGGTTCTGGGGGCATGTACGCCCGCAGGCTGGGGAGCAAACGGGTCGCCACAACTAATCCGTACCGCTCCTTGATAGATGCAGGGGTGATCATCGCCGGAGGGTCCGATTCCTTCGTGACCCCCGTAAATCCCCTGGCGGGCATCGCCGCATGCGTGAATCGTCCCCAGGATCACCGGCTTTCCGTATTGGAGGCGGTCAAGGTCTTCACCTACAATGGGGCCTGGATCGGCTTTGAGGAGAAGGATAAAGGCCAGCTGAAGGAGGGACTCAAGGCCGATCTTGTCATTCTGTCCGCAGATCCCCGCAGCGTTCCCGTCACGGATATCCAGAATATCCAGATCCACATGGTCTTCAAGGAAGGCAAAGTGATAGTGGAGCCTGCATCATCCGGGGGAGATAGGGCCATTGCACCGGCGAAAAAGTGATTGCATTGGCTGGACAGAATTGATATTTTAGAACTTCCAGAATGACACGGAGGTAGGTCGATATGAAAGAAAACTTGGGATCTTGGCTGTCATATGGGCTCATTTTCACCGTGAGTATTTTGATATGGTTCGGTTGCGGTGGAGGAAGAAACCAAGAGGCCAAGGTCTATCACACCTATCTGAGCGCCGATCCCACCACCCTTGATCCGGCTCTGTCCAATGACGCTGGCAGCGGGGAGCTGTGTGCCCTCCTTTACGATGGCTTGGTACGTTTTGGGGCAGGCACCGAGATCCTGCCGGACATCGCTGAAAGTTGGGACATCAGCGCGGATAGCAAGACCTACACCTTTCATCTGCGGCCTGGAGTTCGCTTCACAAACGGACGGGAGGTCACCGCCTGGGATTTCAAGTACTCCTTCGAGCGTGTGCTGAATCCCAAGTCGAAATCGTCCCGGGGATGGGTATTTCAGGATATCCTCGGAGCGGTCGCCTTTCTGGCCGGAAAGGCCGAGGGAGTCTCAGGAATACAGGTTCTCGATGAGGTCACCCTGCGCATCAGTCTGGTTGAGCCCTTTGCTCCCTTTCTGGGATTTCTGGCCATGCCCGCCGCCCTGGTGGTTCCCCTGGAGGAGGTAGAGCGTTGGGGAGAGGATTTCTCCGAGCATCCTGTCGGTTGCGGTCCGTGGAAGCTAGAAGGGTGGGTTCATGACGACCATCTTCAGCTGCGAGCCAATGAAGATTACTTCGCCGGCTCGCCGAAACTCTCCGGAATCCTCTACCGGATCATCCCGGAGACCATGACCGTTACCGCCGAGTTCGAAGCTGGAAACCTGGATTGGATGAGCATCCCCTCGGCGGAGTTCGACCGCTGGGTCGAAAATCCCAAGTGGAAACCATACATCCTTTCCCAGTTAAAACTGCAGGACACCTACATCGGGATAAACAATCAGAAACCACCCTTCAACGACATCCGCGTGCGTCAAGCCCTCAACTATGCAGTGGACGTTGCCACCATCATGAAGACCATCCGGCCCGGTCGGGGCATCAGGGCCAATGGGGCCATTCCCCCAGGGCTTTTAGGCTCCGATCCCCAGCGAAAGGCCTATCCTTACGATCCCAATAGGGCCAGACAACTTCTGGCTCAGGCCGGTTACCCCGATGGTCTGAGCATGGAGATCTGGAAGATGCAGAGCCCCGAGGTGACCAGGATCCTGGAGGCGGTCCAGGCCTACCTGGCCGATGTGGGCATCAGAGCCGAGATCATCAGCCGCGATTGGGGGATGCTCAAGCAGGCCATCAACAGGGGTGAGCCCGACGCCTACTATATGACCTGGCTGGCCGACTACCCCGATGGGGAGAACTTCCTTTTTCCCACTTTTCACTCCGTCAATTGGGGTGGCGGTGGGAATAGAGCGCGATATAAAAACGAGCAGGTGGATGCCCTCATCGAGCGGGCCCGGCGCACTTTGGACGATGCGCAACGAGAACAGCTCTACCGGAAGATCGACGGGACTGTTTTTGAAGAGGCCGCCTGGATCTATCTCTGGTATCCCAAGATCTTCGTCGTGCACCAGCCATGGCTGAGGAACTTCCGGCAGAACCTGATGTTCAACGCGGACAAGCTTCTGGATTTGGACATCGTGGAACGCGGCTGATGACGCGCCAGAGATTCCATCGCCGAGGCCGGGGGCGGAGGATGAGATGACCGAATATGTCATCAGGCGAATACTCTTAGTGATTCCCGTCCTCTTTGGGGTTACCCTGGTCACCTTCGTCCTGATGTATGTGGTTCCCGGAGACCCGGTGCTCAGCATGGTGGGAGAGCGGTATGATCAGGAGACCATCGAGAGCCTGCGGGCCGAGCTTCACCTGAATGATCCTCTGCCGGTGCAATATCTGCGCTATATCTGGGGAGTGGTTCGTGGCGATCTGGGCCGCTCCTTCATCACCCGCCGCCCGGTGATGGAATCTATCCTGGAGAAGTTTCCCAACACATTGCGCTTGGCCTTCTCCGCCATGGTGGTGGCCACCCTCATCGGACTGGTGGTGGGGATCATCTCGGCGGTCAAGCCTTACTCCATCTGGGATCGGCTGAGCATGACTTTCGCCCTGGCGGGCATCTCGGTGCCCGTCTTCTGGGTGGGCCTGATCCTGATCCTCATCGTGGCCGTGCAGTTACGCCTTCTGCCCCCCTCGGGCTTCGGGGGTGGGCACATCAAGTACCTGATACTGCCGGCCATCACCTTGGGCACGCGTTCATCGGCCTTCATCGCTCGCATGACCCGGGCCAACATGTTGGAGGTGATCCACGAGGATTACATTCGCACGGCCCGCTCCAAGGGATTGCGAGAGTTCTGGGTGATCAACAAGCATGCCCTGCGGAACGTGCTGATTCCCATCATAACCGTGCTGGGCATGGACTTCGGCAGCTATTTGTCCGGCTCGGTGCTGACCGAGTCCATCTTTGGCTGGCCAGGGCTGGGCCGCTATACCCTGTTGGCCATCTTGAAGCGAGATTTTCCCGTCATCCAGGGGGCCGTGCTGTTCATGGCCGTGGTCTTCGTCACCGTCAATTTGGCCGTGGATTTACTTTACAGCGTGCTGGATCCTCGAATCAGATATAAATGATGTCCCCAGAGACGAAAATGAAGACGTCCCAAGAGACAAAGGAGCCCCAGGAGCGACTAGGTGGAGGGCCCTGGTATGAGGCCTGGCGCCGCCTAAGGCGTAATCGCATAGCCATGTTCGGACTGGGGGTGGTATTATGCCTGATGCTGGTGGGGGCCTTAGCGGGATTGATGGCCCCGTATGATCCCTACCAGATAGATCTGGAGAACCGTCTGTTGCCACCATCTCGATCGCACCTGTTCGGCACCGATGATTTTGGCCGGGACATCTTCAGCCGGACCCTGTACGGCGCCCGTATCTCCCTGGAGGTGGGGATACTTTCTCGCTCGGTGGCTCTAAGCCTGGGGATACTTCTGGGCGTCCTGGCTGGCTATTTCGGGGGCAAGCTGGATCAGCTCATCATGCGCCTCACCGACGTCATGTTCGCTTTTCCAGCCCTGCTCTTTCTCATCGGCATCACCGCCGCTCTGAAGCCCAGCTTGACCACGCTGTTCCTGGCCATCGGCTTTGTCGGCTGGGCGCCAATGGCACGGCTGATGCGCGCCCAGGTGCTGGCCACCAAGGAGAACGATTATATCACCGCCGCCCGAGCGGTGGGCATCGGAACGGGCCGGATTATCCGCCGGCATCTGTTCCCCAACTGTTTGGCTCCGGTGATCATCTCCTTCTCCATGGGCATGGCCGCCGCCATCATGGCCGAGGCCTCGCTCTCCTTCATCGGCCTGGGGGCTCAGCCGCCAACGCCCAGCTGGGGTTCCATGATCAGCCTGGGCCGGGAGTATCTGCGCTCGGCCCCCTGGGTGACGGTCTACCCGGGGTTGGCCATCGGCTTGACCGTTTTGGGATTCAACCTGCTGGGTGATGGATTGCGAGATGCGTTAGATCCTAAGATGAAGGTGTGAAATGCCGTGAATCGTTAATCGTGGATCGTTAATCGGTGATCGTGAAAAAGGAAAGGATTGTATGACGATGAAGGGGCGCATTGTGGTGCGCCCAGGGGTGGGAGGTAGGGGGCTACACCAGAAAGAATACTCCGTAGGAGGCATCTCCTGATGCCGATTTTCAGTGGCGTCGGGTCACCGTACCCGATGCGGGCAAAGGACAGCTATAGATTGAGTCCACCCGATAGCAAAAGAAAGTACAATGAACAAAATGGTGATAAAAACCATTTTCGTCCTTCTGATTATCGTCGTTATGCTATTTGGCGGCAAACTATACCCCCAGAATCAAGGATGGTATCTCTCAGGTCCTCCTGGAGGATTAGTTTCTGAGCTTGCTGTTGTTTCAAATAATCCAAATGCTGTTATAGCAGCTAATAATATTCCTTTTACTGGATTGCTGAAAAGCATTGATGGTGGTAAAAGCTGGGAAGTTCTGAATGGAGGTTTAGAATTTATTCTTCCAGAGGCCATATATCATAACTCGGCAATCTACTCTTTAGCAGTTGATATGGTTTTTCCGGACACCATGTTCATTGGCATTCGGAGTAGTTATACAGATTTTGGGTTTTATAAAACGAATGGTCTCGTCTATGCTTCGCCTGAAAGCGGTGGGCTCCTCGTTTCATACGATGGTGGAGAGACATGGCAGCACATCGCTCAATCCTGTCCAACAGCCAACCGTATAGTCTTCGATCCACAATTCCCAGATACACTTTATGCAGGAACAGTTGGACACGGACTTTATAAGATCTGGCACTTTTCAAGTGATGTGTCATCTTATAGACAAATTGGCTTCCAGGGTACAACCATTCGGACCCTGGATGTTTTCTCAAGTGATACATCCTGTATGGTTGTAGTTTCAGCCAATGATAGCGTCTATGTGAGTCTTGACCGTGGGCAAACCTGGATGTCGCGAAGCGATGGTTTGTATTCAATAGATCCTTTGAATGAAGCACTCAGCTTAGTCATTTCTCCAGAGAATCCCCAAATTATCTATGCTGGAACCTGTGAGGGTATGTATAAAACATTGAATCAAGGCCTCAATTGGTTTCCAATAAATGAGGGATTGGAAATTCCGACCATTATCTTCCCCCAAGCGGAACGTGTAGTTGTAGTGGCATTAGCGATTGACCCAGATAATCCCAGTAATCTATATGCTGGAACAGACGGAATGGGACTCTTTAAAACGATAGATGCTGGTGAACACTGGTATCTGACAGGAATTCCAACCACCTTTGTGACGGGTCTGTCAGTTTCTCTCCAAAATCCTAAGCTGGTATATGCTGGTGCAGATCATGGCTTTTATGTCAGAAGAAATGGCAGGTGGAGTCCCACTACTTTATGGTCAACAGGGACATTGGGGATTAAATCTGTAGCCATATGTCCGGTTGATTCCAATCTGGTGATCGCAACCCATGATAATGGATTTGGCAATCCCCGTATTTATAAAAGCACCGATGGCGGAGAAACGTGGGTAATGACAAGGATGTTAGGGGAAGACGCCGACGTAGTAGACATAGTATTCGATCCTTTATATCCAGAAAGAGTATATGCTATCTCTAGCTATTCACCAACGAAACCAGCCGGGCTTCTCATTTCAGACAATAGCGGCAGCACCTGGAGGATGACTCAATTGGACTCTTTAGAATTAGGACCAGAGACAACAACGCCTCTTGCAATAGATGCAACTAATACCGACAAGATATATATGCTCGATATACGTGGCGAGGTCTATAAAAGCACTGATAGAGCTCTGACGTGGACAAAAGTGAAATCAGAAACTGACACAGCACATTGTGCTATTACTATTGACTCGTTCAATCCCAAGAACATTTATCTTGGAACGTATGGTTTATGGAAGAGTTCCAATGGCGGAAATACATGGTCTAAGACGGGCCCAAAAGAATGGGTAGTTGATATAGCCTTCGACGAGAATAGTGGCTACTTATATGCTGCTACTTATGGGAAGGGTGTTTTCTTTACCGCAGATGGAGGAGAAAATTGGGATTCGCTATACACGACTCCAAACCCCTATCTCCGGGTGATTGATATTGGTGATGATCAAGATGGAAGCATCATTTATGTCGGTTCATTCGGAACAGGTGTTTTTGAATGGTCCAGAGAGACGACCCCGGTTCTCTCAGCCGAAATCGATAATAAACCACCTGCTAAATG
>LJUY01000029.1 GCA_001304015.1 candidate division Zixibacteria bacterium SM23_81 | reverse complement strand
GATTGCTGATCACTTAATCTAACCCATCTGAGGTGAACGTGCCACCCTTTTGTCATGGAACCTCAGAACACCCCAGAGTGTCCGGTAAGCTCCTGACTAATACATCTGGTCACGAAAAAATACCTTCTGAAGTCTGTCCTATGTATTTTGCCAGTATCCAGCATCGGTTTTTATTCTCTACCTTTAACCAGAATCCAGGATCGTGTTTTACAGCTCCCACCTCTTCTCGCAAAGAGCTGAAAGATCTTTCAACAGAACGGAGGCAATGGCCATTTTGAAAAAGGTCGCCATTTTCTTTGTCCTGCTTCTGCCCTCATTTTCAAGCCTTTATGCCCAGACATTTGAAGACTTCCTGGTACAAGTCAACGCAACGCCGACGGATCAACGCCAGGCCCTGGTGGACAGCTTCATGAACACGGTGACCGTACTTCCCCTTGTGGAACACGACACCCTGGCTCATTTTCTCTATCAGGGCAACGCCAGCACCGTGACGGTGCCCGGGGATGCGAACGCCTGGAACATATCCGGCTCGTCCATGACCCTAATTGGTGGCACCGACCTCTGGTACCGCACCGAGGTGTACGAGAGCGATGCTCGCCTGGATTACAAATTCGTGCTCAACGGATCCACTTGGATACTGGATCCCGGAAATCCAAACACCATCCTGGGTGGTTTTGGGCCCAACTCAGAGTTGAGCATGCCCGCCTACATCCCACCACCGGAGATCCAATTTGATCCCGAAATCCCGCATGGAACTCTGCGGGACACCGTGTTTCACAGCGCTCATTTGGGCAACTCGCGCACCATTCGCGTCTATCTCCCACCCCACTATCACACTTCAACAGATAGTTTTGCGATGATCTTGTTTCACGACGGTCTTGAGTATGTCTCACTGGCAAATGCGGACAACATCATGGACTATCTCATCCACAACCGAGACATTGAGCCTATCATCGCCGTGTTCGTGCCGCCCGTCAATCGTAATGAGGAATACGCTGGGAGTCTTCAGAATCAATTCACCGACTTCATCATCGAGGAGGTCATCCCCTGGGTTGACTCCTGTTTTCGCACCATCCCGCACCCCCACAAGCGCGCCACGCTGGGGGCCTCCAATGCTGGAAACATCTCTCTGTGGCTGGCCATGAATCACCCAGGCGTTTTCGGAAACGCTGCCGCTCAGTCTAGCTATATCCAGGGTGCTATCTCAGACGGCTTCCAAGATGGCCCGCAACTGGACCTTAAACTGTATCTTGACCTCGGCACCTATGATATTCCCATGCTCATTCCCCTGGTGAGAAACTTCATTCCCATTCTTCAATCGAGAGGATATGCTTACCAATATGCAGAATATCACGAGGGGCACAGCTGGGGAATGTGGCGGGCACATATCGATGACGCCTTGGAGATGTTTTTTCCCGCGGAACCGACAGCGGTCGAGCCGTCGAAATCCGCTCCCGATGAATTTCAGTTGAATCAAAACTTCCCCAATCCCTTCAATTCAGAGACGAGGATCCTATTTCACTTGGAGAAATCCTCCGATGTAACCATGACTATCTATAACACCTTGGGGCAGAGGGTCAGAACGATGATTGAGGCTAGGCAACCTGCTGGAGACAAATATGTATCATGGGATGGCCAAGATGATTCTGGCCGCCCTGTGAGCAGTGGCCTTTACCTGTACAGCTTGAAAGCCGAGAATTGTATCCAGTTCAGGAAGATGATAGTGCTCAGATAGCTCCAAGAGAGAAGGGCGCTCATTTTTCAAAAGGAGGTGATTGGCTCTTAACTTAGCAGTCCATCGTGAAGTCAAGGGGTAATATCCACGGAAAATCAGGAGAACTGTCATGGACGAGCTGTACAAAACACACGGTGCTTTTAGCTGGTTTGAGCTGATGACCAGGGACATAGCGGCGGCCAAGGATTTCTACACCAAGCTCTTCGGCTGGACGACCGAGGACATGCCCATGGAGGGCGGAACTTACACAGTCGTCAAGGTTAAGGATAAGGGAGTAGGTGGCATCATGCACATGCCCCCCGATGCTCAGGGCATGCCGCCCATGTGGGGCGTTTACGTGACCGTGGACGACGTCGACGCCACGGCCAAAAGGGCCCAAGAGCTGGGCGGAAAGATCATCATGCCCCCCAAAGACATCCCGGCTGTAGGACGCTTCTGCGTGATACAGGACCCGCAAGGGGCTACGATTGCGGCTATTTCATATGTCCAGATGTAAAGATTGTAAATTCCAGAAATCAGACGCAAAAAAGGCTCTCTCTCGAGAGCCTTTTATTTGGTAGCGGGGGACGGATTCGAACCGTCGACCTTTGGGTTATGAGCCCAACGAGCTACCTGACTGCTCCACCCCGCGTCAATTTTTATCGTATCAAATTTTAATATAGCAGAAGCGTTTGTGCATGTCAAGTTTTTTTTCTGCGAGTAAACTCCATCACCACCTCAACACCTAAGTCTCCTTTTTCCCTGCCTCCCCCTTGCCATTCATCTTGATGATCTTTACTTTAGACACTCGCTGACCACGAACTTCCTGGACCACAAATTGGATATCCTGATACTCAAGTTTGGCCCCCCTTAAGGGAACAGCCCCAGCCAGATCATAGACCAATCCCCCCAAGGTGTCGAACTGTTCGTCGGGAAGCTCTAAGCCAAGTTCCTCATTGAGATCGTGCAAATTCATCTTCGCAGAGACTTCGGCTGTTCGCTTGTCCACCACCTTGATTAGCTTCTCCTCGGTGTCGTACTCATCCTGAATTTCTCCGACGATCTCCTCCAAGAGGTCCTCCAGGGTCACCAAACCGGCGGTGCCTCCATATTCATCCACCACAATGGCCATGTGCATCATTCTGCTCTGAAATTCTCGAAGAAGCTCATCGATCTTCTTGGTTTCCGGTACGAAATAGACTTCTCTCACTAAGTCCAGAATCTGAAAATCTTTCCGCCCTTTGCTCAATGGTCTTAACAGGTCCTTAGCATAGAGCAGCCCGACGATATGATCGACCTTATTTTTGAAAACGGGAATCCTGGAGTGGCCACTCTTAACGATCAACTCGAGGGCCTGTTGCGCTGATAACTCCGAATCAGCGCAAACCATATCAATGCGGGGAACCATGACCTCTTTCACACAAGTCTCACCAAACTCGAAGATGCTGTGAATCATCTCCCGCTCTTCCTCCTCGAGCAAGCCCGAGTCCTCCCGGGTCTCGATGGCTACCTTGAGCCCCTCATCTGTTGTGAAGTGAGAGTTCGCCTCTGCTGCTACCTCAGCCACCCTGCTCCCCAAAAGCTTCAGGAGAATCTTCACCAGCGGAGAGAAAAACCGCCCCAAAAACTCAATGGACCTAATGAGACCTTGTGAAACCTCGGGGGCTTTCCTCAGGACAACCAGCTTGGGCAATATTTCCACCAAAATCAGAAATACCACGCCCAGCACCAGAATCTCTAAAAGAATCCACAGGAAGAGACCACGATCCCAAAAAAGGCGAGTCAGCAACACAGCAGCCAGTGAAACGGCACCCACATTAGCGAAAGATCGCGCTGACAGAATGGCCAAGGACAACTCCTGCCTACGCTCCAAGACACGGGTTAACCCGCCTTTCTTCCGCTTCTCGCGTCCTTCCTCCAGCCAGCGCCGAGACATCCACAGAAGGCCCGCCTCACATCGAGAGAGAAAAGCGGAGAACGCAAGCAAAAGAACGAATGCTAAAAGTTGCACCATAAGTCCAAGGCTCATCAAAGCGCCTCCAAAAACTCCTCTTCTTTGGTCTTCATCTGTCGAGCGCTCTGGGAATCTTCGTGGTCGTACCCACAAAGATGTAACACCCCATGGATGACCAATCGGTCAACCTCTTTGGCCAAAGTAACCTTGTACTCCCGGGCTTGCTGTCGTGCTCGATCCAAAGAAACGTAAACCTCGCCGAGAACCTGCTCCTGGGGAACGGCAAATTCAGGTCCTGACATTGGAAAGGCCAGGACATCGGTTGGGTGATCACATCCTCTATATCTGGTATTCAGATTGGCCAGATCAGCATCGGTAGCCAGAATCACGTTCACCTTTCCCCCTCGTTGGCATTCCTGGTGCAGAACAGCTGAGGCCGCTCGACGCACCCGGCCTCTGTTCACCTCAATGGACGGATGAGCGTTGGCAATGTAAACTTCTTTGGAGTCAACGCGACCCATTTTTTGGTCCGTTCACTGGTGCCATTCGTTTCGCTATCCTCGTTGCCCTGCGACCTTCGTTTTCCCCCTGGGGATATTCAACTCGTTGGTGGAAGGTGCCGCTGAGGATACGAATAAAGCTTTCGCCGATCTTGTGTAGATCTTTCAGGGTCAGCTCACAATTGTCCAGCTCGCCGGCAGTGAATTTTTCTTGGATAATCTTTGTGACCATGCCCTTAATCCTGCTTGGCGTCGCCTCCTCAAGAGTTCTGGAGGCTGCTTCCACAGAGTCTGCCAGCATCACAATAGCCGCTTCCTTCGTCTCAGGCTTGGGGCCAGGGTATCGATAAGCCTCTTGAACTTCTTTACCAAACCCTTGGTCGAGGGCCTTTTGGTAGAAAAAGGCCATCAAAGAGGTGCCGTGATGCTGCTGGATGACATCGATGATCGCCTTAGGCACATTGGCTCGTTTGGCCAACTCTGCACCGTCTTTGATATGCGCTGCGAGAATCAAACTGCTCATGCTGGGTGCCAAGCGATCGTGAGGGTTTTTTCGGCCATGTCCCTGATTCTCTACGAAATACTCCGGTTTTTCCAGCTTTCCAATATCATGATAATAGGAAGCTACCCTGGCCAGGAGGGAATGGGCTCCGATGGCCTCAGCGGCGGCTTCCGATAAATAGCCGACGTTGATGCTGTGGTGATAGCTCCCAGGGGCCTTCAGGGCCATTTCCCGCAACAGGGGACGGTTGCTGTCAGAAAGTTCCAGGAGAGTGATGTCTGTAGTCACGGGGAAAAGACCCTCGAAGATGAACAGAACACCGCTGGTAATGATGGGAGTTCCCACCCCGTTGAGCACCCCAAGCCCAAAATCCGTGAACAGGGCTTCTGCCGGAGTGAGCCTCATCATGCCTATGAGTCCGATGGATATCACATAGGCTAGGGAGATGAAGGCCATAGGACGATAGAACTCCCGTCGGTGCCTAACTTTAGTAACCGAATAGGCTGCGGTAATGCCCACCATCAGCGCCACGAGGGTGGCGGCCAGATCGAAACCCTCCAGGTTTCCGAAAAGCATCCCTACCGCCAAGGCCATAACTCCCCCCAGCTGGGCGTCGAAGAGAATGGTCGTCAACATGGCGGCGATGGAGATAGGCACGAGATATTCCGACGCTCCGGCCATAGTTCGCACCAGATAGGCGATGATCATTTGGCCTACCACGATAAGGGACAGCAAAAGCAGCAATCGATTGTCGTAAAAAACCTTCTTTCGATAGAGAAACAGATAAGAGGCGACCAGAGCCACGAGAAAGGCATTGAATAACAATCGGCCCAGTATCGGGTAGAGAAGACTCCACGATCTTCCCAGTATCTCTCGCTCTTCTTTCGCCAGAGCTAAAGAGCGTAGTTTCTCTATGGTGGTTTTAGTCACTCGCTCATGGCTGCCGACGATCTTCTCATCCTGCAGCACCATCCCCTTGGTGGTGGGAACGGCTTCGACCGCCTCCCGTTTTCTTTTCTCCGTCTCAGACTCGTTGTAAATAAGATTGGGCACCAAAAAGAGAAGGCCGATCTCGTAGGCGGCTTTGACGAGCAAGGCGTCATCTTTAAACTGAGCCCGAACCTCTTTCAACAATGACTCCCTGGCCCTGGCCTCTGTGAGAAGCTCAGAGACGATACGTTCATACTCTGCATCTCCCCGCCGAACTCTCACAGATGAGCTCGGCTTGGCCACATGCAAGGTATCCCCGGGAGCGATCCCGATTTTTAATAGGCTACTGACCAGCTTATCCGCCTCGGCTTCCACTACTTTCGCCCTTTCTGGATCCAGCATGAGTTTCAGAGTTTGCTCAGAGAGCTGATGGTCACCAATCGATCCGAGGGGCTGACCTCCGGACTGGCTCGTCTGTCTGGTCCTCTCCATTTCCTCGAAAAACTGCCTCATTCTCTCCCTCTGGACCTTTAGGACCGAGGCGTTGTGGTCAAAAAGGGGCAGAACTCCAGCTGCAGCTGCATTTCTATCAAGCTCCAACGTAGTTTCATCCTTCATCACGAAGAAAGTGAAGGGAGCGATGATATCCGTTCTGGAGATGTCTCCTTCCCGGGGCAGCCCTATGGGTTGAAAGACCCTGTGCTCCGGAGCCAAAAGAGTGAGGATAGCCACCAGCAAGAGACCCAGAACCCACTTGTAGAGGCGAGAGCCCATCCACAGCGTAGAAGATTTTTCCTCTTTTCGGACCATCTTCGTCACCTTGGGTGAGAGGTTTGATCCTCGTCGAGTTCTCTTGACAGCCTTTTTATCCTCATTTTTCCTTCTCGTAGTTCTCATAAGCCCTGATAATCTCCTGGACAAGTTTGTGGCGAACCACATCTCGCTTGGTCAGATAGACGAACTTAATGCCTTTCACGTTTTGGAGTATGTCTTGAACCTGGATCAAACCCGATGCTTTTTTGTCGGAGAGATCAACTTGAGTGATATCTCCGGTGATCACCGTTTTGGAATTCACCCCGAGACGTGTCAGGAACATCTTCATCTGGGCAATGGTGGCATTTTGTGCCTCGTCTAAGATGACGAAGGAATTGTTCAAGGTTCTTCCCCGCATGTAGGCCAAAGGAGCTATCTCGATGACACCGGTATCCAAAAACTTCCTGATGCGATCTGCGGGCAGCATGTCGTAGAGGGCATCATAGAGTGGTTTTAAGTAAGGATCGACCTTTTCTCGAAAATCTCCAGGCAAAAATCCCAGACTTTCTCCCGCCTCTACGGCCGGTCTAACCAAAATGATTCTTGTAACCGCCTTTTGCCTCAAGGCATTTACGGCCATGGCGACGGCCAAATAAGTCTTACCCGTACCAGCGGGTCCGATGGAAAAGACCACATCATACTCGGCCATGGTGTGTACATATTCTCTCTGGCCGGAGGTCTTCGGCCGGACCTTTTCCTTTTTGCTGGAGACATTGATATAGGAGAGCCCTCCCTCAACCAAAAGCCCCTCCTGATTGGTCTTCGCCCTGCTGATGGCCATGATGACTTCCTCAGCTTGGGGCATAAAGTCGGTGCGGGCGCAGGCAATCAAATCGGAAAAGACCCTCAAGACTTGACTAACCACCACCTCATCCCCCTCAACAGTGACCCGGGAACCCCGGGCTACTATCTTCGCTGGGAAGCTCTTCTCAATCATACGCAGATTCTGGTCCTTGGTGCCCAGGACAGCTCCAGGATCAATGTCCTCTAGGGAAATCGACTTTTTTAGCAATTCGCTTCACCACCGAACATTATCGAAAATAGGGTCACGGGAACTTTCGCCCCTGACAGCCCTCACAAAAGAAAAACCTCCCTTTCCGGGAAGCCCCGCGGATCGAGAGGTCTTTCTATCAACTATCACCTCATCAACAGGGTGTCGCGCCAGGGACGTGAGACAGAGCCAGAGGGTTCTACCAGCTCTCAGTCCCTTGGAATCGTGAGAACCTGATCGGGCATAATGAGATCAGGATCTGAGATTTGATCACGATTGGCCTCGAAAATTCTGGGCCACTGGCGAGCACTACCGTAAATCTCCCAGTAAGACGCGATTTTCGATAGGTATTCGCCTTCCATCACTGTGTGAGTAGAGGGATATCCCCTGGGAATATCCAGAACCCATCCTGGAAAAATCAAATTTGGATCCTGAATTTTATCTTTGTTCGCCCGATAAATTCGCGGCCATTTCACGGGATCGTCGTATATTTGGGCGTAGCCAGAGATAATCCACAGGCACTCCCCCTTCACGACGGTGTGAGTTCTAGGCAGTTTGGGAAGTTTGCGCCGAAGTTCAGCCAGAGCTTTCTTCAGCCATTCAATTTTCCGCATCATATCGGGCAACCTCGCCGCGGGCCATGCGTTCAGCGCCTCGATATCGTTCTCGATACCGTCAATCTCGTCACGTCTGAACTCCAGCTCTTCGGAGGACTTCATCATGAGTTGGTCGATATGGTCTTGGATGCTCTGGATCTCCTGGTCCAGAAGATCCACATCCATCTGTGTGATGCCCAACAGATCATAGGTCTGCTGAATGACATCTTTGGTTTTTTGATCCAGAACACCAATCTCGCCCTTGATTCTCTCGATGTTCTCCTCCTCCTCGGCGATGGTGGCCTTCGCTTGTGCTTCTCTCTGTTGCCAGGAGAGCAACTGTGCATCATACTCCTCACAGCTCATCTCCTCCTGACCAAAGCTGGTGGAGACTCCGAAGGCGATGAGCACCGCGAGGAATGATACGAACAAGAAGATGCCTTTTTCTTTCAGGTATCTCATGTCGCAATCAACTCCTTTCAGAAGGTAAAAAGTATTTTCTATCATTCACACTCTGAGAGATCCAAGAAAGAGAGTTTTTTCCTGTCTTTACTCTCCTTCCTGAGCTAAAGCCTCCTGAACGGCTTTCAAGTCATCCTCAGCCTTCTTTAGCTCCTGCTGTTCCTTCCGTAATTTGTTCTCCCAATTCTTCCTTTCCTGCGTCTTGGCTTGTACCTCCTCTTCGGCTGACAACGCGGCAGCCTTGGTCATCTCGAGCTGATTTAGCTGTTCCGAAGATGGATGACAAGCACACCCAATCAGCACTGTGCTGACGTACAAGACACAGACAAGAAGGGAAAGAACCATTGAACTGCGAAGAATCTTGCTACTCATGAAATCAACACCTCCTTTAAAGCACACTTTGTTTATTGAAGTCATACAGACTGGGGTAAATTACCACAATTATTTTTTTTTGTCAAGGAATTTTTTCATCTAAAAATCAAGCTTCGACTTCTCTATCCCGTTTTCGAGGCCTCAAGGCGATTCCCAGATCTTGCAGCTGCGATTCATCAACGGTGGTGGGCGCCCCGGACATGAGGGAAGCACCAGTAGTCGTCTTGGGAAAGGCTATGACGTCCCGAATGGAACCGAGCCCGCTCATGATCATGATCAACCTATCGAGACCAGGAGCTATGCCCCCATGAGGGGGTGCTCCATAATCAAATGCCTCCAGTAAGAAACCAAATCGCCGCTGGATCTGATCCTGGTCAAGACCAAGAGCTTCGAAGACCTTTTTTTGGTGGTCTTTACGGTAAATTCGGATGCTGCCACTCCCCAGTTCCACCCCGTTGAGCACGATATCGTATGCTCTCGACCTGATCTTGGTGGGATCTGTCTCGAAAAAATCTATATCCTCCTCACGAAATCCAGTGAAGGGATGATGCTCCGACTCCATCTGACCAGTGTCTGGGTTTCGGCTGAACAGGGGGAAATTGTACACCCAGCAGAAGTGAAACTGGCCTGGCTCGATCAATTTTTGGCGCCGGGCTATCTCCAACCGGAGTTGACCAAGGGACTCGGCCACCGCTCTCTGCGCCCCGGCCACTATCAGGAGGAGATCGCCTTCCTGTGCCTTCATCCTCTCACAGAGCCCGGTCTTCTCCTCCGGGGATAGAAACTTGGTCACCGAGGATTGAAGGCCCCCTTCGGCAGCCTCCTCAGCAGTCACTTTGAAGGAAATCAAACCAGGGGCACAGAAGGATTTGGCTATTTCGGCCAGTTGGTCCATCTCCTTCCGAGAATAGGAGCCACACCCAACGGCATTTATGCCCTTAATCTGCCCGCCCGCCTCGAGAACTTTGGAAAAAACCTGAAAATGGGATTCCGAGAACACATCGTTGAGATCGACGAGCTCAAGGCCGAAGCGAATGTCGGGCTTGTCTGTGCCGTAGCGAGACAAAGCGTCCCAATAATCTATTCTCAGAAAGGGAACCTTCAGTGAAACGTCCAACACCTCGGCGAAGACATGCTTGAACAATCCCTCTGTGAGGTTGTATATATCCTCCTCGTCCACGAAAGACATCTCGATGTCGATCTGCGTGAATTCCGGCTGGCGATCCGCCCGAGGATCTTCGTCCCGGAAACAGCGCGCTATCTGATAATATCTATCCAGACCGGCCAGCATAAGAAGCTGCTTGTAGATCTGGGGAGACTGTGGGAGAGCATAGAACTTTCCCCGATAAGTCCGGCTAGGCACCAGATAGTCCCGGGCTCCTTCAGGAGTGCTCTTGGTCAAGATGGGTGTATCAATTTCCAAGAACAATTTTTCGTTGAGATATTTCCTGATAGCCTGATAAACTTCGTGTCGAAGTTGGAGAGCACGTTGCAGGGGTGGCCTTCTCAAATCCAGATAGCGGTATTTGAGCCGCAGGTCCTCCAAGGCTCCAGACTCCTCGTCGATGAGGAAGGGTGGAGATTTGGACTCGCTTAACAAGGTCACCTGCTGTGCTTCTAACTCCACCTCCCCGGTCACCATGTTGGGGTTGACCATATCCTCGGGGCGATGACGGATGATCCCCCGTACGCTAATGACATACTCGTTGCGTAATCGTCGCGCCCTATCCTGCAGATCTGCGTTCCCCCCGGGCCGGAAGACCACCTGCATCAATCCGTAGCGATCCCTCAGGTCGATAAATATAACCCCTCCATGATCTCTGCGCCGGTGCACCCATCCCTCTAACGTAACGGCCTTGCCCACATGGCTGGCCCTGAGCTCACCGCATGTGTGAGTTCTTTTTGCGATCCCTTCGGCATTCAAACCAACTCGCTCCACTTTCGCCTTCTGGTCAATTTTAACTATATTGTGCTCCTCAGGGTTGTACTCGAATGATCCAAACATCGGGGTTACCATTCCGATCGGAGGAAAAGGCAATCCATTGACCATTAGGTGACCAAGCAGGCTCATAATCCCTTCCCGAATGAAAAGTCAACTGCCTAATTTGGTCCGCATAGCGTGACCAGATCCAAATATCCTCATTTCCGCTTCGTTCAGAGCAAAAGGCAATGGCATCTCCATCGGGAGACCAGCTGGGAGACCTATCCGCGGCGGGATCCCACGTAATCTGGACGGGCACCATTGAAGCTGAAGAGGTCACATAGATGTTCTGGTCCCGACCTTGAAAGGCGACGTCCTCCCCCCACAGCCAGTCAGGCCCATATCCGGGATCAGTAGTCAGCTGCATGGTGTCACCTACACCAACAGGCAGGATCCATAGATTCGGCTTTTGAAACGCTTCGCCTCCGCCCATATAGGATGAGATAACGATGTACTCCCCGTCCGCGGACCAGGAGGGGCTGAGGTCCGCGACCGAATCAGTAGTCACCTGAACGGGATTTCCTCCGCCCTCTGATATTTTCCAGATGTCGGCGTTGCCGCTGCGGTAAGAAGTAAAGACAATATCTGAACCATGCCAAGCGGGATCCCAGTCATGTGCCGGATCTACGGTTAACTGAGTAGGTTGATCCCCAATGGAGACCAGCCAAATGTCGTAATTACCGGAGCGATTGGAGGCAAAGGCAATACGCTGGCCATCTGGAGACCAACAGGGATTTGATTCACTGTTTCCATCGTGCGTAACCTGCAGGATTTCCGACTCGGCGGTGATATAAATGGCCGTGCTATCTCTCCCCGTCAACTGATTATCGTCAGTAGCAATCAACGTGATGGTATGCCAACCTGAAGATAGAGTGTCGATGGCTAAATACGTTCCCGTTCCCAGTTGCATTGGCATGTTGCCTTCACCTTTAGAGAACCAAGTGAGCTGATCCTCTCGCAGGGGATTTCCGGAAGCATCCCGCCCGTCACCCTGCAAAATGACCTCCTCTCCTAAGGCAAAACTGGTACTGTCTTGTGGCAGCAGAATAGTAGCGGTGGGGGGTTCATTGATCTCGTTCTCGACCACCACGTTGACATCCTCCGAAACTCCCCAGTTTCCAGCCTGGTCGAAAGCCTTGGCTTTAATGGAATGTCGTTCGTTGGTATACTCGAGAGTCCTCCAGGTATACTCCCATGGAGGGGCAACGTCGACAAAAAGTGAGTCCCCGTCAATATAGAACGCCACCGCCACTACCTTCTCGTTATCCTCCGCCGCAACCTTGATGGTTATAACACCCGCGACATTGATGTTAGATGGAGGAAAGGTTATCTCCACACTAGGAGACTGAGTATCGGCAGCTGTAGGCCCCTCTTTGTTACAGGTCATGAAAAGAAAAAGGCCAACCATAACAAACGACGTGATCCACTCAATGATGACTATTGATTTCTTCCTAGGGCGACCGCCGAGCCAAACGGTCGCATACCTCTTGAACTGATTCATTTAGATCGATCTCCTCCTGCTGGCTCTTGTCCATATCTCTTAAAATTGCTTTTCCCCTGTGTAACTCCTCTTCTCCGATGATCAGGGCGTAACGCGCCCCTAAACGGTTTGCCGCCCTTAATTGAGCTTTAAGGCTACGGCCCACGAAGTCGGTGTCACAGCGCACTAACTTATGTCGAAGCTGCCTCAATACTTTTAAGGCCACCTTTTTGGCATCGTCGCCGAGAACGACCACAAACAGGTCCAAGGATCTGGGGGAAACCCGCGGTCGTTTCTCCCTTGATAATACCATCAAGAGCCTCTCGATCCCAGCGGCGAAGCCCACTGCGGGTGTGGGACTCCCCCCAAGCATCTCGATCAGGTCATCATAGCGGCCACCACCGCCCAGTGCGTCCTGCGCGCCCAGTTCTCCGCTGAGCACCTCGAAAGCAGTCTTGGTATAGTAATCCAAACCTCTCACCAGTCGCCCATCAAGAACATAGGCCACGTCAAGTTGGGAGAGGAGCTCCTGAACCTTGGCGAAGTGTCGAGAGCACTCCGGGCAGAGGTGGTCGATCATGAAAGGGATATCCTCTGTCTGCTCGCGACAAGCGGGTTCTTTACAATCCAGAATCCGCAATGGATTCTCTTCGTGCCGCTGCACACAATCCTTGCAAAGGGCTGAGATTCGGCTTTTCAGGAAATTCCGCAGCACATCCCGATAGATAGGTCGACAGATACGACAGCCGACAGAGTTCATACGGAGGCTTAATTTCTGTAGCCCCAGCTCACTATAAATACCCATGGCCAGAGTGATAACCTCCACATCTTGAGCCGGATCCAGCGAGCCAATGGCCTCTATTCCGTACTGATGAAACTGGCGAAACCTGCCTTGCTGGGGATTTTCCTGACGGAACATGGGAGCTATATAAAAGAGCTTCACCTGAGGGGACTGAGCCCCAAGATTGTTCTGGATATATGCCCGGACAACGGGGGCAGTTCCTTCAGGGCTGAGGGTTAAACTCCGATTGCCCTTGTCGCTGAAGGTGTACATCTCCTTGCCCACGATATCCGTGTCTTGGCCAATGCTGCGGCTGAACAGCTCGGTGTGTTCGAATATGGGAGTCCTAATCTCCAGGTAATTATAGGCTTCCATCATCTGGCGGACCTTTTCCTCGACACATCTCCACAGACCCACCTCCTCGGGCAGGATATCGTGAGTTCCTTTTACGGTCTGAAACGACACCATGCCGACCCACCACTTAACCTGGAATGGCTACATCTATTTAAAAATAACGAGTCTCATGAAATGTGTCAATACAAAAAGGGAATGGACCCAAATTTCTCTTTGTCGGGCGAATCTCAATCTGCCTCTTTCAGATAGGGGCGACCCACCGCGGCCGGCGGCGTCGCCCTGCCCACGGCGCTGGCCAGGACCACCATGGTGGCCAGATAAGGGATCATCTGAATGAACTGGGTGGGCACCCCACCACCCTGAAGAAACATCTGGAGGGCCTCCAAAAAACCGAACAGCAGACATGCTCCGGCTGCGCCAAAAGGTGTCCATTTTCCGAAAATCATGGCCGCCAAGGCGATAAACCCACGCCCACCAGACATATTCTTGACGAAATAATGCGTGTTCAGAGACAGAAAAGCGCCGCCCAATCCCGCTAACACACCGCTGATCAGGACACCGCAATAACGCATCAAGATAACCTTAACACCCATGGTATCGGCTGCCAGCGGATGCTCGCCAACTGCCCGAAGGCGGAGCCCGAAAACCGTTCTAAAGAGCAAAAAATGAGCCAGCAGCACCAAGAAAATTGCCACATAGACCAGGGGGGAATGTCCACTCAAGATCTGCCCCAGGATGGGCACCTGCTCCACGTAAGGGATATTCCAGGGGGACAATCCCAGCACACGATCGGAGTTGCCAGAATTTCCGTAAACCACCCAGCACGTGAATTGGGTGGCTCCCAGGGCCAGCAGATTCACCGCCACTCCGCTGACGATATGATCTGCCTTGAAGGTGACCGTCACGACAGCGTGAATGAGGGCTGTCAGAAGTCCGACCAGCACTGCGGCCAGCACCCCCACCCAGGGATTGCCGGAGAAGTGAGTGGCCACCACCGCGGCGAAGGCTCCATTGAGCAAGATGCCCTCTAGAGCGATGTTCACCACTCCAGAGCGTTCTGAGAACACTCCTCCTAAAGCGGCCAGCGTCAGAGGAGTGGCCATCCGGATGGAGGCGGGGATGATCTCAAGAGGTATCATATCAGTGCCCGTTCAATGAAAGAAGCCAGCATGAGGCTGTAGAGGTAAGCGACGGCTTACCCACCGACGAAAGACCTGATCGCCGACTACCACGCAGATGATGATCACTGCCTGAAGGACCATAACCAGCTCCCGGGGGATGTCGGTGAAAATGTCCACTTCCAGAGCCCCGGTGTTAAGAATCCCGAAGAGCACCGCCGCCAGGACAACTCCCAGGGGATGGTTACGACCCAACAGGGCCACGGCGATCCCGGTAAATCCCAGTCCCGTGGAAAACCCGTCCAGAAAACGATGACGATATCCCAGGACCTCGTTGACCCCCACCAAACCCGCCATTGACCCACTGATGACCATGGATAACACCATGGTTGCTCCCACCTTGATGCCTCCATACTCGGCTGCCTTGTGGCTGAGACCCACGGCGCGAATCTCATAGCCCAATCTGGTCTTAAACAAAAGAAGCCAAGCCAAAGCTGCTATCATCAAGGCGAGCAATAGAGAGTAGTTGAGAGGATTGCTCGTGGGAAGCTGGATGTGGAGCCTCTGGAGAAGGGGTGCCATGCGCGGAATCCATGCCGTGGTGGCGATCTCCTTGGTCTGGGGGATCATCTGGCCCGGCTCTTTGTAGACGTGATTGACCAGAAAATTGGTCGTCAGCATAGCCACGAAGTTAAGCATGATGGTGTTGATCACCTCATGTACCCCAAATCGTGCCTTTAAAACGCCGGGAACAAGCCCCCAGATAGCTCCCCCCAGGGCGGCGAACAGAATACAGAGGGGCACCATCAGCGTAGACGGCATGCTCGGAAAAGTGAATCCGATCCAGGCGCAGAAGAAAGCTCCCATGTACAGCTGTCCCTCTCCCCCTATATTGAAAAGCCCCGCGCGAAAGGCAAAGGCGACGGCCAACCCGGTGAGAATAAGGGGGGTGGCTGAGAAGAACACGTATCCCAGGCCATCGATGCTCCCTAGCCCGCCCCGGAACATGACGTTGTAAACGTGCAGGGGATTCTCGGCTAAAGACAGAATGAGCACAGCCCCCATAGCCAGGGCCAGCAGGAAAGCCACTGCGGGAGAGAGGATTTCCAGAATCAAGAAAGTACCTTTTCCTCCCTTTTCCTTCATCTCACCTCTCCCTCAGGAACTTCACGACTCCCCAGGTCCGATGGACCATCCCCCACTCCTTGACCCATCATCAAAAGGCCCAAAGTCCTCTCATCTGCTTGATCGGCCTGAAATTGACCGACAATCTTACCTCGAAACATCACGGCAATGGTGTCGCTGAGCCCCAGGATTTCCTCAAGATCCGCGGAAACCAATAAGATGGCCTTTCCCCTCGACCTCAAGTTGGCCAGTTGTTGATGGATGAACTCGACAGATCCCACATCGACCCCTCTGGTGGGCTGAGCCGCGATGAGCAGACGGGGGTCCTGCTGCACCTCCCGAGCTGCGATCAACTTCTGCTGATTCCCCCCCGAGAGGCTTCGAACCGCGATCTCCAGATCAGGCGTCCGGATATCGAACAGCTCCACCAGTTCCTCGGCGTGTTCCCGAATAGCCCTGTTTCTCAGCCAGCCTCTGGAAAACTTAGATCGATGTTGAAGACCCAGCACGGCATTCTCCGATAGGCTGAAATCCAGCAATAGCCCACGATTTTGACGGTCCTCGGGAATATGAGCCACGCTTTCCTCTCGGATCTGTCGAGGAGATTCCCCCAACACCTGTCGACCTTCTAAAAAGACCTGACCTGCTGTGGCCGGGTGCAGTCCGTTCAACACCTCCACAAGCTCCGTCTGGCCGTTGCCCTCGACACCAGCGATGCCCAAAATCTCACCAGCCCTGAGCGAAAAATGGACACCTCGCAGCCGGGGAGCTCCCCGTGCGTCCACCGCCTGAAGATCGCGCACCTCCAAAACCACCGGCCCGGGCCGGAAAGGGTCCTTGTCCACCTGCCCCAAAACGGGACGGCCCACCATCATCTCGGCTAACTGGTCAGGGGTGACCTGATCCGTCTCCATGACTCCCACCACGCGGCCATGTCGCATGACCGACACACGATGGGTGAGCTCCATGACCTCGGAGAGTTTATGCGTGATGAATATAATCGTCTTACCACTTTCCCTCAATTTGCGCATGGTTTTAAACAGCTCACCGGTTTCCTGTGGGGTCAGCACCGCTGTGGGCTCGTCCAAGACAATGAGCTGGGCGCCCCGATAGAGCACCTTCATGATCTCCAGCCGCTGCCGAGCGCCCACAGAGAGATCTCCCACCAGGTCCTCTGGGGCAATCTGGAAGCCCAGTGCCTGAGCCAGATCCTTGGTCGCCTGTTGGGCTCCCCGACGATCATACGTTCCCAGGCGCCCGTGGGGCTCCATGCCCAAAACCAGATTTGCGGCCACCGTCAACTGGGGAATGAGCATGAAATGCTGGTGCACCATCCCGATTCCCAACTGGGTGGCCACGCCTGGATCGGTAATCCTCACCTCTCTGGAACGCATACGGATGGTTCCCGAATCGGGTCGCACCAGGCCATACAGCACTTTCATCAGCGTCGATTTGCCGGCACCGTTCTCCCCCACGATGGCGTGTATCTCCCCCTGGCGGACCTGCAAATTGACTCGATCATTGGCCAAAACCGAACCAAATCTCTTGGTGATGTCGACCATCTCCAGCAACATGGCTATGTCCAGAATAGAACGAGAACCTCAATGGCTGGGCACCACAATCTGGCCCTCAATGATCTTGGCCTTCAGCTCCTCCAAACGGTCGATCATGACCTGGGAGATCAAGCCCTGGTTGTGTTCATCCACCACATATCCCACCCCGTCCTCCTTAAGGCCAAATTCCCGAACGCCACCCTGAAACCGCTCCTTGACCACCGATGCGATGGTTTCGTAAACGGCCACATCGACTTTCTTAATCATGCTGGTCAGGATGGTACCCGGAGCTAAATAGTTGCCGTTTGAGTCGACCCAGATGACCATGCCACCCTTTTCCAGAGCAGCCTCTTTGACTCCCAGACCGGTTGTGCCCGCCGCTTGAAATATGATGTCAGCCCCCTTGTTAAACTGCGAAAGAGCCAGTTCCTTGCCCTTGACTGGATCGTCGAAAGCCTTCCCGGTGGCGCCTGCATAGTTCACCAACACACGAACTGTGGGATCCTCTATCTGGACCCCGTACCGGTAACCCGCCTCGAATTTGTGGATCAGGGGAATATCCATGCCGCCGACGAATCCCACCGTTTTCGTATTGGATTTCATGGCGGCCAGCGCTCCCACTAAAAAAGATCCCTCCTCCTCTCGAAACTTCAAAGCCACCAAGTTAACAGGTATTTCCAATCCTGCTTTGAGATCGTAATCCACACATGCGAAATGCACGTCGGGAAAATCTTGTGCCACCTTGTTAATAGCATCGGTAAACAGAAAGCCCACGCCGATGACCAGATCATACCCTCCTCGGGCCAGCTTCCTGAGGCCGGATTCTCGATCTGCATCCTGCCCCGGCTCGAACTCCACGAACTCCAAGGGGAACTCGGCGGCAGCTTGACTGACCCCCCTGTAAGCGGCGTCGTTAAAAGATTTATCTCCCTTGCCCCCAACATCGAAGACCAACCCGACTTTGAGAAGGTCCTGTCTGGCCTCTTTGTCCCTCTGTCCGCAGGATAAGACACTCAAAAGCAGAACCAGAAAAATACATGCGAAGATCGCCCGACATCTCATCTTTTCCTCCTTTACCCCTTTGTGATCCGTGATGCGGTTTTCGATATCGAAGCTCGTCACGTATGTCGTAGGTCGTGAATCGGCTATCGTTAAAAAATGTACGTCCTCACACAAAATTGTGGATTGTTTTAAGTAACGGGACATTGCGGAATGTTGGATTTAAGACTTGGACAAAATGAAATGATCCACCGGACAGGTGGAGGATGCGTCAATATTCAATATAATATCTCAAATCTTTAGCTATCAGTGCTTTCCCACCAACCCCCGGTCCCCGAATCCCAGTCCCCGGGTTTTTCCCGAATCCCACAACTCCCTTTTTCTATATAACTCTTCGCCTTCCGACCATCCACAACATGATGGCTGAGATGAACAAAACGCCCACGCCATCGGCGAGAGCATCGAGGAAGCTCGCGTCTCTGCCGGGAACGAATGCCTGATGGATCTCGTCGACCGCTCCCCAAAAAATCCCAAGGGCGGCAGCCACAAGTACGGCCTTATGCTCTTTCCCTTGGGAGGCTATGCTCAGAAAAGCCCGAGCCAATAAGAGACCGAAGATGAAAAATTCTATGAAGTGGTACAGTTTGTCAGCAACTTTCACCCCCATTGGTGGGGGCAGTGGCCTCGGTATGGAGGAAAGCGCGAAGATGAGGATGGCCCACAGGCAGGCAGGAAGCTGATACTTTATAAACCTGGCCATCTGAACGGACTTAGCCAAAGATTTATGTCCTTTAGGTCAATAGCTCTTGGATCTTGCCTTTTAACTCTTCTAAGTTAGACGATTTGATGAGGTAGGCGTCGGCCCACCAGGTGTTGAAGTCCATCCTGTAAGAAGAATAGGCCGAGTTGAGGATAACTGGCAGGTCTCTCTTTTGCTTGACCAATTGGCGCAGAGTCTCGATGCCATCCTGCTTATCCATGCGAATATCTAGCACAACTAGGTCGATGCCGTTGTTTTTGACCAACTCCACGGCTTTTCGACCGTCGTTGGCCAGGACGACCTTATAGCCCGCATCCTCCAGTTCCCTCTCATAGAGTTTACAGATGTTCACCTCATCGTCTACCACCAATATGGTCGACACCACACACACCTCCTTTATGAGCCCAAGGAATGTTGCTAGGCTTATAGCATCGCAGATCGTATGTCGGTGGGCGCAGCCGAAGCACGCCACGTCTGTCTTTTTTCGATGGTCGTTGGCGTTATAGCTGCAAGCCATCGATAAGTATGAACGATATACGCCCCACGACTTACCGCAGACGTTACCAGCCTCGAGACCGATTAACGACCTTCGATGGACCTTCTCTTCTTTTCCAGCCTCCGCCTATATGTTATCCTTGCTCAAGCGACTGATTGATCCCATCCTCCATGGTCAGGGGCAAGTCGATAGTAAAGGTGGATCCCTTTCCAACCCGACTGCTCACATGGACAGCACCTCGGTGATTGCGAACGGTCTGATAGGCAACCGCTAACCCTAACCCCACCCCCGCTGACTTGGTGGTGAAAAACTCGGAGAAGAGCTCTTCCAGATTCTCTTGTGGAATGCCCACCCCGGTGTCCTCAATCTCCACTTGGACGTGGTCTTCCCGGCGGTATGTGCGGACGCACAAATCTCCACCGGACGGCATGGCTTCCAGGCCGTTGCGGATCATGTTCATCATGGCCTGGCCTATTTGAAGTGGATCCAGCCTTATTTGGGGAAGATCCGGCTGAAGCTCCACATGGACGGCGACTTTCCCTTCGTCAACCTCTGGCTGCATCATCACCATAACCTGCTGAACCACCTCATTGAGATCGACCAACTCGAAAGAGGGCCCAGCAGGCCTGGCGAAGTCCAAAACTTGGGTGAGGAGTTTTTCCAGTCGAGTCACCTCCTCCGTGATGATGTTCAGATACTCCTGATTGGGATCTTCTTTGGGCAATCTCTTGGACATGAGACGCACGAACCCTCCAAAAGAAACGATGGGATTGCGTATCTCGTGAGCCAAACGTGTGGCCATCTTGCCCACGGCGGAGAGCCTCTCGGCCCGGAGAAGCTGATCTTGACTCTCCTGCAGGTTCTGGTAAGCTTGCTCCAACTCCCTGACCTTCTTCATCAACTGCCCGTAGAGGTGGGCTCGTTCTATGGCGAAGCTGGCATGGTTAGCCAGAGTCTCCAGGAGATCTACATCGGCCTCTTCAATGGGTCGACGGGTGAAGCAGTTATCGGCAATGACCGCACCAAGAGGCTTTCCCCGGGCGATGAGGGGCACGACCACAAAGGCATCGGTCCCCAGCATTTCCAGGAACTCATGGTCCACGAGGGGATTTTGGCCCGCGTTCGTGATGTTGAAGTTTTCGCCCTCCAGCATGGATCGGGCGATGATTCCGGGATTTGGAGCCAGATCGAACCTCATCCTTTTCACGATCTCGTTGACCTTGGGATCCAACTGCCCTAAGGCATCGCGATGCATCTTCAACAATTCCTTAAGAGAGTAAGATTGATCCCGCAAACCATTCCATATCTGGGCTGCCTCCTGGGGATCGCCGGGCCCCACAGCCAGCTTTCCCCTGAGACTATTGTCCTTCTCATCCAGGAGCAATAAAAAGGCACGATTGAATCCCAAGCCTTGTTCAGCCGTCACGCCGGTGAGGATAATGCGCAGCACCTCATCCAGACTCATAGTGGTCTGCAGGGTGTGAACCACCTCCTTGACCGCGGACAGCTCCCACAGCTTCATGCCCAGCTCGATGCTGGATTGTCGCAAGCGGTTCTGTATGCTTTTGAGATCTTCGACCAGCTCGTCCCGATTTCGCAGGTCGGCGAACACGAACAGAGCGCCGGCCGAATCGCCCTGCCGAAACAGATTGGTGATGGTGACCTTTGTCGGCACCAAAGTGCCTGCCTTGTCAACGAAAACCAGCTCCTCTTTTCTACGATTATACGAGGGCCGGGGGAGATCAAAAAACTCTCCCATATCCCTGTTCTTCGATTCGGGGGCCAGGAAGTCAGAGAGAGGGCGACCCAATAATTCCTTGCGAGTATAGCCCAGCAATGCTAGGCTTTTGCCGCTGGCGTTGGTGACATTGCCCTCCCTGTCCACCACGATGACTCCGTCATTGCCATGTTTCTCCCGAATGAACAAGTCGTTATACTGGCGTAACGCATTGATCTTCCCGAGAACCTTCTCCTGGCCACTGCGCAGATCGGCAAAAGCGCGGTTCAGAGATTGCACCAATCTGGAGATCTCATCTCGTCCGCTGACCTCAATTTTGCGGTCTAGAACTCCAAAACGCACCTCGTCTGTTACCTGAACGATGTTTCTCAAGCGGCTGGCCACGGACTTGTCAAGGACCAAAAGGGCTATGCCGATGGCGGGAATCAGGCCGCCAGCGAGGATGAAACCCAGATCCAACAACCTGAAGGAGGAACTGGCCGCGAGTGTGACGTCAGGATGTGAGGTGGTTATGGTGGAGGATGCGTGTGATACCCGCAGTTTTCGTTGCCGATACGCGTGTAAAGCAAACGCTGATGCAGAACTACATAAGATGAAGACGGCAAAGATGGCCAGCAAGCACTTGGCCTTAAAGCCGAGATGTCCAAACCGAAGTCGCAACATCAAACCTCCTTGTACAAAACTCCACTGCAACTATACTCCATATTGTACTCTTTGTCAAGGAGAAAAGGGTGAAAAACGTCCCATATTGAGCCCATGAGAGGTTGGCTGAGCCGCTTCCAGCTTAGCTGCGAAGGCGAAGCCTTCGAAATCGGCCCGACTATTGTAAACATGTTCCATTTCTTGTGGTTTGGCAGGTACATTCAGGCGAGGCGAGAGCGTTCAAATGGCCTAAACTTGAGTTCTCTGAAAAGAAAATCCAGCGGTGCTGATATAACCAGCTGCCGACAAAGATAATGTGAATGGCAACGATGTGGTTTGCTCGGCAAGGAAGCCAAAAAGAATTCGGCGACAATCTCGGAGATTTTAAGCGCCTGCCACGTTTTTACATTGGAACTCGTCTTTTAAAAAATCCTTGACAAAAGCCCTTAAATTCTATAGACTCCAGCTAACTTATCGACTTTGCTTACAAAGTGAGCTGATGGCCACCGGGAGCTGGCGACAAGGCATCCCATGCTTTCGCCGAACTCAAGAGATCACCAAAACGGTATGAAGGGGTACATGATTCCTTCAACCTTTGGCCAATACGGAGGGAGAGTTGAAATGAAACCCAGGATACTGTTCTGTTTCACAGTCATGCTCTTGGCAAGTGGTGCCGTTCAATCTGCCTGGTCTCAATCCGTCGACACGGCCTGGGTGGCGAGGTACAACGGGCCTGGAAATTCCCTAGATTGGGCCAATGACATAGCGGTGGACGATTCGGGCAATATTTACGTGACGGGAGTAATCAACTGGGGTGATATGGGCACTATAAAGTACTATCCCAATGGAGATACCGCCTGGGCCAGAAGCTACACGGGACTTTCAGGAGCATGGGGTCGAGCCCTGGCGATAGACGATTCCGGCAATGTGTATGTGACGGGCGAAACGGGGCACTACCCGAGCCAGGAATGCGCTACCGTGAAGTACTATCCCAATGGAGACACTGCCTGGGCGCGGAGATACTACGGACCGTCGCACAGAGGCGATTTCCCCTATGGTATAGCAGTAGATGCCTCCGGCAACGTCTATGTTGCCGGCTACAGCTATAACACCAAGGCAGTCGCCGACGCGTTCACCATCAAGTACTATCCCCATGGGGACACTGCCTGGGTGAGAAGATATGATGGACCGGCAAACCAAGATGATTTTGCCTTTGCCCTGGCCCTTGATGATTCGGGCAACGTCTACGTGACCGGAGGAAGTCACGGCAGCGGAACGTCCCGAGACTTTATCACCATAAAATATCTCGCCAATGGAGATACCGTCTGGACCCAGCGATATAACGGACCGGGAAACCAATCTGATACTCCCCTGGCATTGGCCATAGATGATTGGGGATATATCTATGTGACCGGAGAAAGCTATGACAGTTTGACAACCATGGACTTTACCACCATCAAGTATCACCCCGATGGAGACACTGCCTGGGTGAGAAGATATAACGGGCCTGAGAACGGTGAGGATCGCGCTAGAGCTATCGCCGTGGATGATTCAGGCAACGTTGTGGTGACAGGGACGGCAAATCAACCTGGCATCGATGCGACGGCCATAGACGATCCTATCAGTGTCTCCGTCTCAACGCATACTGTTATCAGTGCCCAGCCGCGCGGTGACTTCGGCACCGTGAAGTATTATCCCAATGGAGACACCGCCTGGGTGAGAATATATAACGGCCCCGGAAACGACGTGGATGGAGCTAATGCTCTAGCCCTGGATAAATCTGGCAATATCTATGTGACGGGACACAGTGCTCAAAGCAACACGCCTCCCCAAAACTTCGACTACGCCACCATCAAGTACTATCCCGATGGAGACGAAGCCTGGGCCATCCGATACAACGGGCCGGCAGATGAAGACGATGATGCGCAAGCCATCGCAGTAGATGATTCCGGCAATGTTTATGTGACCGGATATAGCTTCGGCATCGGCACGGATAAAGACTACGCCACCATCAAATACATAGAAATCCCCACTGAAGTAAAAGGCGAAACGCCAAAGGAGGCAAAGCCTCTGGAATTTGCGCTCTCTCAGAACTGCCCCAATCCCTTCAACACAAATACCGAGATCTGCTATCAGATAACGCAAGACGGATCTGTGACCCTGAAGGTCTTCAATATCCTGGGTCACCATGTGCGGACTCTGGTGGATGCGGAGCAAAAGGCCGGTAGATATTCGATCAGCTGGGAGGGGCATAACCAGGGCGGTCGGGACGTGGCCAGCGGAGTGTATTTCTGCCGGTTGATGGTGGGTGATTTCAGCAAAACCATCAAGATGGTGCTGGTCAGGTGAGCGGGCAATAGTGAGCATAACGGCTGTGAGATTGTTTCAAATTTGTTATAAAAATCTAAAAAACGCTTGAAAATTAGGGGGAAATGTGTTATCATAATATAGTATACTTGACTAAAATGCTAGGAAGATGTTTTTATAGCCTCATATTCCCCAACTGACGGATGATCCATGGCTTAGCGAGTGTCCTGGTCACCATTCGATGGTTACTCAATTCAGTCCCGTCTGCTGGGGTTTTTTAATACGATGAAGCGGGAATGAAATATGGTGAATTGAGCGGTAATAACTACTTCTCCAACATGCTTTATACTAGGTTTCAAAGCAAAGGAAGAAGAGATGAAATTCACAAAGTTAATAATAACGGTGGTTATGGCTCTGACTAGCGCTGCTTCAGCGCAGGTAGGGGACAGTCCATGGCCCATGTTCCGCCACGACCTGCAGCATACTGGTCGGACCCCCTATACTGGTCCTGCGGAACCTACAGCTAATTGGGTCTTTACCGATGCTCACGATGCCATAGCCTCCTCTCCCTGTATCGGTGAAGACGGGACTATCTATGTGGGGACTGGATGGTTTTACGCCGGGGTTACTGACTCAAGTCTCTACGCTATCAATCCCGATGGGAGCCTCAAATGGCGCTTTACCACTGGAGGAGGTGTGTTCTCATCTCCTGCCATAGGCCCGGACGGGACCATCTACTTTGGCTCTTTTGACACTTATCTTTATGCCATCGAGGACTCCATCACTTATGGGAAGTTGAAATGGAGAACATACGTGGGGTATTTAATCTTCTCATCCCCAGCCATTGGGCCAGATGGAACCATTTATGTGGGAAGTCTGGACTTCAACCTCTACGCTCTCAATCCAGATGGTACAGAAAAGTGGACATACCTAACGGATTGGTGTGTTTTCTCCTCTCCCGCAATCGGTCCAGATGGAGAAATCTATGTTGGTTCCAAGGATGAACACCTCTACGCTTTTGAGGACTCCGTCACATATGCTAAGCTGAGGTGGAAGTATGCTACCGGTCAGTTTTACGATGGTCATCTGGTAGATTCCTCCCCTGCTATTGGATCGGATGGAACAATCTATGTGGGAACAGATCCTTATGGAGCGTGGGGACAAGATCCTGTTCCTGTGGATACGGTCTTCTTTGCCGTTAACCCGGATGGCAGTCTTAAGTGGAAATTTGCTATGGAAGATGGAGCGGAGTCGTCACCAGCCATCGGACCGGACGGGACGATCTACGTTGGATCTTATGATAGCACTCTTTATGCCATTCGTGATCAGGGGGATATTGGCATCTTAGAGTGGCGGTTCCCCACTCGTGGCTCGATTGACGGTTCTCCTACCGTGGACGGCTGTGGGACCATCTACGTCGGTTCCCGGGACTCCACCTTATATGCGATTAACCCCGACGGATCCCTCAGGTGGAGCTTCCTTACTGGCGGAGAGATCGAATCTTCGCCCACTATCGACGACAATGGAATACTGTACATCGGCAGCTTTGACGGCAGTCTCTATGCTTTGGGAAGTGGCAGCCCCGATGTGGGTGTGGTCTCAATTGATCTACCGAGGAAAGTAGAGACGGACTCTTCGTATCTGCCCTCAGCCACGGCCAGCAACTACCGCTCTGGCCTCCAGAGTTTTGACATCTCCTGTCTTATTGACACTGCCGGTCACTATCTCTATGGGGACACGTTCTCTGTGAGCGGTTTGGCTGAGACCACATCTGTTCAGACCACTTTCGCCCCATGGACGGTGGGCTCGGATACCGGGGTTGTCTACACTGTGACCGTGGTCACATCACTCGCCAGCGACGATAATTGGTATAACGATACGCTGACTACTCAGGTTCAGTCTAAGATGGTTGCTGACCTGACCCCACCAGAGGCCATCGACGATTTGGCCATTGCCCTGGAGAATGGTTCTAAAAGTGCTGATGGTGATATTCGCCTCTATTGGACTGAACCTTACGACAACGTGGCAACGACTCGGTACGTGGTCTATCGAAGAACAGGGGTTGATTCTTTCGATGACTCCCTAGCCAGCACTATGGATACCACCTATACCGACGCAGGTACCGCTGGCGAAGTGGGTATCGACTATTTCTACACGGTCAAAGCTGTGGACGCAGCCGGAAACAAGTCGGAGGAATCCAATATGGTTGGTGAGTTCGACAGGAGTCTGAGCACGGCTAAATAGAGAGTCATTGGCGAAATATCATTGATAAGAGGCTGGAAGTCAGTTTATGGTTGTGGAAGGCCCGTATGGAAGCCAGAAGCTAGAGACTTGAAGCTGGATGCGGGACAGTTAAAGAAGACGTAATGATTCTCCAGCATCGAGCTTCTAGCAATCTCAATGAGGCGGGTGCCGAACCTGTGTGGGTAGATACATCACCTCTGGAACCAGAGTTTTGGCATCCGTCGTCTTGACCGTGATTTGAAACAAATTCGAAACAGATTCTAAAATCAAGTGTGATGCAGACCCTCTCCATAACTTGGGGAGGGCTTTTTTATGAGCCTTGCCCATTCTTTTCCTATTTGCTCTCTGCAAATTTTGGGACTTGATATTAAAGAAGTGGTACATAACTTGCTATAAATTTATGAGCCAGCTATGAAGCTTATCAACATCTACTGAAGAGAAATTTGTGCGCTCGTAAGCCGCTATTTTCCCGATTACTGAAATAGAAAAGGAAGAGGGGAAAGTCCCCTCCAGGGAATCCCAAGGAGATTATGAAAGGGGTGTTCGTCATGAAAAAGGCTGGAGTGTGGGCCGTTTTGCTGCCCATGGTAGCGGCCGGCTGTGCAACTTCACATCTAGGATATTCGTCAGGAAGACCAGAAGTCCTTATTCCATCATCGAATAGACAGGTGATTAAAACCGCACTTGTTGAAGTATTCGTCTCTAAGGATTATGTGCTCACCTCAGAAACCGAGGGTGCTTTGGCCTTCGTGGGCAAGATGAACATGGGGTCTGGGAATCTTAATAAGATACCCCTTGAGAGTCCGTCCTCATCACATCCAGACCAGGAGATCATCATACTGCTCAGATCTGCGGGCAAAAAAACGAGGGTCTATGCCAATGCTTTCCCTTCCATGCAGAACGCTTTTGGCAGGACAGAGCGAGGGGATATAACTTCCGGTGAGGCCAGAAAGCAACTGCAGTCTTTCCTGGATAAAGCAAAGCGAGCGGTTAAAAGCGACCGGCCAACTCAATCTTTTAAGCAACCGCATGAGTATGTGACGAAACCTGACAAGATAGGCATTCAAATTGGCAATCAGAAAGCCGCCAGTATAGCGCCATCGGAGCCAGCAGATCTGGCGGGCTTACAGGTTGGAGACAAAATTGCCACGGCTGATAGCAATGCCCCATATACGGTTAAAGGCGGCCAGCCAATTCGATCTTTTGAGAAACCTCACGAGTATATGGCCAAACCTGGCAAGATAGGCATTCAAATTGGCAATCAGATAGTCGCCGGCATAACGCCATCTGGGCCAGCAGATCTGGCGGGCTTACAGGTTGGAGACAAAATTATCACGGCTAATGGTAATGCCCTGAATGGGGACAACAGGCATGATGTCGCGTTGATAGTTGGCGATCCTGGTACAATAGTGCTGTTAAAGATTCTAAGAGGAGATCAAGAACTCGAGATCCCTGTCACCCGCGGCGGCCAGCCAATTCAATCTTTTGAGCGACTTGATGAGAATGTGGCGAAGCCTGGCAAGATAGGGATTCAAATTGGCAATCAGATCGTCGCCGGTATCGCTCCCTCTGGGCCAGCAGATCTGGCGGGCTTACAGGTTGGGGACAAAATTATCGCGGCTGATGGCAATGCCCTAAATGGTGACAACTTGCATGACGTCGCGCTGATTATTGGCGATCCTGGTACAAGCGTGCTGTTAAAAGTTCTAAGAGGAGATCAAGAACTCGAGATTCCTGTCGCCAGAGGGCTATGATATTTATCCAATTTTGGGGGTTACGCTCAGTGTAACCCCCTCCCTCCCCTCTCCAGTGGCAGTTGGCAGTTGCAGTTGGCAGGGCCCTCACCACACCTCCCCGCACCGAGATTGCTTGGTCGGTTTTTCGTGGATTTTATCCTGAGCGAAGCCGAAGGGCTTAAAACCTCCTGGCAACAACATAAATGTTGGGCTTTCTCCCACTCACCGGTTCCAAATTTCCCCTTTTTGTCATTCTGAGGGAAGCCTGAGCTCAAGCGAAGGCGACCGAAGAATCTCCTTTATGCTTCAGCCGATCAGTTGGCAGAGAAAATGAGATTTTTCTTCGCTCCGTGTCCCCTTCGCTGCGCTCAGGGTTATGACTTCTCTTGTTCCACGTCACTCCTCAGAACGACAGGTATGTTTGGCTTTTCACGAATCTCGAGTCTCGAATCTCGTGCCCCTCTCCCTCAAAAAAAGAAAAAACCCTTGACAAAACTCCCTTTTTTCACAATAATAGTAGGTCAAAACTGAGCCCGTAGCTCAGCTAGGTAGAGCAGCGGCCTTTTAAGCCGTTGGTCGCGCGTTCGATTCGCGCCGGGCTCATTTTTCGTGCAGCGTTAATCGTTAATCGTTGATCGTGAAAACCTTAGATCTTTTTTTCTTATCGATTAACGATCACCGATTACCGATCAACGGTCTTTTCGCTTGACACATACCGGTTTTTTTTATATTTTTACCTACTGCAAAGGACTTATAGTTTTTCTCTGTTCTTTTACAATCGCGCCCATAGCTCAACTAGGCAGAGCAACTGACTCTTAATCAGTAGGTTCAAGGTTCGATTCCTTGTGGGCGCACCAAATATGGGGGCGATACGGCTTCGACGGGGGTAGTGAGGCCGGAACTGCGTGCCGAGGTCCCAGTGGCTCGTTAAACAATTGGGAAAACAAATCTAATTGCAAACGATTATTCGTATGCAATGGCCGCCTAATTAAAGGCGACCCGTTCTCACCGGCTTCGCTTGCCGGGCTGGATGAGGGCGTCGATGAAGGCAGGCTGGTCGTTCAGCCCTGCTCAAGGTTGAACGATGAGATCTTTTGAGCTGGCCCGCTCCGTATCCTGCCTTTCGGAGACGGAGCAGGCGAGATTTAAAAGAAAGGCTATGCATGTAGAGGTTCCTGTCGAGTTATCTTCGGACACGGGTTCGACTCCCGTCGCCTCCA
>LJUY01000028.1 GCA_001304015.1 candidate division Zixibacteria bacterium SM23_81 | reverse complement strand
GCCAACGCTAAGGCCTCCCGAGAGCAATCGGTTGCCCACAATTGGGCGCACCCAAGATGAACGGCCAGATTGATGGCAATGATTCCAGAACCCGTCCCCAGGTCGACCACTTTTAAGGGCCGAGCCCGAGACTTGAGAAGGTCCAGAACCGCCTCCACCAGGATCTCCGTCTCTGGACGGGGGATCAAGGCATCAGAGCTGATTTGAAAACTCAGCGAGAAAAATTCCGTCTCCCCCGTCAAGTATTGCACAGGGCAGCCTGCCAGACGACGCTTCACCAGCGACCGAAAGGCTATCAGTTCATGGTCTTGCATGGGTCGATCGTGATCCAGATAAAGATCGATACGCTTGAGGCCCAAGACGTGCTCCAGCATCGTTTCGGCGTTGAGTCGTGGATTCTCCAGCCCCTTTCTCTTCAGATATCCGGAGGTCTTATTCAAGATTTCCGCGACAGTCTGCACTTGCGCTTTCTCCGCTCTTAATGGAACATTCCCCGGTCCCACATCACTTTTCTCCCCTCGAGCCTCCAGCCCATGTATCCTTCAAATGGCTCTCTGCTTCTGCCAGTCGAGCCTGAATCTCCTTTAGCTCCTCCTCCACCAGATGCAGTTGCCGTTCTTTTTCGTGGATTCTTCTGCGCAGATTGTCGATCCGATCGCCATTTTGTCCCCCCAGGGATTTCTCCAAAAGTCCTATGACGATCTCCTTCTCCGAAATCAGAAATTCTCGCAGCTTCAACACCTTTTCCTGACGAACCTTCAGAGAATTCACCTTTTTCTGTCGCTCTCTGACTGCTTTCTCCGACATGAATTCCCCCTTCAATGGAATCTCGCTCCAAGACCCTCTACCCATCTTCAGTCTATTGCGAAATGCTCGGATGATGAAAAAATCTTCCCAAAGCAGGGCAGATTTCCCAGACCAGCTCAAGTGCTGTCCAGCTCACTTAACCTCTCCTTTCTTTCCGCTGTCTGCAAGGCCTGGATGACTTCCTCTAGCTCTCCGGTTAAAATCTGCTCCAGTTTGTAGAGGGTAATTCCGGCACGATGGTCGGTCAACCGACCCTGAGGAAAGTTGTAGGTCCGAATTTTTGCGCTCCGGTCACCGGTCCCAACCTGTGATTTCCGACTCCGAGCCAAAGCTTGGCGGTTTTCTTCTTGAGCTTGATCTAATATTCGGGCTCTAAGAACTTTCAAAGCCTTGGCTTTGTTCTTATGCTGTGATTTCTCGTCCTGGCAGGTGGCCACGATCCCCGTGGGGATATGGGTGATGCGCACTGCCGAATCGGTGGTGTTTACACTCTGTCCGCCAGGACCAGAGGATCTAAACACATCCACCCGCAGATCTTTAGGATCGATCTGCACCTCCACCTCCTCGGGCTCTGGAAGGACCACTACGGAAGCAGCGGAAGTATGTATGCGCCCACTAGACTCGGTTAGGGGAACTCTTTGTACCCGATGGACGCCACTCTCGAACTTCATCTGACCGTATACACCGGCCCCTTCCACAGCGAAGATAACCTCTTTAAATCCACCAATCCCTGTGGGATTAGAGCTCATTATCTCAATGCGCCACCCTTGTCTTTCGGCAAACTTCGAGTACATCCGAAGCAAATCGGCTGCGAACAGGCTAGCTTCTTCACCTCCAGTCCCGGCCCGGATCTCCACAATGGCATTTCCCTTGTCTCGTGGATTCTCTGGAACCAGCATCAGTTTCAGCTTCTCCTCCAACTGCTGCCGCTTCGCCTTTAGCTCCAGAATTTCTTCTCGCGCCAGCTTGGCCAACTCCTCATCGGAGGAGGACAACAGTTTTTGATCCTCTTCAATATTCCGGCACGCTTCCTTGTAACGATGGGCCACGTCCACTATCTCCGACAGCTCCCGATATTCACGGGCCAGCTTTCGATATAGCTCACGGTTGGCCGCCACTTGGGGGTCACTGAGCTTCTGGTGCAGAGTCGAATGTCTCACAATCGCTTTGTCCAGTTTTTTGAGCATGGAATATTTGACTCCTATGTAGAACGGGAGCGCCCAGATCAGGGGGCCACGGCTTCCTTTAAGGCCACTAAAGCCACAGCCAGCTGATTGTCGTCAGGCTCCCGAGTGGTGATTCTCTGAATCCACAAACCAGGGGCCATCAGCACCCTGGCCAGCCGATACTTGCGAGCTCGCCCCGAAAGCTTGAGGAGCTCATAGGAGGCCCCGGCAACCAAAGGCAGGAGCATAAAATGAATCAAAAGCCGTTGGGCCAGGCCTGGCAATTGGCCCATCCTCAAAGCGTAAATAGTATCGGCCAGCGCAAATATCAAGATGGCGAATAGGGCTACGATGAGCAGATAGCTGGTGCCACAGCGGGGATGCCGGGTGCTGAAACTTCTGACCTTCTCGACGGTCAGATCTTGGCCCCCCTCGTATGCGAAGATGGTTTTGTGCTCCGCTCCGTGATATTCGAATAACCGGCGCAGTTCCCGGAACAGCGAGATGACCCAGACGTAACCGAGAAAAAGGAGAATACGAATACCGCCGGCGACGAGGTTAAAACCGAGGGCGCTCTTCTGAATTTGAAGCAAACTAGCCAGCAGGAGTGGTGTAAAGAAAAAAATGGCCAGTCCCAATCCTAGGCCGAGAACTAAACTCACCACGAGATATCCCTCGTTTCGAGAATGAGACTTCTCTCCCTTCTGTTCTTCCTCCAGGTCGGTCATGGCCACCTCTGCCGAATAATTCAAGGTCTTCAGACCTATCACCAACATCTCAAAGAAAGAGATCACGCCTCGCAAAACAGGTAGTTGGAGAAGGCGGTATCTTTTCGTCAAGGACGTGTAGGGATCATTTTTCACCACAATCTCGCCATTTTTCAGACGGATGGCGGTCACCACTCGCTTCGGGGAGCGGATCATGACCCCCTCAATAACCGCCTGTCCCCCCACATCGATATCTGGAGGCATCTCCGCAACCTTCCTCCTGACCTAGATGAGAAAAGGGCGCCGAACCGGGTGTTTCCCTTGGAATATCCCCTTAGCGCCCCAAGAGCTATTGATCTTTGGCCTTTGTGTAGGATTGATTCTCCTCTTCCTTTTTTTGAACAGAGGGATCCTGGTCCGAGGACTTCTCCTCCTTAGAATCGTCAAGGCCATATTTCTTCCGAAATCGCTCCACACGGCCAGCCGTATCCACCAGCTTCTGTTTGCCGGTGAAAAAGGGATGACAGCGAGAGCAGATTTCAACTCGGATGTTGCTTTTGGTGGATCGGGTGTGAATGACATTCCCACAGGCACAGGTAATGGTGGTCTCTTTATACTCGGGATGGATATCTTTCTTCAAAACAACCTCCTTCAAATTTCCTCTGGCACAAAGTCTTTTGAAAATATACCTAAAATGCATGCCTGGTGCAAGAGAAAAGGCCCTCAGTGGTACTACTGGCTCATGGACTCCAAGAATTTTTTATTGTTCTTGGTGGATCCCATCTTTTCCAGCAAAAACTCCATAGCCTCGATGGCGTTCATCTCGTTGAGAAATTTTCGCAGGATCCAAACCCGGTTCAACTCTTCCTCGACCAGCAGCAGTTCCTCTTTCCGAGTGCCCGAACGGTTGATATCGATAGCCGGAAAGATGCGGCGATCGGCCAACCGGCGATCCAGAACCAGCTCCATGTTGCCAGTTCCTTTGAACTCCTCGAAGATCACCTCATCCATCCGGCTGCCAGTTTCGATCAGGGCGGTGGCGATGATGGTCAGACTGCCGCCCTCCTCTATGTTGCGGGCTGCGCCAAAAAAGCGTTTGGGCCGGTGGAGAGCATTGGAATCAACGCCTCCGGAGAGAATCTTACCACTATGGGGCACCACGGCATTATGGGCTCGAGCCAGCCGTGTGATGCTGTCCAAAATGATGACCACATCGTGTTGGTGCTCAACGAGCCGTTTTGCTTTCTCCAGCACCATGTCTGCTACTTGAACATGCCGCTCGGCGGGCTCATCGAAAGTGGAGCTGATCACCTCACCCTTCACCGACCTCTCCATGTCGGTGACCTCCTCTGGGCGTTCGTCGATGAGCAGAACGATAAGCTTGATGTTGGGATGATTTGTGGTGATGCTATTGGCCACTTTCTGTAGCAGAATGGTCTTGCCAGCTCGCGATGGAGACACGATGAGACCTCTCTGTCCCATGCCAATGGGGGTGAGGAGATCCATGATGCGCATGGATAGATCCCGTGAGGGTTCTTCAAGTCTTATTTTCTCCTGAGGATACAACGGTGTCAGGTTATCGAATAGAATTTTTTGCTTGGCCAGCTCGGGATTCTCAAAATTAACCGCTTCCACTCGCAGCAGGGCGAAATACTTCTCCGTCTCTTTAGGGGGCCGGATCTGACCCGAGATGGTGTCTCCGGTACGAAGATCAAATCGCTTTATTTGGGATGGAGAAACATAGATGTCATCAGGACCGGGCAAGTAATTGTAGTCTGGAGATCGCAAAAATCCGTATCCTTCTGGCAATATTTCCAGCACTCCCGCGGCGAAGATGTACCCGTTTTTCTCCGTCTGAGCTTCCAGAATTTTAAAGATCAGCTCCTGTTTTCTCAGGGAGCTGACTCCGGAGATGTCCAAATCCTGGGCCACCTCCAACAGCTCGGAGATAGTCTTCGTCTTCAGCTCCACAATATCCATGTTTGTACCTCTTAAGAGAGAGATTTTCAGTGCTCAGAAGCTTAGTTGCCCCCCGTTCACATAGAAATGGGCGCGCTCACGCCTATGATTCTCAGGGCATTTCTCAGAACGATTCGGGTGGCCTCCACCAGGGCAAGACGGGCGGCGGTGAGACCAGGGCTGTCGGTGACCACCCGATGTTTGTGGTAGAACTGATGGAAGGAGGTGGCTACATCTCGAAGATAACCGGTTATCCTGTGAGGCTCCAAGGCTTGGGCGGCTCCCTGTATGACCTCGGGTAACAGAGCAAGTTCTTTGATGAGATCCAGCTCCTCCCCTCTTTTCAACAAAGAGAGATCAACATCCTTTATGGGAGAGAGAACGGCGCCCTGCGATTTCGAGTACTTCAGGATACTGCAGCAGCGAGCATGTGCATACTGGACATAGTAAACGGGATTCTCCTCGGATTCCTCCACGGCTACGTCCATATCAAAATCAAGATGGCTATCCATTCGGCGCATCAAGAAAAAGAAGCGAGCCACGTCCACACCCACCTCATCTAACAACTCCCCCATACTGATGAGGGAACCCGCCCGTTTGGACATCCTCATCGGCTTACCTCCCCGAAGCAAATTAACCTGCTGGATGATGCGCAGGTCTAGAAGGTCAGGCTGGATACCCAAGGCCTTCACGGCCGAGCGCATGCGTGGCAAATAGCCGTGATGATCAGGACCCCAAAGGTCGATAACCCGGTGGAATCCGCGATCGAACTTGTTTTTATGATAAGCCGTGTCCAGCAGAAAATAAGTTGCCTCGCCGTCCTCCTTGATGAGAACTCGATCGTCTTGATCGTAAAAGCTGGAGGAGCGGAACCAAACAGCTCCATCCTTCTCGTAGATGTGACCTCCTTCGGTGAGCAAGGCCAGAACCTCCTCCAGGATACCCGATTTTTTCAGGCTTCGTTCACTAAACCACACATCGAACTCCACTCCAAAACGCCGTAAATCCTCCTGCTGCTTAGTTACCAACTTATGCAGCGCTTCATGGCGGATCTTCTCCCTGGTTTCGGCCGTGGGAGGAGAGAGATACTTGACACCTTCTCGGTCGATGATCTCTCTGGCGAGATCGATGATGTACTCACCGTGATAGCCATCCTCGGGAAAAGGCACCGATTCCCCCAAAAGCTGCCGATACCTGACCTCCACTGACTCGGTCAGCAGCTTCACCTGGAGGCCCGTGTCGTTGACATAGTATTCTCGCTCAACGTGATAACCTATTGTCTGGAGAAGATTAGCGATGCTGTCGCCCACCGCTGCCGCTCTGGCGTTGACCACATTCAGGGGACCTGTTGGGTTGGCACTGACGAACTCCACTTGGACCCTCTGCCCTTTGCCAATATCGCACTTGCCGAAATTCTTACCCTGCTCGTGAATCTCCAAAAGCTGATTTCGAAGATAACGCCCGCCGTAAACGAAATTGATAAACCCGGGAGCACAGACGGACCAGTTTTTAACCAAGCCACGATTCAGTCTGAGCTTTTGGGAAATAGCCTCGGCGATGGCCATGGGATCCTCTCCCGTCCTTTTCGCCAGCACCATAGCCACATTTGTGGAGAGATCCCCGTGAGTGCCTTTTTTAGGACGCCCCAGCTGAATTTCATCGGACGACAGAGTCGGCCATCCCTCTATCTGGGCGGTTATCTTGCCTATTTTTTGAGCCAGATATTCCTTAGACATCATTCACCTGCTCGTTTCTATCTCCTGCTTGGAGAGAACTTTTGTGGGTGCATCACCCCACAGGCGCTCCAGGCCGTAAAAATCGCGCACGTCTCCGTTGAAAATATGCACCACCACATCAACGTAATCTAACAGCACCCACTTCAGGGCAGAATAACCCTCGATGTGCCAAACCTTGATTTTCTTCTTCTCCAAGCCCTCCACGATGGCGTCGCTGATGGCTTTCACATGAAGGTCAATACTTCCTGTGCAAATTACAAAATAATCAGTAACCGATGTGATCTCACGAAGATCCAGGATCTTAACGTCAATGGCTTTTTTGCTTAATGCGATTTCCCCACAGGCAACGGCAATCTCCCCGGCCGTGAATTCCAACTAATCACCTCCCAAAATTTCCCTGAGCGGCTCCAAGTCTCCATAGTCCTTTCCCAAAATGATGGTCACCTCCAGGAGTAGATCTGTGTCTCTCTGCTGGATCACGTTGTTTACACCTATAGCTCTGGCCACACTCCAAGCGCTGGCCATGTCGCCTACTCGATCCACCACAATGGTCTCAGGGAACTCAAAGCTCTCGGCGTTGCCCACATTGACGACGTCAAAGCCTTTAATTCTCAGAAAATCAGTAATTTTTTTTGCCAAACCGGCTATTCCACAGCCATTCAGCACCTCGACCCGCACGACTTTCCTCTCCACAGGCATTGGCTTCTCGGAAGCTGGGGTCAACCATAGGCGATGCACAAAGGAATAGATGAACACAATAAAAACGAGAGCCAGAAACAGAATGCCCAGCTCTAAACCCCGAGCCTTAAGACCCACTCCCCTGCGGACTTTTCGCTTCCGAGACTTGGGTATTAATCTTTTTTTCCTGACCATGGCGAAACGTAACTCTCCCTTAAAGGTGTTGTCGAAAAGGTTTCCCGAATAGCCAATCCGGACGGTGATATCAACGAGGCCTGACTCAGCGAGTCACTCCTCAATGGCGAAACCATTTCGGGGAGTAAACAGGTTCTGGGTGGGATTTCAACCGCTCTCGCGGAGACGTCTCTACTTTGAGACCTTTAGCAGGGTCAGGGACTCAATCTCCCATTGAATCCCAATCGCCAGGAAATCTCCAAAACGAGTCGCGATAGTCGATCACAGGGTGCGATCGGAAGTTAAAATGAATGAAGAAGTTATCGATTGGCTGAAAGTCCAGTTGAAAGGCGGTCATCAGGGCCTCACGGCGGATAGCAGAGGAGTGAGATAGGGCAGCTATGGGCTGGTGGAGGTATCCCAGGTGAACTTTCACATTCAGCCTCGGGGAAAAGCGATAGGACAGACAGTTCTGGTAGAGACCAACCAGGTCCGCCGATTTTCCACGGGAGGAATACGTTAAGCCATAGCTTTGTGATATCCTCAGCCGCTGAGGATCCAACAAAGAAATACCCTGGCCGAAACCGGAAAACGCGTCCCGGCTTAAACCGGGAAGGGCGAGACCCGTTTGGTTAGCGACTTGCGCTTCCTCCGCAAGCAGCACGGAGGGCAGCAGAACCAGAATACACAATAGCGAACAGCTGGCAACAATTCTCATGGGAGACTAACCTTCTTTAAAGTGGCCCTCTCACCCTTTAAACTATAACATACCGCCATCAAATGTCAACCTTTTTTTTCAGTTTTTAAGTTCTTTATGCCGAGCCATGATTTCCTCTGCTATCAGGAGCTGGTCCACAGAGTTCACTCCCAGCGTCTCCCAGGAATTTTCAGCCACCACCGCCGCCACCGGCAATCCCCTCAGGCGCAGAATGGCGATGGCATCGGTGAGGTAAAATTCATCCTGACGATTATCTCTGCTAATCTGGCTCAAGATGCCAAATATACCGGGAGCTTGAAAACAGTAAGTACCCGTATTGATCTCCTTGATGGCCCGCTGCTCCTCAGAGGCATCTTTCTCCTCCACGATAGCCTCCAACATATTCTCTCGAGTGCGGAGGACACGTCCATACCCATAAGGGTCCTCCAGAATAGCCGTGAGCACCGTCGCCATAGCTCCTGAGTCTCGATGTTGACCCAGCAGCTGAGAAACGGTTTGCTCAGACAGCAGAGGCGTGTCACCGCTCAGGACGAGAAGCTCACCATGGAAATCTGCTAAGGCCTGACTCGCCTGCAACAAAGCATGGGCTGTACCCAGCTGCTCCGTCTGGACGACAAACTCCACACCCTCTCCCTGAAGAGCCTGAACAACCCGCTCTCTCTGATATCCTACCACCACGATGACCTGCTGTGAGCCCAGCTTCTTGGCCGTTTTGATGACATAGGAGACCATGGGACGTCCGCACACAGGATGCAGCACTTTGGCCAACTCTGATTTCATCCGCTTGCCCTTTCCAGCTGCGAGTATAACCGTTGCCAGGGATCCCACCAGTCACTCCCTCAAACCTTGATCAACAAGTTATCGATGAGGCGAGCCCGGCCGAACTTCACGGCAAGGGCGATGAGCACCTCCCCCTCAAGTCGTTTCAGGGAATGGAGTTTTTCCGTGTCCACAAAGGAGATATAGTCGATCTGGGCCGTTTTTTTATTCTGGATCATTTTCGTCATGCCCTGCACCAGATATTCGATATTGCGCTGACCTTCAACGATTTGCTCATGAGCCCATTTTAGAGCCTGATACAAAACAAGCGCATCGGCTCGCTCCTGAGGCGTGAGATATTCATTTCTGGAGCTCATGGCCAGCCCGTCGGGCTCTCTGATGGTGGGTGCGACCACGATTTCCAGGTCCTGGTTCAAATCTGTCACCATCCTTCTTATCACAAAGGCCTGCTGAGCGTCTTTCTGACCAAACACGGCCAAGTGGGGTTTGACGATGTTGAACAATTTGGTCACAACTGTAGCCACTCCCCGAAAATGACTGGGGCGACTTGCTCCACACAGAAGCTGAGTGAGGTTCTCTACGTCCACATATGAGCAGTATCCCTGGGGATACATCTCCTCAACGGAAGGCAGGAACAGAATATCGCAGCCTACCTGTCGCAATAGCTTCGCGTCCCGTGACAGATCACGTGGATAGTTCTGATAGTCCTCATGGGGACCGAACTGGGTCGGGTTGACGAAAATGCTGACCACCACGAGCTCACTGAGTTGTCGAGCCTGCCGAATCAAGCTCAGGTGCCCCTTATGCAAATAGCCCATGGTGGGCACAAAACCCACTTTCCGTCCGGCACACCTGGCCTCATCGGCGACCTTCTGCATCTGTAGGATTTTTTTTATGACCTTCACGAAAGCCCTTTCCCTGGCCTGTGAAGCTTAGTAACTCTCCTCCTGACGGGGGAATTTGCCCCTCTTGACATCTTGGATGTAGGCCCGAAAAGCTGTCCGCATCTCCTCGGCCAGTTGTGCGTACCGCCTGACGAACTTAGGCTTAAACCTCTCAAATAGCCCCAGCATGTCGTGAACCACCAGCACCTGTCCATCGCAGTGAGGTCCAGCTCCGATTCCGATAGTGGGGATCTTCAGCTGTTGGGTCACCTCCCGGGCCAGATCGCTGGGAATCTTCTCCAAAACCACAGAGAAGCAACCCGCCTCTTCTATGGCTTGAGCATCTTGGATCAGCCGTGCAGCCTCCTCCTGGGATTTGCCGCGTATCCGATAGCCTCCAAATTGATGAATCGACTGTGGCGTGAGTCCCAAATGACCCATCACAGGAATTCCCACCTGCGTCAATTTACCGATGGTCTCGACCATCTCTCGACCACCCTCGATCTTCACCGCCTCGGCGCCGGCCTCTTGGAGAAACCGTCCGGCATTGGCCACGGCATCTTCCGGACTGGCCTGATAAGACATGAAGGGCATGTCCCCGATGAGCAGCGCTCTCTTGACGCCGCGACGAACCGCCTTGGTGTGGTAAATCATCTCGTCCATAGTCACCGACAGCGTCGTATGGTAGCCGGAGAAAACCATGCCAACTGAATCGCCCACCAAGACAGCGTCTATCCCCGTCTCATCCAACAATTGAGCCACCAGATAATCGTAGGCCGTCAGAACGGCAATCTTCTCCCGGGACTTCAGCCGTTGGAATACCGTGGTGGTCACCTTATCCTTCATAACCCCGCCTCCTCAAGACCGTTAGAAAGCCCCCGGTTCCATGGGGATTCTGTTAGGCTCATGCCGATGAGGTGTCAGCTCTCTTTTTCATAGCTGAAGGTTCTATTTCGCCTATCGCGGACCTCTTCCAGTTCAGAAAAGCTCTCCCGGTGTTCTGTCCGTGCTCTTCATGACTTGAAGTGAACTTGAGGTCGGGAAACACATTCCCAGCAGGACTCCGATTTCCCCAGACCACACCTGCTGAGTTACTCTCGGTGATCTCCTCCATTGGTCTGGCAGAGGACTTACCCCACATCTATCCGCATGCCCGAGATGCTCGGCGATTATTCTCTCATGGGCACGTAATACCTGGTGCCCAGGTGGGGTCTCCGAATCTGCTCCAGAAGATCCTCCAAGTCATCGGGATTGTGTACGAAGTCGATCTTGGCTGTGTTAACGACTAAAAGAGGGGATTCGGTGTAGTGAAAGAAAAAATAGTTATAGGCTTCGTTAAGGCGCTGGATATACTCGTTGGAGATGTTCTGCTCGTATGAGCGGTTTCTCTCTCTGATACGGTGCATCAGGGTCTCGGTATTGGCCTGGAGATAAATGACCAAGTCCGGCCTGGGGACATCTTTATACAGGAATGACCACAGCCGTTCGTAGAGACTGAGCTCCTTTTCGTTGAGGTTGATATAGGCGAAGATCTTGTCCTTATCGAACAGGTAATCGCTGACAGTCCTCTGCTGAAATAAATCCTGTTGAGGAAACTCCATTTGCTGGCGATATCGGCTCAGGAGGAAGAAGATCTGAACCTGAAAGGCGAATCGAGCGGGATCTCGGTAAAAATCCTCCAGAAAGGGATTTTCCTCCACCTCCTCCAGAACCACGCGGGCGTTGATCTTTTCAGCCAAGATCTTAGCTAAGCTTGTCTTGCCGACGCCGATGACGCCCTCGACGACGATGTAGTTAGCCTCAACCATGTTTGAATTTCTCCCGGGAGCGGTAACGTCGAATCCCTGTGGCATCGCCAAGGCAGGCCAACAATTCGGCCACGGTCTTGTCCAACAGGGGATGAACCGTGGACGGGGCAATCTCCACCAGGGGCACTAGCACGAAAGCCCTTTTCGCCAACTCGGGATGCGGGACTATCAAATCCGGCTGATTCACAAGTTGATCCTCGTAGAGCAACAGATCCAGATCGATGAGCCGGGGCCCCCAGGGGAAGATCCTCTGGCGCCCCATACGTCTCTCGATGGACTGCAAACAGGCCAGCAGACGCTGGGGAGAGTGTTGGGTGGAGATCTCAATCACGGCGTTCAAAAAAGGGGGCTGATCCCGAAATCCCACCGGCTCCGTCTCATAGAGTGAAGATCGGCGCAAAATCTTCACCTTCCTATCTTGCTGGAGGTGATCCAAAGCATCTTGTATCTGGACTTGGCGAATTCCCAGGTTTGATCCCAGGCCTATAAAGGCTATAGCCATGGAAGAGCTCCTTGTTCTAAGCCCCTCAATCTGTGGAAAGCTCCACCTCCACACAATCCAGTTTGCCTGGAAGGGGCGGATGAGGCTTGCGTACCCTCACCAGCCCTTGTTCCAAACGGTATCGCCGAGCAATTGCAGTGAGGATGGCCTGAGCCAGGGTCTCCAGGAGTGAGAATTCTCGCTCCAGCACTATCTCCTCCACCAGCTCGTAGAGTTCTCCATAATCGATTGTCTGTGAGAGGTCATCTGAGGAAACAGCTCTGCTCAGGTCCAGGGAGATCTCCACATCTACCTGAAAAACCTGCCCTAGCTCTCGCTCTGCCGCCTTCACTCCATGATGGGCATAAAAGGTCATGTTCTGTAAGCGAATGACGCCCATAAGTGCCATCACCGGCCTTTGACAAATCTCAGCTCATAACGAGCGCTGTGCTCCTTGACTCTCCAGCGTCCGGCGTTTTCGCAGCCAGATGAAGGCATGTGCTGTCATCCTCTTCAGGGCCAACCGGAGGCGCTCCTCAGATACGGTCAGAGAAATTCTCACAAAGCCCTCCCCCCGTTCACCAAATCCACTGCCCGGAGTCACCAAAATCCCGCTGCGACGGAACAGACGGCGGGAAAAACCCAGAGAAGTATAGCGACCTGGCACTCGCACCCACAAAAAAGGGGTGGCCTTGGGACGAGATAGTTTGAATCCCAGGTCGCGAAGTCCCTGGACGGCCATGTTTCGTCGATCCGCATAGCGATCCTTCTGTGTGCGCGTCAAGCAGAGAGCCTTACACACCGCCCGTTGGAGAGCTGGGGAGGGACCCACAAAGCCGCAACCACGAACAGCTGCTAGCCCGGAGATGAGCTGCCGGTTGCCCACCGCGAAGCCCAAACGCCATCCCCCCAGGTTATGGGTCATGGAAAAGGAATGAAGCTCGAGGCCCACTTTTTTGGCCCCGTGAGCCTGCAAGAAGCTGGGAGCCAGATAGTCGTCGTAGGTCATCTGAGAGTAAGTGGCATCGTGCACCACAGCTATGTTATGAGTCCGAGCGAAATCCACCACCTCCTGGAAGAAGGAGAGATCGGCCACGGCGGTGGTGGGATTGTTCGGATAGTTGAGGAAAAGCAACTTGGCGCTGCGAGCCACAGCCTCGGGAATGTGCTGCAGATTGGGGAGAAAGTCGTTCCTTTCCAGCAGCGGCATGGTCTCTACCCGGGCGCCGGCCAGAATGGCCCCAGCGCGATAGAGGGGATAGCACGGATCTGGGAGAAGCACCATCTCGCCAGAATTGACAAAGGCCAAGGGAAGCCCCCATAGCCCCTCCCAGACGCCCTGCAAGGGCAACACTTCTAACTCTGGATTGACAGAGACCTCGAACCGAGCCTCAAAGAACTCCGCCACTTTGCGCCGAAACTGCTCCAGGCCATAGCCCATAAGATACCGGTTATATTCAACCTCTCTGGCCGCCCCACAGAGCTCATCCACAACCTCCTGAGAAGGAGACTCATCAGGATTGCCCAAGCTCAGATCGATCACATCCACACCCCTCTGGACCGCCCTCTGGGCCTTGCGCTTCAGACCCAAGAACAAATCAGCGGGGATCTGGTGCAGCCTTTCAGCCCGTTCGATAACGATCGTCTTTCGCATCTGAACCTTCTTCTGAAAGGCGGTTCCGAAAGCTCACCTCAACAGGGACATAAAGTTAAGTCGGCTTGAACACCAAAATACAATAAGTGGGCGATGTTGTCAAGAAAACTTTTCAGAAGTTCACGGGCCGTCAATGAGCAAAAAAACCCCCACCGAAAAACGCTCCGGTGAGGGTCTCTTTGTCTCTCAGTTGGACGGCTTAATACATGCCGCCACCGGGAGGCATTGCCGGAAGGGCTTTCTCCTCCTCGGGAATGTCCGTCACTAAAGCCTCGGTGGTCAACAGCAATGCGGCGATGCTGGAGGCATTTTGGAGTGCTGTACGCACCACCTTGGTGGGATCGATGACGCCGGCCTTCATCATGTCCTCATACTTCTCCGTCTCTGCGTTGAAGCCCACGTTGGTAGGTTCACCCTTTACCCTCTGAACGACCACGGAGCCTTCCCAGCCGGCATTATTGGCGATCTGACGAATGGGCTCTTCCAGGGCGCGTTTGACAATCCCGAAGCCCACCTTCTCATCTCCCTTTACATCTGCTTTATCCAGGGCGGGAATGGCTCTGAGGTAAGCGACTCCCCCACCAGGAACGATGCCCTCCTCCACAGCTGCTCTGGTGGCGTGCAGGGCGTCCTCCACCCGAGCTTTTCTCTCCTTCATCTCGGTCTCGGTGGCGGCGCCCACGTTGATCACTGCCACCCCACCAGCCAGCTTGGCCAAGCGCTCCTGAAGTTTCTCCTTATCATAGTCCGAAGTGGAATCCTCTATTTGCTTCTTTATCTGAGCCACTCGCCCCTTGATATCTTCGGTGGCGCCCCCACCCTCGACGATGGTGGTGTTCTCCTTATCCACGGTGACTCTCTTGGCCTTGCCAAGATCCCCCAGAGTGGCGTTCTCCAGCTTAAATCCCACCTCCTCGGAGATGACTCGACCTCCGGTGAGGGTGGCGATGTCCTCCAACATGGCCTTACGACGATCACCAAATCCTGGAGCCTTGACCGCACAGACCTTGATGGTGCCACGAAGTTTGTTCACCACCAGGGTGGCCAAGGCCTCTCCCTCCACATCCTCAGCGATGACCAGCAGGGGTTTACCCATCTGGGCCACTTTTTCCAGGACGGGAAGCAGATCCTTCATGGTGCTGATCTTTTTATCGTGTATCAGGATCTGGGCGTCCTCTAACACGGCCTCCATCTTCTCGGCATCGGTGACGAAGTATGGGGACAAATATCCGCGGTCGAACTGCATCCCCTCCACCAGATCCAGGGTCGTCTCCATGCTTTTGGCCTCTTCCACGGTGATGACCCCGTCCTTGCCGACCTTCTCCATGGCCTCGGCGATGAGCTCGCCGATGGCATGATCGTTGTTGGCGGAGATGGCGCCCACCTGCGCTATTTCCTTGCGACCGGGAACGTCCTTGCTCAGCTTGCCGATCGCGTCCAGAACTGCTTGGACGGCCTTCTCGATGCCGCGCTTGAGCGCCATGGGGTTGGCGCCCGCGGTCACGTTTTTAAGACCTTCACGATAGATGGCTTGTGCCAGAATGGTGGCTGTGGTGGTCCCATCTCCGGCCACATCGCTGGTCTTGGAGGCCACCTCCTTAACCATCTGGGCGCCCATGTTCTCGTACGGTTCTTCCAGCTCGATCTCCTTGGCCACCGTGACGCCATCTTTGGTGACCGTGGGGGAGCCGAACTTTTTGTCCAGAACCACGTTTCTGCCCTTTGGGCCCAGGGTTACCCGAACCGCCTCGGCCAGCTTGTCGACCCCTTTCTTCAAAGACTCTCGAGCGGTCGAGCCGAAGCCAAGTTGCTTGGCCATAATGTGAATCCTCCCTTCATAAGACTTCTTAGTTATAAGGTTAATGTTTGCCGTTCAAATCACTGCCAAAATGTCGCTCTCGCGCATAATAAGGTACTCTTCCCCATCGATGGTCACCTCGGTGCCCGAGTACTTGCCATAGAGAATCATATCGCCTTTTTTCACCTCTGGGGTGACCTTTTCGCCCGTTTCGGTGAGCTTTCCCGGACCCACAGCCACCACCTTACCCTGTTGAGGTTTCTCCTTGGCGGTGTCGGGGATGATGATGCCACCCTTCTTCACCTCTTCCTCCTCCTGGGGCTTCACCAACACGCGATCAGCAAGGGGTTTCACCTTCATAGTTCGACCTCCTTTCCTTTTCCTTTCTCGTTGCAGTTCACTTCTTGTAACTTAATTTTTAAATTCGCAGTTACATTTAAAATTTAGCACTCCCAATGATGGAGTGCTAAAACTAATTATAATCAATGTCTTGAATAAAAGCAAGGGAAAAATTCACAAAGTGAGAAAAAAAGTGGGGGGTGAACGAGGGCTGAAATAGGAGATAGAAATTTTCGATTTTGAGGTCATCTCACCTCGATTTTCTCTCCTTTTCTGCGATGGCCGCCAATCCATCCAGGGTTAAGGTGGGGCATACCTGTTGTATGGTCTGAGACTGAGGGGCGATGAGCTCTGCCAGACCTCCCGTAGCCACCACCAGGGCTTTCTCCCCCAGCTCCTTTTGAATTCTGCGCACGATCTCATCCACTTGGCCTACGGCGCCAAAGTACATGCCGGCCTGAACGCTTTCTTCGGTGTTCTTCCCCAGAATCCTCTCTGGTACCTTGATCTCCACGAATCGAGGCAGCCTGGCTGCTCTGGCAAACAAGTCACTCGCGGAGGTGAGCAGCCCCGGGGCGATAACTCCTCCCAGGTATTTTCCCTCTTGCGAGATGACATCGAAAGTGGTGGCCGTGCCGAAATCGACAACGATGACTGAACCGGCAAATTTCTCCTTGGCCGCCACGGCGTTGGCAATCCTATCTGCTCCCATCTGTCCCGGGTCCTGGTAGCCAATTTCCAAACCCAGCTCAAGACTGGCAGAAACCTCTATGGGAACGACGCCGAACAAAGTCTCGGCTGCCTGGGCAATGGTCTGGGTTACAGCTGGAACCACAGAGCCGATGACAATTCCGTCGATTTTTTCGAGGTTCAATCCAGCACTGTCACATAATTGTCGAAGCAGCAGAGCATGTTCGTCGGCGGTGCGCCTTTTATCACTGGCGATCCGCCAACGATGCAAAAGTTCTTTGCTGTCATATACTCCCATGACTATATTGGTGTTGCCCACATCGACCACCAACCACATAGGTCCTCCTATTGGAAGCTGACATCACCGGCCAGGAGACGTTGCCGTTTGCCCGAGGCCTCCTCCAACACCAAAGCCCCCGTATCCTCGATGTCCACTGCCAGGCCAGAAAACCACCTTCCCCCCACCTGAACCCTCACCCTTCGGTTTAAAATCCAAGAGAGCTGCCGCCATCGCTCCAGAAAAGGCGTCAGACCTCGCTCCTGAAACTTTTGATACCTCTCCTCAAACTCCATAAGCACATCTTGGAGCAAGTTGAGGCGAGAAATAGATCGCCCCAGCTCTGCTCGGACGGAGGTCGCTTTGTCTCGCAAATCCTCAGGGAAATCGTCGACACCCTGATTGACGTTGATCCCTATGCCCAAGATGACCAGTTGAACGAGATCGCCATCAGCCTGAGTCTCGGTGAGAACCCCGGCCAGCTTTTTTCCCCGGATGAGTACATCGTTTGGCCATTTGACCCTGACAGGCAGATGGGTTCTTTGATATAGGGCCTCAGCCACAGCGAGAGCCCCACAAATGGCAAGTTGAAAAACTTTGCTCGATTCCATATGGGGTCGCAAGACCAGAGAAAACCACAAGCCAACGCCCGGGGGGGAGTACCAGGTTTTGCCCAACCGTCCCTTTCCGGCGGTCTGCGACTCGGCCACCACCAAAGTGCCTTCCGGAGCACCGTTGTGAGCAATTTGGAGGGCCACCTCGTTGGTGGACCGAACGCGTCGATAGGAGAGCACCCGACGTGCCATGGTCGCGGTTTGGAGGCCATGACGAATCTCCTGGGACAGAAGCAGATCTGGGCTGGAGATGAGCCGATAGCCCAAGTGGGGGTGGCCCTCGATTTCGTAGCCCTGCTTCCGGAGTTCGCTCACCTCTTGATGGATGAAACCAGGTGAGACACGAAGACGTTGGGACAGCAGGCTTCCGGAGAGATACTCACCAGTGGCTTCTCGTAGCGACGCCAGCAACCGCTCGTCCAGGCCTGGGCCAGAAAAGACCATGTCAATCTCACTCCCCCTCAGGCTCTCTCCTGGCCACGAGATCGGTGATGGTCAGGCTCATGTCCAGGGCTGGCGCCGAGTGGGTCAAAGCCCCAACAGAGATGAGATCAACGCCGGTCATGGCCACCTGTCGCACCCTGGCCAGGTCAATCTTGCCCGAGGCTTCCAGCTCAGGCTTCTGGTCCCGTTCCTTCTGGCTATGGACCAGAGCTACAGCCTCTTGCAGCTGGGCCAGGTTCATATTATCCAGCATGATGCGGTCCACTCCAGCCTGAATGGCCTGGTTTACCTGTTCCAGATCACTGGCCTCCACCTCCATCGGGAGGCCAATGCCCTGAGCCCTGACCCTCTGCACGGCCTGAGCGATGCTGCCCCCGGCCCTGATGTGATTGTCCTTGATGAGCACCATGTCGTGCAGGCCCATGCGATGGTTGTGGCCCCCTCCCATTCTCACAGCGTACTTCTCCAGAAAACGTAGGCCAGGGGTGGTTTTCCTGGTGTCCAGAATTTTAGCCCCGGTTCCCGCTACGGCCTGAACGTAGCGCGCCGTTTGGGTGGCGATGCCGGAAAGCCGCTGAAGGAAATTGAGGGCCACACGCTCGGCGGTCAAGATGTCTTTGGCTGGTCCCCATATCCTGGCCACCGCAGCTCCCTTATTAATTCGTTGCCCGTCCTTGAGGTGTGGCTGGAACTGAACCTCTTTGGAGATGGTTTGGAAGGTCGCCATGGCCACCGGAATGCCCGCTACAACCCCCGTTTCTTTTGCCAGGATAATCCCCTCGGCGATGACTCCATCGGGCACCGTAACCTGGGTGGTCACATCCCCTGTGCCCACGTCCTCTTCCAAGGCCTGTTGAACCACCAGGTGCATTTTTTCTAAATCCAGCAATGCCATTTCTCGATTTAGAGGAATCTCCCCCGGCTCGGAGGTAATGTAACACGCCCCTCTCGGCAAAGTCAAGGGGAAAAAGAAGCGCGTTGACCTACCGGGAAATCTGCGGTTTTCCTGGGTCCCCTTTTTCCCTTGACAAAAACACCAGCCTCTATATATTTACATCGGACTCGCAAAAAACCTTTTCTTACCTCTTGCGCCAGAGGTGATTGTTCCTTGACCCTCGGCATGCTCCTCACGCTAGCAGGGCTCATCGTCCTCCTGATTCTGTCCGCCTTCTTCTCAGGGTCGGAAACGGCCCTATTTTCTCTGGGCAAGCTCCGTCTGCGCAGGATGAAGCAGGGGGGAGATCCCAGAGCCGGACTTATCGAAAGGATGCTGACCCGGCCTTCCCGCTTGCTTATCTCCATCCTGATAGGCAACATGTTCGTCAACATCCTGGCCTCCAGCCTGGCCACGGTCTTGTTCATCTCACTTGTGACCCGGCGGGGCGAACTCATCGCCTTCGTCTCCATGAGCGTGGTCATTCTCATCTTTGGGGAGATCACCCCGAAATTTTTGGCTGTCGGCCGCCCCTCGCTCTTTGCGTCAGCTGTGGTCACACCTCTGTTTTTCTTCTCCAAGCTGGTGGCACCAGCTGTCAGGTTTCTGGAAATGTCCACCAATACCATTATCCGCTCTCTTGAGGGTAATCGTGAGGCCAGGGCTCCTGCTCCCACTCAGGAGGAGCTCATGACGGTTGTTGAGCTAAGTCATCGAGAGGGAATCGTAGACCGGGTGGAGCGAGAGATGATCATGCGGGTGTTTGAGTTTATGGACCTGCCGGTGGAGGAGGTGATGACGCCCCGGACGGAAATCTTCAGCCTCAACGTTCGCACCCGGCCTTCAAAAGCCAGGGGGCTGCTCAAAGAGCGGGGACTTTCTCGCGTCCCCGTTTACCGTAAGAGCCCCGACAACATAGTGGGCATCCTGTTCGCCAAGGACCTGGTGGCTAAGATGTTTGCCTCGCCCGGAACAAGCCTAAAGCGATATCTCCATAATCCTTATTTCGTTCCGGAGAGCAAGCGCCTGGGGCCACTGCTTCGAGAATTCCAAAAAAACAGAATCCACTTGGCAATGGTCATCGACGAGCACGGAACCCTTTCCGGACTTGTCACCATGGAGGATCTGCTGGAGGAGATCGTGGGTGAGATCGTGGATCGCAAGGAGCGATTGCAGGCCGAATATCAGCTTTTGGATAAAAACACCATGGTGGTGGCTGGCTCCATGGAGCTGGATGAATTCAACAAGGTCTTCCGGACGAAACTGATTCATCCGAACTACAAGACCGTGGCCGGGTATGTCATCGGCAACCTGGGGCAAATTCCCGGAGAAGGTGACTCTTTTGAGCTGAGCGGCATGGCCTTCAAGATTCTCAAGGCCAGCCCCAACAGGATTATTGCTCTGCGCATCAAAAAGGGCAGACGCAGAAGGTTGACACGGTCCTCGCCTTTCAGGAGAAGCTGAAGTGCCTATTCTCTTACCCTCTCTCATCATCATCTGCATCTGCGCAGCGGGCTTTTTCTCCGGTGCTGAAACGGCCCTAATCTGCGCCGATCGCATCAGGCTGCGTCATCTGGTGGAAAAGGGGAACAAGCGAGCCCTCATCGTGGATGGTCTGCTCAGGAGCCCGGAGAAATTTCTGGGCACCACTCTGGTGGGCACTAATCTGGCCATCGTTGGCGGTTCCGTAGTGGCGGCCAAGCTGGCCGGTCAAATTCTGGGACATACCTCGAACTTGGCAGCACTGGCAGAGACGGTTATCATGACGTTATTGGTGCTCGTCTTTGCCGAGATCGTACCCAAGAATCTCTCCCGAATCCACGCTGACTTTCTGGTTTTGCGATTGGCCTCATGGGTGCAGATGAGCTACCGAATTCTCTCTCCCATCGTCGAGGTCACTACCGGTTTTTCCCGCCTGGTGACCAAGAAAGGCATGGCAACTGGCATACACAAAACTCCCTTCGTCAGTCGGGAGGAACTCCGTTATTTGGCCAAGGAAAGCCACCGATATGGGCTCATCGAAAAGCAGGAGCAGTTCATAGTTGGTCAAATCTTCGATTTTGCTGAGACGATGGTACAAGAGGTGATGGTTCCCTTGGAAAAAGTCATTGCTGCTGAGACACACAACACCCCCCCTCAGATCGCCAAAATCATTGGAAAAGAGGGTTATTCGCGAATTCCCGTCTACCAAGAACAGCCGAATAAGATAGTCGGCGTGGTAGACATCAATCATCTTCTGCAGGCGAGAAGAAACACGCCCCTGAAAAAGCTCATCTATCCCCTCTTGAAAGTGAAACAGGAAACCAGCATCGAAAGACTGTTTCTTGAGCTACAGAGGAAACACGAACATATGGCGATGGTGACCGATGACAAAGGGGTGGTGACGGGGATTGTCACCATGGAAGATCTGCTAGAGAAGATTGTGGGGGAAATTAAGGACGAGCACGATGATCAGGGATAACAGCCATCTGTCAAGGCAAGCCCTGTTTGGAGTGATGGGGAATGGCCACAGCAGCCTTCGGCAACCTCACCAGCGGAATTACGGATTGTCCTCGAGAATCCAGATCCCCTCCTGATGGTGGTAGCAGAGCTGGTAGGTTTCTCCGTCGAGACCCTCCACCAGAAACCGAGTTTTTCTCTCCCCGCCTGCTGGGACACGCTCTTCGATCCATTGCCTGAGTACCCTCTTGATAAGGATCTTTTTTTGTCCCCACCCGAAAGAAACCGGCCGTTCGTCTGCTCGGTAACCGGAATAGGTATGAACCCTGATCCTCTTTCTGGGAATCATAGCTCTTTACCTTCAAGCCCCACCCATTAAGCCAGCAGCACATACATTAAAATCACGCCGAGAAGGAAAAAGAAAAAGCCCAGGATCAGCTTCACCCAGTCTATGTGGGCCTCCATAACGGCACCCAGCTGCTGAGAGGTTACCCCCATATAGCTCACGAGAAAGACAAGGGCCAGGGGAAGGATGAAAAGGAGATTATAGAGGACTAGGTAGAAGAAAGCATGAGTCCTCAGACCGGAAACGCCCGTAACGAAAACGATGGTGGGCAAATAGACCTGACCGGTGCAGGCCAGTTCCAACATTGACACAATGGCACCCGTTATGAAGGCTCCCAAGGCCAATCTCCCAGACCGGGACTGCTTCCGGATAGTTTCGTGTATGCGCCTCTTCAAAAAGAGAGGCAACTGCAGCTTCATCTCCGAAGGCCTATGACCTCGTCGAATGAGAACATAATCATATAAGCTGACTACACCCAAGATGAATACAAGAGCCGCCGCCAAACCGTAAATGACTTGAGAGATAACGGCCATAAATGTCAGCCGGCGAATAAATTGAAAGAAACCCAAACCAACGGCGAGATATGTGGAGAAAACAGCCAAGGCAAAGGCTAATCCCGCCATCAGCACCTCTCTTCTCTGGCGGCCGACAAAGGCCAAGTAGGAGATGAGGAAGACGATGGTGGCGAATGCGCACGGGTTGATCCCATCGATGAGCCCGGCGAACATGATGGTCAGGATGCCCAAAGCTTGAAATCGCTGAATGATTCCTCCGGCGGCCTGTGAGGTGTCATCAGCGACCAGCTCCCAGATAGGTCCGGCACCTGAGATTTGATATTTCTCGATCAGGCTCCTTAATCGGGCTTCTCGGATATCGTCCCCAACCAGAGCCTCTTGGCCGACAAACAGAGAGGGAGCTATAAGCCGACGATCTTCAGGAAGTTCACAAAAACGCCCCATGGCCTCAGCTAGCTTCTTGTTCTCTGGCAATGAGATATCGAACCTCCTCACCGAAAGGTTCGGCTGTCTGCGCTCAAAGGCCGACAACATTCGCTCCACTCGCCCGCACTTTTGACAGCTCGCCTTGTGGAAATAGGCAAGATACACTGGCTCTCCGGTTGCACCTTCCTGCTCCGGCAGCCTTTCCAGCTGAACGGGTGGGCAACCACCTCTCTGCAGACAATCCATGATGGCCTGCTCCAAGTCTGCGGACACCTCCTGGCGTCCACCCAGAACCGTTTCTCCGCAAAAAAGGACAGGGAACTGGTTATCGGTGTCCCCAAATTGTCGTTCAAGAGCCTCCAGTAGGTCATAATTCTCTTCCTCATCAACGTTGAGGTAGCTTACCGTCAAAGAAGCCCCATAGCGTTGCTCTAACTCGGGAACAAGACTGCTTCTCACATAGGCACACTCCGGGCAATCCGGGCTGGTAAAGACGGTGATATGCACAACGGGCTCGGTTTGTGGCTCTCCGGAAACTTTTCCGAAAACAGACCAAAGGCAGAACAAGAGAGAGGCTAAGCTCAAGGAAAAGAACCAGAGCAATCCTCGTCCCAGGGAAAGACTGCCTATTCTCCCTTCATACATATCATTATCTTCGAGGGCCCTCAACGATATTCCTCCAGCCAGTCTTTTATCTTTTCTCTGGAAGGCACCCGACCCGAAGATCGAATCTGCCCGTTAATGATCAAAGTCGGGGTCGCCAGAACGCCATATCTTGAGATGGCTACCGGATCTCGGACGTGCTCCACATCCGCCGCCAACTGCAGCTCAGCCACAGCAGACATCGTTTCCGAGGCCAGGCGCTGGCAATTCATGCAGCCTGGACCCAGGATTCTGATGGTCAATCCCGTGGGCTTCTCTGCTACCTGTTGGCCTATGAATTTCTTGTACTCACGCAGGAGTGCCTCTGTGTATTCGGCTTCGATCGAGGCCGGTACGTAATTCTCCACCTTGACTCTGCGGAGCAACTCCGTCTTCAACGGCTCTTCTCCACAGATCTTCTGGGCAGCCACATCCTGCAGGATGGCGTGAAGTCCGGCGATGCCAACTGATTTTTCACCAACTACGATGTACCCCATTTCCTGGGACATCAGCAAAACCTTTCAGGACGCAAAGGTGACTGAAATGGCCTTGCTCTGCATCTTAACCTCTCAGCGGTCAGCTCTGCTTTTTGGATAGCAACTCCTTAATCTGCTTGACCCTCAAAACTCTCCCGGCCGACTTAACCTCCCCATCCACGACCAGGCCGGGGGTCAACATGACTCCGCGGCTGGCTATCTCCTGAATGTCTGTAACCTTGGAAACTTGTGTCTTAATGCCCAATTCTTGAAGGGCTTTTTGCACATTTTCGGCCAACCCTTCACATTTTGAACAGCCTGTGCCCAGAATCTCAATCTTCATCTGGTGCGGCCTCCTGTGATTTTTTCACAGGACGAGATGGCCAAAAATCAACCCTGAGATCGTGGCCATCACGACCACTAACACGATGTACACCACCGTTTTCCTGGTGCCCATCACGCTTCGAATCACCAGCATATTGGGAAGGGACAGCGCAGGCCCAGCCAGCAAGAGAGCTAGAGCCGGTCCTTGACCCATGCCTGCCCCCAGCAAACCCTGTAGAATGGGAACCTCGGTGAGGGTGGCGAAATACATGAACGCCCCGGCCACAGAGGCAAATAAATTCGTCAAAAGAGAATTACCGCCCACCAGGCGCACTACCCAGCGTGAGGGTATCATGGCTTCATGTCCCGGCCGCCCCAAGAGAAAGCCCGCTATCATGACGCCCACAAAGAGAAGCGGAAGCATTTGTCTGGCAAATGTCCAAGTTGAGAGGCACCAATCTTTTAGTTCCGATCTCTGAAACCAGAAAATCAGCATCAGCGCCAGGGACAGGGCCAGAGCCCCTGTGAGATACCACTTCAACGTGTAGATAAAAATCAAGGGGCCGCTGCCTCCAGAGGGATGTGCCCAATTGGCGAACATGAGGATCCCAATCAGAGAGGCAAAATAGAGAACGCTCTGCCATAGGGTGTGTGGCCGCTCTTCCTCTGGAGCCGCTCCGGAGACAATCTCCTCCTGCTCTCTGTCTCTTTCGTGAAAAATGAGGTGCATGAGGAGCCCGATGATCACACTAAAGAGGATGGCTCCCACAGCCCGACCGATCCCCAGCTTGAGCCCCAACACTCTGGCCGTCAGGATGATGGCCAACACATTGATGGCCGGGCCGGAGTAAAGAAATGTCGCCGCCGGGCCGATGCCCGCCCCCCGTGTATAGATGCCAGCGAAAAGCGGAAGGACGGTACAAGAGCACACGGCCAGAATTGAACCCGACACGGAGGCGACGCTGTATGAGAGCCATTTTTTCGCCGCAGAACCCAAGTACTTCATCACCGAGGCTCCTGAGATGAAAACGGCGATAGCGCCAGCGATGAAAAGGGCGGGAATCAGACAGAGAAGCACATGCTCCCGCGCATACTCCTGGAGCATCACAAGAGCCTCCAGGCCTGAGGTCCGAACTCTGGGATGACCGAAGGGGATCATATATGCGGCCAGGAACACCACCAACAACAGAAGAAAAACTTTTCTCTCCCTCAAGAACAACACCCTCACTCTGCGCTTTTCCACGCACAAACTCGGAAAAGTAGGTTCAAACAGCTCATAGCTCCTCAAGCATCCTGGCTCTTTCTCTGAGCTGCTGTATCAACACCTTATGGGTGCAATCGAAAAAGCTCAGCACACAAGGCATCTTCAGACGATAGAAGATGCGCAGGCCCTCCCTACGACCCTCGATCAAGCCTGCCCTCATCAGAATCCCGATATGGCGAGAGATATTTGACCTCTGGCCCTCTATGGAGTCCACGATCTCGCAGACACACCTCTCTCCCTCCCTGAGGACCTCAACAATCTGGAGGCGTATGGGATGAGCTAGGGCTTTAAGGACACTTGCTGTGAGGCGATTTAACTCCGGAGAGGGGCTTTTCGTATCCATTCCGGTTCCACGAATTGCGTCTATGTGAGTTTTTAGTAACAAAGTAACATAAACAGAGTGAAGACCTCTGTCAACTTGTTTTTGAATTTAGGGGGTTTTCTCCTCAACCTTCCATCTGCCAAAAGCCGCCGGCCCCGCTTATCTTTTTATATAGCCAAATCGACCTCCCGCAGTCAAGTGCAAATCCCTCTTTACGCCTATCAAAGACACTACAAGAGGGAGGTAACATGGACCCATTTGTCTCTTAAGATCCGTGAGGTGAGAGGGAAGAGGAAATATTGAAAGAGGCCCAAACCAAGAGACATGTTCGTTACACCAATAAAAAAAGGGGAGCAAGACTCCCCTTTTATTCCTATCTGCTAATCAGATTTTATTTTTTACGCCGTCGGGCGGTGCCGACAGCTCCTAGGCCCACCAGACCAGTTCCCAAAAGCAGCAGCGTCGCCGGCTCGGGTACCGCATCCACGGAAGCGTTATCCGCATAGAGACTGGTAGGATAGCAAATGTCGCCGGTGGGGGTCGCCCCAAATTCGATAGTGTCCGCAATTTGACCAGAAATCCCTGAGATATTGTAGTTACGATGAAAGATATGCCGGCTGGGAGTTTCCAATCTGACAAAGTCCATACCAGACCAGTACTCATATACATTGAAGCTTGGGTCGCCACCTGCGATGGTGCCTATTTCGAAACCACCGTTGGTAATCAATTGCAGTCCATAAGCTGAACTAGTGCTCAAGACAAGCACTAAAGCCATCAAAAGGAAAAGCCGAGATATCTTCATAATACTCTCCTTCTCCAAATAACTCATCAGTTACCAGAAATATTAACTTTCTAACACTGTTTCATGCAACAGTCATGCCAAAGCTGTCTCTGCCACCTTTTTTGTTGCTCCTTATGCTCATATCCTGTTGTTTACAAACAAGATACAAATATTATATGCTTTAACAAATTAGCTTTCTATGGATTAAGAGAAAAAATTGGCGGCAGGATGCAACGCCATTTTGTTTACTAATCCGACGCCTGTAGCTCCTTTATTCTCATAAGTCTCATTTTATCAATCTGTTATCGATGTCAGTATTTCGACGCTGGGGCGACACTTTCATTTCAAAGCTGCCAGGGCAGGTTTAAAACCCACCCTACAAGATATTCGTTTAGCGGTTTGCGGTCTCGAAGAGCGTTACGTCTGTTCGATGTCGTCTGGCGTTGATCGCCTTAAAAACCACAAACAATCAAGAAAGGACGATACACCATCGACGCTCCACAACGACCGTAACATATCTCGAGGCCGATAAACGAGAACCGATGGACGAAAAAAAGGGCACGACATGTCGTGCCCCTACATAATAACTCTGCGCCCTGCGATCAACTATTTGGATCCTCCTGTTGTCCCCCTGTCAAATTCTCCCACTTGGTCCGAATCCTCCGCCAGATTGCGGCTGGGATCGGCCGCCTTAACCACGTAGAAATAATTGGTCAGGGTGTTACCAACAGCTCCGAGGTCCAGATACGAGGTGCCCTTGGTCCCGCCAATGGAATCGCCGCCGGGAGCCTGAAAATACGGCTGTGTAGCCCGGTAGACCACATAGTGATCGATGGCCACATTGTCGGCGGCGTGAGACCACTCCAGCAGGATGTCGCTCTTCGATAGGTTGGCCGTCAAATCCTCGATGGCCGATGGCGCCACGGGATCCTGGTACCAAAATCCAGCGCCCACCTCGAAGTTGGTGCTGGTCGAAGGCCCAATGGGCGTGGACTGACCCAGGGTGGATTTCACCACGAAGTTGGTGGAAGCGGCCTCACCACCGGCAGAGGCCATCACCGAGGTGGCCAGCCGGGTGTCGGCGGCGGATTTTTGAACCAATAGTGATGAGACCAGTACAAACCAGGACACTAGAGCCACACGGCAAATCAATCGACTCCAGCTCGAGTATTTCATAATCATGTCACCGCCTCCTTCAGATTTTGTTGTCACGTGTCAGGCTCTCCGCCTAGTGCTACCGATTGCGATTCTCCACCTCCCGCTTCAAGCTCTCCAGCTCGGCTCGCATGGCAGCCAGTTCACGCCCGATCCGGGCAGCATTGAAAGCCGCTGCCTCAGCTTGCTCAACAGAAATATCCGCTGGTGTTAGAGGTAAATCTCGCTGGGCCTGTTCATCCGGAATGCTTGGCTCCACCGCAAGGGTAGGAGATACAGTCCCGTAGGCCGTCGGCACGAAAACTAATGAAAGCTGCGTGTCTAAGGTAATGAAAGCTCCAGAGACCTCCTGTGCCAGGAAGTAAAAAGTGTTCGTACCGGGGCCGACCTGGAAAAGCCCATGGACCGTCACAGGAAAATCGTAACTCGCTGAGGGCGCGGCCGAGCTCAGTCTCAGCTCGATATCCTGGTTTGTAGGGAAAGAGGTGCTCACATCCGAGACACCAAAATAAGCATTGCTTATGGTGCCGGTGGAATGAGTCACCGACACTTCGCAGGTGCCCATAACCAGCACGTAACCATCTGTGGGACAGGTGATGCTGCGGGAAAGCTGCACCTCAACTCCCCCGGTTAATGTTATGCCAGAACCCGTATGGCTGGCCACGCCCGGCTCATCAAACATCTCGTTTGCCGAGATGGCATCGCTGGGCAAGACAACGGACGAAGTCCCCGTCTCGCTCATCCGAAACCGCACTAACCGACTCGAGCCAAAGATATCAAGTCCCGGTTCACCAGAAAGATCGTCGCCCATTAGCCAAATGCCATCAGGAGGACCGAAATCGCCATATCCATTTAAAACTATAGATCCTGCTTCACTCCCCCCAGCGAGAACAGGCAGGAGTGAAGTATGACATTCACCAGAAGGAGTATAGAGACGGACCGATCCCTCGGCCGCCCCCGACATGGAGTCCCCAAGACGAACTACCGGATCTGGAGTACCGTTACTATATAAATGAACATAGCCATCTTGTGAACTCGAACCGATTTTAACTGTACCACTTGTGTCAATCTCCAACACCTCGGAAGAACCCGCTCCCAGAATAAGGCGCTCGAGGCCTCCTTGGACTCGAATTCCGGCGCTGCCAGCACCGCCGCCACCGGTGGCCACACCCATCTTCAACCGATAGGTGTCATCGCCGATCTTGAAATCACCCTCCGTGGTGTTCAAATCCCACTGACCGCCAGCCACATCCAGTCTGGCATCCGGACTCGTGGTCCCAATGCCGACATCTCCACTATTTCTCTCCACGACAACATGAGGGCCATACAGTGTTGAAAGTGATGTCCCAAAAATTTGCAGTTGATTGACCCCTCCATCGTACTTCACATTCATGCTGTAGGTGCCATCATCATCTTCTGCCAACACAAGCTCGGCGTCATCGCCAGTTCCACTCTCGTCAGGAGCGATCATCACCGAACCCAATGTGTCGTCACCAACAACGTGGAGCTTCTTTATGGGATTCATAGTCCCAATGCCCATATTTCCCGACACATGGACGTGGCCATCAAAGTATCCCGCGTAACTGGTTTCGCTGTAGCCAAAAACACCACAGGAGTCAAGGCCCAGGTAACCTAAGTTGCCAGAATCGAGGTGAAGGCCTTTTACCCCACAAAGTCTGGCTCCCAGGAAACCGTAGTTGCCGTTATCCAAGCATCTGCCAAACACACCCCATCCCTGTTCAGACTCGCCCCAGACACCATAACCCAATTCCATTTCCTTTTGATCATAGCCATAAACGCCCGCAAATTCAGTACCAAGATGGCCGCTGTTGCCGGCAGTGCCGCGTCTACCAATAACAGCTATGGAACCCCAGGCTTGCACATGTAATCTGGCCTTGGGGCTGGTCGTGCCAATGCCCACAGAATCGGTGTCCGTCTCCAGCCTAATCACCGAGCCATCATCTACCCAGCCTCCACCACCACCGCCGCTGCGGGCATATTCAGCAGTATCCGCCTCAGGATCAGCTCCCACCTGCACTCCAATCCAGCGCTCAGGATCTTTGAAGACCGTGTCCGAGATGCTGTTCACTCTTCCCAAAAGAACGTTGAACATCCCACTACTCACCACCACCGCTGTTTGTGTCTCCGTCCATATTAAGGATCCCCCTGTAGAATCGGTATAAATTGAAAAGGCCATGTCAACGGTGGTATCCAGAGCCACACCGCTCGGATCCGTTAATGTGCCCTGGTAGCTCATCAGGCCGGGTACATCGGCCTTGGCCCCTCTCGATACAGGGCGGTCGGTCAGAATCACATGGGACACATCCGTCCGGGTCACCTCTGTGGCGGCCTCCCCGGCCATCGCTGCTGTCGATAAAAGAAACATCGACAGCACTAGCATAAAAGCGGTCGCTTTCATGGAGTCTCCTCCTTTTGTGGTGAAAGGTTACTGATGAACAAGCTCGGAAGCATACGAATCCATAAATCAGCTCCTTTGAAGCAAAGGTCTTGAGAAGATGGCGTGTTGAATAGAATGAGGTCCTTGGCTCCTTGTGCATTTTATCGAGTATGACAGGCGATGCAGTGGTGGGCACCGAAAGTCCCGGTTCCAGAGGCGATGAGATGACTTTCTCAGCTTTCGATCATGAGAAAGTCTGCTGAGATGTTCGGCACCCGCCCGAAGATTCAGAAGACGACCAAATCTTGACGCTATCAGCCTCACAGTTCGGTTCCATGCGACATCTGGATGGGACCTCTCACCGATTGAGAGCAGAAAATCGAGAACTGTATGGCCATGATCGCAGGAGCAATTTCATTATTTGACTTCTTCTCTCAAGTATGGCTCGACGGGCTACCTGTTTTCAATGGCCCGTCGGGAATCCTCATATCTCGCCCGGCCTCTCTGGGTGCGGAAGTCGAACATGTCTGCCTGGCCCATCCGTTCAAGCTGCATCATGGTGGTGGCCAGGAAATCGTCGTCCAGGGAACGACCGGCTAGACTTCCATCTTTGGGCTGCTCCACAGGCATGAGAATCTTGGTGATTTCCGCAGACTGGTCCTTACGCTCTGCCGTGACGGTCCAATAGACCTCTGTGCCTGGCTTACCTCCTATGACAAAGCGGTTGCCTTTAACCTTCTCGGCGACATAGACAACTTCGGCGGTTCCCACCCCGGTTAACTGCACCATGGGGTTCTGATTGAGGGCATCGAAGTAATCGGGCAGGTGAACCTCAGCACGGCTGTCAGCCCCAATAGTGGCAGCACCCCGGTAGATGAGGACCATCTCAGGGGATTCCACAAAGTAGTGGTTCAGGATCTTGTCCGTGGGATCAAGGGGGTGGTCTATGGTGAACGTTCCCGAGGCCTTGGAGATGGTGCCCACCCGGGTCTGCCCTGAAGCGGTTGCTGTCTGGCCATTAAATGCCACCGAGTTGCTATAGTCGGCGGCAACCATAGAATAACTACCCACCGTAAAGCTATAGCCCGCAGCAGAAGTGTCGCGATATCCACCGCCCACGGTCGCAGCGTAGCCGCTGGCTAAGTTGAATTCTCCACCACCCACGGTAGCAGCTAAGTAGCTGGCGGTGTTACTAGCTCCGCCACCCACGGTCGCATATTGGTCGCTAGCAGTATTGCTTTCTCCTCCCCCCACGGTCGCATCGGCACCGCTGGCGGTATTCTGAGCTCCTCCGCCAACGGTAGACCAGTCTCCGTTGGCGGCGTTGAAATATCCGCCGCCCACGGTCGCATCGGCGCCGCCGGCGGTGTTGTTATATCCACCGCTCACGATCGCATAGTCTCCACTGGCGGTGTTGCTATTTCCTCCACCCACGGTCGCAACTCCTCCGCTGGCGGTGTTGTCAACTCCGCCGCCCACGGTCGCCCAGTAGTCTCTGGCGGCATTGTGATATCCGCCGGCTACGGTCGCACCCGCGCCGGCGCTGTTGCAAATTCCCCCACCAATAGTACAGTAGCTATCATTTTCACCTGATGTCCCGGTGGTACAGGTAATCCCGAAATTGATATGCGTATGGACTTCATCACCATACAGCCTGTTACCCGCACCACCCCGGGCAATGCCGAGAAGGTGAGCGGTAAACAGGACACTGTCCGGAGTGCTCCGAACCCAATCATTATCCGTTGCTGAAGGGGTTTGCCAACTCCCTACCCCAGATCCATCGGAAGTCAACACATACCCATCAGAAGCGCCCGTGGGCATCTTGAACCCGGTCATCTGGGTAGTACCATTTATATCAAGCTTCTCCGCTGGATCCAGCGTCCCGAGTCCAACGTTTCCGGTGGAGAAATCACCATAGATCAACACATCGCTGGTATCCGGTCCGTTGGCGATGTAGAGCTTGCTGGAATCGGTCTCATTGTATCCGGCTTGATAGCCGATGAAGACATTGCCGACACCAACCTGGTTGGAGTTGCCTGCGAACGTTCCCACATACGTGTTCTCACTGCCGGTGGTGTTCAAGAAGCCTGCCCCACCTCCGATGAAGGTGTTGTTCTGTCCTTCGGTGTCAAAATAGCCAGCAATGGTTCCTATATACGTATTTATCGAACCTGTTGTGTGGTTCTTACCCACCTCCCGGCCTACGAAAGTGTTATCGTTGCCTTCGTTGCTTGCGCCGGCTGCGAAGCCCACAAAGGTTCCATTGTCTCCGGCATTATTTTCTCCGGCCCCGGCACCCACGAAGATATTGTCTGTCCCTCGAGCGGAAAGCACTGTTTCTGTACCGATCTTATAAACCGAATTGATGTTGACGTCCCCACTGACATCCAGCTTAGCAGCGGGACTCTCCGTCCCGATGCCCACGTTGCCATCCTGCTGAATCACGAAATCCGCCTCCCAGGTGCTGCCTCCATTCTCGCTGGTGGCCGCGGTGAAGATATTGTTCGAACCGGCGCCGTCGGTGAACATAATCATCTGGCGCTGGTTGCCATCATTGCTGCCAATGCCGATGCCACCATAATCGATGTAATTCTGCCAACCTCCACCACTCCAGGGAGTGACTTCCCGAATCTCATACCGAGCAGCTCCAGCCCCCAATCTCATAGTCCCGTCGACGTGTAACTTCGCCTGAGGGCTGGCCATTCCAATGCCCACATTGCCCGATATCAGGATCAGCTCCCACCTGCACTCCAATCCAGCGCTCAGGATCTTTGAAGACCGTGTCCGAGATGCTGTTCACTCTTCCCAAAAGAACGTTGAACATCCCACTGCTCACCACCACCGCTGTTTGTGTCTCCGTCCATATTAAGGATCCCCCTGTAGAATCGGTATAAATTGAAAAGGCCATGGAAACCGTCGTGTCCATAGCCACCCCATGTTCATCTGTCAACGTACCCTGAAAGCTCATCAGGCCTGGCACTTCTGTCTTCGCTCCTCTGGATGCATGATTATCGGCCAGAATCACGCTAGATGCTTCTGTCCGGGCCGCCGGTGTGATTGAGCCCCCAGCCAGGGCTGCAAACGACAAAAAAACCAACGACAGCAAGAGCACGAAAGCGGTCACTCTCATGGCGCACCCCCTTTTGAGTTATGGTTTTTAAAAAGGTTTAAGCTGTGGTTCCTGAAGTTATAGGAATACTCTCTCAGCTATCTGAGCCGAGAAAGCAAAAATCATACGGTCATCACCTGCCTATAAAACAGCAATTAGCACAGTGCAATGCCAATTTTAGCTGCTTACATTCTGGCTGCTGTATCACCAACAAGCCTGCCAGGTGCTCCCGTCATAGACCATCAGCTTATGAGTGGTGCTGTCCATGTACATGTCACCTTCCGATGGGCTTGATGGAGCGGATGATCTGGGCTCCAGTCTCATGACGTCGTTGACATGCAACGCTCTCGCGGGAATCCCCGTTCCGATGCCCACATGGCCATCACTGCCTTGAACAAATAGCGTATTGGCATCGATGTCAGATTTCACTCTAAAGTCGACATCTGCGCTGCTCTCATTAATAATGACTACATCCTGAGTGGCCTCCTCGGCTGTGATCATGGGCACATTCCCAGCATTCAAATTTATCTTATCAGTCGTGAATAAGAAGTAAGTGTCTTCGTCATCATTATGAAAGATATAGTCGTTAAAACCGGCATTGCCATCGACATCGAGTTTATAATCTGGCTCCATTGTCCCAATGCCCACATTACTATTTCGGAGAATGCTTAGCGCTGATGTCAGTGAGGCTAATGCATCATCAGCTCGGCCTAGGTTTAACGTCTCTCCATCTGAGTGTATACCGAAGTACTTTTCATCAACGGCGTCGCTATAATCTCCCAAATACAACACTCCCGAGATGTTTCCATCCAGGAGTGCTCCCCCTTCTCTAATGTGCAACTTCTTTTTTGGACTTGTAACTCCAATACCTACTTTCCCCGATACAGCGGAATACATGTCGATACCCGAGATCGTCCAGTCACCATCAGTCACCCCGGCAGCTGGCTGCCAGCGCCCCACTCCACCGGTATCTGCGGTCATCACATAGCCATAAATGGCACCGGTGGGCATCCTGAATCCTTCCATCTGGACCGTTCCAGTCACGTCCAGTTTCACCGTCGGATCCAGCGACCCCAAGCCCACATTTCCCGTGGAAAAATCGCCATAGATCAACACATCGCTTGTATCTCGACTGTTGGCGATGTAGAGCTTGTTAGAACCTTCTTCACGATATCCAGCTTCATGACCGATAAAGATATTGCCAGATCCCAAAACGTTATGGGTCCCAGCCAGGTGACCAACATATGTGTTGCTGTCACCGTCCGTGTTGAAACCGCCCGTACCTGTTCCCAAGAACGTATTGGAAGAACCTGTAGTGTTGGCATAGCCAGCTTGATATCCTAAAAAGGTGTTCCAAATGCCCTGGTTGTTATATCCGGCGCTATCACCCACAAAGGTCACATAACTCCCGGTATTGTTCCCTCCAGCGTCGACGCCCACCAGGAGAGCCTTGGTGCCTGAGGTGGATAAAACTGTGTTGCCTTCTATCTGATAAACCGAATCGGCGTTGATACCTCCGCTGACATCCAGTCTGGACGAGGGCGTCGTCGTTCCAATGCCCAGATCACCATTGGACTTTATTGTCATTTTTTTAGTGATAATCCCAGCATTCTTGGTAATAAAATGCAAATCAACAGATTCGGAGCCCTCTGAGCGATCTGTAAACTGAGCCATAAGTGCGGCGCCTCTTCCCGATACCTCATCATCAGAATGTAAGAATAGCAAGCTGGCGATATTTCCAGGGGTCACATCATTATTTGCAATAGCAAGGGCTTGATCTGCATTATAGAGATCGGTGGCGCTTCCACTCACATCCACATGCAATGGGCCTTCTGGACTGGACGTGCCAACGCCCACATTGCCCGACACGGCCGAATACATATCGTCGCCTGAGAGGGTCCAGTCACTATCGGCCCCTGCAGCGGCTGGTTGCCAGCTTCCCACTCCCGATGCATCTGAGGTTAACACATACCCATCATTTGCTCCGGTGGGCATCTCGAACCCAGTCATCCGAACGTCACCGGCAAAATATCCTGCGTACCCGCTGCTGCTCCAGCCGTACACGCCGTAGCCACTTGCGCTGGATCCAGATATACCTGTGCCGCTGTCGCTGTCACCACGGACACCTGTGCTGTTGATGCTTCGACCGTACATACCATTTGAATACGTGCTGTAACCATACACTCCACTGCTGGTATCGCCCAGACCGTACCCCAATACACCATAACCGAAGCCACCAAGGGCACCGTAGTTGCCAATGGTGCTGTGCTTACCCCTCATGCCATAACCAGAACCATTGGTCTCGGCATAGAGCGCGGAAACAGCGTTGCTGGCATTATCGATCAGAAAATATCCTGCCCTGGTGGTATCGTCGGTGCTTAGGATGTGCACTTTGGCACCGGGTGTCGCCGTTCCAACACCCACATTGCCCGACACAGCGGAATACATATCGCTTCCCGAGATGGTCCAATCGCCGTCCGGCATCCCGGCGATTCCGGTGAGGTTGGAGCCATCGCCGTAGTAGGTGGTGGCGTTGACAGCTCCGTTGACATCGAGTTTGTACGCAGGGCTCAACGTTCCAAGACCCACATTTCCGTTGGAAAAATCACCATAGATCAATACACGGCTGGTATCTCGGCTATTGGCTATGTAGAGCTTATTGGAACCTTCTTCACGATACCCGGCCTCATGGCCGATGAAGACGTTGCCAGTGCCCAAGACATTATGAGTCCCAGCAAGATGGCCCACATAAGTATTCATCTCACCTTCTGTGTTGAAACCGCCAGTCCCTATTCCCAAGAACGTGTTGGAAGATCCTGTGGTGTTGGCGTAACCAGCTTGATATCCCAAAAAGGTGTTCCAAACGCCCTGGTTGTTATAGCCGGCGCTATCACCCACAAAGGTCACATAACTGCCGGTATTGTTCCCTCCGGCGTCGACGCCCACGAGGAGAGTCGTGGTGCCCGAGGTTGATAGAACAGTGTGTCCTCCTATCTTATAGGCCGAATCGGCGTTGATATCTCCGCTGACATCCAGCTTAGATGAAGCATCCAGCGTCCCCAAGCCCACATTGCCGGTGGAAAAATCCCCATAAATGAGCACATCGCTGGTATCGGGACCATTGGCGATGTAGAGTTTGTCGGAACCATTCTCATTCATACCGGCCTTATGAC
>LJUY01000007.1 GCA_001304015.1 candidate division Zixibacteria bacterium SM23_81 | reverse complement strand
GTTAGCCTGTGCCTTTAAGGCCACCTCGTCCTCGATGGAGACGTTGTCACTGAAAATCATCACATGCCGCCCTTTTTCCAAAGCCTTCTGGGCTTCCCACCGAACGTACTGCCCCGGCAGGGATATAAGCACGAGGTTCGCCTCGGGCATTCGATCCAGGGCCGACCCCAAAGTGCGGGGCGGGCTTACCTCCCCGACCGGTTTCGGGACCTGCTGCTGGGCCAGCCATTGCTGGATCTGGTCTAAAGCCTCTTGGGCACCGGCCTCACTCTCAGCACGAAGGGCGATGAGCAGGTCATCGGGGTGGGCCCCCTCACCCTCAGGGGTCAAGAGATCAATGCGCCGAAGGAGTTCCTTATTCTGTGGAGTGCCCATCATGACCGAAACCTCAGACACCTCAGGCAGTTTCCCAGCGCGATTGGCCAGGGTTTGACGACATTTCTAAGAACCATGTCTAACTTATCCTTCTCAGGGCTGGGAAAAATCCGACTCCGCACCACTTTCCGATTCCAGCTTTTTTTTCTCCTTCATAGCCCTAGCAAAGGCTGTGTGGGCCATCAAGCTGTAAGGGCTGGACTTGATCTCCGCTCGATATTCGACAATAGCCTGATCCCATTTGCCCTGTTTTGCGTAAAAATTGCCCATGATTAAATGCGCTGCCGAGACTTGTGGGTCTGCCTGAAGCGCCTTTTTCAAAAGCTCCATACCCTTATCATTCCTATTCTGCATAAAATACAGGTTGGCCAGGTTGATGTAGGTTAATCCCAGCTGAGGATATGCCACTGCTGTCTCTGAAAATTCCCTAAAAGCTTGCTGGAGATTACCTTCTCTGGCCAGGCTGTTGGCCAGGTAGTTGCGCGATTTAGCCATGTCTCTGGCCACATTCAAAGCGGGATGGGGCCGGTTAACCAGCAGAGCCAGGCCAGCCAAGGCCAATACCGCCAAGCCCAACTGCCATATTCTCCGCGCCCTCAACCGCTCCCACAACCAAACGAGAGCGTAGGCGGCAAAAATCATCAGCACTGAGCAGACCTGAAGCCGAATCCGAGAGATGACGAAGAAAAGGATGGTCGCGACCATCAGGGCTACAAAAAAGCCTAGGGCAAAGTAGACCTGACGCCAGCGCCCCAAGCTCAAGGCCAAACCCAACAATCCCAAAGGCCCCAAGATCGCGAAGCGCAACAACGGTAATCTCAACAGGGGAGCAAATCTCTTGAAAAAATCCAGATGTTCCACCTGGGGAATCTCATAAGCGTTCCAGAAAAATAAAACTTTATCCAGAGTCAACCTCAAAAAGACCCTGGGTTGTGTTTTCACGAAGTCCAGGCCCTTTTGAAACCAAAACCGGGAGACCTCAGAGTGTTTAAGCCTTTTTCCCATAAAAGCCATGGCGATTTTGGACCCATCCATGTCCATGGACGATTCCAGGCCTTTGGGCTGATCATAATGACCGGGAGCATCTGGATTATTACCCACGAAAAAATTCAGACCCAGATTGCTGGTGATCAAAACCAAATCATTGCCCACCACCACATTGTGTAGAGCCACGGGAGCGAGGACCAGAAACACGCCTAAGAGCACAGCGGCGCTCTGGCGAACGCTTTTCTGCCAACGAGCTCTGCTCAACAGAAAAATACCCAGTATCAATAAGGGCAAAAAGGCCAAAACACTGGCTCTCCCCACGGCGGAAATGCCCAGAAAAAGACCTGGAACGATCCATAGAAGCCACTTTTTCCGTCGTTGAGCGAAATAAATAGAAACCAACAGTAGCAGGTTGATGGCATACAGGACCGTGGCCATCAGTAACATACCCTCATAGAAGATCTCCACCGCGTAGAGGGCACCCATCAGGGCGGCCAATAAGCCGACGGATCGGCCAAAGGTCATCTGGCCCAAAAGATAAATCAGGCCGCAGCTTGAGGCACCCAACAGAACCTGAAACCACAGAACCACCTCAGGATGAGGGCCAAAAATACCATAGAAAATGGCCAGCAGATAAGGATAGAGCGGACTCATATAGAAGACCGGAGGACCGGGCGATCCCTGGATAATGCTCTGGGCCCACCAATGATAGATCAGAGAATCACCATAGTTGTTGAAGAAGAGGTGTCCTCTGACCTGAAGGAGATAGACGACCCGTAGTACCAGAGCTAAGGCCACAATGATCAGAATCCAACTGTTCTCTCGCCGCCATAGCGCTCGGATGTTCCGTTTTTCCCTCCGATGCCCGGCCAAAATTCAGATCTCCTTTGGGCAAAACCTTTTAATATTCAAAATGTCCCGGTTTGCAGAGACTTGGCCATCACCGCTTCGAAGGCCGATTTCCCTTAGCGCCTGATAGGCCTCTGCTCTCGAAGGGTGGACTTTGATCTCCGCTCGATATTTGGGGATGTCCTCGTTCCACATTTCCTTCTGAACCTTAAGATTGGTCAGGATCATAGGGGCTGCAGAGTTCCGAGGGTCTGTCTGAGGTGCCAATTACTAAAGTTTCCAGGTCTCATGGTCCTGCCCTATTCAAGGCGCAGCTTGATTAAGGGGAGAAAGGTCTTCTCCAGATGGTAGTCGACGCCCAACGCCCGCTTAAGTTCTCGGTGAGCCTCCCGCCATGGTCCAAGGCTCAGCGCTACGCAAAGCAACCCAAACGGTCCTACAATGAGCATTTTTTGTTGCCACAAAGAAAGTCATACCCAGTTTTCTGGCGATTAACACCAGATGGTATCCCATCACCACTTTATGTAAAATCACAGGAACAAGAAGCACAAAGACGCCCAACACGCCCATAGCTGACGGACCTCATCGGAATCTCACTTCCACAACCTGTGCTTAAAAGGTAAATCCCCAGAAATATATAGGGTAGAAAGGACAAAACTTGGGCTCACCCCAGAGCAGAAAGACCCAGCAGAAAGCTGGTAACAATCCAGAGAAACCATCTTTTCTGGCGAGGGGCCCAGAAGACAAAAGAGCCCGCAGCTGGCGGAGCCCAGTGGGATCTGAAACCATAGAACAACCTCAGGACGAGGACCGAAAATTCGATAGAAAAAAGCCAGCAGACAGGGATGCAGCAGACCCATATAGAAGATCTAAGGGCTGATTCTGAATGATATGCTGAGTCCAACGATAGTATTAAAGGAATCGGAGACGTTGTTGAAATGGAGGCGCGCTCGTGGCCGGAGGAGATAAACCACCCCAACGATCAGAGCCATGGTCTGGATAGCCAGAATCCACCTTTCATCTCGCCACTGCTCTGCAGACGCCCTCTGTTTTTTTCTCCTGTCCCTGGTCAAAATTCAGCTCTCCTGCCTAGGGGCAGTGTCCCAGACTCAAGAGAAGAGAGTGCCACATAAAATTCCTGCAGATTACTTCTCAGGGGGTTGGCCGCCCCGCAGTTTCTCCCTCTCCTGCAAGGCCCTGTAAAGATCCTCTAAAGCCTTCAAGTCGTATGGGCTGGCTTTGATCTCCGCACGAAATTCGGCGATAGCCTGATTCCACAGACCCTGTTGGGCGTAAAATCTTCCCAGATTCAGATGCACCCCCGAGACCTGCGGGTCCACCTGAAGTGCCTTCTTATAAAGATTCAAGGCCTCATGGGCTTGGCCCTGCTCAAGGCGTAGAGTGGCCAAGTCCACGTAGATGTTTCCTAGCCGGGGGTAAGTAGACACTGCCCCTTCGTATTCCCGGGAAGCTCCCTCAAGATCGCCCTTCTGCTGGAGATGTAAGGCCAAGAAGCTCTGCGATTGAGCCAGGTCCCTGGCCGGATTCAGACCAGGATGGGGCCAGTTAACCAACAAGGTTAGGGAAACCAAGGCCAACACTGCCACGGCTAGCTGTCGAATCTGCCCTGCCCTCAACCTCCCCCACAACCAAACCAGAGCATAAGCGGCAAACACCATCAGCACAGAACAAACCTGAAGCCGCAACCGAGAAAGGACGAAGAAAAGAATCGTGGTGCCCATCAAAGACAAAACGAAGGTCAGGAGAAAGTAGGTCTTCCTCCAAGACCCCAGACCCAAGGCCATCCCCAACAATCCCAAAGGTCCCAAGACAGAGAAGCCTAGCAACGGCCAACTCAAAACTGGAGCAAATTTCTTGAAGAAATTTAGATGTTCCGCCTGGGGAATCTCATAGCCATTCCAGAAAAAAAGAAACTTGTTCACCATCAACCTCAAAAAGGCCCCAGGTTGAGCCCGCACAAAAGCCAAGGCTTTCTGAAACCAAAAACGAGAGACCTCTGAGGGCTTGAGCCTCCTGCCCATATAGACCCCGGCGATCTTAGCACCGTAGAGGTCCCTTGACAAATCCAGTCCTTTAGGCGGCTCATAGTAGCCAGGGGCATCAGGATTGTTGCCCACAAAGAAATTCAGGCCAAAGTTGCTGGTGATCAACACCAGATCGTGTCCCACTGCCACATTATGCACAGCCACAGGAGCCAAAACCAGAAACACACCCAGAAAAACAGCCAGACTCGAGCGCCCCCCCCTCTCCCCTCGTGCCCTGACTAGAAGATAAACTCCTAGCATCAAAAAGGGCAAAAAGCTCAAAACGTTGGCCCTCCCCAGGGCCGAAAAACCCAGGAGAAGGCCAGGAATAATCCACAGAAACCATCTTTTCCGTTGAAGTGCCCAGAAAATTGAGGTCAACAGCAAAAGATTAAGGGTATACAAAGTGACGGCCATGAGCAGCGCGCTCTCGTAAAAGATCTCCACCGCGTAAAGGGCACCCATCAGAGCGGCTAACAAGCCGACTTTCCGACCAAAGACCATCCGACCCAAGTGGTAGATCAGGATACAGCTGGCTGAGCCCAGCAGGACCTGAAACCACAAAACCGCCTCAGGACGAGGACCGAAAATTCGGTAGAAAAAAGCCAGCAGATAGGGATACAGTGGGCCCATGTAGAAGACCTGAAGTCCGGGCTTCCCCTGGATGATCCGTTGGGCCCACTCATGATAATAAAGGGAGTCGGAGAAGCCATTGAAATATAAGTGTTCTCTGGCCTGGAGGAGATAAACCACCCGTAAGGCCAGAGCAAGAATAGCGATGACTAGGACCCACCAATTGCCCCCAAAACCCGCTATAGTGGGATTCTTCCTTGATCTCCTTTGGCCTCTCACCACCATTGATCTCAACTTTTGCTCAGTCGAGGCACCAAAGAGAGGGCCAGAAGGACGCCTAACAGAATCTCGGATCCAGAGTCGGCCCCTAACCGCATCAGGGCGCGGGCTGAGGAGTGTGCATCGGGGGCATCTCCAAAGAGCATAGCTCGAACAACTGATATGATAGGAGAGGATATTCGCCCCGCGCAGGCGTAAGACAAAAGCCTACCACTGATAAAGGTGGTTCTTTCCTTCATGACCCCCAAATCACGTCTGATGATTCTCAACAAATCCTCCACCTCTGGTCCACCTACCCGTCTGGAGACCACGCTTAGGGTGCCAATGAAGCCCAAAAGTAGATCATCCCCCGATGGGGTCTGGCCGGTCCCCAACCCTATGAGCTCACGAAGCCCTCGCCCCAGAAGATTCTCTTTCCGCTTCAACGCCCCCATCATAATGTCCCGAATTCCGGGTATGGCCTGGTGGGTCAGCGGTGTGAAGGCCATGCGCTGCACCGTCCTCCAGCGGCCAGCAGCCAGCGTTCCCACGAGCGAGAGAAGTCCACTTAATCCCTCCCTGGATTCCTCTTTGGGCATCGTCCTCCGAATGGCACTGAAGTTACGCTTGAGCCGATCCATATTCAGTCGCTCGGCCCCACCAGCCAACCGCGGCCACCACTTCTGGGCCGTACCAATGTTCAAATTTAGGGCTCCCTGGCCCAGGTCGGCCTCCACTCCGTCCAACCGCACGGGCATTCCCGAACTCAGGCCCATGGTGACGAAATTGAGATCCTGGGGAAGCTCCGTCACCATCGTGTTGGGACCATCTAGCCCGGCCCGAGAGAGGATCGAAATTAGTTGTCCCCCATAGGTTCTTATGTTCAAAGCCCTCTGAAAAACGCTGTGGATCTCACCGCGCACCTCGTGAAGCCCACACCAGTAGGCGAGAAATCCGTCTATGGAAGTGGCCATAAGCTGCAAGAATCTTTTCCTTTTAAGATGAGGAGACCGACCACAAAGTATGACGCCCAAAGAGCAAAGTCAAGAAAAAATCATGACCTACGCTGGTCAGGATTTGCGTAAAGCGATCTCGCCTCCAGGTGCCAAAAGGCTCTCATCTAAATTCCCGCTTTTTCCAACATCTCGTTGGACAGGCGATTGCCATCCTCGATAAGCTTAGTCTCATCTACACCCAACAGTTGCCCGTCGCGAACCACGATCCATCCGTTCACCATGGTCAGGTTCACAGTGTGGTCAATACCCGAGAAGATAACCGCCGCCAGAGGGTCGGAGAGAGAGCCGGTGTACTCCAATCGGTTCAGGTCGATCATGGCCAGATCGGCGGCCTTGCCAACCTCCAGGCTGCCAATTTCCTTCCGTCGCAACAACTTGGCCCCACCCCGTGTGGCCAGGGACAATGCTCCCTGGGCGGTCATGGCGGAGGCGCCCCAATTCAGGCGATGCATCAACAAGCAGTTACGCATCTCCCCCAGCATGTCCGAGGAATCGTTAGAGGCGCTGCCGTCAACGGCCAGACCGACGGTGATGCCCCGCCGAATCATCTCCGGGACTCTGGCTACCCCGGAGCCAAGTCGCATGTTGGAGGTGGGACAGTGGGCGATGGCCGTTTTGGTTTGGGCCAAAAGGTCCAGCTCTTCATCCCGGAAGTGAATCCCATGGGCAAAGGAGATGTCCTCCCCCAACCAACCCATCTCCTCCATGAGGGCCAGGGGGCGCTTGCCATATACCTCCAGGCAATATTGGTTCTCATCCTCCGTCTCGGCGACGTGAGTATGACAGAGAACCCCCATCTCCCTGGCCAACTGTACCGTCCTTCTCAGCAGATCCTTGGAGACGGAGAAAGGGGAACAGGGGGCAATGGCCACTTGAGTCATGGCGAAGGGAGCCGGGTCGTGATGCCGCTCGATAACTCTTTGGCAATCTTTCAGGATGGTCTCCTCGTCCTGGACCACCGAGTCTGGAGGCAGACCGCCTTGGGATTCACCCCGAGACATGCTTCCCCGGGTGGGATGAAACCGAATGCCCACCTCCCGGGCCGCCTCCACCTGGATCCCGATGAGATCTTCGTCTATTCCCACGGGGAAAACGTAATATTGGTCGAGAGCGGTGGTGCAACCGGTTTTAAGCAGCTCGCCACAGCCCAGCAGGGTGCTGACTCGCACCGCCTCAGGGGTGAGATGTTGCCACACCCGATACAGAATTTTCAGCCAGTCGAACAGCTCCGCATCTTGCACCGCGGGAATATTACGCTGAAGGGTCTGGTAGAGATGATGGTGAGTGTTGATGAGGCCGGGGATGACTAGGCTCGTTGAGGCGTTGATCAGCTTGGCCCCGGGGGCATCGATATCCTTGCCGATCTTGGCGATTTTGTTGCCCTGGATCAACAGGTCCACCCCAGAAAGTCGCTCGCCTCGATCGTTCATGGTCACCAAGTGGTAGATGTTTTGAAAGAGGATTTCTCCTTGCTCGTTCATCATGCTAACCTATACTTGGGTTCTAAAGTCATTGTTCAATATCGTGAACGGTATGACCACATTTTGAATCCAGAAAGTGATGCAGTACGTAATACGTATGACGCATCACCAATGACGTATCACGCATTACGTAAAGCCTTGAGTACCCTTTCTGGCGTAAACGGCACCTCGCGCAGGCGCACTCCTAAGGCATGGAAGATTGCGTTGCCGATAGCTGGAGCAGGGCCGTTGGTGGGAATCTCCGAGACGGACTTGGCACCGAAGGGTCCAGTGGGCTCGAAGGTGGGCACCAAGATCACCTTAATCTCTGGCATGTCGGAAGCGGACAAGATTTTATAATCCAGAAACCTGGGATTCATCAGACGACCCCTATCGTCGAACTGGTATTCCTCGCTCAGGGCATATCCTAACCCCATATGGATCCCCCCCAAGGTTTGGCCCTCGGCCAACTGGGGATTTATGGCCGTGCCGCAGTCTACTGCTGCCACATATTTGAGAACCCTAACCTGACCCGTCTCGGTGTCTACAGCCACGTCGGCGAAGTGGGCTGCGAAGGGGGGCGGGCAATCGTAAGAAATGTGAGAGGCAGTAGCCATAATTTGTTCCTGATCGTGTTCGTAAAGCGCGTCGGCGCAGACCTCCCCCAGGGAAATGCTCTTCTTGCGGCCTTTCACCCGGCCGTTCTCCAATGTCAGATCTCCCCTTTTCTCCGAGAGCATTCGAACGGCTCGCGCTAGAACCTTCCTGCGTATCTCCTCGGCGGCTTTTTTGGCAGCCATGCCGGTTATGTAAGTAGTGCTGGAGGCGTAGGCTCCGGTATCGTAGGGGGTCAGGTCAGTGTCGGAAGAGAAGACGTGACACTTATCGGCAGCGGTGCCCAGCACCTCGGCAGCGATCTGGGCCAGGATGGTGTCTGAGCCGGTACCCAAATCTGTAGCCCCGGTCATTAGGTTGAAGGAACCATCTTCGTTCAATTTAATGGTCACCGCCCCCATGTCGATGCCTGGAATACCGGAGCCCTGCTGCAGGACAGCCATCCCCACTCCTCTTCTCACCACTCCGCCGTTTTTTCGAGCCCTCTTTTGTTGCCATTCTATCTCGGCCATGCCCCGCTTGATGCACTCTCGCACTCCACAGCTCTTCAAAATCTGCTTGACTCCCTCTCTCCCCTCACCCAGTTTCTCCAAGAGGGCTGGAGAATCTCCCTTGCGCACAAGATTCTTCAAACGAAAATCGATGGGGTCCATCTTCAGCTTGTGGGCCATCTCGTCCAAGGTGCTGTCCAGGGCGAAAAATCCCTGGGGCGCTCCGTAACCACGGATGGCTCCGGCCACGGGAAGGTTCGTATAGACTGCCGTGGCCTTGAAGTGGACGTTGTTCACACCCTTCCGGTACTGATGCGTACGATACAAGGGCAGCGATTTGCTCCCCGTGTTGCACTGGACCGTTAAGGCATGAGAGCCATATGCCCCGGTATCGGCCAGAACCTCAAGCTCAGTGGCAGTGATGGTGCCGTCGCTTTTAGCGCCAACTTTGCTCCGCAGAATCTGAGCATGTCGTGTCCTTGACGAGATGAACTCCTCCTCCCGGGTAAGCCGAATGCGCACCGGGCGACCCGTTTTCAGGGTCAACAGGGCACAGATGGGCTCCAGGAGCACCTCCTGCTTGGCTCCAAATCCACCGCCGATTCGGGGCTTGATCACCCGAATCTTGCCGATGGGCAGGTTCACTAGGGGGGCGATAATCCGACGGACGTGAAAGGGCACCTGTGTGGAGGTTCGCACCACAAGCCTGCCCGCCTCATCCAGGCAGGTGATGCAGATATGCGGTTCGGTATGGCTGGCGTGAACGCGTCCAGCTCTGTAGTGGTTCTCCACCACAAGATCCGCCTCGGCGAAACCCCTCTCCGGGTCCCCATCGGTTACCTCCACCTGAGCGGCGATATTTTTCTCCGGATTGGAGATCTCATTTGCCGAAGGCATTTCATGAATTCTGGGAGCATCCGGGGTCATGGCCTGTTCCATATCCAGCACGGCAGGCAAAACCTCCCACCTCACCTTGATTTTCTTTAAAGCCTCCTCGGCAATCTGAGCTGTCTCGGCGGCCACGGCAGCCACGCTATCGCCCACGTAGCGCACCTTTTCATCCAGCACGAAGGTGTCCTTGGGCGAGGGTTCCGGGGCACCTTGACCCGCGGTGGTATACTGGATTCGCGGCACGTTGTGGTGCGTTAGCACAGCATGAACCCCGGGCAGGCCTCGGGCCTCGTCTGCGTCGATCTCCAGGATCCTGGCATGGGCGTGGGGGCTACGCAGAATCTTCCCGTACAGCATGCCTCTGAGTTCGATGTCGTCCACATACCGCGCTTGCCCAGTTACCAGAGCCTCGCCATCCACCTTGCGCTGATTTTGGCCCACGCTTCGATACTTGGGTCTTTTCATCTCACCTCGCTTCCTCCATTATCGCCTCATGTAATTCGTCATACGCTATGGGTGAAAACCTCAAGTTCGTAATTCACCTATCCGCTATTCTCAAATCACTCAGCGCGTAGCACATTCATGTGAACTTCTTTTTCATCTGCAAAACCCCACTTCCACCACCACCCATTCATCAATCTGTCTACCTGTGCTGTGGGAATGCGTAACATCCTATAGACAGCTTCCCGGCGCCTAGCTCCAGACGACTGTCTCGGTATCGAACTCAGTCTTTCCCACTTCCCTTCCACTTCTTCGGTGGCAGGATTCCGCCAAAACCACACTACTTCCCCCTGCTCTGTCACCTCAAAAACACGAGCCCTATCGCTTTCACAGATGAGCGTGTTGCCGTTGGGTAGCCGTTGGGCCGAACCTCTAAAATGAGAGTAAAAATCCTCCGGCTGCTCGGCCACGTACTCCCAAACAATGGCCTCTGTCAGGGGATCTAGCTCCACCACCCGAGAATATCTGCGCTGGACTCCGTTGTCGAAGATAAGTATGTGACCGTTTTCCAACATCGTGGGATGGTGTGGCCATTCAAGCTCACCCTCACCCCAGGACCATAGAATGCGGTATGTGTCCTTTTCTAACACCGCTATCTGATTCACATTCCGGAGACAAATGAGTAAATTACCGCGACGGAACCGCAAGTCTTGTTCTCCTAAAACGGTGGGTGGAATCACCGTGATGGCATTTAGGTGAAAGTAATCGTAATACTGTCCAGGGCCCGTCCCAATCCTCTTGATTATTTCCGATACCCCAAATTTCTGAGACCGGCCAGAAAGGGCACTGTCGAGGTGCATATCCAGAAAGGAGCTGGTGTCGAGAGTGTTCCTCATCTCAGTCATATGGTCGTAAGCGGACCACCTGTCAATTTCTTTCCCGTCTGTTTTGAGATGCACTATTGTGGGAAATATCACTCTCAATCCCCTATGTCTTTTAAAAGACCGCGCAATCACGTAAAAAGAACTATCTGGCGCATGTGCAACGTCATGATGTGCCGCCAAGGCTTTTTTCCAGACCAGCTTCGAATTCCAATTGAGCCGAAGCAGCTCAAGAAACTCTTTGATGACCAGTACATCGCCGTTTTCCAACATTATGGCGTGTCCAGAACCGAAGCTCTTCGTCTGTGGAGAATACGTCCACCGGTGGATTGCCTGGCCATGCATATCTATCAGAAAAATCTCGCCGGTTGATTGCAGGCAGTATAAGTTATAACCAAGGTAAGCCTTCTTCGGATCATAGAATACAACGCCATCCTCCTGCTCATTGGGGGTAACTTCCGAGAAACCCACATAAGGTACAGCGCGAAGCATCTCCAGTCGCCTTTCCCAGTCGGAGGGCTTCTGCGAAGCTTCATCCCCTCTCAGAGAGCTGATCGAAATTGACAGGAGAAAGAAACTCCACAAAGCTACTCTGCCTGCCTGAGCCATTAGCCCCTATCCCCCGATATCTTTCCCTGGTCAGAAACCTTCACTCCAAGCGCCCTGACGTTTCCCTCAACTTTTCAGCTGCATCTAGGATGGCTTCCACGTATTTCTGATATCCGGTGCAACGACACAGATTGCCTTTCAGGGCCTCTCGAACCTGAACCTCGGTGGGATGCGGATTTTCGTCCAGGAGGGCTTTGGCCGAGCAGACGATGCCAGGTGTGCAGTAGCCGCACTGGGCGGCCCCATGGTCTAGAATGGCCTCCTGAATGAGATGGAGATTGCCTGGCTGGCCGATCCCCTCCACGGTGATTACCGACTTGTTATGGGCCTGGGCTGCAAAGGTAAGGCAGGCCATAACCGCCTGGCCATCCAGTATAACCGTGCAGACTCCGCACTCACCACGACCGCAGCCGAATTTGACTCCATAGTAGCCCATCCGCCTGAGCATATCCAGGAGCTTTTCGTTGGGGGCAACCTTCACATCCGTTGGGACCCCATTGATGGTGACATGGATCTTCACTTATCCCCACCTCCCCTCTGGGCACAGTTCAGCAGAGCTCTGCGAAGCAAAACCTGAATCATCTCCATACGATAAGGCCGACTGCCCCTAATATTGTCTAGAATGGACAGGTCCTTAGTGGCCAGCTTCGCGGCTTGAGCCAGCACCTGCTCCTCCGCCGGCTTGCCCTTGAGAAAATCCTCGAGAGCCAGCAAGCGCGATGGCCGCAGGACTGTGGAACCCAGGGCAACTCGGACCCACTTAAAGTGACGCCCTTCCAAGCTCGCCAAGCAGGCCAGGTCAATGAGGGCAACGTCATTCTCGGTGCGGGCGAACTTGACGAAGAAGCCCCGGCTGTCCTGAGGCGGGACCGGAAAGGAGATCTCGGTGACCAGCGCGCCATTCAAGCTCCCTGAAACTCTCGAATCGAAAAAATCACGCAGCGAAAGTTCCATGCGGTCGGAGCCGGTCAGGGATAGTTGTGCGTCCAGAACTAAAAATACTGCCGGCAAATCGGCCACGGGGTATCCCGAAACTAGGTCGCCACCCACTGTGGCCATGTTTCTGATCTGCCGTGTGGCCACAGAAAGGGCCGCCTGGATCAAGAACTCGAGGCCGGAATTATGAAGCAGGGGGGAGGTAGCCAACTGTTGGATGGTAGCTGCAGCTCCGATACGGATCCCATCGCCGACCTTTCGAAGCTTGTTTAATCCCACGCCGGTGATGTCCACCAGAAAATCATAAGGTAACATCCGAGCCAATCCCAGGGTCGTGCCGCCGGCAATGAAACCTCCCCTTCCGGGCCCCTCTCGAACCATGGCTACGGCCTCGGCGACAGAACTCGGCCTTTTGAAATCGCGCAAAGCTGACATAGCGACTCCTTTAACAACACATAGATTTTTCGACATTTCCAGCATTTCTAAATCGAAAAATAACATAATGCAAGCCAATCCTGAATGCAAGTCAATTTCTTTCCTCCCATGCCTGAACTTGGGGCACTTTTCGATGAACTCCCCGGCAGCCTGATCGACCTCTTTGATAATCTTTTGAGTCCCCAAATTAAACACTTGACAATGGAGGTTGTTGAACTTATTATTTGCTTGACTTTGTAAAATTTCTCTAACCGACACCACTGGCTATCGAGAACACCATCTACATAAATACTGGGGAGGGAAGTCGCCATGAGACGTGTGGTAAGACTCATTAACCTGATGGGTTTGGTAGTCCTCATCAGCCTGGCAGGCGGAACCATTTCGATGGCCGGCACGACTGGAAAGATCGCCGGAACGGTGACCGATGCGGCCAACGGAAGGCCGCTGCCGGGAGTGAATGTGCTCGTCCAGGGCACCATCCTGGGTGCGTCCACCGACCTGAACGGCACTTACTTCATTCTCAACGTGCCCGCCGGGATCTACACTCTCAGAGCCGAGATGATCGGCTATTCACCCATGGAGCAGACAGACGTCCAGGTGAACGTCGACCTGACCAGCTCTGTGAACTTCTCCCTCAGGGAGACTGTTCTGGACGTGGCCGAGGTGATCACTGTGGTGGCAGAGCGTCCTCTGGTCCGTATGGACGTCACCTCCAGCTCTGACATCACCACCGCACTGGAGATCCAGGAGATGCCCGTGGAGGAGGTGGATGATATCCTGGAAACCCAGGCCGCGGTGACCACAGACATCTCTGGCAACACCCATATGCGAGGGGGACGTAAGGAAGAGGTGGCCTACATGGTGGATGGCATCCTGGTGAAGAACCCGTACTCCGGGCAGATGGACAACCTGAACCTCAACAGCGGAGCCATCGAGGAGATGGTGGCTGTCAGCGGGACCTTCAACGCCGAATATGGGAACGCTATGTCGGGCATCGTCAACATCGTCACCAAAGAGGGAGGCCAGAAACTCTCTGGACGAATCGCCGCCTATACCGGGGACCACGTCAGCGACCACACCGACATCTTTCCGGAGATCGACGATATCGAGCCCTTCAACGAATTCAATGTCCAGGGAACCCTGGGCGGCCCCTTGCCCTTTTTGGGCGATCAATTCAGCTTTTTCCTATCGGGCCGATATGAGGACACCGATGGATGGCTTTACGGCTTCAAGAAGTACTCCCAGAAGGCCATTCGAGATGAGTTCGAGAACATCCTGCCTGACACCACCAGAGCCGATTTCATGGAACGGGTACCTATGAAGCCAGACCTGAGGAAAAATTTCAGCGGAAAGATGACCTGGCGCCTTACAGATGCCATCAAAATCACCGCCGGCTACCTGGGGTATCGTCGGGAATACAAAACATACGACCACCGCTGGAAATATCTACCCGAGAGCACCTACAACCGCAGGCGTCAGAGCGACCGAGGCCACTTCTCCCTGACCCATACTCTCAGCCCGAGCACTTTTTACTCGCTAAAACTTTCTTACATGGAGCAGCAGTACCGATATTTCCTATGGGATGATTACAACGACGTTCGCTACGACCAGGCGGAATCCAGGGATTACCAGAGCCAGAACTTCTGGAAGAACAGCATCCTCAGCTGGTGGTTCCGGCAGAGGACTGTGAGTCGGACCTACAATTTCGACCTGACCAGCCAGGTGAATCAAGCCCACCAGATGAAGACGGGATTTGAGTTCAACGATCACGATCTCTCTCTGTTTGAAATCGATCCTACCTTTAAAAGCTACATCAGCGGGGACAGCCGCTTTTTCTTCAACCACTACAGGCACAGTCCTTATGAGTTAGCTTCCTATATCCAGGACAAGATCGAGCTGCAGGACATGATTATCAACGCTGGACTCCGCTTCGATTATTTTAGCCCCGATGCCTGGACGTTTGCTCTGGGAAGGGATGGAACCGAAGACTTCCCCGAGGAAGATTCAATCGCCACCTTGAAAGCCAGCAGCCAGCTGAGTCCCCGCCTGGGGGTGGCTCACCCCATCTCCGACAAGGGAGTGCTGTACTTCTCCTATGGGCACTTCTTCCAGATTCCCACCTACAATTACCTCTACACCAACTCTGAGCTGGAGCTCAGGGACAAAGAGATTGCCCCCGGAGAGTTGAAACCTCAAAAGACGGTCATCTACGAGGTGGGATTCCGTCAGGAGATGATCGAGGATCTGGCCCTGAGCGTCACCGGTTTTTACAAGGACATCACCAACCTCATCGCCACCAAGAGGTTCAAGCTCACCGCGGCAGAGAGCTATTTTCAATACGTCAACAGAGACTATGGAAACGTCAAGGGCGTAACCGTTGAGTTGACCAAGCGGCTGAGGGGGCTGGTGGGCTTCGATATTAACTACACCTTTCAGGTGGCCGAGGGCAATGCCTCCGATCCCGACGCCGAGCATGACGACTGGGCGGCCAACTTGAGGCGCCAGCCGGAAAAACAGGTGGTGCCTTTGGACTGGGATCAAACCCACACTGTGAATATGTCCGTGACTCTCAGCCAGCCGGACAATTGGGGCATGGGTATCATCGGCAAGTACGGCAGCGGCCTCCCGTATACCCCCTTGGATTCCAAAGGACACCGGACCGGTGAGGAGAACAGCGAGCGAAAGCCCGCCCAGTTGAACTTCGACCTCAACGCTCGTAAGGATTTCATATTGAAAAACGTGTACGGCCGTAGCCTGCGCACTGCCATTTTCGTGAGGGTATACAACCTCTTCGACGCCAAGAACGAGATCATAGTATGGGACAGCACCGGTCGGTCTACCTACAATCTTAATCCATACGAGAATCTGGTCGAAGAAGGGGGAGAAGAGCTGCGGCTTGATTACATCAACAGACCTCACTTCTACAGCGAACCCCGAAAAGTTCTGGTGGGGTTTGAGGTGGAATTTTAGGAGATGGAATAAATCTCCTCATCCCTTTTTAAAAAAGGGAGGTGGATGAAATTGACAGGAGCCAGACAAGTGTTCTCACTTGCTCTGCTGCTGGCCGTTCTGGCAGGTTTGCTCTTGTCTAGCCCCGATCTGGCGATTTCTCAGGTCAATCCCGACCGGAAGGCGGGCATTCACGACGGAAACTCGATCAGGACTCGCTTCACGAACTTCGGCTCCATCGGGCGCTACCCGCCGCGCATCGAGTGGCCCGCTTACAGCGGTCACGAATACGGATACGAGCTTGGGCCTATCATCGCCGCTGAGTTCATCAGAGATAGTGAGACTATCCATTGCACCATCGAGGGTATCCTGGACGGTGGGGATGACGATCTTGAGCCCTATCCTGGTTACTTCGCCTCTCTACCGAACGAGAGCCCGGCCATGAGCGACGACCCCAGCACCTGGCCCCTGGAGTGGACAGAATGGCCGGGGCAGTTCGGACCCGGGGTGATCACTGCCGACCAGGAGAGCTACTTCGTGATGAGCGATCAGCCTAGCAACGCTGGTCCGGGCGGAGGAAACTCTGATCCCATGTATGACTATTATCCCGAAACGGACACCCTCCAGGGCCTGGCCATTGAGATCAGCTCCCGGGGCTACCAGTGGGCTGCAGCCATCGCCGAGGATATGATCTTCTTCGTTTACAAGATTAAAAACATCGGGTACAAAACTCTGGATAAAGTTGTGGCCGGTTATTTCGTGGACCTGGACGTTGGCGGCTATCCCGATTTCCACGATGATGGAGTTGACTTCGACTGGGCGAACAATCTTGTCTACAGCTGGGATACGGATAACCATTCGCCCAACTGGACCGGTGACGTGGGCTGGGTGGGCTTCAAATATCTGGAGAGTCCTTACAACGATGACGACGGCATCGACAACGACGGCGACGGGATGGTCGACGAGTCGCAGAGCGACGGCCTGGATAATGATGGCGACTGGGATCTCACCGACGAGGAGGCCCAGCAGGACCCCAATGATTGGGATCAGCTCTCCGACGATGTGGGGGCTGATGGAATTCCTGAAACAAACGACGAAGGCGAAGGAGATAGCTGGCCCACTTTAGGGGAACCGGATTTCGAGATCCGGGATCTGGACGAAAACGACCAGCTGGGATTGACCAGCATGATGAGCTACGACTACAATAGCCCCTACTATGCTGGCAACGACCCCGCGGTTTGGATTGCCCTAACTCCAGGAAGTTTTTCGCAGACCTTTCCTATAGGCGATAACGTCTTCTTCTTCGGATCGGGATATTTCTCCCTAGAACCGGGACAGTCCCAGCCCATGTCTATCGCCATCGTCGTAGGAGCCGATAGCATTGATCTGTGGCAGAACGCCGAGGTGGCCCAGACCATCTACGAGCATCAGAGCGTGGTCACGCACATAGCTGAGGCATATCTGCCTGAAGGGGTACCACTCGCTTTCTCGTTAGGCCAAAACTACCCCAACCCTTTTAACACCTCCACCAAAATTCCCTTCTCGCTGCCTCCTGGGGACCTCTCCGGCGCTTCCCTCCGGGTCTACAATGTCTTGGGGCAGGTGGTCCGGCACCTGCAGATTCAACCTGTTGAGGACGGTTGGGGGTTCGTCACCTGGGACGGCTGCGACGACGCGGGGAGGGCAGTGGCCAGTGGACTGTATCTGTACTGCTTGGAAAGGGGCAATCTATACTGCACAAAAAAGATGTTGTTATTTCGGTAATGAAATCCTGCCAAAACCTATCAAGCTCACGGTAAGGTTAGAGGAAAAATTATAAGCAAAAACTGTACCTTCATATACCTCTAAAACTTAGTAGGGAGGGAGAAGATGAAAAGATTTAAACTCTTGATCTTCTCTGTTCTGTTGATCACCGTCCTGGTCTGTCTCCAATTTCTGCCCTTCGGACAGACTTGGGCCGGTCAGCGAGGACAGAAGTACATGTCAGCAGAGCAGACGGAAACTGTTCTCAAGAGCATGCAGGTGAATCCCGACCGGAAGGCGGGCATTCACGCCGGCAACAGGGTCAGGACTCGGTTCACCAACTTCGGCTCCATCGGTCGCTATGCGCCGCGCATCGAGTGGCCGGCCTACAGCGGCCATGAATACGGCTACGAGTTTGGGCCCATCGTCGCTGCCGAGTTCGTCCGCTGGGACAGCGTGAATGCCGAGTGGGACACTGTCCACTGCTCCATTGAGGGCATACTAGACGGCGGCGATGATGATCTTGAGCCCCTCCCCGGCTTCTTCGCACCGCTGCCCAACGAGAGTCCGGCCATGAGCGATGATCCCACAACCTGGCCACCGGAGTGGGAGGTGTGGCCCGGTCAGTTTGGCGAAGGAGTTATCACCGCCGATCAGGAGAGTTACTTCGTGATGGACGATCAGGCCAACAACGCCGGCGAGGGCGGCGGCAACGCCGCCGGCATCTATGATTATTATCCCGATGACGATGATCTCCAGGGGCTGGCCATCGAGATCAGCTCCCGGGGCTACCAATGGGCAGCGGCCATCGCCGAGGACATCATCTTCTTCGTCTACGAGATCAAAAACATGGGCTATAGGACTCTGGATAAGGTGGTGGCTGGCTATTTTGTAGATTTGGATGTGGGCGGTTATCCCGACTTCGCCGACGACGGGGTCGACTTCGAGAAAGAGAACAACTTTGTGTATAGCTGGGACACTGATAATACCAGCCCCAACTTCCCGGGGGATGTGGGCTGGATCGGATTCAAATATCTGGAGAGCCCTTATAACGATCATGACGGCATCGACAACGACGGCGACGGGCTGGTCGACGAATCGCAATATAACGACCAAGATGAGGACGGCGACTGGGACCTCACCGACGAGGAGGCCCAGCAGGACACCAACGATGTGGACGAGCTATCAGACGATATTGGAGCCGATGGCATTCCTGGAACCGGGGACGAAGGAGAAGGTGACGGACAACCCTCCCAAGGCGAGCCCGACTTCGGCATCCGAGACATCGACGAGAGTGACTACCTGGGCATGACCAGCATGATGAGCTATGATTACAACAGTCCCTACTATGCCGGCAACGATTCCACGGGCTGGATCGCCCTGACCCCGGGTAGCTTCTCGGATACCTTTCCCGTAGGTGACAACGTCTTCTTCTTCGGCTCGGGCTATTTCTCCCTACAGCCAGGGGAATCGCAGCCCATGTCCATCGCCATCATCGTGGGGGCCGATAGCGTGGACCTGTGGAACAACGCCGAAATAGCTCAGACCATCTACGAGTTGGGTTACCAATTCACCAAGGCTCCCTTCACGCCGCACCTGACCGCTGTGGCCGGGGACGGAGAGGTAACTTTATATTGGGACAATATTGCTGAGAAATCGGTGGACCCCCTGCTGGGACCTGACTTCGAGGGCTACACCATATACCGCAGCACAGACCGGGGAGCCACCTGGGGCAATCCCATCACAGATAACCGAGGGGTGCAGGTTTACTGGGAGCCCATAGCCCAGTTTGATCTGGTGGACAGCGTCCTAGGTTCACATCCCCTGGACCACCTGGGAAAGCAGGCTACCGATCCTAAAAGCTCAGGGGTCCATTATTACATGGGCGACGATACCGGCTTGGCCTATTCCTGGATGGATCGCAACGTAACCAACGGGATCCGTTACTATTACGCCATCTGTTCTTACGACATTGGCAGTGTTGTCGATGGGATTCCCCCTGTGGAGTGCGCCAAGGCCATCAAGAATCCGGACCTCATCACCGAGCCCAACGTCGTCTCCGTGGTCCCCAACGCCAAACCCCTGGGCTACGTGGCCCCGGAGATCCTGCAACTGACCCATCAGGGTAACGGCGACGCCGCCATATCTATCGAGGTCTTAGATCCGCAGGAGATCACCGGCCACTCATATCGGATCACCTTCGACGACACCACGGCCGCCTGGATGACCTTCTCAGTTCTGGACGAAAGTCTTGGAGATTCGGTTATAATAGAGAATAGTGCCAGCCTGGAGGGACAGCAGGTCATCTTTGACGGGCTGGATGTGACCATAGACGAGATAGACAATATCGATGCCATCGATAGCCTGCACGCGTGGCTTGTGGGTGACTGTAACTACGATATGTCGGTACAGCTCTATCCATTCGGCGGTGTCCCTTATCCTGCTGACTACGAGATCCGATTCTTCGATACAGTGGTTGACACCTCCCAGATCGTCCAACCGCAACCGGTTAAATTCCAGGTCTGGAACGTCAGCGAAGATGTGCAGAGCGACTTCATCTTCTTCGACAAAGACGGCGACTTTGACCCCGATTCCTACGTTACCTCCCGCGATCAGGTTCTGCCGGTGATCTACCAGGGCACCACGCCCAAGGGCACCTGGGAAATCACCTTCACAGCCCCAGAGGACTCGGTGGTGATAGACACCATCTGGATTTTCCAACCCGACAGCTTTATCATCGGTCCCGTTGACACCATCGTGACCAAAATCGACCCCCAGGCGGGGGATGTGGCCTTCGTGGAGATCGCCGAGCCGCTGACGACTGAGGATCAGTTCACCTTCACCACTCAAATGGCCAGCACGGCCAGCGCCACCGAAAACTTGCTGGATCAGATCAAGGTGGTGCCCAATCCATATGTCAGCGCGGCCAAATGGGAAACGCTGCCCCCAGACATCCCTCCCGGCCACGGCCGCGGAGAGCGTCGCATCGACTTCATTCATCTGCCCCGCAAGTGCACCATTCGGATCTTCACTATCTCCGGGGACCTGGTACGGGTTATCGAACACGAGGAAGATCTCTGGGACGGCTCTGAATCGTGGAACCTGCTGTCCAAGGACGATATGGATGTGGCCTACGGCATATATATCTACCACATCGAATCGGACATCGGAGAGAAAATTGGCAAGTTCGCCATCATCAAATAGGACCTTACCGGAGGACAAGCCATGCGAAAAGTAATCCTGTTAGCTGTGTCGATCATCCTGGTGGCCGTGCCCCCGGCTTCGGCCACCACAAAAGTAGCCACCAGCGCGGCCCAATTTCTGAAAATCGAGGTGGGCTGCCGTGCTGCCGCCATGGGCGGAACATACGCTGCCATGGCCAGCGATGCCTCAGCCCTTTACTGGAACCCAGCTGGCCTGGCTCGTCTTGCGGGCAACGAGCTTCTGTTGATGCACGCCGATTGGCTGGCAGACACCGATTTCAACTTCGGCGGCGTGGTTATCCTCCTGGGGAACAACGTTCTGGGAGCCTCCATCACCTCGCTGAACTATGGAGAATGGGAGGTCACCACCGTGGATGACCCCGAAGGGACCGGCGAGATTATGGAAGCCGGCGATTTTGCCCTTGCGGGAAGCTATGCCCGTAGCCTGACGGACCGATTTTCTTTCGGCTTCAATGTCAAATACATCAAGCAGAACATCTGGCACATGAGCGCCTCCAGTTTCGCCTTTGATGTGGGGACGCTGTATATCACCCGGTTCAACCAGATGCGCATCGGCATGTCCATGGCCAACTTCGGCACCAAGATGAGGATGGAAGGCAAGGACGCACGAGTATTTCATGACGTGGACCCCGGACTGACCGGCCACAACGAGGCCGTCACCGCCTTTATGGAGACAGATTACTGGGACCTGCCCCTGAACTTCCGGGTGGGGCTGGCCATGGATATGGTGGACACCGGCCCAATGCGCTGGACAGTGGCCGTAGACGCCCTGCACCCCAACGATAACGACGAGGCCATTAACCTGGGCACCGAGGTGATGTGGAATGAGTCCATAGCCCTGCGAGGCGGATACAAGGCCCTGGGGAGGAAAGACAGCGAGGAGGGTTTGACCCTCGGCGCCGGTTTGAGATACCCCCTGACAGGATTTACGGCCGTGAAGATCGATTACGCCTATGCTGACTGGGGCCGCCTGGAAGACGTGCATCGCTTCTCCATGGGACTGGAGTTCTGAGAGCTTGTGGGAGGGTGGACAAGGGAATAATCGATTTAAGCCAGCAGAAGAGCTGTGGGAGGGTTTGGATCATGAAAAAGATACGCAGCACCATCATACCATACCTTCTTCTTGCCCTGACTGCTGTGGTGCTTTTCATCGCTGGATGCGAAGATGAGCCCACAAAACCGGAGCCGTTAAAACCTCCAGAGCTCCCGCCATTATCCACATTTCTCATGGACTTTGACGATTTCACCCCCATAGGACAAAGTCCCTACGTGCCCAATGGCGATGTGCCGCAGGATGTCATCCTTTCATTTGACAACTGGGGCTGGGCGGCTCTCAATGTGAGCATCTGGAATATCATCATCACGGTGCACGCAGCCATCCCCGTGGCGGCGTTTGTGGAGTCCTTCAAACACCAGCCGGAGCAACAGCCTGATAGCTCCTGGGTCTGGTCTTATGCTTTCACGGTTCATGATGTCGAGTACACCGCAGAGCTCTGGGGATCCATCGATAATAACGGAACTGAGTGGGAGATGTACATCTCCAAAGAGGGTTACTACGAGGACTTTCTGTGGTATTTCGGAGAGGCCGATCTGTTCCTCACGGAGGGCACCTGGACTTTGAACAAGGATCCCGAGGACCCTGAGCCCATCCCCTATATCGGTATCTTGTGGCACCGCGATGTGCAGGATAGCACCGCCGACATCAGATACACCAATATCGTCCCCGATGGGCCCGAAAACGGCGGCTATATTCACTATGGAATCACGAACGACGACCCTTATGATGCGTTCTATGACATCTACAATAAGGGACAGAACAACCTCACGAATATCGAATGGAATCTCACTGTAAAGAATGGTCAGGTGAAAGACCCCGCGCACTTCGATGATGAGATTTGGCATTGCTGGAATGAGAACCTTGAGGATATTGATTGTCCATAGGTGGGACCAACGGTATGAGACGGCTTCTTGCATACTTGCTGGTCACGCTGTTGCTGGCCGTTGCTGGTTGTCAGCACTCCAATCCTGTGAAGGGTCCGAGTCCAGCCGCTAAGGAGATCATCCTCTTCGATGACCATAATGCCATTACGCTGGCTACCGACGCAGCAACCATCGAAGAAGCAAGCTTGCAGCGAGATTTCCTTAGACTACAGGTTGCCTACGGCGGAGGCTGCAGAAAACATGACTTCAAACTATACGGGTCCACTTCCTTCATGGAATCCTACCCTGTACAGACGAAGATATACCTCTCACATGATGCCCATGGAGACAGGTGCAAGGCCCTTGTTCGCGACGAGATGATCTTTGACTTGTCACCCTTGAAACAAGCTTACAGATACATGTACCGAACCGGAATGGGACCGATTCGATTGCGAATTTACGAGCCGGGATTACGTGAACAGCACCGGATCCTGTATGAATTCTAACTGAAGCAAAAGAAAGCTGACCTTCGTTAGACTAATAGCCCCGCACCTTGCGGCATAGCTCCTGGCTGTCAAATTGATTCAAAAGCATGATATTCCAAGGGATAATTTATGATCCGGTTATACTACAATGACACCGGTGATAAAGTTGGCGAGATCACGGATGATCAGCTCCAGTTTCTCATCGATCACCTTGAGGAAGAATCGCTACAGGATCGGGATTACTATCTGGAGCGAGCTACAGTGGATATGTTGGAAAGCCAAGGAGCTGATGCTCGCTTATTAAAGGTATTGCGTAGGGCTCTTGGTGAACGCGATGATGTTGAAATCCGCTGGTCGCGCTCCGAAAGCGGGTTTTAGCGAGCTTCAGGATGTAACCCCTTGTATTAATTCGCAAAATCTACAAGGAGGGAGAGATGAAAAAGCATCATCTGACGCGCTCTGCACTGGTCGTTATCCTCAGCGCTATTCTGGTTGTGGCCATCGGCTGCGCCAAGAAGGATGAGGGCAAAATCCCCATCACCACCACATCTGAATCGGCCAGAGAATATTACCTGCAGGGTCGCGACCTCTTCGAAAGACTACAGGCCCAGGAATCCCGTCAGTACTTCGAGAAGGCCGTGGCCGAGGATCCCAACTTCGCCATGGGATATCTTTTCCTTTCATTCGCCCAACCAACCAATAAAGGCTTTTTCGAGAATCTCGATAAAGCGGTGGCTCTCGTTGATAACGCCTCTGAAGGAGAGCGGCTGTGGATTCTGGGCGTTGAGGCGGGAACGAACGCCTTTGCGATGAAACAAAGAGAGCTATACCAACAGCTGGTGGAGCTCTATCCAAACGACGAGCGAGCCCATAATCTTTTGGGCACCAATTATTTTGGCCAACAAGAATATGCATCGGCGATCGAGGTATATAATAAGGCAACGGAGATCGCCCCCAACTTTTCGCCGCCCTACAATCAGCTGGGTTATGCTCACAGATTTCTGGAGAATTATGCCGAGGCGGAGAAGGCCTTTCAGAAATACATCGAGTTGATTCCGGACGACCCCAATCCTTACGATTCCTATGCCGAATTGCTGTTGAAAATGGGTAGGTACGACGAGTCCATCGAAAACTATCGCAACGCCCTGGAGTACAATCCAAATTTCGTGGCCTCCCATATCGGCATAGCCACGAACCTTAACTATAAGGGACAGCACGGAGAGGCCAGGAAACAGCTCCAGAAACTGTATGATATTGCTCGCAATGACGGAGAGCGTCGTGCAGCTCATTTCGCCATGACAGTTTCCTATGTTGACCAGGGAGACATGGACAAAGCGCTGAAGGAGCAGGAAAAGCAATACGCTCTGGCAGAGAAAATCAACGACGCCACGGCCATGGCGGGAGACCTGGTGACCATGGGCGACATTCTTCGAGAGATGGGCAAATATGACCAGGCCTTGGAAAAACATGAAAAGGCGGTGGAAATCGTGGAAGCCTCTGATCGATCTGAAGAAGTGAAAGACAATTTCCGACGAGGCTTTCTCTATAACTCGGCCCGGGTCGCTTTCAAGAAAGGTGATTTTGCCACCGCCAAGGCCCAAGCGGAAGAGTATCGTCAGCGAGTGGAAGCCATAAAGAATCCCTTTCAAATTCGATTGGCTCATCAACTGGCGGGAATGATTGCCCTGGAAGAAAAAGAGTACAATACAGCCCTCTCAGAGCTCCAGCAGGCCAACCAGCAAAATCCATATAACTTCTACCGAATAGCTCTGGCCTACCGGGGTAAGGGCGACAAAGAGAAGGCTAAAGAGTTTTCTTTGAAGGCTGCAAACTTTAATCAGCTTAACAGTTTAGCCCAGGCATACATCAGAACCAAAGCTCAGCGGCTGGCAGATGAGATGTAACCGGTAAGGTGTTTGAACCACTTTTTTTCGTACAGACTCTTGACCTTTTGAATCCTCTTTCTTATTCTTATTAAAACGGTGAAACTCTCGTCTCTTGAACAAGCGGGATTCAAGAGGTTCATGCGAATATATCAACTCGAAAGGAAAGGCAATGGCTACTCGCGGAAAGCTCTACTTTAAAGGTCAAGAGCAACATTTTGACATTCCCGAAGACTGGAACCTGCTGGCCCAGGCCGAGCCCAGGGAGGCATGCGCGATATCGGACCTGAAAGCAAGTGTGAGAAAAGCTTTGGAAAACCCCATCGGCATGCCTGGCCTCAAAGAGGTCATTCCCGCCGAAAGCAAGGTGGCTATCATTAGCGAGGACCAGACCCGCCCCTCCCCCACGGGAGCGGTCATGGAGCCACTGGTAGATATGCTGGGCGAGCTGGACGTTGAAGATGCGCGGATTCATGTGATCATCGGACGTGGCACGCATCGGGAGACAACCCCTGAGGAAATTGAGGCCAAACTTGGCAAACGCATCGTGGATCGATTCGAGGTCTCGGTCCACGACGTAGACGACACCGACAATTTGGTGCTCATGGGTATGACCTCGCGGGAAACCCCCGTGTGGATCAATCGGAAGGTGGCCGAAGCCGGCTTGGTTATTGCCATAGGCACCATAAATCCCCACTACTTTGCTGGCTACGGAGGCGGGGCAAAGCTCATTCTCCCGGGTGTCTCAGGGCGGGAAAGCATCGTGCGCAATCACACCATGATCGCGGATAAAAATGCCGTCCAGGGGAAAATGGAGGGCAATCCCATCTGGGAGGACATGCTGGAGGCGGCCCGCATCGCCAAACTGGGTATGAAGATCGATCTGCTGTTGAACACCCGCAAAGAGGTCTGCAACATCTTCGCCGGTGAGGTGGAACAGGCCCAGAAGGCAGCGGTGAAGGCCCTATTGGATATCTACGGCCTGCCGGTGCCCAGGATGGCCGACATCACCCTCACCGCCGGGTATCCTCTGGAGACCAACCTAATTCAATCGGGCAAGGCGGTTCTTCTGGCCAACGAGGTGACCAAAGAGGGCGGGACCATCGTGCTGCTCAGCGCCCTCGACGATGGAGCCGGCCCTTTGCTGTACGAAACGCTGAAAGAAAAACCCGATCCTGAGACAGTGATCCAATGGATCGCTGAGGGAAAAGCCTCGCCCACGGGCGGTCCCATCTCCTCCATGCTCAGAACGCTGTTGCAGAGCAAAAAACTGGTGGTGGTCTCCGACGGAATCGCCAAAGAGCAGATCGAGGACATGGACATGATGTATGCTGCTTCCATCGAGGAGGCCATCGGTACCCTGTCCGGTCAATACAAAAATCCCGATGTGATCATCTCGCCTGTGGGGAGCTCTACGTTTCCGTATGTAGCTGCTTGATGAGAAAGAAACTCGTCTTTCGTTTGTCGGCGTCGAAGCTCGTTACGTTGTTCGTGGGTCGTAAATCGTCAATCGTCTTCAACACTCATACCGATGAAAACCGTTGTCCCAAAAGCCACGATCCACGACTCCCGATTGACGACGGACGATACGAAATTCGACACCGCTAAACGATCGCCGATTCACGAAATATTAGACATGGCAGCAAACCTTGGAACAGGGCTGCAAGCCCATACCACGCTACGAAATGACCCAGCACGATGAAAGGAGGTGGTGACGAGATCTTTTTTCGTTCGGCAGCGAAGTTAACGGGAACATCCTTTTTCCCTGAAAGGGGGTGCAGATCGTGATCAGACGAGGAGTTCCGTTGGCCATTTGGGCCATGGCTCTTCTCCTGGCCGTATCTGTGGGTTGGGCCGCCGATGGCGACAACATCTTCGAATACGCCTACGGCAACGCCGAGGACGATACCCTATCCGACAGCCTCATCCGCGGGCTGGCCGCCGGCTCGGACCTGGACCAGGATGGCCTGTACGAGATCATCGTCACCGACTATGATAACGGAGGGATGGTGCACGTCTACGAGGTCACCGGTGACAACACCCTGGAGTGGGTATGGAGCTCCGCCGGATCCAACGTAGGCAACATCCGCCAGGTGGGAACCGGCGACATGGACAACGACGGTATTGGCGAGATCATCTTCGCGGGCTCCGATGGTTCCTGGAGCGTGGATTACGAGGGGGGTGTGCACGTCTACGAATGGGATGGCAGCACCGACAACGGATACGGGACGGAAGCTGTTGCCATCTACAAGCCTAATCCCACCCACCAACAGCGTTTCCGCGCCGAAGGGTTCGCCATAGGAGACGTGGACGACGATGGTCAGAACGAGATGGTTATCGTGGACAATACCGAAAACCCCGACGACCAGGACGGCCTGTATATCCTCTCGGTGAGTGGCACCTTCGAATCTGGCTTCTTCACCTGGAATGAGGAAGCAGCGTTCATGCGCGGTGGCGCCAACCCCTTCGGCGGAAGCCCTACCAACGCTCAGATCGGCGATATGGATGGGGATGGCCTGAAGGAGGCCATCTTCGGGGTCTGGGATTACGCCGCCCTCTACATCGTAGAAGCTACCGGGGCCAACGCCTACGCATACCAGACCTACATCTCCATCGACACCACAGGAGATGGGGTCAACCTGGACAACTTCGAGGTGGCCGACCTGAACAACGATGGCGCCGATGAGGTCTACTTCAATATCTACGGCGGGGGAGAGATGGCCGTCATCACCGGCGGCGCCGACGTCAGCACCATCACCTTTGGGAACAACGTCACCTATATCGCCTACACCGGTGAGGCCGGGGCTTACGGCATGGCCATAGGCGATCAGGATCACGGCACCGGCACCGACGGTATGGACATCTTCACCGCCGTGTACACCAGCGGCGTCATCAAGGATTGGGAGCTCACCGGCGCGGATCCTACCGACCCAGCCGCCTGGACACATTACGACCTGTTCGTAGGCACCTCAAACGATCAGGGCTCTTTCGCCCTCTCTGCGCCGTCGGTGGACCTGGACAAAGACGATAAGCTGGAGTTGGTGGCCACCTTCCTGGAGGCCGTACCGCCAGAAGGCAAGTGGTTCCGGGTCTTCGAGTGGACCGGGGAGACGGAAGTGGAGGAGTACACCATCGCCGTCGACGTCCCACGCGAGTTCCAGCTGGCCCAGAACTATCCCAACCCGTTCAACGCCCAGACCACCATCGAGTACACCATCTCTCGACCGAATCAGGTTACCCTGAGGGTTTTCAACTCCACGGGACAGCTGGTCAAAACCTTGGTGAACGACTACAAGCCCATCAATCGCTATGCCGTGACCTGGGACGGGACGGACGAAGGCGGCCGACCAGTTGCCAGCGGGGTGTACTTCTATCAGCTGCTGGCTGGAGATTTCAACCAGACCAAGAAGATGACCTTTTTGAAGTAGGTCTGGCCCTTTTCATACCTGGGCTGCCGGGCCCAGCGCCCGGCAGCCCTTTCTCCAACGCCTGAAGGAGTCAAATGTTATGAGAACAGCATTGCTCACAACCTTTGTCATTCTGCTCTCCGCCGGCATCTGTTGGGGCCAGATGGACATCACCCAGATTTACTTCGACGACTTAAGGGTGGTCCCGGCCTTCGGAGACACGACCATCTTGGATGACTACGAGGGCGGCGTCCTCGCAAACGGCTGGTGGGACCCAGATGGAAGCGGCAGCACCTATGGTACCTATTACGGCCCTGGCGAGGCCTATAACACCAACTCTTCAGTTTTCGTTGACGAATTTACCACCGTGTACGCTGGGACGACCTCTGCCAAGCTGGAATACCAGTGGGAACATACCGACTCGGCGGGTTTCATTAGAGAATACCCCCAGTATATGCAAGGTTCCCCCAATTGGTCCAGCAACGACAAGGTGCAGGTATGGATCTACGGGAATAATAGCTTGGATCAGTTTCGCTTTTGCATAGACGACTCTGACGGAATGGAGGGCAGCCCTTGGATTCCCATCGACTGGACTGGCTGGCAGCTGGTCACCTTTGATCTAGCCGTCGACCCAGTCGTTGGCTGGGTGAACGGAAACGGAGTTATAGATGGCCCTATGGTCTCTCTAGACAGCTATCAGATTCTGAAAGCAGAGGCCACCGTTGTGGAGCCTCAATCAATGGGCTCCGGCGAGCTGCCGCGTCAGCACACCCTATCCCAGAACTATCCCAATCCGTTCAACGCGGAGACACAGATTCAGTTCATCGTCGCAAAGGCGGGACACGTCAGCCTAAAGGTTTATAACGCGACCGGCCAGCTGGTCAATACGCTGGTGGAGGAGGAAATGGCCACCGGCAGCTACCGAGTGAGCTGGAACGGCACCGACCAACAGGGCGGGATTCTGGCCAGCGGAGTATACTTCTGCCGAATGGAGGCGGACGGCTTCGCCCAAAGCATCAAGATGACGTTCTTGCGCTAAGTCCCTGAGGATACGGGGAGAGGGCATTGGCTCTCTCCCCTTTTTTGTGGAAAGACTTGACAAGGGCAACAGGAGTGGTTAATTTGTAAATGAGAGCAAAGCAGCCAAACAATCAAGGATTCAAGATATAGGTGCCTGGCTTTCTAGCCCACTTCAGAGCGTCATGCCAAAATATCCAAACGGACAGCATCGGCGTTCGCTACGGTTAAAAGGTTTTGATTATTTCCAAAGTGGCGCCTATTTCGTCACGGCTTGTGCGCCTGATAAGAGATGCTTGTTTGACAATTGACAATGTCGTGGATGTCGAAATGCAACTGAATTCATTCGGTCGCATTGTCGAAAATGAATTGACGAAAACGGCCAATTTACGGATTAATATCGCCTTGGACAGGTTTGCCATTATGCCAAATCATGTGCATGCAATAATTTTCATCAATTGTAGGGGCGTATTGCAATACGCCCCTACAATCCAAAATAAATTTCGATCCCCTTCGCAGACCATAGGCGCTATCGTTCGGGGCTTTAAATCTGCTGTGACCAAACGGATCAACGAACTACGAATCACATATGGTGCTGCTGTTTGGCAACGTAACTACCACGAACATGTCATCCCCAACGAACACGATCTGAATGAACTCCGCGAATATATCATGAACAACCCCTTGAAATGGGAACGAGGCAAAGAAAAGCCCAAAAATTGGAAATCAAAATTCTAGTTGAAAAGATCGATGCCCGAATCCTCAAGACTTCTCTATGGTCTCATCTTATACAGGAGTCATCCGTGAAAAAAATCCTCACCTGCATGTTCTCTCTGGCCCTGGTCATGAGTCTATTTTCTTTGGCAATGGCCTTGGGCAGACGAGGGAATCAACCAGCGCAGCTGACCTACCAACTGGTCGTCGAGGGCTCTCTGCCCGGGGCTTGGAGCACCGTCAGCTTTTCCGGCGACAGGCCGGCCATGTTGGCTGCACAGAAGTCTGTGCAGTTTCTGACCTCATCCGGCCAAGTCCTGTCGCGTCTGGAGCGTGGCCAGAACACCATAGTATTCCTCTCCAAAAAGGGCAATTTCGTCGGGATTCAGGAGCTATCTGATTCCGATCAAAGGCTCGAATCTCCCAGTGCTTTGACTTTTACCCTTTACGATGGGCAGGGGAAGAAACGTTGGTCTTTGAGTCGATCCTTAGGGATTGACACGCCCATGCCCAGTTTCTATCTCTCCAATCTGGGGATGCTGGTTATGGTGGAACCTCTGGAGGGAATTCTCTCTTTTTACGACCAGGCCGGCTCTCTGGTCCAGAAGACCTCTCTCTTCCCCAAAACTTTGGCCGAGATGGAGCGCCCCGTGGCCTGTGCCTTTTCCGAAGATGGAACCTACTTTGTCGTCAATGCGTTGAAACATTACGCTCGACCGGGCACCGAGTTATCCCCACGCGAAAGGGGACATAGCTATCTGATTTTGTTCGACGACCAGGGCACAGAGATGTGGCGTCGTGAGTTAGCCCATGAGGTCTCAATGGCGGTTGAGATCTCCTCAGATGGCAAAGCCATTGTGGCCGGGGGCCACTCCGTCAAAGGGTTGAACGCCGTAGAGCGATCCACGCACCTCTACGACCTGGATGGAAATTTACAGCACACATACGAATTTCCCTTCCGCTACGCAGACTTCTCCTCTGACGGACGGTTTCTCCTTTTAGGCCAGAAGAACTCCATTCATCTGGTGGAGACCCAAACGGGCCAGCTCTTATGGGAACACCTTCTGCCCAGCAAGGCGGGCCAGATACGAGCTTTGGACCTGTCTCCCAACGGACAACTTGCTCTTGTTGAGCTGGCCCCAGGAAGATACCATGGCCCCCAGTTCGTCTACCAGTCGCCACAGATCTTGCTCTTCGATGAGGAAGGTCACCAGGTCTGGGAGAAGACGTTCCCTGAGGAGAGATTCCTCCAACCTCTTGCAAAATTTCTGGATGAGAACTCCCGGTTTCTTTTAGCCTTCGACAAAAGGTATCTAATCTATGCGCACAATCAATAAGACAGCCCTCTGCCTGAGCCTGCTGGCGCTCAGCGCAGGGAGCCTCGTTCTGGCATCCTCCTCAGGGGCCACGTATCCCTGGCCTTTAGCTCCCATGGACGTCCAGCATAACGTCTCGGCCACCTTCGGCGAGTGCCGCGGCGACCGAGACCACTTTCACGATGGGACGGACATCCCCCTGGGTTATGGCGGGGCTGTGTTGTCGGTTGCTGACGGCACCGTCCTGACCGTGGATCCCTCCGGGGCCAACGCATATATACGCGTGGGACGTTTTTGCTACGTCCACGTCAATCCCCATCCAGACCTCCATGTGGGCGACCCCATCCAGCAAGGGGACGTGGTGGGAACCACCAATGATCAAAACCACATCCACTTCAAGGATGGTGGCGGTGCTTCCGGGACCACCATCATCAACGCCCTCAGGCCTGGTGGTCTCTACCCCTTCGAGGATCCCTATAAACCGACGGTTCAGACCATCAATTTCTACGAGAATGGTACCACCCAGCTGTTTCCCACAGCCAAGGTCTCAGGCCTGGTTGACATCGTGTCACGGTCTTATGATCGGACAGACATGAGCACATACGGGGGCAACAACGGGGTCTACTCCATCGGATGGCAGGTCTTTGCGGCCGAGGACACTACCTCCGTGGAGGGACCTCATTTCCCCTTCACCTTCGATACCAAGCCCTCTGACTCCTACATCACGAACGTGTATTTCCCCGGCTCCAGCACCTCTGTCTACTACTACATCGTCACCAATCAGATCTCTCACGACAGCTACTGGGACACCCGCTGGGTGGACCCCGGTCACTACCTGGTGGCCGTGTATTGCTGTGACACCAGGGATAACTGGGACACCACCACCGTGTGGGTGGAGGTGGCCGAGCAGGATGTGGAGCGCCCCGCGACGCCGGTGTTGAAATCGGTCACGGGCACGAGGGATAATAGCCTGACGGTCTCATGGCAGGCCAACAAGGAGCCCGATTTGAAGGGATACCGGCTCCATCACAGCTATGACGGTATAAATTGGTACTGCAACTACGATGAGGACGACTTACCGGATACTACCACCCAGTTAACGGCCGATTTCCAAAACGACCATTCTCTCTTCTTCAAGCTCACCGCGGTGGACTCGGCGGCCATACCCAACGAGAGCCTTGAGTCCGACATCTATGGGACTCGCCTCACTGATGTGGGACCCAAGGTCCTGTTGGTGGACGGTTTTGATCGCACCTCCGACAGCTGGACGCAACCGTCTCATCCCTTTGCTTTCAGCCACGCCAGAGCCCTTGACGCTTTGGGGGTAGCCTTCGATTGCTGCGCCAACGAGGCGGCTGTCCTAGACAGCATTCCCCTGGCTGACTACCATGCCGTCATCTGGATCCTGGGTGACGAGGGCCAGGAGGACTCCACATTCACCCCCACCGAGCAGAGCTTAGTGACCACTTACCTAGAGGGTGGAGGGAATTTCTTTCTGTCTGGATCAGAGGTGGGTTACGATCTGGTGGAGCTGGGCTCAACGGCTGACGCTGACTTCTACCATCAGATTTTGAAGGCCGAATATGTCACCGATGACGCCGAGGCCAATACCGTAGAGGGCGTTATCGGCACCATCTTCGATGGTCTGAACTTCGCCTTCGACGACGGCACCCACGGGATCTACGAGGAAAATAAGCCTGATGCCATCGCCGAGATGGGAGCCAGCGTGGTGAACTTGGTCTATTCAGGCACCTCTTATAAGGCGGGAGTTCAATATCAGGGCGTTTTCGGTCGATCAAACCAAGAGGGTCGGCTGGTCTATCTGGGTTTTCCTTTTGAGACCGTCTATCCCGAGAGCGATCGTACTGCCGTCATGGGTAGAGTCTTGGGCTACTTCGGCCTGTTCACCCCGGTGGAGTCAGCGCTCCAGGATGAGCTCCCCCTACCGCGAGTATTCACTCTGCACCAAAATTACCCCAATCCCTTTAATCCCACCACCACTATCACCTTTGCCCTTCCCGGAGAGGGCCTCCAACAGACCACCTTGAGGATTTACAATCTCCTGGGACAACAAGTCCGGACCCTACTTGAGGCTCCATTGGCACCGGGCTTCCACAGGGTGACCTGGAATGGCCAGGATGACGAGGACCATCGGGTAAGCAGTGGCATTTACTTCTACGTGCTTCGAGTCGGCCCTTTCGTCGGCACCAGGAAGATGGTCCTTTTAAAATAGAGCCAGATCCAGGGGACGCGTCCCGAGCCTAATGATATTCGAGATTCCTTTTCCCTTGCATTTACTACGACCTTATGCTAATTTGGGGAATTATTAGAATGGTTCTGGAGAAGTAATCTCCCCTACTCTCCAGTTGCTGATATCATCTGAGGGCACCCATGGCCTCACGGAGACGAACCAGTTTCTTTGCAAAACTGGCCATCTTTTCCTTCGCCCTAATTCTGGCGCTGCTCCTTCTCTCTCAGTCTCCCCCACAAGGGCTGACCGAGCCCGGGCGAAATGCCCTGGCCATCTTCGTCCTCTGCCTGGCTCTATGGGTCACCAATCTCATACCCCTGGCGGCCACCAGCCTGCTGGCCATCGTCCTCATTCCCCTTCTGGGCATCATGGAGCCCGGTCGGGCTTTCTCCTTCTTCGGGAACCAGGCCGTCTTCTTCCTGATGGGCGTCTTTATGCTTACGGCGGCCATGATCAGAACAGGGCTCAGCAAACGCATAGCCCTTCTTTTTTTAGAGCGTTTCGACCGTAGCCCGCGCTTTCTGCTTTTCGGAATCCTCCTGACATGCACTTTCTTCGCCCTGTGGATGCCGGAACATGCCGTGGCGGCCATGATGTTTCCCATCGTCCTCGAGGTCTCCTTACAATTGAATCTCCGCCCCCTCAAGAGCGAATACGGCAAGGCGCTGTTTCTCAGCCTGGCGTGGGGCGCCATTATCGGAGGGGTGGGAACCTTTCTCGGTGGTGCCAGAGCGCCATTGGCCGTGGGCCTGCTCCGGGAAGCCTACGGCTTGAACATTGGCTTCCTGACATGGGTGAAGGCGGCCATCCCTGTGGTGATCCTCATGGTTCCCCTGGCATGGCTGGCATTGTCCATCTTTTTCCGCATCGACATCGCCGACGTGAAGAGGGCTAGCTTGTTTTTACGTACGGAGCTGGAACGAATCGGCACCATGAGCGCTCAGGAAAAAAGAATGGGACTTCTTATCCTGTGCACTATCTTGTGTTGGATCACCCTGGGCAATTACATCGGCTTGGCAGAGATCTCCGTTCTTGCCGCCGTCCTGCTCTTTGTCCTGAAGATCGTACGGTGGGCGGAAATTGAGGACTATGTGAATTGGGGCGTGGTCGTGATGTACGGTGGAGCCATCGCCATCGGGAAGGCCCTCACCGAGACAAAAGCTATCGAGGACCTGCTTATTAATTATTTGCCATTCGGGCAGCTTCCCGTCTATGCAGTTCTTGTCCTACTGGCCATCATCAGCATTCTGCTCACCGAGGCCATCAGCAACACAGCCGCTGTTGCTGTTTTAATACCCTTGGGATTTGGAATTGCCAACAAGTTTGGCATCTCCCCGATCCTCATGGTTTTCGCCATTACCATTCCGGCAGGTCTGCCCTTCTGCCTCCCCATGGGCAGCCCTCCTAACGCTATCTCATTTTCAGCGGGCTATTACAGCATCAGCCAGGTGGCTCGCAAAGGGATGTTTCTGAACCTGGCGGCCATATTGGTGCTCATGCTGGTGATGAAGCTTTATTGGCCTCTCATCGGTCTGATTTATTAACCCTTTGGGGAACAATATGAAAGGGAAAAAGAAAGCTTTCACGGTATGGTTCACGGGCCTCTCTGGTTCCGGCAAGACCACTCTGGCCGAGATGCTGGATCATGCGTTAGTTGGCCGGGACATTCGGTCGGAGATCATCCAGGGCAAAGAGATCCGCAAAATCATCAGCGAGGGTTTGGGCTTTTCTCTGAAGGATAGAGAAAAAAACATCCGCCGCATGGGTGAGGTGTGCCGTCTTTTAGCCAAAAACGGTGTGGCGGCCATCGCCGTGGCCATCTCGCCCATCCGGGAGGCTCGAGAACGCAATCGGAAAATGCTCGGCGCCTACATCGAAGTTTACTGTAAGTGCTCCTTGGAGGAGCTTCGCAGGCGGGACAAGAACCGGCTATACTCACGTGCCACCGCTGGTGAGATCAAACATGTGGCCGGCATCGATGACCCCTACGAGGCGCCCCTGAAGCCTGAGGTCGTCGTAGAGACGGATCAGGAATCGCCCGAAGAGGGTCTAAAGCGGATCCTCATGACCCTGGAAGTTCTTGGGTATATTCCTAAGGCCCGTATCTCACCCTATAGCGCTGAGGAAGAGGAGCTCATCCGCAAGCATTTGAAGATCATGGGGTATCTGTGAGTGAACAGGGGTGAGGGATCCCGGCTCAATCACTCTGAAGATTTTCTGGTGCCTTTTTGAGAATCTGGTCAAGTATTGCTTTTCCCCCAAATCCTAAAGCCTCAACCCTCTATCCTTGACCCCTAGTTTTTCCATAAAAACAAGTCACAGCTCATACCTCTTCAATCTCTCCCTCATTTATCCCCGAAGAAAAAAACAGCCCCGCGACCATAGGTTTCTGCACAATCAGAGAAAAAAACCTTGACATCAAATTACCATCCCATAGATTTATAGGCAAAAGATTGAGAACAAAACGATACGAAAGGAGGTCCCAACGATGAAAATGGCCATTTTTAGTCTATTCATGGCTTGCCTGCTCTTCGCTGGAGCAGCGTATGCCCTTGACGACTGGACTCAAGTATTCCCCTCTTCTTACCCCTCGAGACGTGCGCAGCATGATATGGCTTGCATCGGAGAGGATCAGGTGCTTCTGTTTGGCGGAGGCTTTACCTCCTTCCTCGGCGATACCTGGTTTTTTGATCTGGGCGATATACAACCTGGGTTCAGCTTAGCCCCACATCCCAACCCCCAGCGCGATTGACTCATGCCGTGGCTTATATCGGAGGGGATCAGGTGCTCATGTTTGGCGGGCTCACAGCTGCTGGGAAGAATGACGAGACCTGGATCTTCGATCTGAGCGACACCGCATGGACCCACCTTAACCCCGTACTCAAACCATCGCCGCGAAACATGCATTCTTTAGCCTACATCGGAGAGGGTCAGGTGCTTCTGTTTGGCGGGGAAGATGCTGCCGGTAAGAACGATGAGACCTGGGTCTTTGATCTGGGAGACACCACATGGATCCAGCTCAGCCCTGCATCCCAACCTTCGGGGCGAAGCATGCATGCTATGGCATTCATCGGCGGGGATCAGGTGCTTCTGTTTGGAGGCTACGATACGTTTGAGGACGATGAGACCTGGGTCTTTGATCTGGGAGACACCACATGGACCCAGCTCAGTCCCTCTGCCAAACCCTCGGTGCGACAGGCCTCTGATATGGCTTACATCGGCGGAGATCAGGTGCTTCTGTTCGGCGGAAGGCTCCCCGGAGCCGTGCGCAGCGATGAGACCTGGATCTTCGATCTGGGAGAGACAAGCTGGACCCTAGACGCCAATACCACCCAGCCTTCGGCGAGAAATTACCACCGGCTCTCCGAGACCAGCATGGACGGATCGAGTCTCCCGATATTATTTGGAGGAGATGAAGCCAGTGGCTACGACGATGATACCTGGATCTTTGGTGGTGGAGATTATCTTGTTTCCGTTGAATTCTCTCCCCTCAGCGATGCTCAGCCCAAAACGTTCCAGCTCTTCTCCAACTACCCCAACCCCTTCAACCCAGACACGTGGATCAACTACCAATTGCCCCAGGCTGGTCCGGTGACCATCAGAATCTACAACGTCAATGGGCAATTAACCAAGATTCTTGTGGATGAGGAACAAACATCCGGTGCCTACCATGTGAGCTGGAACGGCCAGGACCTCCATGGTTGCCCGGCGGCAAGCGGTATCTACTTCTGTCAACTAAGGAGCGGCCGTTCTGTAGAAACCATCAAGATGATTTTGCTCAGGTAGAATTTGCCTGGCTTTCTGAGAAGACTAAAGGCGGGCTTTTTGCCCGCTTTTTTCACAGCTACGCAAGAAGTTCTCAGATTGGCTCAAAGCCCTGACATTTTCCCCTTGACAAAGAAGAGAAAAAACGATATGATTGAAATTGAAAATCAAAATCAAAATTGGCATTCGAGAGGGCCATGGGTAAAGCTGGCACATTACGTGATTATTTGCGACACAGAGGGCTAAAGGTGACCCACCAGCGAGAGGAAATTGCCCAAACTTTTCTGGACTCCACACGTCACCTCAGCGCCGAGGAGCTGTATCGGCTGATTCAGAAGGGCCATCCGGAGATGGGCCTCTCCACCATCTACCGCACTTTAAAATTATTGGTGGAAGCGGGCCTTGCCAGTCAACGGGAATTCGGAGACGGCATTACCCGCTACGAGCCGGTCGCTGGGGGAAGACACCACGATCACTTAATTTGCGTTAACTGTGGGGCCATCATCGAGTTCCAGAACCAAAAAATCGAGGAGCTACAGAAAGAGGTGGCCGAGAATAATAACTTCACTGTACTGCAGCACAAGTTAGAGCTGTATGGTTATTGCGAAAAATGCCGCCGACATTGACAAACGGGGCATATCCACCGGCTTTTGAAACGTGAGGTTCACATGGAAAGAGTGAATTTGACCATGATGAAATCGGGAGATCGAGGAACCGTCACCGAGATCAATGGCGGCCAGAGAGTGAAAGCGCGCTTGGGCGCTCTTGGAATTCGCCCTGGAGCGAAGATCACCAAGAAGAGCTCCCAGCTGTTGCGCGGTCCCGTTACCATCGGCATGGGTAACACCCAAGCGGCCATCGGCTTTGGAATGGCGAAAAAGATCATCGTCGATCTGGAGCAATGAGAAGACTTTCCGACCCAAGGGGAAGGGTCAACATGAAGAAAATCTTGTTGATGGGCAATCCCAACGTGGGAAAAAGTGTGATATTCTCCCGACTAACGGGAGTGCGAGTGATCGCCTCCAACTATCCGGGAACCACTGTGGGATATACCCGCGGCACCATGAAGCTGAGCGGTGAGAAAGCAGAGGTGGTAGATGTTCCCGGCACCTACTCTCTGAACCCCACCTGTAAGGCGGAAGAGGTTGCCGTGGAGATGTGCGGAGATGGCGACCTGGTCATCAACGTGGTGGACGCTACTAACCTCGAGCGCAACCTTAACCTCACCCTCCAGCTGTTGAAAAAGGACGTCCCCATGGTTGTGGCTCTGAACATGTGGGACGAGGCCAAACACATCGGCGTCACTATCGATGAGAACAAACTTGAGCATCTCCTGGGAGTCCCCGTGGTTCCCACTGTGGCCGTGACCGGAGAGGGCATCAAAGACCTGGTTCAGCAATTGCCACAGGCCAGGCCCGGACGCCTTACTTATGACGATGAGGAAAGGTGGCACGAGATCGGTCGCATCGTCGAGCAGGTGCAGCAAGTAACACATCGCCACCACACGTTCTTGGAGAGGCTGGGCGACGCCTCCATCAATCCCATCTCCGGCATCCCCATCGCCCTCGTGGCTCTGGGCGTTACGTTCTCCATCATTCGATTCCTCGGTGAGGGGCTCATCGGCTACATCTTCGAGCCCATCTTCGAGAACATGTGGGCTCCCTTGATGATGAAATTATCTGCCATCTTGGGATCAGGGGGCTTCTTACACGACATCCTTATCGGAAAACTGGTGGCAGGAGAGATCGATTTCGTGGAATCCATGGGCCTTTTGACTACCGGCCTGTTCGTGCCTTTAGCCATGGTGCTCCCCTATGTCTTCGCATTCTACCTGATACTGAGTTTCCTGGAGGATTCAGGCTACCTGCCTCGCCTGGCCATCCTGGTGGACAACATCATGCACCGAATAGGGCTGCACGGCCTGGCCATTATCCCCATGTTGCTGGGGCTGGGCTGTAATGTGCCGGGAGCCATGTCCACCCGGATCCTTGAGACGCGCAAGGAGCGCTTCATCTCCACCACTCTCATGGCCATCTGTGTCCCCTGCGCGGCCCAGCTGGCCATGATCGTGGGATTGGTGGGCAGAGCCGGGGTCCGGGGGCTCATCCAGGTCTTCGGCACCCTTGCTCTGGTCTGGATCACTCTGGGTTACCTGTTGAACCGTCTCATCCGCGGAGAAAGCCCAGAAATCTTCGTCGAAATTCCCCCCTATCGCCTGCCCTATCTCGCGGGTTTGTCCAAGAAAATGTGGATGCGAGTCAGCAGATTTTTGCGGGAAGCGATCCCCTTCGTGATCCTGGGCGTCCTGATTGTAAACGTGCTCTATACTCTGAAGGTGATCGACTTTGTGGGCAAAATCACCGCCCCGGTGATCACCGGCATTTTGGGGCTTCCCCGCGAGGCAGTGGCAGCCCTGATGGTAGGCTTCCTGCGCAAGGACGTAGCGGTGGGCATGCTCTCTCCCCTGGGCCTCGACTTCAACCAGCTTGTTGTGGCCAGCGTTGTTCTGGCCATGTATTTTCCCTGTGTGGCCACCTTTGTGGTTATGGCTAAGGAGCTGGGGCTCCGGGATATGGTTCTGTCCATGATGATTATGATCGCCGCGACACTGGTGGTGGGGGGAGTGTTAAATTGGCTGCTGTGAGGGGGCTTTTCGCCTGTATCCGGGCAACATCCTCATAAGAGGAAACTCGAAACCGGTTTTTAGGTATGGAATCTGGCAGTAAGACTGGAAGCTAAAAGCTCGAGGCTGGCTGAGAATCTCTGCTGGTGAAGGATATGCTTTGATCTCTGACTTTAAGATTTGAGCATCTATTTTAACATCCCCCATCGTCCCCCATCGTCCTAAAGACGAAAAGATACGACATAGAGCTGTTTGTTCTGGGGATCGAATCAAGGAGGTTATCAGGTGAAAAAGAGATTCGCCCATGCCGGACCCGCTTGGGACATGCTCAGCAAATTTTCCCTTCCTCGTCGGACCTTTTTGAGGGCGACTGGTTTTGCGATGCCCTGGATAGCTTTTTTAGGAAAAGTGCCCCAAGCCCTGGCCGGTTGGTGGGAGCATGGGGACAACAACCGCTGGCAAGGGGATATTTTCGTCCAGAACAATGTGGATATGAGCAAGATCGACCAGGGGATCATCAGGGCTCAGATCGACGGCTACTGGAGAGAGCACAGCATCACGGAGTTGGACGATAGATTCATGGAGTGGAACCTCAAGACAAGGCTGGAATACTTGCAAACCATCTCTCATGGGAATATGCCCAGCTTAGCGGGGCCCCATGCCGCTGCCATAGCCACCTATGGCGGAGGACGCCGCGACAGCGTTTTCACACTGAACAATGCCATCAAGGGAGTGGGCTTTGCCCCCAAGAAGGAGAGGATCGGAGAGCTGACGGACAGGTTTAAAAACACTATGGATGCCGATATGAAGGAGAAGTTAGAAATCCTGCAGGACAACTACCGCCATCCCGAGCTATGGGATCGCACCAAACAGTTGTCCTTGGAACTCTATACCCGGCCCGATTTTGAGACCCACACCTTTCTGAATATTATGGCCAATCCTGTGGCCACCATCGTGTTCACGGACATGCCCAGCTACGAGCTGCGGGCCATCGTCCGCATCATTCATCCCCAAGACACGAAGATCACCCAAGACGAAAAAGACCTGTTGGAGTTCAGCAACTTAGCCCACGGCTATTTTCACGGCGGCGCTGATAAGCAATACAGTCTTCTGGCCTTCCACATCATCGAGCAATTCGACAATTCCCCCCGGTCAGGGTTGGGCGTAAGAGTTCAGCCGCCCCTGCCCGAGGAATAGACTTTCATCAGGCTGTGTGATTCGCCAGTGGCCTTCGGGGCTCTCCCGGAAGCCATTTCGCCCCCTTACCAATCCCGTCTGAGCGGCTCCTCAATCCATCTTTCCAATCTGGTTGGGGACCATAACATCATACACTGGGCCGAAAGTCCACTTTTTCCTAAACTCCTTCAACAAGGAGGCACTTTTTAATTGATTTTGAGTTTTTGGTTTTATATATTAAGTAACCTAAGCTCAAATCCCACATTCCAACTGCAGTGCCTCGTGACCATGGACGGGGCCGGGCTAAGAAACGAAATTCTTGGTGAGGCACTTTCGAGTAAAGTTGCGTTCGTGGCGGCCGTTATCGGCCCCCTAAAGCATAACCCAACGAGGAGGAGCTGTTATGTTGAGTCCTTCAAGGGTTTCCGGCGTGGTTATCCTCACGACCATGGCTGTAGTGTTGGCCTTCGCGGCCATGTCAATAGCCTCCCGCCCCGCATATGAGCCGGGCCAGATCATCGCCAAGGTCGCCCCGGAAGTCGGACAGGTGGTGGCAGAGAGACAAGGCGAGGTCATCTCCGTGGGCATCGCTTCCCTAGACGGAAGAATGGAGCGATATGGCGTCCATCGGATTAGTCAGATCTTTGCCCATAAAAAATCGGAGCTGGCCTTTATCTATCAGCTCGAGTTCGATCCTCAATACGACTCCAAGGCTGTGGCCCGCGATTTCGCCAAAGATAAACACCTCTTATACGCTGAGCCGCGCTATCTCCACCATACCTGTGACGCACCCAACGATCCCCGTTACGCAAGTGGATTCCAGTGGTTCTTCGCCACCGTACAAGCCCCAGATGCTTGGGATGTGACCCATGGGGACAGCTCGGTAATCATCGGCATCGTTGATACCGGAGTGGACTGGAATCATCCAGATATATCCGACAACATTTGGATTAATTTCGGAGAGGATGTCAACGGGGATGGGCGGATCACCGGCATCGACTGGAACGCCGTCGATGACGACAGCAATGGTTTCAGGGATGACTTCTACGGCTGGGACTTCGTCGGCTCTGACTATAACGTCAGCGAGACCTCCGCGCTTCTCGGCACCCACGCCGCCGGTGTTGCTGCAGCGGTGACCAACAACGAAGTGGGCGTTGCCGGAATGTCTTGGAACTGCACGATTATGGGGGTAAAAGTCAGTCCCGACGACAGCAGTACCATAACCCATGGCTATGAGGGTATCCAATACGCAACGGATAACGGGGCTCAAGTGATCAACCTCAGTTGGGCGCGAAGCGACACGGCCAGCGCCTTCGAGCAGGAGATCATCGACAGCGCCTTCGCAAAGGGGATCATCCTGGTGGCCGCTGCTGGGAATGATGAGGTGGGCAACGCCTTCGCCCCTCCGGACACCTGTCCCCTCACCTATCCTGCCGCTTATTCCCATGTGACGGCCGTGGCAGCCACGAATATGACCGATAAGGCCACAGACTGGACCTTCTACGGCTCTTGGGTGGACGTCTCAGCGCCGGGAGCATCCATCTACAGCACCCTGTGGGACGATGACTATCAGTTTCGTCCCATCGCTGGCATACCCAGCACCAGTGCCGCCTGTGCCCTTGTATCCGGGGTAGCCGGACTGATCAAGGTCACTGAGCCGAATATGAACAGCGACGAGTTCGAGGAGAGAGTACGAACCACCGCAGACAACATTTACGACTTGAATCCTACCTACGTGGGTTGGCTGGGAGGGGGCCGACTCAATGCCTATAGGGCATTGATGAACATAGTCTCCGTAGAGGAGGCCTGGTCCGCTTCCAGAGAAATACCCGACGGTTATGCTCTCTCCCAGAACCATCCCAATCCCTTTAACGCAGGCACCACAATATCTTACAGCCTCCCCGTGGCAGGGAACGTGGCACTGAAAATCTACAACGTGAGGGGGCAGTTAGTCCAGACTCTCGTGGAAGGGATGCAGCCAGCGGGCGAGTATGCCGCTCGATGGGATGGATCTGATGGAGAGGAACAACAAGTTGCCAGCGGCATCTACTTCTACCGTCTGAGCGCAGACCACTGCGAACTCACCAAGAAGATGATCCTGCTGCGATAAAGGCCCTTTTGGAGCAAACACTCGAAGAGGACAGGAAAGGCCAAGCAGGCTCGCCGAGATGGTCTTTTCTGTCCTCTTTCCGAAACTAGATGAATCCCTTGACGGCTTCCGCCACTATATTTTGTCACCCCAATCTCACCCCAAAAACTCTCCCATCCCTCTTGAGGCTAGAAAGGAACGGCTCATGCGCCTGAGAAAGAAGCGGCATAGCATTGTTCTGCGTTTCCTATACCTGCTCGTGGCCCAGTTTGTGCTCTCAGCGCCCCTCTCTTCAGCCGATGAGGAGGCTCGGGTGGTGTGGTTCAGTCGCTTCGAGTATGATTCCGAGGCCGATATTCGCTCCGAAATCGGCAAGGCGGATTCCTGCCGCTGTAACATCATCTTATTTCAGGTCAGAGGGCAGGCAGATGCTCTCTATCTCTCTGATCTGGAGCCCTGGTCGGAACTACTAGGAGGCGGCTATCCCGGTTTCGATCCACTGGCTGTGGCCATTGAAGAGGCTCAACTGCGGGGCATGGAGCTGCACGCTTACATCAACGTCTTCCCCGTGTGGAACGGTGCTAACCTTCCCGCAGATCCTCAGCATATCTACAATCTCCATCCCGAATGGGTCATGGTAGACCAATCCGGGATCCCCATGGATCCGTCGGCCGGTTACGCTTTCATCAGCCCAGGTATCCCCCAGGCGGCTCAGCACATCCGCGATGTCATCACAGACATCGTGACCAAATACGACGTGGACGGCGTTCACCTGGACTACATCCGTTACCCCAGCTCTGGATACTCCTACGATGACTCCAGCCTAGCCCGGTTCCAGAGGGAATACGGTGGGACGCCCGGGGAGCTACCCGATCAGTGGAAGCAATTTCGACGAAACCTGGTGACACATTTTGTATCAGGCGTTTACTATGACGTCACGGGACTGAAACCGTGGGTAAAGGTATCCGCTGCCACCTGGGGAGATTTCTATGATGGCTATACCTTTTATTATCAAGACTCCCATGGGTGGCTGGAGTCGAAGATCCTGGACTTCAGCGCCCCCATGATCTACACCGACGACATGTGGGCCTTTCATAGCCGTTTGGAAAACCACGTGGTCAGCTCGTATGGCCGTCACATCTACGCAGGAATCGGGGCCTACTTGTTGGAGCCGACAGAGCTGCTGGCCCAAGTGGATTCCACTCGTTCTCTGGCAGCCGAGGGATGCACCTTTTTCTCCAGCACCTCACTTGGGCTCACAGAGGTAAGCCTTTTACGTTCTGGTCCTTTCGCCCAACAGGCCGATATTCCCGTTATGCCCTGGAAGGAACTCAAACCTTTCACGCTCTCTGTGGCTCGATCCATCAGCGGAACCCAGGTGGACGTGCTCTTCAGCCAACAGGTGCAGATAGCCACAGCCGAAGACGAGCTCCACTACAGCTTCGATGGCGGGCTTAGCCTAACCGGGGCAGAGAGCGCTCAGTTGGATAGCCTCAACCACGCCCTGGTCCATCTGACCACCACCTCCCAGACGGAAGCTACTGTCTATACCCTGACGGTAACCGGGGTCGAAAACTTGCAGGGGCAAACTCTCACCACCTTGAACGCCAGCCGTAAGTTCGTAGGCAAGGCCCATTCCGGCATCGAGATCGTGGTGGATAACTCAGATCCCGGCTTCTCAACTGTGGGCTCCTGGTCTACGGGAGCATACGGAAATCCATACGGCACCGATTATCGGTGGACCTCCTCGGGAACGGGAAGTGCCGCCATCTGGACGCTGGATCTGCCCAATGCCAGTACATATTCTGTTTACGCTTACTGGGTTCAGGGGACAAACCGAGCTACAGACGCTCCTTACATCATCCACTACATGGGCGGGGCCGACACCGTCCTGATGAACCAACAGCTAAACGGGGAGCAATGGAATAAGCTGGGATCCTATCCCTTTGAAGCCGGCACGAACGGCGACATCACCCTGACCAATGAGGCCAGCGGAGGGGTGATCATCGCCGACGCCGTAAGACTCGTAGAGGTATTCACCCCGGTACCTTTGGTCCAGTTTAACGCCCAGGAGATACATGGCCTGGCCTTCCTAAGCTGGACGCTTCCCTCTGAGGCAAGAGCTATCGGCAGTAACCTGTACCGCAGCACTTCCCCCAACGGCCCTTTCCAGCGGCTCAACGACCAACTGCTGCCTGGACAGATCCACGGTGAGTATATGGACTCCGCCGTGCTGGCGGGAAACAGTTACTTCTATTTGCTGGGGGTTGTGGATGGGAACAACCGGGAAGAGGTGCACGGGCCAGTGACCCTTACTCTCAAAGGTTCTCTTCCCATGGAGGAGTTCGATCTGGCCCAAAATTATCCCAATCCTTTTAACGCCAGCACCCGCATTCGCTTCACCGTCCCCCCCGGTACCGGTCCCTTGCCGGTCAGCCTGAAGATCTACAACATCTTGGGACAGGAGATTCGAGCCCTGGTGGATGAGGTGAAAAGACCAGGACAGCATATGGCCTGGTGGGACGGCCGTGATGGAATCGGCCAGAGTGTGGCCAGCGGGGTTTATTTCTGCCGGCTGCGCGCTGGAAAAAAGCAACTTGTCAGGAAGATGCTGCTGGTGAGATGATCCTCCCTGCCGGCAGCTGGAAGACAGACAAACAAATCATGGTGTCTTAATATCATCTCAGCAAGGAGGATTCTATGTCGCAACGGCGACTTGTGATCATGCTGATGGTCCTCTTCGGTGGCATCTCGCCCTCTTTAGCCCAGGGCGCCGACCTGAGCGGCCTGAAGTTCTGTTTGGATCCCGGCCACGGCGCCTACCCGACCATCAAACCATTTGAGACTCTCATCAACCTGAAGGTGGGCTTCTACCTGAAAGATTACCTGGAGACGGCCAATCCGGACACGGTGATCCTCACCCGTACGGACAACATTCAAAATCCCTCCCTCAGCGAGCGGGAGTTCATCGCCAACTCCAACAACGTGGACTGGTTCAATTCCATCCATCACAACGCATGGCAAGGAGTGAGCAATTACACTCTGGTGCTCTACGAAGAGCTCTCCAATGGGCAACCTCAATGGCCGGAGGCGGTGACCATGAGCGAGATCATGGGCGAAGACATCTGGCACGCAATGCGCACCACCACTTGGTACGCTCGAGGAGACCGGAGCTTTCTGGGATATAACTTGGGCGTACTCGACGACCTGCAGATGCCCGGCGAGCTCACCGAGGCCTCCTTCTTCGACTATACACCGGAAAAGAACCGGCTGCGCAACGATGACTACCTGAAGATGGAGGCCCGAGCTCTGTTTACCTCCTTCCTGGATTACTTCGGAGCCGATCCCCTGACCACGGGAAATCTCTCCGGCATCATCTCCGACGCGGAAACGGGTCAGCCCCTCAACGGGGTGACCTGCACCCTTTTTCCCGACAGCCTGGTGTACATCACCGACGATTCTCTGAACGGTCTGTACATCTTCGACGACCTCTCCCCAGGATCCTATTCGGTGGCGGTGGAGAATGAGGGCTATATGAGCGACACGGCCAGCGTAATGGTCGCCGCCGACATCTTCACCATCCAAGACTTCGGCCTGGCCAACACCATCCCTCCCACAGTGGTGAGCACGGTGCCCGATTCCGGGGATACCGGCGTTTTCGTGTTCGAGGAGTTGGTCATAAACTTCAGCCGCTACATGGACCAGGCCACTACCGAAAGCGCCTTCGTCATCGTCCCCTCTGCTATGGGAACCTTCAGCTGGAACATAGATCACACACAAATGACCTTTGATCCCGACGAATATTTACAGTCACACACGGATTATCAGGTGACCATCGCGGCCACGGCTGAGGATAACTTCGGCCACCTTTTGGATGGCAATGGAGATGGTCTGGAAGGCGATCCATACACTTTCGTCTTCAGGACCGCGCGTCTGGATACCACCTCCCCATTGGTGTTTGCCGTTTCTCCGGCCAATGGGGCAGATGATGTGTCCGTTGACGCGGTCATCTCCGCGGAGTTCGACGAATTTTTAGATCCCACCACCATCATCCCCCAGAACGTCATCCTCAGAGATGGCAACTCCGTTCCGGTGGCTCGGACCTTCGATTATCAGGAGCTGGGCACCCACGGGTTCATCTTCATCTACCCGGCCGAGCTTCTGAATCCCGATGAAACATACACGGTGACTTTGAACACAGGCCTCCGAGACCTCTTCTTAAATGAAATGGACCAGACGTATGAGTGGTCCTTCACCACCAGCTCTCAATCCTATCAGTTCACCAGCATCGACGACTTCGAGGATGGGGTATCACCGTGGTGGGATCCCGAAGCCAGCGGCAGCACCTCGGGCACCATCGCGGACAGCACCACCTTCGACACCGACACCTCTACGGTCAATCCCACCACGGGCAGCACCGCCTCGGGCCGTCTGGATTATGAGTGGGATCCGGGAGCCCCTAGCTGGTTGATACGCGTCTACTTTCCTCCGCCGGCCTCGGATGCCGTGCACTTCGACACCAGCTATACTCTGCAGGTCTGGCTCTACGGCGACGGCAGCAACAACAAATTCCGCTTCTGCGTCGACGACCACATCCCCTCCACCGCTGCGGAGTATCACGAGGTAAGCCAGTGGGTGACCATCGACTGGGTCGGCTGGAGGCTGGTCCAGTGGGACTTGGGCTCCGATCCCGTGGGAAGCTGGATCGGCAATGGCATCCTGGAGGGAACCATGCGGGTGGACAGCTTTCAGATGACTTACCACGACCAGGGGGGAGCCAGCAAAGGAACCATTTACCTGGATGATCTCCGTTTGGCCAGGGCCGTTACCGGCGTGGACGACCAAGGACAGCTGACTCACAGGTTACCGAGCACATTTCAACTCTTCCAGAACTATCCCAATCCCTTTAACCCCGAGACGAATATCGGCTACCAGCTTTCCGAGGACGACCATGTCCGACTGCGGATCTTCAACGTTTTTGGACAGACGGTGAAAACGCTTGTTGACGAGAGTCAAGCAGCCGGAACTTATACCGTAAGATGGAAAGGACTGGATGATCGAGGCCTGCCCGTGGCCAGCGGAGTGTATTTCTGCCATCTGCAGGTTGGCCGCCTTGCTCAGAGCCGCAAGATGATCCTGGTGCGGTGACGACCACCCTCCAGAATCCCGAAAGGGGTCTTCGCAGAGCGCTCTTTTGCCACCTGGCCCAAGGACGCGGAAAAAGTGAACTCGACCTCACCGAGTCCACAGATCAGATCCTGTCCATCCTCATCCCACGAGAAAGGTGCGCCCAATGTTCTCGAAACTTCTGGTGGCCACCGATGGCTCAGACAACGCCCTTAGAGCAGCACGTCAGGCGATCCAGTTGGTCAGGAAGCTCCCCGCCAAAGCAACCTTGATCAGCGTGGCCTATGTGCCCACCATGTACCGGGACGACATCGGGGCTGAGTTGAACGAGAGCTTCCTAAACGATGCCAGACAGGCCCTCCGCTTCACCGAGAAGGTCTTTACTGAGGAACAGCAGTCCTGCGATACAAAACTGGTCCAGGACCTCCACCCCGCCGACGCCATTTTGGAAGAAGCCAAGGCAGGAAATTACGACCTGATCGTCCTGGGATCCCGGGGGTTGAGCGAGAGAGAGGTTAAAAGGTTGGGCAGCGTCAGCCAGGAGGTGGTCCAGCGAGCCCAGTGTTCGGTGCTGTTGGTGAGGTGAGGGTGGGGAGTTCAGTGGATCCAAAGGGAAAGGGGGAAGGTCATGCGCAACTTGATATTCCTCCTGTCGTTTTTATTGTGCGTTACCCTCTCTCCAAGTGTTCTTGCTGATCCTATCCCAAATCCGTCACTATTTCCAGTCGGGGATTATATCCGTGGCACCTATGGTGAGCCCCTAGGTATAGGCGATGTGACGCTGACGGCGAAAGGTACCCTTAGGATTACAAACGAACTGCGATACTGCGACTACAATTGGTACTTGAACTCGTCGGGGACAATCAGAGATTTAGAGCCATACGATTACTCACGATTGGTCCACTTCCTGGAAATGAATTATGGCCTCACGGCGAATGTTGAAATTGGACTCAGAGCTCCCTTTATCTGGAGGAAACTAGAAGGCCCTCGGCCCGTTGGCAAACTCGACAACAAGAGATTCGGCGACCTCCTGCTCAGATTACGAGCCGATCCTTTTGGATCTTTAGCTGGACCGATACGAATATCTTTAGGAGCGGGGATCAAATTGCCGACGGGAGATCATCGCCTGCGATCATTTGATACTAATGAAGGATATTACATCTATTACCCCGGCGATTGGCTACCCCACCGGTATCTAAACGCATATGAAGAGCTTCCCACCGGCACAGGCAGCACAGACTTCGCATTCATAGCATATATGGCGTATGATAGTGCTGATTTGAAAAGCCTTAAAATCTATGCTAACTTTGGCTATGTGGCGACCGGCAAAACTGAAGCCGCGTATCGCCATTATTATACTTATGAGATAGGCTTTGGGGATTTGTATCTCGGGGATGTGTATTCTTATGATATCGCCTTGGTCCGAGCTTTTTCTCCCTCCGTCTCTGCCGTTCTGGAATTTAATGGGTATTCCATAACTGCCTCCAAAAGCGAGGAAGGTTGGAAAACCGATGACGGGCAGCACAGATTTACGGTGAGTCCTGGAATTGCCATCTTTATCCCTACTGCCAATCTTAAAATAGAATCGGGATTTTCCCGGGGTCTTTTCGGGAAAGATGCTCTTCTGGGAACAATCCCCTTTCTTCGCGTGAAAACGAGCACCAAGCTTCGTTCATAACCCTCCTCGCTCCTTGTGGATGTTGGCAATTAAAAGTTGTCATGCCTGCTCAACTTTTCCCCGCGAAAGCGAGGAGCGGGGACAGGCATCTCAGGGACAGCAGCAACTGTGGGGAGATCTTCTATTGTGAGATTCCTGCATTCGCAGCAATGACAAGATGAAATCAAGAATTAGAGCAAACAAAGTGGCGGGAATGTAAGAGTCTACTACCCCTGTGAGGAGACTCTGTAGGAGGCATCTTCTGATGCTGAAATCCCCGAATGGCAATTCTTGATTTAAGTTTCGGGTCTCGACCCTCAAGGGACGAGCTTCGATAATCTTATACAACACCAATTTTCGATCTCATATCCCATCTCTCCTTTAGCCCCTAAAGCTCACCCTCCACAGGAAGATTGCCATGAGCATATCTCATCCCTCTGCAGGTTCCATTTTCCTCATCCTGCTGATCGTCCCCATCCTGGTTACCTCCTGCGCCATCATCGGCGGAAGGCAACGGGGTGTGGGTCTTGCCGGAAAAAAGATCGTTCTCGATGCAGGCCATGGGGGTGAGCATTTAGGAGCCGTGGGTCTCAACGGGTTGGAAGAGAAAACTCCTAACCTGAAGGTCAGCAAAAGGCTGAAAGAGATGCTGGAAAAGGACGGAGCCAAGGTCTATATGACGCGGGAACGAGATAATCAGACGATCTCCTTGCAGGATCGGGTGGCCTTTACCAAAAAGCGAAAGCCCGACTTGTTCGTCTCACTGCACCACAATGCCAACGCCCAGGTAGACCGAGCCGTCGATCGCTCGGAGTTGTACTACTACTGGTGGAGCGACGGCCCCTCTCGGGATGTGGCCAACCATCTCTACGCCGCTTTCCACAAACACATCGGATTATCCCAACTTCCCGTCCGCCCGGCCATCTATTATGTCACCCGCAACAACGACGAGCCCTGTGTTCTGGGCGAGCCCTCGTACATCAGCAATCCTGAACGAGAGGCCAAGTTGAAAACAGAAGAACATCAAAAAGAGGAAGCCCAGGCCTATTACGAGGGAATCAAGAATTACTTTGATGGCGGGATCCCCATTATTTCAGAGTTTCAGATCAACCAGGATGTCGCCCATACAGGACTCCTTACAGTTCAAGCCACCATTCTCGACGAGGAGGGAGGTTTGGGCATCGATCCGGCAACTATAGAGTTGAAAGTAGACGATGAACAGCTTCTTTACCATTTCGATCATCAAACGGGATTGCTGACCGCTTCATCTCTCCAACCTCTGGCCAGCGGCACACACACACTTTTCCTCCTAGCTCGGAACCGCAAGGGAAATGCCACCAAACCGCTGCAGAAAGAGTTTACCGTGGACCTCCCACCAGCCAATCTTCAATTGAGCTGTGCACCTCTGTGGGCTCCTGTGAAGGGTACCTTCGTCGTTGGAGCTCGGGCCTCTGTGAGGGACAGAAATGGACATCCCGTGGCAGAGGGCACAAAGGTCTCTTTTGTCACCGACCGGGGTTCGCCCAGTTCCTCGACAGACAGCACCGCAGGCGGTCATGTCAGCACATATCTAAAGGTCCAGAATCCAAAGGGAAAAGCCCTCATCTTCGCCACTTGCGGAAATCTCTACGACCGCGTGGAGGTTCAGTTCGACTCCACCAGTCCTGCCCTGGTTACGGGCATGATCACCGATGGAACAAATCAGCACCCGGTGCCGGAAGCCTGGGTGAAATTGGCCGACAAGATGGCCCAGACAGACCAGGGTGGCTTCTACCTGTTTGAAAACTTAGACCCTGGTTCATATCCACTCATGGTGAAATGTCCCGGCTACCTGAGCCATGAAGACTCGATCAAGGTAAGAAAGAACGCTGGCCAACATCAAGATATCGCCATGACGCCCCTATACGGTGGATTGCTTCTGGACAAGTCTGTGGTCATCGATGCGGAATATGGTGGCGACGAGCCCGGAGCAGTGGGTCCCACAGGCCTAAAGGCCTCCGATATCAACTTACGGGTGGCTCAATATCTCCGAGAGTACCTCATCGCTGCGGGAGCCACCGTCCATATGACCAGGACCCAGTTCGCCGAGACCATAGACCCCGTGATGAGAACCCGCTTTGTCCGCAATCTCATGCCCAACAAATTGGTCTCCATCTCTCACAGCAACCCCTACATAGACGAGGACGGCTCGCGATCCTATTATTTTTACACCGACGGAGAGGGCAAAGCCCTGGCTGAGCGAATCCAGAAACACCTAGTTTGGTATTTGGGAACAAAAAATTTGGGAGCCCATGAGTGGTCCTCTTACCTCATGATCGAGGCCTGGGTGGACCGAGCCCTGGCAACCCCCACAGTGGTCACAGATCCTGCGGCCGAGGAGAGGCTGAAAGACACAGCCACTTTGCGCCAGGAGGCCTATGCCATCTTCTGCGGCCTGTTAGAGGATTTTGGCTTAGACCTGGAGACGACCGGCGCCATCGCAGGCACCATCACCGATGAGCAGGGCAAACCCATTGAGGGAGCCCTTGTGGTACTGGATAATGCCTTTGCTCTGCAAACGGGATCCAATGGAGCCTACCGATTCGTCTGCGTGGAGCCGGGTACCAGGATCATCACCGTTCATCGCCCCGGATACGATGTCTTCCAGACGACCCTTAAGGTGGTCAAGCAGGGGAAGATCAAGAGAGATTTTCGGTTGGTCATGGGAAAATGATCCCTCATTTGCGGCCTTCCTCGATCCTCCTGGATAGCTCTTGACATACCACTGAAAAATTCCTACCTTTGAAGAAACTCCTGGCTTGTGTCTCGCCCGCGAGGCCGCCCCATTTCATCCCACTGAAAGAGAAAAATATGAGAAGCTCCTGGCGCCTGGGAAAAATCCTGGGGGTGGAGGTGAATATCGACCCCAGCTGGCTAGTCATCTTCGCCTTGATCACCTTCACTCTGGGGGGCTCCTATTTCCCCAGGCAATATCCCAGTTGGAGCTCCGGCATGCATTGGCTCATCGGTCTGGTGACCAGCTTCCTCTTCTTCGGATCGGTCTTGGCCCATGAGTTAACCCATTCCCTGGTGGCCATCCGGCAGGGGGAAAAGGTTCGTAATATTACCTTATTCATATTCGGTGGCGTGGCCCAGATCACCGAGGAGCCCGACAGGCCGGCTAAAGAATTCACAATGGCCATCGCCGGGCCCCTCTCCAGCCTTATGATAGCCGCTTTTTTCGCAATCTGGTGGCTTGTATTTCAGACTACCAGTCAGCCCCTGGCGGCCCTGGGGCGCTATCTGGCCATGATCAACGCCATCCTGGCGGTCTTCAACATGGTCCCCGGCTTTCCCCTTGACGGCGGTCGAGTTCTGCGAGCCATTGTCTGGGGAATGACAGGAAATTTAAAGAAGGCCACCCGTGTCGCCTCCCTGACGGGGCAGGGAGTTGCATTTCTGTTGATCTTCATCGGTCTCCGGCAGATCTTTGCAGGACTTTTCGTCAACGGCCTTTGGCTCATCTTTATCGGCTGGTTTCTGCACAGCGCCGCAGTCCGCGGCTACCACCATGTATTAATGCGAGAGATGCTGCGGGGCCTGAGGGCCGAAGACCTCATGACCAAGGATTTCGAGACCGTCGCCGGCGACCTCTCTCTACAGGATCTCGTCGAGGACCATATCCTGGGGCGACATCGACATACCTTCGTGGTGACCGATGCCGGCCGGCTGGAGGGTATGGTCGGCTTGGGAGACATCAAAAAGGTGGCCCGGGAACAGTGGGCTTCCACCACCATTCGCCAGGCCATGACTCCCCGCGAAGAACTGGAGATCATCGCCCCCGACGACGATGGCAACATCATCCTGCAGCGTCTCAGCGAGAAGGACGTGGGGCAGCTGCCCGTGGTGGAGAACGAGAGGGTCATCGGAATTCTTCAACGGGGTAATATTCTGCGACGACTGAGGACGCGAACGGAGCTAGGAATCTAACCTGACATCGGATCGGAAAGCTCGGCTGGAGAAGTCTGGGGATATTGGAGGACACGCTCTCAAGACACATCCTGGAATCGATATGAATGAGGAATCAATTGCATTACGGGTTCAGCATATTGGCCTATGGGTGACAGACCTAGAGCGCTTAAGTCGATTCTACCGCCGCGTCTTAGGCTTTGAAAAACAGGACAGCTACCATGTACCCGCCAAGATCATGCATCACATCTTCGGTCAAGACACGGCCTACACGGCGGAGGTCTATCGCCGGGACAAGGTGGTGCTAGAGCTGTTCCATTCCGACCAAAAAATGCAAGATCAAGGCCCCTTTCCCCTGATCCCCGCATCAACCATTTCGGTCTGGAGGTTGGGAACAAAGGAGCTTTCTGCCAGGAGGCCAAGGAGAAGGGCGCTCAGGTGATCGAGGTGGTGCGGAAGGCCCATCTGGTCTATTTTATTCGCGATCCCGACGGCATCCTCATCGAGATCAAGGACAGGTGAAGGTCTCGTTTTTCTCATTCACTATCACTGACGGGAGGAGATACATGAGCACGACGCAAGAGGAATTGGAATCCCTGAGCACCGCCATCAAGACGGAACAGGATGGCGGAGCTTTCTATAAGGCAGCTGCACGGCGTTCAGCGAATCCACTGGCCAAATCGGTCTTCGAAACCCTGGCTGACGAAGAGCTGGTTCACATCGAGACCATTAAGGCCTTTTACTGCGCGCTTCAAGAGAAGGGCACGTGTCAGGAGCTGGGAGGTTTGCTCGAGGATAAACCTCACGCGAAGACAAGGCTCGAGAATGTGTTCAAAAAAGCTTGCCAAGACATGGACGAGACGATCAAGGCCGATGCGGGAAGTCTGGAGGCCTATGAGGCGGCCATGGAGCTGGAACAGAAGGCCTACAATATGTATCAGCGGCTCATCAAGGACACCTCAGATGACATGGCCAGAAAGCTCTATCAATTCATGCTGGAACAGGAAAATGAGCATTACGCCTTTCTGAAGGAGACCCGCGACTACCTGGAAAATCCGGCGGACTGGTTCGTCCGAGAGGAACGGCCCCACTTCGAGGGCTAATCCTGGCAGGAGGTGCCATTCCAATGAAGGTTTTGATCATCAGCGCAAACCATTTCGAGGACACCGAGCTTCTCTATCCGTATTACCGTCTCAAGGAGGAGGGGTTCGAGGTCCATGTGACCTCCTTCTCCAAGGGCACCATCACCGGCAAACACGGGTATGCCATTACAGTTGACCTGAGCCTCGACGAAGTCAAACCTGAGGAGTATGATCTTTTGGTCTTGCCCGGAGGCAAGGCCCCAGAGCGCCTGAAAAAAGAACAGAGAGCATGGGCCATCGCCAGGCATTTCTTCGCCGAGAAAAAGCCTGTGGCCGCCATCTGCCACGGCCCAGTGATCCTGGCCGCCGCTGGACTGCTGAAGGACCGAGAGGTCACAGGCTACCGCAGCACCAAAGGGGAGTTGGTATCCTCCGGGGCGAATTATCGAGACCAAGAGGTGGTGGTAGATGGAAATCTGATCACCTCCCGCCAGCCCTCGGATCTCCCGGCCTTTTCCCGGGAGATGATCAAACTGACAAAGACCGGAAAAAGCAGATCATGGTAACACGTTAAAGAGTAATTCATGGCGGACGACATATTTTTGCCCCAAAAGGAGTCAGGTATGGAGATTAACACCTTTGAGGAAGCCATCAGTTTTGCCAAGCAGAAAGAGGACGCTGCCATTCACTTCTACGAATCGGCCGGTCAAGTGGCTAAAAATCCTGGATCTAAGGTTATGTTTCAGGAGATGGCTGCTGAGGAGCGAAAGCATTTCAAGATGTTGGATGCATTGAAACAGGGAGACATCGAGTCCTTTCCTATAGAGAATGTTCCGGACCTGAAAATCAGCCAGTACACCGAAGATGTTCCCTTTGGCCCCGATCTGGACTACCAGCAGATCCTTATTGTGGCCATGAAGAAGGAGGAGGAAGCTCATAGACTTTACTCCGACTTGGCCAATATGACCTCTGACCCGGGGCTTGCAAAACTTTTTCGGGTCTTGGCTCAGGAAGAAGCCAAGCACAAGCACAAGCTGGAGTCCGAATACGACGACCACATCCTAACCAGCTGGTAAGCTGATTGTGCCAAGTGTTCGACGAACGACTTTGGTTGTTGAGAAATTGGGGCGCCCAGACAGAGGGAATGAACAAAGAGATTCCTAGCGAGATCAGTGAGGTATGAACGCTTTCTGTTCCTTCTGCCATTACGTCTGCCCCTAGAGAGCTCGAAGGTTATTGCAGCTGATGAACTGTTTCTTTCAGGTTATGAAGGAGTGTTCTTTTACTCGCCAAATAGCTGATGTGTTTAAGTTTCCTAAAAATGAAGAGTTAAAAAGAAGTTTCCAGTTCTGGTTACTTTCCCTGCACGACTGCCACAGGGAACTGCTGCCCAGTTTCAGGAGGCCGGCAAAATGAAGGACGAAGATAAGACAAAAGAGCAACTTTTAGATGAACTGGCAGCATTGCGTAAATGGATCGCTGAGCTGAAAGGTACCGGAGCCGAGCCTGAACTGATCGAAGAGATGCCTCGGGCTTCGGTAGAGGATTTACCCCAAGGGGTCGTCATCATCCAGGATTCTCACATCGTTTTTGCCAACACCGCTTTTTCCGAGATCAGCGGATACAGCCTTGACGAGCTGATGTCTCTCTCGGCCGAGGACGTCACGGCGATGATCCACCAAGACGATCAGCACAACTTCTGGCAGCGCCTTCAGGAACACTTGCAAGGCAAGCCGACCACGCCCAACCACGAGTATCGTGGAGTCCAAAAAGATGGTTCTGTACGTTGGCTGGAGATGTTCGCCAAACATATCGACTACGGAGGGAAGCCCGCGGTGATGGGAGCCGTCGTAGACATCTCCCAGCGACGGCGTGCCAGAGACATTCAGCGAGTGCTTTATCGAATCGCCAACGCTGCTCACACAACAGAGGACCTCAAAGATTTGTTAGGGACCATCCACCAAGACTTGAGTGCCATCGTCAACACCAAAAACTTTTCTATCGCCCTCTATGACAGAGAAAGCAAGACTTTTTCTCTTCCCTATTACCGTGACCAAAAAGAGCAACTGGAAACCTTTCCGGCGGGGAAGACCCTTACGGCCTATGTCCTAAAGAATGAAAAAGCGCTCCTTGCCACCAGCGAGGAGATCCACAGGCTGATTCAGTTGGGTGAAGTGGAAGCTGTTGGGACGCCACCAAAGGTCTGGCTTGGAGTTCCTATAAAAATAGGGCAAGAGATCGGCGCCGTCTTGGCAGTTCAGAGTTACTCGGACGAGAGAGCTTATGATGAAAAAGATCTGGAGATTTTGGAGTTCCTGTCGGCCCAGATAGGACTTTCCATCCAACATAAGCAAGCTCAAGAAGAAACCAAACATAGCTTCCAGAAATCACTGAAGATCCTCCAGTCAACAGTGGACGCTCTGGCATCATCAGTGGAGATGAGAGATCCCTATACCATTGGTCATCAAAGGAGGGTTACCCAACTCGCCTGCGCTATCGCCGAAGAGTTAGGCCTGTCCGAGGAGGAAATCGAGGGACTTCACATGGCGGGTCTGGTTCACGACATCGGCAAGGTGACTGTGCCCGCCGATATCCTCATTAAGCCCGGCCAGCTGACGCTGAAAGAGTTCGATATGATCAAAACTCACCCGCAAGTCGGTTACGACATATTGAAGCCCATCGAATTCCCATGGCCGGTGGCCGAAATGGTGCTTCAACATCACGAGAGGATGGACGGCTCGGGATATCCCAATGGGCTGGTTGGAGAAGAGACACTTTTGCCGGCCAGAATTCTTGCTGTAGCAGACGTCGTAGAGGGCATGGTCTCTCACCGGTCCTACCGCCAGGCACCTGGTTTAAAGAGAGCCTTGGAGGAAATCGCTCAGCACAAGGGGACCAGTTATGATCCCCAGGTGGTCGACGTTTGCCTGAAGCTTTTCCGGGAGAAGAGATTTAAGTTCGAGGAGGAGAGGCAGGAATAATAGCTCTTGCAACGAAAATCATCCTAAGACGTCTCCGATTCTTATCCGGGCCCTGAAACCCTTTGATCTTTATCTTCACCTGGACGCTGTGCTATTGCCCGTCCTCAAAGTTTTGACTCCTAGATGAACGCGGGCATATGAGCATATCGATGCCGACCAGATGGAAATGCTGTCTTGCCTTCAGCCCGTTACAATCTCAGCTCAAAGCGGGAAAATATGAGTGCATGACCCCTATTGAGAGAACGCTTTTTTCCTTTCAGAGCAGATATTAAGACAGAAGATCTGAAACATCGTCACCTAAGCGAGATTCAAATGGCCTCTAGAAAACTCCAAAATGAACCTTTCTTCATCAAAGATTGTGCCCTAATTGCAATAGCCACCGGCAAGCAGGCCCAGAATCTTCGAGAACTGAGGGACGATCTGCAGACCATTCATCCTGGCAGCATCTACTATCATTTTTGGGGCGGCCTTCTTCGCCCGCGATTTGATGATCCCGAATACAACAACGACTTTGCCGCCTGGGCAGCGCACAGCCTTCACGATAAAAAGCTCGCCGAACGTTTAAGCATTATCGATCCCACAGAGTTTTCTTCACTGGAGGATCTACGGCAAGAACTGATCGAGGCTATTGAGGAGAGATTGGATGAAAGTGATTTTATACCTTGGGCTAAAAGAGACGACCGATTTGATTTCATCCGATCACAGATAATTATTTTCGATACACATCGCAAGGTCCTTAAGCCTCAAGAATTTGTGACGGTTTTACCAACTGTGTCAGTGGGCAGCATTTTTTACCATTTCATCGACGCCTGCCGCCGATCACCTGACGCTATTGATGACTTTCAGCATTGGTTGGATGGCTTCGACGGCGCATATGCTGATCTCTGTCAGCAAATCAGCGAAATAGACCCGTATTTTAGTACCTTAACCGAATTACGCACTGAGCTTGCAAATCTGTTTCGCGAACATTTTCGTGAAGCGAAAAAATGAAACACTCCTTACAGATGTACGCGAAAATTGCTGGCCAAGATGTGGTTGACCATCTGCATCAACTGGCAGACCGCCTGAGAGGGTTAAAGGTGGTTCATATAAATTCCACTAAGGTGGGTGGAGGTGTCGCTGAGATATTGCACAAAATGGTTCCTCTTATGGTAGAGCTGGGAATCCAGGCGAGCTGGGAGAGCATAACCGGTGACTCCAAGTTCTTCCAATGTACCAAAAGCATGCACAATGCCATACAGGGAGAACGGACTGAAATTCCCGACTCTCTGTTGCGCACCTATGAAGAGACAAATGCCCGTAACGCGGAAATGCTTGCTGAGAAAGTGCGGGATGCAGATTTCGTCTTTGTTCACGATCCTCAGCCCGCTCCCCTGGCACACCATATTGCAGGCCGTAAGGGCCGATGGATATGGCGTTGCCACATAGATGCCAACAAGCCATTTCGACCGGTCTGGAAGTATCTCAGGACTTTTGTATCCTCCTATGACGCCAGCATTTTCTCCCTATCGACCTTTGCGCAATCGCTACCCCATCCCGTGTATTTAATCCCCCCCAGCATAGACCCATTACATGAGAAAAACATCGAGCTGAACGAAGATGAGATGCGTTCTGTTTGCGAGCGCTTCGCAATTGAAACGCAACGACCAGTTATTGTGCAGGTTTCCCGCTATGACCGATTCAAGGATCCGCTGGGAGTCATTCAAACCTATAAATTGGCTAAGGAATTCGTCCCTTCATTACAACTTGTCCTCGCTGGAGGGGGCGCCAGCGATGACCCAGAGGGGAAAATCGTGCTCAATGAGGTCAGGGCAGCCGCCGTCGATGATCCTGACATACACATTCTCCTCTTGCCAGGCGATGACCATCGCACTATCAACGCTCTCCAGCGAGCAGCAGATATCATTGTGCAAAAATCTATTAAAGAAGGCTTTGGCCTCACCGTAACTGAGGCCATGTGGAAGAACAAGCCCGTTATCGGAGGCGACACCGGAGGCATCCGGATTCAGGTTGTAAACCATCACACCGGCTTTTTGGTGAACAGCCCGGAAGGTGCCGCCCTGCGCATCAGGTATCTGCTCTATCACAGGGAAAAGCTGGAGGAGATGGGACGGAAGGCCAAACAGTTCGTTCGGGAGAATTTTCTCATCACCAGGCACTTGCGAGAATACTTCACCCTGATGCTAGCCCTCCTTCACGGCAAGGAGGAGAGAATTGAGTTAGCTTGACGGTACTGACGAAACCTCTTTTGCCTTCAATAGCTCGAATTATTCGTGAAATTCGATTGATCTTTGAAAAGCCGAGACCCTAGAATCGTGAAAAACCTAATGCTAATTGGCACTGACAGCAGCCATAGGCAGTAAGCAGCCTAGCAGGATTCCCGGTTCCCGGATCCCGGTCCCCGGTTCCCGAATAAGGGCAATAGCAAGACAAATCAAATGTAGCTCATCATACAATTGAAAGGCTAAACTTTGCTCTCCAAAACATCCCATTCGCCTCAATTGCTGAAGTCATTTTTTCAGGCATTAAAAGCGGCACCTCAATGTGCTCTCATGCTCGACTATGACGGAACCCTGGCGCCCTTTCGGGTCCAAGCCGAGAAGGCAGTTCCATATCCAGGCGTCCGCAGCATCTTAAACAAGCTTCTCAAAGGACAGCGCACTCGTGTGGTTCTCATCAGCGGGCGATGGACGAAGGATTTAATTCCTCTTTTGGGGTTTGATCCTCTTCCCGAGATATGGGGCTCCCATGGCTGGGAGCGTTTACGGACTGATGGAACTCACCAAATAGCCGAATTTGATGAGAGGGCTTTGATAGGCCTGGCCGAGGCCGACAGATGGGTGGAGGAAAAAGGATTGGCAGACCGATGTGAACACAAGCCTGGCTGTCTCGCGCTTCACTGGCGTGGCTTAACCCAGGAAAAGATCCGTGGGATTCACTCCAAAGCCATTACGAAATGGACGCTGTTGGCGAAAAAAACAGGACTCATGCTGAGTGAATTCGACGGTGGCCTAGAGCTCCGTGTGCCCGGCAGAAATAAGGGCTACGCGGTGAAGACTATCTTAGCGGAGATGGGCAACGACTCTGTGGCAGCCTATCTGGGCGACGACATTACCGACGAAGATGCTTTCAAGGCCATTAAAGGAAAAGGGCTTGGCATCCTGGTTCGGGATGAGTATCGCTCGACAGCTGCCGATTTATGGCTGACTCCGCCGGAAGAGTTGTTGGAGTTTTTATTGCGCTGGCACAAAACTCGTGGGGGGGGGAGATGACCGTCTGGGACACAACGTATTACGGCAACACGGTCCGAGCTTGGCTATTTGCTCTCCTGCTCATGGCCGTCGTCATGGTCGTGTTGAAACTTTTGACCGGTGTTATCCTGCGGCGCTTGAGCGCTTTTGCCAAAAAAACCAAGACGGAGTTGGACGACCTTGTGGCTGATTTGATCGCCAGAACAAAGCTATTCTTTTTGCTGATCGTATCGATATATTTTGCCACGTTCGCCCTGAGCTTACCCCAGACCGCAACGCGAGTGATCACAACAGTGGCTATGCTGGCCCTCCTGATTCAGGCGGCTATCTGGGCAAGCGGATTCATCTCCTTCTGGCTGACGCGTCAAATGAAGCGGAAGTTGGAGGAGGATGCTGCAACTGCGACCACTTACAGCGCTTTGCGGTTTCTTAGCAAATTGATCGTATGGTCGGCTGTTCTTCTTTTAGTCCTTGACAATCTGGGCGTGGACATCACAACCCTCGTCGCCGGCTTGGGAGTTGGCGGCATCGCCGTGGCTCTGGCCGTCCAGAATATTCTCGGAGACCTATTCGCCTCCCTTTCCATCGTGCTGGACAAACCATTTGTTATCGGAGACTTCATCATCGTGGGCGATCTTCTAGGAACGGTGGAAAAGATTGGTTTGAAGACCACTCGCGTCCGTAGCCTTTACGGAGAGCAGCTTGTCTTCTCCAACAACGATCTGCTGCAAAGCCGTATACGCAATTACAAGCGCATGTTTGAACGGCGGATTGTCTTTCATTTCGGTGTCACCTATCAGACGCCTTATGAAAAGCTGGCCGCTATCCCCGACCTGGTGCGAGAGATTGTCGAGGCTCAGGAAAAGGCGCGTTTTGATCGTGCCCACTTCAAGGAGTATGGCGATTTCTCCCTGAATTTCGAGGTGGTCTATTACGTGCAAGTACCAGACTACAACGTCTATATGGACATCCAGCAGGCCATCAATTTGGCCATTTATAAACGATTCGAGGATGAGGAAATCGGCTTCGCCTATCCCACGCAGACCATCTACATGAAGGAAGAGGAAGCCAGTATCCCCGCGCTAGAGAGAAAAGAACCTCCCAAATAGATAAAGGTCTATGAATAAAATCCCAGAAAACCGCCTCATCATCGTCTCCAATCGCCTGCCAATTGTGCTCACAAGGGGAAAGAAGGACCAGTGGCAACTCAAGCGTGGTACAGGTGGTCTGGTGACAGCTCTCGCACCAGTTTTACGCGACCGCGGGGGAATATGGATTGGCTGGCCAGGCACAGCGGCAAAACATGATGTCGAGATGGATAAACTTCTGGCCAGTGCAACCAAAGATTCGGGCTATACACTGAAGCCAGTGATGCTCACAGCTGAGGACAGGAGCAAATATTACAGAGGCTTTTCGAACGAAGTGCTCTGGCCTCTCTTCCACGATCTTCAGTCATACTGCAACTTCAGACCTGACTATTTGTTTGCATACCAGAGAGTCAACAAAAAATTTGCCCAGGTCATCGCCCAAAACAGCAGAACAGACGATTTCATCTGGGTTCATGATTATCACCTCATGGGAGTGGCCAAGGCGCTGCGGGACCTGGGAAGCAATTCCAGAAGCGGGTTTTTCCTCCATACCCCTTTCCCCTCGCTGGATATCTTTCTCAAACTCCCCTGGCGCTTTCATATCTTGCGTGCTCTTCTGGAATACGACCTAATAGGTTTTCAAACTCTGCGCGACCGGCGCAATTTCGTGCAGTGTGTCCGAACCCTAGTTAAAGATACGAATATATTTGGCAGGGGTCAGGTGCTCACCCTCAGGTTCGGCAATCGAAAGCTCAGAGTTGGCGCTTTTCCCATCAGCATCGATTTTAATGAATTTGCCAAACTAGCCAAGGAAAAAGAAGTGGCCAATAGAGCTTGGTACATCCATGAGGATTTACCACACCAAAAGATCATCCTCGGTGTGGACCGGCTGGATTATACCAAAGGTATTCCCGAAAAGCTCAAGGCTTTCAGAAACGCCCTAAGCCGATTTCCGAATTTGCAAGAGAAAGTTGTGCTCATCCAGGTTCTGGTGCCCAGCCGCAGGGGCATCCCTAAATACCGAGATCTCAAAACGGAAATTGAACGTCTGGTGGGCGAAATTAACGGGCAATTTACTCGATCTGGCTGGGTGCCCATCCATTATATTTTTCGAAGTTTGGAGCGGAAAGAACTCCTTGCTTACTATCGCACTGCCGAGATAGCCCTGCTTACTCCTCTGAAGGACGGCATGAACTTGGTGGCCAAGGAATATTGTGCTTCAAATTTGGAGGAGAATGGGGTGCTGATATTGAGCGAGTTTGCCGGCGCAACGGCCCAGTTACAAAAGAGCGCGCTATTGGTGAACCCTCACGACATCGAGGGAATGGCTGAAGCAATCTATCAAGCATTTCGGATGCCCCAGGAGGAAAGACGGTCACGCATGAAGAAACTCCGCCAATCAATTCGTAAATACAACATCTTCTGGTGGGTGAACTGCTTCCTTCAGGCAGCCATTGCCAAACGTCTAGACAATTTTCCTGTATTGGCAGATTATGTGCCTATAGATGAAATTACAGATAAAATAGAGAGAGTTTAGAATGTGACCCATAACGAACCAGCGAAGTGGCTTCCCTGGCTTGGGCAAAGGGCATCCCAGAGCCCTGAATCCTTAACTCCTTAAATTTTTTCCCTATTCAAAAGGAGCTTTCATGCGACTTTCTGGGATCGATTTCACCATACTGATCCTCTACTTTTGCTCCCTGGGCACGGTGGGGTACATCTTCGGGCGTCGGGAGAGAGACACCGAAGATTTCTTCCTGGGCGGCCGGAAAATTCCCTGGCTGGCCGTCTGCTTCTCCATCCTGGCCACCGAGCTCAGCGCCCTGACCTTCATCGGGGTGCCCGCCGACTCTTTTCGGGCCGATCACGCCTATATCCAGTTCGCCTTCGGTTCCATGCTGGGCCGCCTGGGCATAGCCCTCCTGTTTATGCCCGCCTTCTACCGGGGAAGGGTCACCACCGTTTACGAATATCTGGTTCAGCGGTTCGGCACGGGAACTCGCAACACCGCCACCCTGTTCTTCTTCGTCACCCGGCTTCTGGCCAGCGGGGTGCGACTCTTCGGCGCTTCCATCGCTGTCTCGGTGGTCACCGGATGGCCCATCATCCCCTGCATCGGGATCATGGCCCTGGTGGCCATGGCCTATACCGGCCTGGGAGGCATCAAGGCAGTGGTCTGGACGGATGTGCTCCAGATCACCGTGTTCCTGGGTGGAGCCCTACTGGCAGCGATCTACTTGCTCACCAAGATTCCCGGGGGCTGGGAAGGCGTCACCAGCGTGGCCGGGCCTCTGGGCAAGCTGCGCGCTTTTGACCTGGGCATCTCCCTGAACAATCCCAGAATCCTGCTTGTGGGTCTGGTCAACGGCTGTATCCAGACCTTCGCTGCCCTGGGGACCGATCAGGACCTGGCCCAGCGCATGTTGACCACTAAAAGGACCCGGGAAGCCCAGAAGTCCATCGTTCTCACCGGCATCATCGATTTTCCCCTGGTGATGCTCTTCCTGAGCATTGGCACCCTGCTGTTCGTCTTCTACCACTTCTACCCCGACCCCAACCTCCCGGCTCAGACGGACCGCGTCTTCCCCTTCTTCATCATGACCCAGTTACCCGTGGGCCTTCGGGGTTTGCTCATCGCCGGGGTGTTGGCAGCGGCTATGTCCAGCACCGATTCGGCCCTGGGAGCCCTTTCTTCCAGCGCCGTTGTAGACATCTATAAGCCTTACATCAGGAAGAAGGCCACGGAAAAGCACTACCTGCGCGCGTCTCGATGGTTCGTGGTTCTGTTCTGTGCCATCCTAGTGGCCATCGCCATCGCGTGCCGCAATGTGGAGGGAGTCCTCTGGCTGGGCTTAAGGATCGTTGGCTTCACTTACGGGGGCATGTTGGGCGTATTCCTGCTGGGCGTTTTGGTCAAGCGCGGCTCGAACCTGGGCAACATCATGGCCATGTTCTCCAGCGTGGTCGTGACTCTGATCATCTTCAAGCTGGAGCCTGTCCTGCACATCAGCTGGCCGTGGATCGTGGTCATCGGCATGCTGTGGACCTTTGTGCTGGGGTATGCTTTGGATGGATTGGGAAAGCCAGGAGGCGGGATGCAGGAGGTAGGAGGCAGTTAAAAAAAGTGGCAGTTGGCAGTGGGGGCGAGCGCCGCTCGCCCTTTTTAATGAAAGAGAATAGGGAATCGAAACAGGAGACTTGAGACTGGAGACTGGGGAATCGTGAAAATCCAAAAAGATTTGTCATTCTGAATCACGAGTGAAGTGAGTGACGAAGAATCTGCTTTTAGGGTGGTGGGGTGGAAAAGAATAAAAGCAGATTCTTCGGTCGCCTTCGCCAGAGCTCAGAGCACCCTTCATTAGAATGATATTGAAGAAGTATGCTAATAGGCTGAATGAAAGGAAAGCTAGAAAATAAGCAGCAATCTACTTTTCATGTCATTCTGAGCGAAGGGCAGGTTAATAAACCGCTTTCTTGTCCAATGGGCAATGAGACGCAGAAATCCAACCTAAGCGGATCTAGTGGAGTGAAGCGAAGAATCTCTGCTGATAGTCTTAAGGGGCGCAGAAAGAGGTGGTCAAAGTCATGCGGGCATATTAAAACCTGTCGCCTGAGATTCTTCGGTCGCCTTCGCTTTTGCTCAGGCTTCCCTCAGAATGACAAGATAGTGATGCTTCCGGGTTTGGGAGGGGCAAATTCAAAATTTGCACTGTGTAATTTACAATGAATTTTGGCACCGCGGAGGCCGCCGCCTCTGCGGATATCGAGGTCAGGAGGTCCCTCCTATTAATGAAGATATTGCCAGTTTACCGAGCAAACGAACGCGATTCACGAATCACGATTCACGGACAACGATTTCCCAAAAAATCTCTTGACATGCTCTTCCATTTTGTGTTAAGATGTTAAAGGTACTTGTGAAAGCGATTTCATGTCATTTTTCAATCTCACAAGGAGGCAACGTGAACAGAACCTTTGTTTGCGCTCTCTTGGCTCTCGTCGTGACGGCCGTTCTGCCGAGCCTAGCTCTGGCGGCCTACGAGGTCATCGTGGACGATGACGACGCCGTCTTCGTGGGCAGCTGGTCGATCAGCACCTGGGGTAATAACTACGATGGCGAGAAACACTATCACAATCCTGGAGGAAGTGGCATGGAGACTGCCACTTATTCTACTTCTTTGGATTACGATGGAGACTATGAGGTGTGGTTCTGGGTAAACAATGGCACCTATGCCCAGGACGCTCAGTATATCGTTCAACACACAGGAGGCATCGATACTGTATATCGTGACCAATATAACGAAGGTGACGGTTGGCATCCGTTGGGCACGTGGGATTTCACATCTTCAGCTACAATAATCGTTACCGACTTATTCACTGTCGGATCCTTTGTCGTCGCCGATGCCATCCGCTGGGTCTACCTGACCCCCACCCACTCCATCCAGGGCTCGGTCAGCTTCAGCGATAGCTCGCCCATCGACATCGCCTCGATCAAGGCCTATGAGTATGGCACCTCCAATCTGGTTGGGCAGGACGAGACGGCCCCCGGCGGAGGCAGTTACTCCATCGACGACCTGTTCGATGGTGACTACGACCTGGAGTTCACCTCGGTGCGTTACGACACAGCAACCATCGACAGCGTGGTCATCTCCGGGGACGACGTTACCGGTCAGGACGTGGTCATGCAGCGCTCTGCGGGACCCTTCTACACCATCGGCGGGAGCATCTCCTTCAGCGACGGCTCCCCCACGGCCGTGGCCGAGATCACCGCCTACGAGAACGACACCCAGCACGTCCTGGATAGGGACAGCACCGCCGCCGGAGGGGGCTCCTACACCCTGGTGGACTTCCCCGACGGGACCTACGACATCGTGGTCAAAGCCACCGGCTACGCCACCGACGCCGCCACCCTGGCCAACACGACCGTCTCTGGCGGCAACGTGACCGGCGCCGACGTCATGCTCAACAAGGTGTTCAAGTTCATCTACATGGCCGACACCCACGTAGGCGACGCCGGGGGCAGCGCCGGCACCGCAGCGGCGGTACCCGACATCAACACACTTGCAGATATCGATTTCGTCCTGGTGGGAGGCGACCTGACCGAGTTCGGCGACAACTGGATGTTCGATCAATACAAGACCTACCTGGACGCATTGACCATACCCCACTACGAGGTGCCCGGCAACCACGACACCAAGTGGCCCGAGGCCGGTTTAGAGAAATATCGGGATCTGTTCGGCGATCCATACTATTCCTTCGATCACAAAGGATATCATTTCATCATGCTCAACTCAGGCACCTGGCTGCGGGGCGAGGGCAGCATGGATGTGACCCAATTTGAGTGGCTACAGGACGATCTGGCCTCATTGCTGCCTAATACCCCCATATTCACCGTCTGGCATCATCCTGCCGACGCCGGCTCTTGGGCTCTGGCCAACAAATCCAAATTGCTGGACATCCTCAAGCCCTACAACGTGATCATCTGCTTCGTGGCCCACGGCCACTCCAACGTCCTGTTCGATTTCGAGAGCCTGGTGGGCGTGGAGGGGGAATCTCCCTTCGGGCCCGGGCCCGGGGGCCTCGGGCCGGGCTACAACATCGTGGAGATCACCGAGAGCCAGGTCACCGTCTCCTATCGGCCCACCGGCGGTCCCACCCAGTCGCCTTGGGTCACCGTCAACCTGCCGGTACCCACGTATCCCACCATCACCTTTAACCAACCCACGGAGGATGCGCTGATCTCCGGCACCTCCAACATCGACGTGACCATCAGTGGCCATCCGGAAACCATCACCGCGGCGGAGTTCCAGTTCGACGATAATGGCTGGCAGAGCATGAGCGGCCTGGGCTCCAACTGGAGCGGTTCGGGCTCCACCACGGGCTTGATGAACGGAGCCCATCAGGTGCAGGTGCGGCTGATGTCGGCCTCCTACACCTGGTACAAATCCACCAACATCTACGTGGAGAACGGCTATCCCAAGGCGGTCTGGCGCTACCAGGCCGGAGGCACCATCCAGTCCTCCCCGGCGGCCGATGCTGAGCGGGTCTATTTCGGCACACTGGAGGGGAAGGTCACCTGCCTGGATCTTTTCACCGGAAACTGGCTGTGGGATTTCCAGACCGGCAGCGAGGTGGTCTCCTCCCCGGCGGTGGATGGCGACCTGGTGTTCATCGGCTCCTGCGACAGCACCCTTTACGCCCTGGACGTCTTCGACGGCTCAGAGGAGTGGAGCTTCAAGGCTGGCGGCACCATCATGAGCCATCCCACCGTGGCGGACACAGTGGTCTATGTGGGCTGCGGTGACCACAAGCTGTACGCGGTGCACAAGGCCACGGGAGATGAGCTGTGGTCCTTCTCCACCGGCGGGATGATCGAGACCCGGCCCCTGGTGCAAGATAGTCTGGTCTATTTCGGCAGTTGGGATTCCTACTTCTACGCCGTAAACATCAACACTCATGCCCAGCAATGGCGCTGGCAAAGTCCCACCAGCGCCAGCCGTTACTACAGCGCGGCGGCTGCCTGGCCGGTGTGGGGAGGTAACAAAGTCTTTTTCACCTCGCCGGAGCGGTACATGAACGCCCTGAATGCTTCCTCGGGAAGCTTGGTGTGGCGGTCTAAAACCCCGGAGTTCTACGATTCCATCGGCCGCTCGGTGGCCGGCGATAAGATTTACGGACGGTCTCTGGATGGAAAATTGTACGCTTATGACTCCGCGGCCGCCACGCAGGTTCAACTGTGGGGTGTCGACCAGGGCTGGGGCTGGGATCACGGGCCGTCGATGCCCATCGAGTATGGGGGAATCATCTATACTGGCTGCAAGCGTGGCTACATAGCGGCGGTGAATCCCGCCAACGGCGCAAATCTGTGGAAATATCAGGTGGGCAAGGGATACATGTTCACCACGGTGACCACCGGCAACGGCGCGGTTATCGCCGCCACCCAGGACGGACGCATCACCGCGGTGGTGGACGCCTCGGCCCCCTGGCCCATCCGCGATCTAGAAACCTACAAAGCCGGATCTGGCAAGATTCAACTGACCTGGTCCCCCAAAGCGGGCGCCACAGAATACCGCATCTATCGCGCCGCGAACGACCCGAACTTCACCCCGGGATCCCCTTACGCCACCACCCCCAACACATACTACTTGGACTCAGCAGCCGGAGATCCGGTCAACAATTACTACTACCTGGTGACGGCATATAACACCTACGGCGAGAGCGATGAATCCAACCGGGTGGGAGAGTTCGATAAAAATTTGTTAAATTGCAAAGAAAAGACTAGTGAGAGAGCATCTTACCGGTCTTCTGTGGTTAGTTTGAAAAGAAGATAGAGGCAAAGGCAAGTTATTTCCCAAAGGCGCCCCACGGGATCCGGATCTCGTGGGGCGTTTCTATGTGCATCGAAACTTGATGCTCGTTTAGCAGTGTCGAGGCTGGTAACGAAGCTCGTTCGTCGAAGCCCGATGCTGGACCCGATCGCTCTTTATGTCATTCCCGCGGAAGCGGGAACCCAGAGGTTTTATCAAGATGTATTCCTCTATTTCCCCCGCTCTTTGTGGATGTTGCCATCCACAGCGCCCTCATTCTTTTAACAGGAAATCGAGGTCTGGAGACCTCTCCCACATAGTTACTTTGTGGGAGACATCTCCCGATATCGATCTCGAGGTCAACAGACCTCTCCCACAAGAATAGTTACCTGGCACATTTATTGTATGATTATCACAGAACAACCTCATATTAATAGCAGCTGCCATTAATAACTTCAAGAGAAAAGGTTAATTCTCAGATATTCAACATATGCCTTGAGATTACTAGTAACACATTAGGCGAGTACTCCGCACCCATTTTTTCTGTGGGAGGCATCTCCTGATGCCGACATACAAAAAACCCGTGAGAGGCTCTAGACAGCTAAGAAAGCACCGATATTCTCAAGCAGGCGAAGTGTACTTCATCACCACATCCTGTTTCAACAAACAGAAGGTCTTCCTGAAAAAAGAGGTAGTTCAAATTGTATTTGATACTATCGATTGGCTTGAGCAGAAGAAACATATCGAATGCTATTTTGCCATGGTTATGCCTGATCATCTACATATCGTATTTCAACTGCTTGACAAGAAAACTCTTTCTGAAGTGATGAAAAGCCTGAAAGGTTTTACCGGCAAGAGAATTAAAGAATGTCTGAAAATAACCACCTTTGCATGGCAAGAACAGTTCCGCGACCATCTGATTCGAGATGATGAAGGCCTTGTTGAGATCATAAAGTATTGTCTCTATAATCCGGTTCGGGCGGGCCAGGTAGCAACTCCTCTCGACTATCCATTCTGGACGAGCAAATTTAATCTCGGACAGTAATGATAGGTGGATTTCCTGATATTTCCGATCGAGGTCAGGAGACCTCTCCCATAAGCCACTCTTCCATAATAAAGGGGCGTATCGCGATACGCCCCTACGATCCCCAATTTCAGGTTTTTTCCTGCCAACTGCCCCCCCATCTCTCTTCCACCCTGGGCGAGTGCCGCTCGCCCCTACATTTTCATATCATTGCCATTGCTATTGCCACTGCCTACTGATCAATGACCATGCCCCGCGTGTCCCTCCCCCTCCATATGATGCCCCTCAGGGGTCATGTACTTCTCCGGGGCCTGCATGAACTTCTCCCGGCATTCGGCGGAGCAGAAATAGTAGGTCTCGCCCTCATACTCTGCCTTATAGGAAGTCTCCGAGCCGATTTGCATGCCACACACCGGATCGAAGATCTTTTCGGAGACGACCTGTCCCTCTGGGGTCGACTCTTGCATCTGCTGCGTTTGCTCTTCTTTCTGACCACACCCAACCACAAGGGCCACTGCGGCCAGAGTAAGGACGATAAAAAAGATCCACCTTGTCATGATTGCCTCCTTTGAATGTGTCTCTCCTGTAGCCAAGAGAACAGGACAGGAACCAGAGATGAGAAGTCAATTCTAGAGCCAAATTTCAAAGAGCAATATATATAGTAAAGGACACTTCTCTGGGTGAGACTCAACATATAAATAATTAGAGAAATTTTTTCCCTTTCTTCCCGGTGCGAATGTGAAAGGCCTCTTCCACTGGAGAAACAAAGATGATACCATCGCCTTTTCTACCTGTATGAGCATTCTCTTTGACGACCTTCACAATTTTGTCTACTTCTTCATCTTTACATACCATTTCTATCTTTACCACGGGCGTATAGGTAGTGGCATATTCCATGGAGTACTTAAAATGATGTCTGTCTATGCTCCTACCCATCTCACGCACATCGATGACACTTATGCGAGTGATATCTATCTTCTCCAGGGCATGAATGACCTCATCCACCATTAATATTCTAATGTAGGCTTTAATTAACTTCATCGCCTTGCTCCTTTTTCTCCCGTTTAATCTCCCAGCCCATTAATGCTGCAAATAGCACGGGAATAAGAATGAGATTCAAAGCCGTGGCCGTGATCATCCCACCGACTATTGGAGCAGCAATAGGCTTCATAATCTCGCTTCCTACGCCCCTGGAGAACATTATAGGAAAAAGCGCTAATATTGTGGTCACGGTAGTCATCAGTATAGGTCTAAGCTTCCATTTCGCCCCAGCAATAACGGAATCACTAACAGCTTGGTCTATGGATTTCTCATGGCGTTCCTTTAGATGCTCAATGAGCACTAATCCATCCTCAACAGCAACGCCAAACAAAGCAATATATCCTACCCATACCGCAGTCGAGAATTTATATCCCAGGATGAATTGGAGCAAAATTCCCCCCGTGAACGCAAATGGCAGAGCAGAAAAAACTAGCAGTGCCAAAGAGATTGTACGGAACTCCATGTAAAGAAGCACAAAGATTAAAAACAGACAGAGGGGTAACACAATCATGAATCTTCTTCTGGCCTCCAATTCATATAGATACTGTCCACTCCAAGAAATGAAGTATCCGGGAGGAAATTCGATTCTTTCCTTAACTACTCTTTGTGCTTCTTTCACTACATCTACAACACCTTTTTCCTCTTCATCTACTCCAACGAAAACGCGAACATAAGGGACCCCATTCTCAGTCGATATTTTTGCAGGTCCCGGCACTTTCCTGATATCTGCAATCTGCGACAGAGGAATCTGCGCTCCAGTCCTGGCTGGCACTAACACTCTCTTTAGTGCCTCAACATTATCTCTCAATTCCCTGGCATATCTTACGCTTATCGGATAACGCTCTCTCCCTTCAATCGTGGTGGTGAGATTCATCCCTCCTATGGCTGTCATGATGATCGAATTCACATCAGCTACGCTGATACCGTATCTCGCTGCTTGATGTCGATCAATAGTGATCTCAAGGTATGGCTTGTTGCCTACCCTCTCAGCGTAAGGATTGGCAACTCCCTTTATGTTCCTGATTGTCTCCTCAATTCTTACTGCAATTTCCTCTGCTTTTTTGAGGTCTGGGCCGAATACCTTCACGCCCACCGGCGTCTGAATGCCGGTGGCCAGCATATCAATACGATTACGTATTGGCTGAGTCCAAATATTGGATACACCAGGAATCCTGAGTTGTTCGTCCATCTCCCTGATGAGCTTTTCTCTGGTCATACCACTGCGCCAATACTTCTTTGGCTTAAGCTTAACGACCGTCTCGATCATGGCAACTGGTGCAGGATCAGTCGCTGTCTCTGCTCTACCAAGCTTTCCGACTACCATGTCAACTTCGGGGAGGTCTTTCAAGATTATGTCCTGCTTTCTCATAACCTCCATGACCTGTGTCAGTGAAGCACCCGGAAGCAATACAGGCATGAAAAGAAGATCACCCTCATTCAAGGGGGGCATAAACTCGCTCTGAATGAACGGCAGAATAGAAAGGCATGCAATCAAAAATATCAACGAGATCCCGATAATTATCTTTTTGTGCCCAACAGACCACCGAATGATTGGATCATACCACCTAATTAGGGTTTGCACCAATTTGCCTTGTTCCAGCGAACGCAATTTGCCGCGAATTGCTATACTGATTATAACGGGCAGCAAAGCGATGGCCAGCAAAGCAGCCACTGCCATAACGAAATTTTCGGTAAATGCCAACGGCCGGAACAGCTTCCCCGATTGGCCTCTTAGAAAATATATGTTCGCAAAAGCTATGATGATTATTATAGCTGAAAAGAATATTGGTTTTCCGACCTGCTTGGCAGCAAATCCAACCACTTCTAATCTCGTCTTTGGATCTCTGGCGGGCCCCAGCTCAGCGAGGTGTTTGTGTATATTCTCAGTCATGATGATAGCGCAATCTACCATCACCCCAATAGATAAAGCAATGCCCGAAATAGACATTAAATTAGAGGGCATTTTCAATAAATACATCAACAAGAAGGTAATCAAAATGCCAAACGGTAATATTATAGAGATCACCAAACTGGCCGAAAGATGTCGCAGCATCACGAAGACAACCAACACGGTCACAATGACCTGAAGAATGACGTTCAACCTAAGAGTGGCCGTGGTTCTGCCAATCAGCTCGGTGCGATCATAAAATGGAACGATCTTGACACCTGGCGGAAGACCGGGTTCAATCTCCTCTATTTTTTCCTTTATTCGCCTGATGATTTCTCTTGGATTTTCGCCATATCTCATTAGGACCACGGCACCCACAACCTCAGCGCCCTCTTTGTCCAAAGCACCTCTTCTGAAATCAGGCCCAATAACAACATTTGCCACATTTTTAGCTAAGATCGGCACACCATCATGAGTATCCACCACAATATTTTCTATATCATCAACAGATTTAATGAACCCTAACCCTCTGATTATGAATTCCATTCCTCCCTCTTCAAAGACTTTAGCTCCAACATCTATGTTGCTGTTACGGACAGCCATAATTACCTTAGACAAGGGTACGTTATAGGCAAGTAGTTTATTAGGATCAACTTCTATTTGATACTGTTTCACAAAACCACCTACAGAAGCCACTTCAGAGACACCTGGTACTGAATTAAGCTGATACTTCACATACCAATCTTGCATCGATCGCAACTCTTCTAAATCGTACCCTTCCCCTTCTATGGTGTACCAGAATATCTGCCCTAATGCTGTGGCATCAGGCCCCAAAATGGGGGTTACATCTTGAGGCAAATCTTTTTTAGCCCAATCAAGCCTTTCCAAGATTCTTGTACGAGCCCAATAGAAGTCCACGCCCTCTTCAAATATGATGTTTACCATACTTAAGCCAAACATCGAATTGGAACGAATGACCTTAACCTTGGGTATACCTGTGAGATTGACAGTTAGTGGATAGGTCACTTGATCCTCGACATCTTGAGGGCTCCTTCCTGGCCACTCCACATATACGATGGTTTGGTTCTCTCCTATGTCTGGAATAGCATCTATTGAAGCGTGTTTCAGTGCCCATCCTCCCGCTAAGAGCAAGAGGAGGGTGAAGAAGATCACCAATAGTCGATTGTTAAGACAGAATTCTATAATGCGATTAATCATGCTTACTCTCCAACCTCAATGGCACCCCCATAGACACCAGCGGCCTCTCCTGTGAGCTGAGACTGTGAGTCTATAAGAAAGTTGGCGCGTGCTACAACCTTATCCCCTTCAGCCAAACCTTCCAAAACAGGAAAGAATGGTTCACTTTTTTCCTGTAGCAGTAGTTCCGCCTCTGGGCCCAATTTGACCTCCCGTGCCTCATATCTGCCTGCACTTTGATCGATATACACCAGTTTACGTGTGCCGACATCCAAGATAGCTGATTTGGGCACCGCCAATACGAGATCGCCTTCTATTTTCTTCAAATACATCCCGCATTCAGGACACTCACCGGGTTTTGCTGATATCACCTCAGGATGCATGGGACATGTATAATATATTCCCCTTCTATCGCTTATGGGTGCTTTAATGAAGGCATCGACATACATACCGGGCTTCAACTTCTCATCTGGATTGGGAACATCTACTCGAATCTTAACCGATCGAGTCTTTTCATCAAGATAAGGATTGACAAAAGAAATCGTTCCTGTGAAGACATCTCCGGGATATGCAATGGAAGTTATTTTCACTTCCTGCCCAAGCTTTATCCAGGAAATATCTTCCTCGTATATGTCGGCAAACATCCAAACATAAGATAGGTCTGCAATATGGTAAATGTTTTCCCCCTCCTTCACATATTTTCCCTCTAAAGCTGTCTTATGAATGACCGTACCAGACATGGGGGCATAAATCGTCATGTGCGTTTCTGCTTCTTTCTTTTCCTGCAGCTCCTTAACTTGATTCTCGGTAATTCCCCAAAGAAGAAGTCTTTTCTCAGTTGACTTTACAAGAGACTCTGCGTTTTCGATAACTTCTTGAAGATGGCTTCCCTTTACTTTCACCAAAGTCTCAAGGGCCAAAAGATACTCCTCCTGGGTAGAAACAAGAGCGGGACTATAGAACCATACCAATGGTTCTCCTTGCTTAACGGTTACCCCGGTGAAATCGACAAAGAGTTTGTCAATCCTTCCAGGTACTCGTGAGGCCACATATGCCCATTTCCTTTCGTCATAATCTATCTTACCAACAGTACGGATCTCCTTTAAAAGGGGACGATAGGTTACTTCAGATGTTGCTATACTAGCTAACTTTTGAGCCCGAGGAGATAATTTCAATACCACTTGTCCTTCTTCACCAGGAGCTTCCTCCCCCTTAGATACTGAGACCAAATCCATGTTGCAGATGGGGCATTTTGTCTGCCCCTTTTTGTACTCCTCGGGCATTACCCTGACAGATGGATGCATGCCACAGGTCCAGTAAAGGATGTCTTTTCCCTCTTCTCTCTTGGATTCATCGATCTGGGCCGTTTGTGTGGAAGTCTCCGGCCTTTGGCAAGATACTAATGACAATCCAAGCAGCAGCAGAATTGTGGCAAACAATACTATGTATTTTATATCTCGGCGAGACATGTTAACCTCCTGTCTTGGAGCCCTGTCCAAACAATTTTGCAGCTCGCTTTATTTCGTGAGTCTTACTCCGACTACCCTTTCCAAATTAGCAAAATTTGTTGCGTGGTCCATCAGGATTTTATAGTATTTTAATTTCGTATCCCTCAACATGCGCTCACTGTTCATCAACGTTAAGAAATCAACTTTTCCCGTCTCATAAGCAACAGTAGCGGCTTTCAAAGTCTGTTCAGCTTGAGGTATGATGCTTGTTTGGAACAGATTCACTCTTCTCTCTGTGGTATTAAATTTGGCCAATGCATTCTGAACTTCAAAGAGTACCATATTCCTCATCGCTTGATAAGAGGCTTCTGCGCTTCTCTTTTGGGCCCGCTTTTCTGAAACTCCGTATCCCTTTTTCCAAAACCAGAGGGGGATATTGATTGATAGCATCACACCCCCGGTAGTTTCCGTGTTCATGGCTGTTTCCATCTCTGTTCGCATAAACTTGATACCAAAGTCAGGTAGATATTCCATCTTGGCCAATTTATACGCTGCCATGCTCTTTTCCACTCCATATCCAATAGCTTTGAGCGTTTGTCTATACTTAAGGGCAAACTCCTCAATCTCCTTCCTATTCTTTTCCAATTTGGGAACTGTGAATTCTTCAGGGACCCCTAAGGGGCTATGAGGTGGGCGATTCAAAATGTCGTTTAGTTTGGCCTCGGCAGTTGGCAAATCTTCTTGTTGGAGAGTGATAAGATCATCTGCTAGAAGGGAGAGTTCTACCTGAGCTTTCAATACATCATGTTGCGCCGCTTGGCCTACAGCATACTTGGTCTCAGCTATTTTCGAGAATTTGCGGAGCAAATCCCTCTGTTCTTTTTCGATTTCTATAGATTTGTAAACTAAGAAGAGCCTGTAGTAGGCTGATTTCACTCTAGCAGTCAACTCCTGTTTCTTGGCTTCATACTCCTCCTTGGCTATCATAACTTCGCTTTGCGCCATTCGTCCTTTTAAAGTAAGCTTTCCTGGAAACGGTATTATCTGGGAGATACTCAACATCCTCATTTTGGCGGCTCCCAGGGAATATGAGCCTTGAGGGATCTTCTCGAAGCTTACACCAAGTTGAGGATCGTCCCACCACCTGACTTGTGGCACTTTCGCCTTTGCCGCTTCCCATTTGTTTTCTGCTGCCAAAATCTCCGGATTATTTTCCAGAGTCTCTTTAACTACCACGTCCAGACTCAGCCCCGAAGCAGCATCAACAAATACCCAGGACGCAAGGATAAAACCTGTTGTTATTATACGAACAAAAGTTCTCAATCAGACCTCCAAATTTTGATGCGACGGCTCATTAAACCGCCATGCCATTCTACCAACTGCCTGCATCAGAACCACTTGCTGAATTCCTACTTCACGAACTTATGTTCAGCCTTATCAAAGGCCTCTACAGAGATCGCGAAAGAAATAATGCGCCTTACACTCATCTTCGATCTTTTCGGAACTGCTGCCTCATCGCTCTCTGTGCTACAAACGGAATCCTCGCCCATCTTCATCTTCCCCATCTTCAGAGGCTAGCTGACCTATTTGTCATGTATTTACGTGACGTACAGAATTGCAGTAAAACTCTTTACACGCCAAACAGACTCTTTAATTGCGTTCCTGACCGGGGAATTGCTTTACAATTTCTGTAACGATGGGCTTAAACTTTCTACCCTTTGATAGCTTCTTGTTAAGCTTTCTTAGGAAAAGAAAATAAACCACCGAGAATCCAATACCTCCCAGCACTTTCATATTGTCGTTTTGAGTGATCAGGCTAAGAACGGCAAAGCCGATACCGAAGGCAACAATGGGAAGAAAAAATATTAAAAATGCCGATAGGATTGCAGTTGCAGGATTCATCTCCATCCTCACAGTGTCACCAATCCTTGCACCATGCTCATTTATTGCCTCAGTATATATCTTATCACCATATATCTTATCACCCGATGGACTGCAAGCCGATTGGGCTGCGCAATGACCACAGGCACCTTGCGGCTGAATCACTACCGTTGCCAGATCACCAGATATGTCCACAACTTTGCCTACTTCTTCCATATGTTTCTCTCATCACCTCATGTGAAGCTGATGATAGGCGTGCACGAGTTAGCTAACCTTTTGATACCGACCTCAGAGTATCTATAAGGCGGTGATGTCGCCCCGAAGGAAAAATCTACGCTGTGCTCGCCAGAAATACCGTTGTATCCACGGCCAAGGCAACCCTTTCACCCCGATTGAGTAGAAAACCTAAGGCAATTGCATGAATGCTAGAGACGACTCTTACCGAGTCCTCAGATTGCTATACACCCGCATCAGCTCGTCAACTTTCTCCTGGCGATCCTCCTCGTCGTTGGACCGAAAGGCCGAGAGAACGCAGGTCTCCAAATGGTTCTTGAGGATGATCTCGGCGACAGAATGGAGAGCCGATTCTGCTGCCGCCAGCTGCATGACCACATCGATACAATATCGGCGCTCCTCGATCATTTTCTGGATGCCCCGGACCTGTCCCTCCACTTTCTTAAGACGAGTCAGGGTTTCTTTCTTTGTATCCTGTTCAATCACAATCTTGAATCTCCTAATAGTTCCCACAGGTATAAGGTATAAACCGAGTTAAAAGGTCAGGTTTATTTCCTGCTTTTCCCTTGTAAGCCTGATCAACTCATACTCTCTTCATTTGCCACGATCATCTGTGATATCAAGAGTGTGTGTAACGTCTTTCCCAGACGATACGGATCGATTTGGTCATGGTATCGGCGAATTTGCAGGCACAGGTTGGGAGATTTTCACCTCATGTCTATATCTGTAGTATAGCCAAAGGTAGCTTGGGAGATGCGAAGATGCCACCAACGGTCACAACTTCGCATCCCCTCTTTAAACAACAGGTGCGGCAAGAATGAAAACAACCTAAGAGCTTTGAGAGAATCAAGACTGGCAGCTTTCTCATTAAATCACCTTGCGATCCTCTCCATCAGTGACCGCAGCAACCCCGTCTCTCGGATTCACCGAGGTATTTTTCGGGATGCTCATCGAA
>LJUY01000074.1 GCA_001304015.1 candidate division Zixibacteria bacterium SM23_81 | reverse complement strand
AACGAGGTAATCTGTGTCGACGTGAATGATGATAAAATTGCCACTCTAAACGAGGGGAATATCCCGTTTTACGAGCCAGGGCTGAGGGAGTTGGTGGGGCGCAACAAAGGGAAGAATCGACTGATCTTCACCACCTCCCTGGCAGAGTCCATTGGCCAGTGTGAGATCGTTTTCATCGCCGTGGGCACGCCCATGGCAGAGGGGGGTGCTGTTGATCTGTCCGCCGTTTTTGAGGTGGCCCACATGGTGGCCGAGAACCTGAATGAATATAAAATTGTGGTGAACAAGAGCACTGTCCCTGTGGGCACGGGCGAACGGGTGCGGCAGATTATCAAGGATCAGACCCAGGGAAAGGTGGAGTTCGACGTGGTCTCCAATCCAGAATTTCTGAGGGAGGGATCGGCTATCGGCGACTTCATGCATCCGGATCGAGTGGTGATTGGGACCAGCAGTGAACGGGCCATGAAGATCATGTCCGAGATATACCGTCCTCTCTATCTCATAGAGACCCCTATCGTGAGCACCGCCGTGGAGACGGCTGAGATGATCAAGTACGCCTCCAACGCTTTTTTGGCCACCAAAATATCCTTCATCAATGAGATCGCCAATCTCTGCGAGAAGGTGGGCGCCGACGTTCAAGTGGTGGCCAAGGCCGTAGGTCTCGGTCCCAAATTTCTCCATGCCGGAGCGGGCTATGGGGGTTCTTGCTTTCCCAAAGACACCATGGGTTTGTTAAAGCTAGCGGAGGCTGCCAGCATGGAGCTGCGGATCGTGAAGGCGGCCGTAGAGTCTAATAGGGAACAGAGAGAACGGATGGTGCAGAAGGTGGTCCAGGCAGTGGGCGATCCTTCCGGCAAGACCATCGGTATCTTGGGCCTTTCCTTTAAGCCCAGAACCGATGATGTGCGGGAAGCGCCGGCCCTTTACGTCATTGGGCGTTTGCAGGAGGAGGGCGCTAAAATCAGGGCCTATGATCCCGCGGCCATGATCAATGCCGGTCGAGTCCTCCAACATGTGGAGTTCTGCGACGACGCCTATGCCGTTTGCCAGGGGTCGGACGCTCTGGTATTCATGACCGAATGGAATGAATTTCGAGAGCTGGATATGGTCAGAATTAAGGAGCTACTCCAAGAACCGGTGGTCGTGGATACACGTAACATTTACGATCCGGAGGAGATGGAGAATATGGGCTTCCGATATATCGCGGTCGGGCGAGGGAGATCTCGTCAGGCTTAACAAGCACCAACTTTGGGGTATGGCCATGATTGAGGGTGTCAAAACCAAAAAGCTACGGGTTATTCCCGATGAGAGGGGCAGGTTGATGGAGATCCTTCGCTGTGACGAAGAGACCTTCGAGAAATTCGGCCAGGTTTACGTTACCACCACCTATCCGGGCGTGGTTAAGGGGTGGCATTACCATAAGGTACAGACGGATAATGTCGCTGTGATCCATGGGATGCTGAAGTTGGTGCTCTATGACGCCCGGGAGGGGTCACCAACTAAGGGTGAGGTCAATGAATTTTTCTTGGGCATCCACAACCCCATGCTGGTTCAAATCCCCAAGGGGGTTTACCATGGGTGGAAGTGCATCGGTCTAGAGGAGGCCGTCGTGGTGAATAGTCCCACCGAACCTTACAACTACGAGAAACCCGACGAGTACCGCGTGCCATTCGACTCACCAACCGTTCCTTACGATTGGGAAGTCAAGATGATGTAAAGAAAGGGCTTGAGCCCGGAGATCTTCTGAGGACAGGGGATTTGGCAGCATCGCAGGAAAAGACTGGTCCGGGTCGCTCGGGGGAACGAATATGCAGAAGATTTTGATTACTGGAGGGGCAGGTTTCATTGGGAGTAACTTCGTCAAGTATGTGCTCGCCGAGCACCCGGAGGCGGAGTTGATTGTCCTGGACAAGCTGACCTATGCGGGCAACCTAGATAATCTCAAAGAGGTGTGGGACGATGCGCGCTTCACGTTCGTGAAGGGGGATATCTGTGATGGTCAGGTTGTGGAGAAGAATATGTCGGGTTGTGATGCGGTTGTCAATTTCGCCGCCGAAACTCACGTAGATAGATCCATCGGCGACGCCGGCGCCTTTGTGCGCACCGACGTATATGGGACACACGTGCTCCTGGAGGCTGTGCGCAAGCTCAAGGTGGGGCGCTACATCCAGATTTCCACCGACGAGGTATATGGAAGCGTGGGGCAGGGGTCCTCCAGGGAAGGTGATCCCCTGAATCCCAGCAGTCCCTATGCCGCCAGCAAGGCAGGCGCTGATCTTCTGGTGCTCTCCTATTATGTGACCCATGGTCTTCCCGTATTGATCACCCGCAGTTCTAATAACTTCGGCGCGAACCAGTATCCGGAGAAACTGATCCCCTTGTTTGTGACCAACGCCCTGGAGGATACCCCCCTTCCTCTTTATGGCGATGGTCTTAACGTGAGAGATTGGCTCTATGTCCAGGATAATTGTCGGGCCATCGATTTGGTGCTTCAGCGTGGAGAAGTGGGAGAGATCTACAACGTCGGCGGCGATAACGAGAAGACCAACCGGGAGATCACCGATTTGATTTTGAGGATTTTAGACAAACCGAAATCTTTGGTGAAGATGGTCAAGGATCGACCGGGGCATGATCGCCGTTATTCCCTGAACAGCGAAAAGATAAAAAGCCTTGGTTGGACACCTAAAGCGCGGTTTGAAGATGATTTAGAACGAACCGTCCGGTGGTATGCGGAAAATGAGGCCTGGTGGAGGAAAATAAAAGAGGGGCGAAAGGACTTTCTGGAGTACTACAAAAGGCAATATGGGATCGAGTAAGATTTGCACCCGTGAAGTTTGAAAGCCACCGTCTCAAGCGAAACGGTGGCTTTTTTGTATCACGGTCCAGGCCCAAAAACCTGTTGACTTCAAGAGCAGAATTTCATATTATGTCGTGTCGAATATTGGCTTTTGTGAAAAGATCAGGGAGATAGCCCTGATTTTTCTTCTGCTCTCCTCAGGGGGTGGGTATGACCGTCTCCAGACCGTTCAGGTTCCTTTGGCTGATCTGTCCGATTTTGGCCTTCATCTTCGTGGCCAGGATGACCTTCCCTAAGGTGACGGTGAGCAGGGTGGACAGCCAGAGGCTCGTCTATGAGCGGGAGCGTGCCCTTTTGAATCCCCACAGAGTTATGATGAGCAAAGCGGACAGCCTGAGGCTCAGGCGGGCAGCAGAGATGAGGAGGGATGCGGGCAGAGAACAGGCTCTAGAAAGGAACATAGTGCCGGAGGAGTATGTGGTGGGGCCGGGCGATGAGCTCATCCTGAGTGTGTGGGGGGAGATCAGCGAGAGCTATCTCCTGGCGGTTACTCCAGAGGGAAGAGTTCTCGTTCCTCATGTGGGAGAGATTCCAGTGGGGCAGGTGACGTTGGCACAGGCCAAGAAGAGGATCGTGAAGGAAGTGGGCAAACGGTATAAGAAGGCGACCACCTCTGTTTCCTTGTCCAAGGTACGAAACTTTCGAGTTTTCGTGGTCGGTGCCGTGAACCTTCCCGGCACCTACACCGCCACGGCTGTGGATCGGGTTTCCATGATCATCGATCAGGCAGGTGGATTTTCTCCCGGCGCCTCCAAGAGAAATGTGCAGGTGAGGAGACGAGATTCCTCCGCTGCCATTGCCGATCTCTATCGATTTTCCGTCACGGGAGATCTGGAGGATAACCCCTATCTTTTAGATGGAGACGTCGTGGCCGTACCCCTCTGTTTGGATTCCGTGGGCGTCTTTGGCGCTGTCGGCGTTGAGGGCTACTATGAGCTGAAAAGGGGAGACCGAATCAGCGACTTGGTGGAGCTGGCCCGAGGGCTGGTGAGCGATGTTTACATGGAGAAGGCCGAGCTGGTCCGATTCCGGGAAAATCAGGAGACTCCAGAGCGCCTCTTTGTTGATCTGACCAAGGCTGTTGTGGAGAAGGACCACGAGCACAACTTCGCTCTGCAGAGCGACGACGTGCTTCTTGTGCGCCACATTCCCACTTGGCATCCGGAACATCTGGTAGAAGTTCGAGGTGAAATCTTTTTTCCAGGGCACTACTCCATTGAGAAGGACAAGACATACCTCAGCGAGGTCATCGAGAGGGCCAGAGGTTTTAAACCCGATGCCTCCTTGAGCGAGGCCAAGTTGATTCGAACCCTCTATGATCAGACCCTGGACCTGGAGTTTGAGCGTTTGAAGGAAATGAGTGTGGCGGACATGAACGAGGAGGAGTATGCCTATTTCAAGGCCAAGTCAAATCAGCTGCATGGCGTGATCCTGGTCGACTTCCAGAAGCTATTTCTGATGGACGATAAGAGCAAAGACGTCTTGCTCAAGCACGGCGATATCATCGATATCCCCACCGTGCGCAGGACGGTGAATGTCAGCGGCCAGGTCAAAGAACCAGGGGCTATCCAATATAAACCCGGGAAGAAGACGGACTATTACATCGACCGAGCAGGGGGATACAACTGGAACGCCCGCAAGAGCAAAGTCCGTGTGATCAAGGGAAGCACCGGCCAATGGCTGAAGCCCAGCAAGGTGAAGCGCATCGAGCCAGGGGACACCGTCTGGGTGCCGGAGAAGCCGGAGAGGAACTACTGGGAGCTTTTTAAGGATTTCGTGAGTACTACCGCTCAAGTGGCCACGGTCATCCTGGTGATTGATCAGTTGAGGAAGTAATCGTAGTCCTTGATGGCCGATGGTCCAAGGGGCAATTTATGAAGAGCAGAGAACTCAACTTTTGGGATTATCTTGCGGTTCTGGTGAAATGGCGCAAGCTCATCGTGCTCAATTTTGTAGCTGTTTGTCTCATAGCCGTTGCCTTAAGTCTTGTGCTTCCAAAATGGTATAAGGCTAAAGCGACCCTTTTGCCGCCTGAGGAAAGCTCAAATACCTCAGCTATCGCTTCCCTGCTCACCGATCTCCCCTTGGGAGGTTTGACTATTCCCGGGACCACGACTTCGACCGATCTTTTCGTCGCTATTTTGGGCAGCAGGACCGTTGCCGAGGGCGTCATACAGAAGTTGGACCTCATGGAGGTTTACAAATCGAAGAACTTAGAGGGAGCTGTGGAGACTCTCCAAAAACACTCAAGTTTTGGCATCACCAAGGAAGGCGTCCTGACCATTGAAGTTGAAGAAAAGGACCCGCACCTTGCTGCAAAAGTTGCCAATGCCTTTGTGGTGGAGCTGGACAGAGTGAATCAAGAGACCAATGTTTCCCAGGCGAAAAGTAAACGTCTGTTCGTCGAGAGGCGCTTGAAAGAATCACAGCTGGAGCTGGAAAAAGCGGAAGAAGAGCTTAAGCTATTTCAAGAAAAAAACAAGGCCATCTCCTTGCCTGTCCAGATATCCACTGCTATCGAGAGAGCTGCCGAGCTAAAAGCTGAGCAGGTTTCTCTTGAGATTCAACTGGGGGTTTTGCTCAAAACAGCCTCCCGCTCACACCCCCAGGTGGAACACCTTCGCTCTCAAATTTCCGAGATTCAAAAACAGCTGGAAAAAATTGAGTTTGGCAATGTTCCAAATCTCAGTTCTCAAAAGCCCGGTAGCTCCGAGCGTACCGAGTTTCATGTTCCCTTCTCGAAAGTGCCCACTGTGGGATTGGAGCTGGCTCGCTTAACCAGAAACCTCAAGATCCAAGAGGCTGTATACGGACTCCTCACGCAACAATATGAGCAGGCAAAGATCGAGGAGGCGAAGGATACACCAACAGTGCAGATTCTCGACGTTGCGTTACCGCCCATCAGGAAGTCGAAGCCGAATCGGAAGATGTTCGTCATATTTTTGGGGTTTCTGAGCCTGTTTCTGAGCATGGTTTGCGCGTTTTCTGTGGAATATTTTCAAAGGCTCAGGGTAACCCAGGCAGAGGAATATGATAGGGTTTCTGGATTGTTTCATATATTGAAAGGAGATATCAAGCATCTGAGATCGAAAGGCAAAAGGCGGATGTAGACAAGCTAAGTTTCAGAAGAGCATTCGATGAACCATTGGAGTATCGCTTCACAAGGCATGGATTCTTCCTCGCCGTCGAGGGCGTTTTTTTTATTTTTTCTCATCGCTCAGTTGGGATTTGTGCTTCTCTTTTCCTTCACCAGCTCCCCCTACTCTATCTTGCTGGTCTTGGTTGGCCTCTTATTGCTTTTTAAAATCGCCTTCTCCGTCAAAAACACTCTTTTTCTGATATGCTTTTATATCATCTATTGCCGGGCTATGGCTGGGGGAGGCGCTATGCCTTCTATAAGATTTTCGTCTCCTATCCAATCGTTACGGCCCTCATTCTTGGCGCGGATCTGTCACCTCAGGTAAGGGGAACTTTAATCTCTGGCGCTTTTTCTATCTTAGTTACCTCCTTTTAGACCCTGAGTGAGAGACTGAGATGAGAATGCACCACCAGGGCTATGAATCAGAGAAATTTCCCGGGGGAATGTAAAATCAATCCACCACTTTCCGGGTCGTCACACGAATGTGTTGATGGTAAAATGATCTCATATATTGAAAGCATGAACCTTCTCCTCCAAAGGCGGAACTTCGTATAGCTCGAGGACGTTGTGCGAAATTGCCTCGAAAAAAGACAGGAGAATTGAACGTGCTTTTTGACAATTGTCCAAGAATAATAGAAAGACATTATGGCAAGATAGCGGTATTATTATTATTTCTGTTCTTGTTGCTTGCCTTCTTCTACATGTTTTTGGGACCAGTCAATGAAGATGAAGGTTGGTACTTATATGCTAGCAAACTCGTTTATCAAGGTAAAATTCTCTATTCTGACTTCTCATATACTCAAACGCCCTTATTACCTTACGTTTATGGTATTCCTCAGCTTCTATTTGGCACAGGTCTATGTCTTGGTAGAATCACGTCTTTGCTATTTGGTATAATGACTCTAGTTCTTTGTATGGTTATATCAAACAGGCTTGCAGGAAAACTCGCAACAGTAATATGCGGTGCGGCAATAAGTCTTAATTTGTTTGCTATTTATTTTCTTACTATCACTAAGACATATTCATTGACGGCATTCTTTTTAAGTGTTTCTATACTCTTTCTTGTTAGTAAGATAAATAAGTGGGTGAAATATTCATTTTCTACAATCTTTCTTTGCTTAGCAGCAGGAACGCGCCTAAGTGCCATTCTGGCCATTCCAATCTTGCTTATCTACTTACTCATATTTGAAAGAGAAAATAAAAGGTATTTTCTATTAGCTACGATCACTAGCTTAGTAACAATAGCAGCAATCTTCTTACCCTTTATCCTAAGAGACCCAGAATTGTTTTGGTATAACGTTGTGGGTTTTCATATGGCTCGATACAACGCTTCTGACCTCCTACATCTGATACAATACAAGATTAACACCCTTTCTTCCATAGCTCGAGTTTTCTCCTTCATGATGGTTTCCGTAGTCTCTGGGGCTGTATTATTCTTTGTATATAACTGGAGAAGAATGAAAAAAGCCCTTCTAAATCATGGGATCTATGTCTATCTTATTGGCATTCTGCTAATAATCTTCTTTTCCAATTGTTTGCCGGGCGGCTCATATGCTGAGTACCAAGTTGCTAATCTGCCACTTATGGCGATCTTAGCAGGGTGTATTTATTCTAAATATTATGAGAAATCGGTCACGCCTGAAGGGAAGAGCGTGGTCCTGGCTATTATCTGTGTATTACTTTTGCTAAATCTTATTGGCCATGGAACACATCATGTTGATATAAGTGGTCGTAAACTTCCATTGGATGAGATATCACGAATCGCTGACTATATAAAAGAACACATCCCAAAAGATGAGCCAATCTTCACATACCATACATATCTCGCTATTCAATCGCAGCGAAATGTCTTGCCGGGATTAGAAATGGCAATATTTTCGTATTACCCAGAATGGGATACGCAGACAGCTCAAAGATATCACGTCACTAACAATGAGATAGTAAAGGGACTCATTACTTCACAAAAAGCTGCTGCTGTAATTTTGACTGACTTAGATTTTAAGCGTAGCGCAAGTTATGCTCCACTTGACAAAGAAGAACAAGAACATATTAGGAATGACATATTGACTAAAATCGAGGAATATTACTATTTAGCCAAGGAAATGGATAGTTTTGGACAGTGGAGGGATATAGTTTACGTTTACTTGCGTAAGGACAGATATTGATGCCAGCGGTAGAGGCAACTTCGCACAAAACCAGATTGACGCCTCACTTCGTTCGCCTAAATACCCTTCGGGCACTTCGCCAATCTGGGGAACGTTAACCGAAATTCCTCGTTGTTGATACCTGTTACAAAAGGGCAGACGATACGATGTACTCTAGGGCGTTTAGTGATAAGATAACTTCTGAGGGGGCGAAGCTCTTTTTCCTATTAATTTTTATGCAATTAGGACTATTGTTTTTAGCCTTTTTTGGTAGTCCTTACCTAATTTTTCTGCTTATCATTGGGTTATTTTTGCTATTTAGGATCGCTTTCTCTGTGAAAACCACTCTATTCGTGTTGAGTTTTTACATTATATCATTCCCAACGTATGGCTGGGGGAAACAGTATCCTTTTTTCAAAATCTTCGTTTCTTATCCGCTAGTCGGTGTCTTTATTTTTTTAGCAATCTTATTTTGGCTAGCTAGAACTGCTTTACAGCCACAAGGTCAAACATATTTTACTATCCAAGATATTGCTGTACTGGCTTTTCTGGCCTTGACGGTTCTTTCGGCGTTCTTAGGATTTGTAAATGGTCATCCAACGAAATACATTCTAAAGGAACTTTTTTTTCTGGGCCTCTACAGTGTTTACTTCCTCGCCAAGGATGGCATCGTTGAAAGAAACTGGGTAAAACAATTTTGGCTACTTTTAGTTTTTGCCACTTTGGTGGCCTCAATACAATTTTTCCTTCTCGCTCTTTCTGAAGCTCATGCCAAGGAATTGCTTTTCGCTCGCGTGGTAACTCAGCAACCACACTTGGCGCAACTTGTCGTGCCATATTTGGTAAGTTTTTTCTTATTCCCCTCTTCATCCCGCCAAAAAATATTCGCTTTGATCTTGTTGATTCCAATCCTCATCATGGTGTTTCTGGGTCAACAGCGGGGCCTCTGGATTGGTATTCCTTTTTCGGTTGTCTTATTATGGGCCTTCTCGATATTGAAAGGTCGGTTTTCTTTACGAAAAATAATAAAAGCTATGCTAATGGCAATATTTTTCATTTCTTGTGCGATCAGCATTCTTTTGCTTCTAGATAAATTTTTTGGCGAATCGATGGTCGCAACGTTCCTTGTTCGGATCGATACGCTGATGCAACTATCAGAGGATCAGTCTGCACTTTCAAGAATGGCCGAAATTAGTACTGCTTTGAGGCAATGGAAGCGAAATTATTTGCTGGGATCGGGACTAGGTGCTACAATTTACAGGGTTGCCACTCAGGGAACCTATGATATCGTGGATAATTCATACATATTTATCCTATGGAAAGCTGGTCTGCTAGGACTTTTTTCCTATCTAACCATAATTCTATTATTTTTTAAGCGTGGTCTGGCTGTATATAAAAGATCTAAGGACATGCCTACTCGCCGAGTTGTGGCTTCCTCCCTAGCGGGGTTCGCTGGTTTAATGTTGATCGCTTTGACAAACTCCAGTTTGATGCTTTATCGATTTGTTATAATTTGGGCCATTCTCTTTGGTTCCATTGAATTTCTCTATAAAAGGCTTCAGGGTGTGGAACAGGCCGACACATGAATTGCCGCAACATGAATCGTAACCTGATAGTTGGTTAGGGAGAAGGATCAACAGCGAAATGAAAATCTGTTTCGTCGGCAGCCTTCCCAAACCATATGGCGGTGTGGCCAGCCATTCATATCATCTGACCAAAGAGCTGGCCGGATTGGGCGTTAAAGTTGATTTTGTCGATACGCGTCTTGCGAAGGAAAAAATGGTACCTCCGGGTGTCCGCCACCTTTTGATCGCGGACTTAGGCCTATATTCTACCCTCAGGCAAATTTCGAAGCTGCCCCGTTTGGCGGGGTCTTGGATCCCAATTATAAGGTATTGGAAGTGTCTACGTCCTCGCGACTTCGTTAAGGTTGTCTACATAATCCTCAAGATTCTGGACAGCTTTCGCCCAGAGTCGGTCGATCTTTTTCACGCACAGCACGCCAACGAGAGAGCCTTGGCCACTTGGGTGGTGGCCAAGAGGTTCAAAAAACCTTTGGTGATCACAGCTCATTGCGGCGAATTCACCGAGGATTTTTTTTGGTCACGCTGTTCCAGGTTAGTCAAGCATATGACCACAGCGGCAGCCAGGGTCATATCCGTTTCGAAATATACTCAAAAATGCATGATTGTAAGGGGTTGTAAAGGGCATGTGAGCATTATTCCTAACGGGGTGGACACTCACTTCTTCCGGCCGGGATTAGAAGTCAGCGAATTGCGGCGCAAATACAGATTAG
>LJUY01000027.1 GCA_001304015.1 candidate division Zixibacteria bacterium SM23_81 | reverse complement strand
AGTGCTCAGGGTCTGAGGAAATTTTTTCCATGATTCCCCGAATCCCTGAATCCTCGACTCCTTGAATCCTCGACCCCTATCTTTTCAGGTATTTCTCCAAATAAGGGTACTTCGGAGTTAGCTCTCCCTTATAGATGATAACGGCCTTCGTTCGAATTCCTCCCTCCGCTGCCCCTTTTTAAAAGTGCTCAGGGTCTGAGGAAATTTTTTCCATGATTCCTTGAATCCCTGAATCCTCGACTCCTTGAATCCTCGACCCCTATCTTGTATTTCTCCAAATAACGGTACTGCGGAGTCAGCTTTCCTTTATAGACGATGACGGCTTTCTTGATGGCCAGAGGGAGCTGGCAGTGCTCGAAATCCACTGAGAAGTCGGCCCCAACCAGCTGGGGCACAAAGGGCAACAGAACTCGGCCAAAATCTCGAGAAGATTCCAGAGGAAGCTCAGAGGGCAGGTTGAACACAGCTAACACCACCGGCCCGTGACCTTCCCAACCGTCCGATGTCTGGCCTGTGAACGGCTCATAGACATAGATGGGATTTTCCGAGGTGGTGAAACGCACGTTGCACTCTATGGCCCCCTCGATGTCGCAGCTGATGTCTCCGATGACCCGCAGGCGGGGCTGATTGCCCTGGCTGTAAAGGTGCTGTACATCCCGCTTGGTCACCAGCCGAGGATACCGCTCGTCCCAATAGATGCAATTCAACAAGACCGTCAGATGAGGTAAGTAGGAGGAAAACTGGGAGTGGTATTTTTCCGGGTGCTGGTAGTAATCCTGTAATTCAAATTGGACGTTGGAGTTGAGGGGCTCGACTAGATGTTCCTCCTTGAACACCACCTTGTAGATGACGTCGGTGAAGCGCTCCCGACCCTTTGTTATCGCGTCGATCTCGGAAGGATCGATCTCTTGAAAGGGTAACAAGTTGAAAATCTCTTGAGCACCCTGGGAGACGTGACCGTATCCGGCGAACCCGAAGATGATAGGGGCCAAGGATTCCGGGAGACCCCGGCTGGCCAGTTTCCTGCCGGCCTTAGCGATCTTGGCTTTGGCCGTAGGAAGATCCGGGTATCCAATAGCCCGGCGGATCTTATCGAAGGGATTGGGAATACCCTCCCAGCTCAGGCGTTTGCCCAGAGCCCAGAGCGTCTCGATCATTCCGGCCAGACCCGCATGCCGGCCGAAAAAGATCAGCCGTCGTTCCTGGTCATCGGTAACCCTCTCGTAGTCGATAAGGGTGCAGTTTAACTCCAAGAGCTTTTTGAGCATCTCCATGTTGTGGTGCTGGCCCTTGATGACGTGAGAGAAAAAGACGTAGACCTTGGAAGGCTCTAGATCGTCCAAGGGGATCTCCTTGAGGCCGAATATGATGGGGCAGGGAGAGAGATCCTCTACGATCTTTGCTCCGGCTTCGGCGAATTTTTGCTCGGGGATAATCCTGATGTCCGAGGGCTGCACGCAAACTTCTATGGCATGGTTTTGAGCTAAGGCCCGTACCTGCTCTGGGGTGAGGGGTGTGCGGCGTTCCCGCAGTTTTTCATCCTCACGACGAATTCCAATGCGAAGGATCATAGGCTTTACCTTAAGTAAAAGCGAAACGTTGCGCTCAGCGATGATATGCTGTGCTGGGCATGTTCAAATCTTCCTCTGCAAAGATGGAAGAATGATGAATAGCCTCATTTCCTTTGGAGCGCTTCCAGCCTAAGTTGGGCGACTTTGGCCATGAGTCCCTCCGGACTAAGGCGAAGGTACTTCTTGAGAGACTCAATGGCCTTTTTAGCCTGGCCCCTCTGCTCGTAGATGAGAGCCAAGGTAAAGTAAGGGTTTGCAAAGCTAGAGTCTAGCTTAATAGCCTGTAAACATTCCTTTTCAGCCCTTTTTGAATCTCCCTCTCGGAAATATCCCTCCCCTAAACAAACATGCGAGTTGGGATCGTTGGGTGCCAAGGTAACATATTGTTTGAAAGCCGCGATGGCTTTATCGTACCTTTTCTGGTATAAATATTGATATCCTAGAGAGCTGTAAATTTGGGGATTCTCGGGATCGAGCTTGACCACCTGTTGCCGATGGAATTCGGCTTCATCGACTCGCCCCTGAACAGAGTAGATCTGTGCCAGTATCAAATGGGCACCTATGATATCAGGGCTCAGCCTGAGAGCTTCCTGCAACTCCATCTCGGTCGAATCTAGTGTTCCTTGGTGGTGGTGTACTAAACCCAGCATATAATGGGCCGGGGCTAGGATGGGGTCAAATCGTAACATATTTTTGTAAATTTGCTTTGCCTCTTCAAACTCGCCCCTGCTAAAATATAGTTGCCCTAGTCCAGAATAGTAAGCGGGTCTCTTCTCTTCGGGAAGCAATTCCCAGAGGCTCCTGTAGAGTCGGAATCCCTCGTCGTAGTCACCTCTGAGATGGGCGTCAATCGCAAGGATCATAAGCTTTTCAGGCTCAGGCAATCTGCCCAGAAGGACCATAGCATGGCTTGTTGCATCTCTGGTCCTGGGTTCATCTCCAATGCCGTGCCAGTAAATGGTCATGACAGCACGGGCCAAGGCGAAAGTGGAGTTCCTTTCCGCCGCTCGCCTCTCTGGCTCGGGCAGCCGATCCAGTAAGGCGATAGCTCTGATCGCCGCATCCTTGGCCCTGGAGATATTTCCAATGTTATGCCAGTAACTAGCCATAACAGCATAGGCAAAGGTGAAGTTTGAATCGATCTCAACCGCTTGCTCAAAATGGACCATGCCGTCCTTAAACTTGCGCTTATGCAGTTCCTCCAACCCCTTGGCAAAAGCCTCATATGCCTCGATCGAATTGGTTGTTAAGTCCATGATGTCAAGATCTGCTTCATCCTCAGCCATGGAGAGGTTTAGGTCGTCCCTGATGGCTCTGCTGAGCTGGTCCACCATGGTGAAGATGCTCTCCAGCTCAAAGCCCTCCACTGTCTCCGCTTTGATAAGATTGCTGTAGAAACCGTCTAGCAGCCGAGCGGAGATGCGTACCGTCTCCCCGGTTTTCGTGAAGCTGCCAAGGAGAATCGTTTCTATTCCAGCTTTGAGAGCCACTTCTATGGCCGTTTCCTCAATGATGAAGGGAAGGTTATCCTGGCCCATCTCCTGGAGGATGTTGTATAACTCTTGTCCACTGAGAACGTCCAGGGAGTGGGATTGTGAAAGATCGGTGATGAGCATCTCGGCGATGCCCTTGCTCATCCAATCCAGGGTCGAATCTCCAGACCGGTTCTCAAAGTACATGATGGCTAGTGATCGCCGTTTATCTGGTTTCACTGAGATAGTCGCGGTGATCTCGCCAGGTTTTGCCTCGGGTGTTTCCGACTCTATTTGGATGGTTGCCTGAGCTTTCTGCTTTTCTTCCTTTTTGCCACATCCTGTAAATCCAAGCAGTAGGATGAGGCTCACAAGACCGACAGTTGACAAAGTAGAAAAGACAAAGTTGGCGTTGACAGAGCGCTTTTTGTCAACACGACGAATTTTTGTGCCAGATGTCATACTTTATTCCTTTTTTAGAACTGAGAACTGGGCTTAGCGATCATGTTTCTGTCAGGGCAGGTAAAATTACCCTTTCGTGGGTTAAAACCATCAAAATAAAGGCGATCCTCAAGGGCGCTCCCGCCTCCTCCGCAGAATCAGATGGGCCGCTCCCACCAGGGGTAGAAAGTAAAGCAACTCGACGCCGATGAGCTTCAGATTACCAAACTGAAAGAGACTGCCCAAAAAGGCGCCGCTGGTGTTGGCCTTATAGACCGTTGGAAAGAGTAGGACGGGCGAGATGACATATTGACTGCTCAAGGGCCATAGGAGCTGGACCCCGTAGGGGAAGGAAGTATCAACGATGAGACAATCCAGCAAAACGTGAGTGAAATAGAGGCCAGAAGTTATGCTTAGAGATCTTAGAAGATGTCCATGTCCTCGCCAGCGTTTGTAGAGGATCACGAGCATCCCTGCCAGGATGGCAAAGCCAAGACTGTGGCTAATGCCGTGATGGTATCTGTTCGGCAAACCCATCAGAAAGCCGGGCAAGATATCCAGGTCGGGCAGATTGGCGCAGAAAAGGTAGAGCAGAATGATCTTCCACCTGCGAAAGGTCACGTCCCTTTCGACGCCCAGGTAAGTCAGATATCCCGCGAGAGAATGTCCAATGGGCAGAGGCATCTAGAGCATCCCGGCTCAGTTTTCTGAAAATCGTTCTCTTCAAGATGTCAGAGCACTCCTGGCTCAATAAAAAGGCTCCTGAAGTTTCGTGGACCTCTTACTCCAAGTGTTTCTGAGGTCAGGGGCCAGAAAAACTCTGATTACGAGGTTTGGCCCACCACCTGAACGAGAACTCGACGCTGCCGAGGTCCGTCAAACTCGCAAAAGAAGATGGACTGCCAAGTGCCTAGGACCAATCGGCCGCCCTCCACGGGAATCGTCTGGGAGCACCCTACCAGGGAGGACTTGATGTGCGCGGCGGCATTACCCTCCATGTGGCTGTAATTGTCCTGGAGGGGAATGACCTTATTGACCTCCATGAGAATGTCCCGCACTACATTGGGATCGGCATTCTCGTTGATGGTCACCCCTGCGGTAGTGTGAGGGACGAAGACATGGCAGATGCCCGTCTTCACTCCGCTTTCCTCCACCGCTTGCCGAGCCAGGTCGTCGATGTTGATCATCTCCGTCCTGGACTTCGTGGGCACGCTGAATCGTTTAATTATCAGGGCAGAGTTCACCTCCCATCGCTTGTAGCATAATCTATAAACTACATGTTTGAGAGATATTTGTCAATAGGATAATAGCCCATGAGGGGGGATTTAGACCGTCGGGATACCGCTCATGTGCGGGGGGTGGATTTGATGGACAGAGAATGTGATCAAGGCAATGTGAGATGTCTCGGGTATTAAGGACAAAATGTGCAAGTTCTGGAAGATATAAAATCTGTGAGGTCAGATTTTTTTCTTGACAGGGCATCCATTTTACAATAGTATGGACTTAATGGCCAAGTGAGAACAGTTCACGATGATTCCGAAAAGCTTTCTGTAATTTTAAAAGGAGGAGTCCTATGGCCGTTCGTCTTGTAAGATGGGCTGGTCTGACTTTGTTGGTTTTCTTGGCGACCACCACTTGGGCCGATGAAGATGTGAATCACTGGTCGAAGATGGAGGGTGTCCTGCAGGCGCAATTGAGTGCCAAGAAGAAGATTCTAGAAGACGGCTCCAGGAGGGAACTGGACCTGATGGCCAAAAACAGGGTGGGGGTCGATGACTCCGATCCATCTCGCCAGAAGGTCTTTTTGCATTTCAGGAGCTACCCAGGTCCCGGTGAGCTTTCAGAGCTGAAGGGTCTGGACGTGAAAGTATATGAGGACACATGGATTCCCCCTTTGGAGAATCATCCTACCGGCTTCATGATCGCTGACCTGTCTGTTTCTCGGGCTCTGGAAGTGGCTGATCTGGATTTTATAGCCCGTATGAGCAGCGCCGAGAAGCTACGCTTTCCTGACAACAACTTGGCCACGGCAGGGGCGTTGTGTCATTCCATGTGGGCTCAGGGACTGGACGGCAGCGGTGTGGTCGTCTGCATCCACGATTCGGGACTGGATTCCACTCACGCTGACATTCCCACTCTGGTGGCCGGCAAGGATTATCATATGGCCCCCGACAGCCTGGACGACACCATCGAAGGTGCCCATCCTCACGGCACTCATGTGACGGGAAGCGCCGTGGGTAGGGGCACGTTGTCGGACAGCACGTATCAAGGAGCAGCTCCGGGGGCTGGCTTGGTCTTTCTGAAGATCGGTGGCGACGCGTATTCCGGCGCTACGGAGGCGGCCATGATTTCTGCTGTGATAGCGTCCGTGGATACTTATGGCGTGGATATCATCTCGGTCAGCTATGGCGGCCTCAACGAATACAACGATGGCAGTGAGGAAGACTGCCAGACAGAGGATTGGGCGGTGAGCCAAGGCGTTCTGTACTTGACCTCGGCGGGCAACTCGGCCAATGATGACGAGCATTACTCAGGGACGGTGGCGGCCAAGGCCGATGCCGATACCGTACAGATCGAAGTGAGCAGCATTCTCGAGATCCCCATCCTGCTGACCTGGTACGATGGAGCGGACACCAGCGTTCATGTAGATCTCGAGCTTCAGTACCTGGACGCCTCCTATGCGCCAATTACCACAACGGCTTACGCACAGACACACAGTCCGCGAGGTACCGAGTCTCAGTTCTTTGAATCCGACATAGTCATGTCGGGAATCTACTATGCAGTGGTGACAGACAATTCGCCGAAATCGTTACTTCCCCAGGATTTTCATCTGTACAGTTATGATGGCGATGTGACCTTTCCAAGCTACGATCCGGACTACACCGTCGTGGGCGGCGCCTGTGCCGACCAGGCCATCTCCGTGGGAGCCTGGGTGTCCAAGGATCGCTGGATAGATTACTGTAACGGAGGGCCTTGGTGGTACGCTCAGCCACAGGACGATATCGCCTCCTTCAGCAGTCGAGGTCCGCGGATCGATGGGGCCGGACCGCAGTTACCATTTATCACCGCAGGAGGGAGTGCCCTGGCATCTTGCATGGATCACAACTTCAGCTATAGTAGCTCGCAGATCATCGACAACGACAGTCTGACCTTGAATTGCTCTGGTCCGGCTGATTACATCATCATGCAGGGCACCAGCATGGCGTGTCCCATCGCCGCCGGGGTCTGTGCTCTGCTGCTGGAGCACAATCCCAATCTGAGCCCGGATCAGGTCAAAAACATTCTTATAGACAATGCCATTACCGACGGTTATACCGGTATGGTTCCCAACAACACTTGGGGTTATGGAAAGATCAAGGCCTTCATCGACATCACCGCTCCCTCTCGGATCGGCGATTTCCGCATCACTACCGTAAGCGATTCTAGCGCTTTCCTGGCATGGACCGCCCCTGGGGACGATACCACCTTGGGAACGGCTACGGAGTATGACATCAGATACGATACCAGTCTGCCTTCCAAGGCGGACACCGCGGCGTGGTGGGAAAGTGCCACCCAGGTTGTCGGGGAGCCCACTCCCCAGGGTTCGGGCTCTGCGGAATCCATGGAGGTGACCGGTCTCTCGCCGGCCACTTCGTACTATTTTGCCATCAAGGCTAGGGACGAGCACTTCAACCCCTCTGAGATCTCCGACATCACCGGCGACATAACCCTTCCGGTGCAGCTCTCCTCGCTTCAGGCCTCTCCTGTGCCGGAGGGAATTCTCCTGGAGTGGAGCACGGAGAGCGAAACGAACAACAGAGGATTTCATCTGTCCCGGAGCCTCGAGAAAGAGGGCCAGTTCGACTTCGTCGCCTTCCTCGATGGTGCCGGAAATTCGACCAGCCCACGGTCCTATCGTTTTGTAGACAAACAGGTGCGCAGCGAGGTCACCTACTGGTATCTGCTGGAGAGCGAGGATTTCCAGGGCCAGAGGACAGCCTATGGGCCCATCCAGGTCACGGCTGGACCGCCGCTTTTGCCCAAGGTGTTTGCCTTGTTCCAAAACTATCCCAACCCCTTTAATCCCACAACCCACGTCAAATATCAGCTCCCCGAGGACGTTTCCGTAAGATTAGAGATTTATAACGTGATGGGTCAGAAAGTGGGCAGCCTAGTAGACGAAGTTCAGAAGACTGGTTATTATAAGGTGAAATGGGCAGGAAGAGATACAAACGGCAGAGAGCTAGCCAGCGGGGTATACTTCTATCGCCTTGAGGCGGGAGATTTCGTGAAGACCAGGAAGATGGTCTTGTTGCGGTAATAAAAAGCTCTAAATTCTTTCTTCGCTCACCCAGGCGGCAAAGGGGTCGAGGGTTATTCTCTGGGACCCTTTTCTTTAGGACCTGTGGTATAATCTAAATATTTGTCCACTGCTTGTGGAAATTTGTGGCCAATTTGGCTCACTCTACGATGTTCCAAAATCCCATAGGTGACAAAAGCGAGGGAAAAGCTGCCCTCGCCTTTGTTCATGGGCTTGGAGTGCCCAAAGATCTATGCTGAGCTCTCTTTCGCAGCGGGAGCCCGGAAGACCTTGTTGGTGAGCAGCTCGATGAGAAAACCCCAGACCGCGCCGGCGATCATGAGCAGGAAAAATCCCATGAAGCTGCCCTCTCCCCAGGCTGGAATGGCCAACAGCAGAGAGATGAGCAATCCCCAGAAGATGCCATGGCTTACCCAGTGCCACTTGAGACCGCTGGTTCCGATGCAGAAGCCGATGAACGCGCGGTTGAGAACTGTGGTCAGAACCATCCAGGTTGGGTAAGGATCAACAGAACCTCGGCTCATCAGATAGCAAAGAATTCCGGCGATGATGCCCAGGGCCGTAGTCCAGAACACTCTTTTACCGCTGATCAATGGATCTCACCTCCCTTTAGAAAATGGATATTGAGGAATTCAAGTCTGCTCTGGAGGGGTGGAACGGGGAGGACTCTCCAGGCCGCACCGATCCAGCCACTCCAGGGCAGTTTCCCTGAGAATTTTGGCTTTGGTCCTTTGGGCGATTTCCAAGGCCTTCGAGAAGTAATCTCGTGCCGTGGAAAAGCTGCCCTGCATCCAATGCACCTGGCCAAATCTGAGCTGAGCGATGCCGATAGCACTCTGCGCAGCGATCTTTTCGGCCTGATCGAGGGCGTTCTGACATGCTTTGAGAGCGTCTTCGTATTTATGCCGGCAGGCTAGCAACAGGCCTATGCTGGATTGGACGTAGCTGATCATGAGCTCGTCGCCCTCTGCGGTGAGCACTTCCAGAGAGGTCCGCAGGCGCTCCTCAGCTTCATTCAGATTTCCCTCCTCCAACAGGATATCGCCCAAGAGGTTTAGGATTTTCCCGATATTTTGGCGATTGCCCTCTCTTTCGGCAGAATGCAAACCTCGCATCAGGTTGTCCTTTGCTTCCGATAGAATGCCCAGGAAATTTTGTTGCTCGGCTACATTGAAGTACTCCTCACTCAGGCGTTCCAAGCCGTATATTTGCCTGAGTCGCAAGCTTTCCTGGTAGCTTTTCAGAGCCTTGCGGTGATCGAAGAGCTGCTGGCCGTATAGCTTTCCCAGAGAGGAGAGAGCATTGGCCTGCCGGAGAACATCACGATCTTCTTTATAGAGAGCAATCGCTTCTCGGTAGGAGTCTACGGCCATCTCGCCGAGCCCCTCTCTTCGGTATTCCTCTGCCCTTTGCAGAGCCCTGTCTCCCCTTTTGGCCATTCGCACACCCTTTAATAGGTAAGCGAGATGTGATAGCCAAATAATGTTTCTCTAGAGTCTCCCTAATTTAAATATGGTTCCGTGATTTTCGCAACAAAAAAATCGCCCGCCCCTCACTTTTTCACTTGCAGGCTGCAAGTATAATTCTCAATGTACAAAAGCTATCTGTGCCGTGAGATTTGGAGAAAATTCTGGTTGACCTTGAAGAAGCCGAGTGTTACATTAGGGGCAAATGTCGAGAGCTCAACTGTTTTTATTTTAAAGAGGTGAGGGTTTTGAGACTGCTTTGGCGTAGCTTGATCGTGCTCGGTTATGTGATCGTGTTTGCCATTCCCAATCTGGCCCAAGGGCTGGCCGAGACTCAGTTTATGCGCGTGGACCAGATCAAAGCGGGGATGGTGGGTGTGGGGAAAACGGTGTTTTCCGGCACCCAGATCGAGGAGTTTCAGGTGGAGATCCTAGGCGTCCTGAAGCAAGCCCGGCCCCGTGGAGATATTATTCTGGCTAGGTTCAGCGGAGGACCTCTGGCCCAGTCGGGCCTGATCCAGGGGATGAGCGGGAGTCCCATTTACATTGAGGGCAAGCTAATCGGCGCCCAGGCATATGGCTGGGCATTTTCAACCCAGCCTATTGGTGGGATCACACCCATCGAGGAAATGCTGGATCTATGGCATCGCATGGATGCCGATCAATGGCGAGGACAGAAGGACATCAGGGCTCCAGACCAACTCCTGGACTTTGAGTTCGGGATGGAAGAGGTGTTGCTTCCCGGTCAGCTTTGGGCGGACCATGCTCAGTTACCTGCAGCGCGGCCCCCAGCGTTGGTGCCCCTGGAAACACCGGTGATGCTCTCTGGATTCGACCAGCGTGTGGTGGCGCAGATGGCGCCCTTCTTCGAGAAGTATGGCATGACCCCTATACAGGCTGGCTCCATGGCGCAAGAGGAATCGTTAACTGTTTCCTTAGAGGCAGGGGCCTCTCTAGCGGTTCAACTGGTTCGTGGAGATATCAGCGTCAGCGCTCTTGGAACCCTCACCTATCGAGAGGGAGATAGGATCATTGGCTTTGGACATCCCATGTTCTATGCAGGCGACGTGAATTTTCCCATAACAGGAGCCTATGTTCACTCCGTGATGCCCAGTCAGGCCATCTCTTTTAAGCTGGCCTCGGTCACCAAGGAGTTGGGTGTTCTTCGTCAGGATCGGCGCTCCGGCGTAGCGGGTAACATCGGACAGAACCCTTCCATGATACCCATTCGCTTGGCGGTCCACTACCAGGATGGGGCTGAATCTGAGAAATTCTTCTTTGAGATCATCGATAACAAGTTTTTCTCCCCTGGTTTGGTGACCTGGACGACTCTCAACGCGTTGCTCACCACTGGCAAAGCTGTGGGAGATGTTACCATGGCATTAGACGCCCGCATCGCCATCCATGGATACCCCGACCTGGAGGTGAAAAACCTTTTCGCTGGCGCGACGCCCCAGACCATATTGGCAAAAGAGCTCGGTGAGATCATCGGTCTTCTGCTTCAGAACGATCTTGAGGAAGTGTCGCTGAGAGAATTTTCCTTAGACATCTCGGTGGAAAACCGGAGAAGAACGGCGCGCATTTCCAGCGCTCGCGCTAACAAACAGACGGTAAGGCCCGGCGAGGAAGTTCAACTGACAGTTTTTCTGGAGCCTTACCGGGGTGAGGAGCAGACCCTCAGAACCACCATCCGTGTGCCCGATGACGCTCCTGAGGGTGAGCTGGTCCTGAGGATTAGCGATGCCACCGCCAGCATGTTATGGGAGCAGAAACGGGCTCCCCATAGGTTTCGGTTTCATAATTTGGCTCAGATTCTCGATATCTTGAAAAAGATTGAGCACAGGGACGAGCTGATCGTCAAGCTTGTCATGCCCCGAAGCGGGGCAGTCATCAAGGGTCAAGAGCTTCCCTCGCTACCACCGTCGGCGCTGGCCGTTCTGCGTGGTTCTCACCAGGAGGGTGAGGGGGGTATGACTCACGAGGTGGTTCTCCAGGAGAAAAGACTGCCTGCCCGTTACGTTCTTTCCGGACAGGTCACCCTGCCCATCTTGGTGAAGCGGTGAGGGGCTGAAAGCTTGGAGACATCATTGAAAATTGAAGATTGATCGATTCAACTGTCAGGGTACTTTCCCCCTAAACATAGAAGACACCGCGAATTGCCCATTTAAGATGTTACCTCACTAAGGAGGTTTAAGCATGAATTCTCATAGGGCAGGCCTTTTCGCTTTGCTGTGCGCCCTCCTGATGGGCTGTACAATGGTTACGCTAGCCCAAGCCGTGACCACATCCTACTGGGAGGTGCGAAGTCACGAGCAGTTTAACAAAGGCACGCCCGAGAACGTTTCCATTCTGAGCGACGGCAAGGTGTCCCTCAGTCCGGTGCTCGAGCTCCTGGCCGATACGGGGGAGCCTTTCGTCTGGTGTCTTGTCCAGGATTCCAAGGGAAATCTTTTTGCCGGCACTGGAAATAATGGGAAGATCTTCAAGATCGACAAAAACGCAAGACTGACTTTGTGGCACGACTCTGAAGAACTGGAGATCCTCAGTCTTGCGGTGGACCGGCACGACAACCTTTACGCTGGCACCTCGCCCGGCGGCCAGATCATCCGGCTTACCCCCAAAGGCCAGGCAGACCTCTTTTTCTCAACGGAACAGGAGCATGTATGGTCTCTGGCCTTCGATGAAAGCGGAAATTTATACTGTGGTACCGGCGATGAGGGAAAGATCTTCAAGGTGAACTCCAATGGTCGTGGCGAGCTTTTTTATGATACCAAGGAGACAAACGTCACTGTTCTCACCTGGTGGCGAGGTCGCCTGTATGCGGGCGGAGAGGGCAATGGACTGATCTACAAAATTGATTCTCAGAGTCAAGGATTGATGCTTTTCGACGCAGCAGAGCAGGAGATCCGTAGCCTGGTATTCGATGGGGATGGGCAACTCTATGCTGCAGCCACTAGTGGCGAAGGCCCCAGACAAAGACCACCCCCTCAGCCACCCAAAGCCGAGAAAGCTCAGCCCCCCGAGGTCCAGACCGGGGAGGTGTCTGAATTGATGCAAAGCTTTATCGGTGAAGGCGCTGTGCAGGAAGTGAAAGGCGCCTCAACCATCTACGCCATCGACGGCCTTGGGTCAGCCGTCACTCTCTGGGCAGGGCCAGAAGAGGTCATGGTTTTCTCTATGATCCTTGGTGCCCGGGGGGATTTGATCGTGGGAACGGGAGATCAGGGACGCATCTACGCGGTGGCCGCAGATGGGAGCTGGAGCAGGTTGGTCGATGGACAAGAATCCCACAGTTTAGCTTTGTTCAGGGGTCGAAATGGGGACATCCTGGTGGGCACAGGAAATTTGGGCAAGGTCTTCCGCCTCCGCACCGACTACCAGAAGGAGGGTACCCTGGAGTCGGAGGTTCATGATGCCACCTTCGTGGCTCGCTGGGGCCGCATTAGCTGGGAAGCTCGTCAACCAAGAGGGGCGCACGTGTCTCTGCAAACCCGCTCTGGCAATAGTCAGGTTCCGGATGAGACATGGAGCCAGTGGTCTGCACCCTACGAGAGTACCCAGGGGGAGGCCATCGAAAGTCCCCCGGCCCGATTTATCCAGTGGCGGGTAAAGCTCTCTACCTCCAAAGAGACTCTGACGCCCACTTTGGAAAGGGTCTGGCTGGCCTATGTGCAGCGGAATCTAGCACCCAAGATTACCGGAGTCTACGTCCATCATCCCACCATAGAGGGGGGCAGGGGAACCAACATCTCCCGAAGGGAGGGAAAGAGTTCCAGCTTTGCAGATCAGGGCGAGGCCTCATCTGACCTTTTTTTGGGGAAAGACAGGCTGGGGCCGGGAGTCAGAAAGGTCACTTGGCAGACCCAAGATCCCAATGGGGATCGTCTCCGTTACGATCTCTACTTTCGTGGGGAAGAAGAGCAAGAGTGGAAGATTCTGAAGGAAGATGTGAGGAACTCCACCTATGCCTGGGACGGCCAAGCGTTCCCTGATGGAACATACCTGTTGCGAGTAAAAGCCACAGACAGTCCGGACAATCCGGAGGGACAGGCCCTATCAGCTGAGAAAGTCAGCGATCCTTTTGTAATAGACAACACGCCACCTAAGGTGATGGAGGTCGATGGCCAGCCTGGCGATGAAGGCCGGTATCAGGTATCGGGCCAGGCAATCGATGAGTTGAGCTCCATCGCCGAGCTCTGGTATTCGATAGACGCCGGGGATTGGAAGGCGCTCCCGCCCAGAGATGAGGTCTTAGATGGTCCTGAGGAGGAATTTTCCTTCGTCACAGAGCCCCTTTCCTCTGGTGAACACGTCATCGTGATCAAGGCCATCGATATAGCTGGCAATGTGGGCGCCGGCAAGACGATCATAGGAAGAAGGTGAAGAAGATTTGGCTTGACAGCTTCGCAAGGGCTTTTGAGGAAAAAGGGCGGAGTTTTCTCTTCGCCCCTTTTTTTAAAATCAATTTAGGATTGGCGAAACTGGAAGGTAGTCTGCAGGGATGTGACGGCTTGGTCCAATTTGCTCTGTTCAATAAGGCACGTGACCGTTGTCCTGGATGAGCTGATGCTGTCGATGTTGATGCCGCTGGAGGCCAAAGCGTGGAACATCTTGCCGGCCACCCCGGGCACTCCGGCCAGCTGCTGCCCGTGGATGGAGATCAAGGCCATTCCCGGATGAGTGGAAATGCGTGCGGCGCCAATCCGACCTTTCATTTTCTCTAATATCTCCTTAGCTGTTTCCAGGACATCGAGTACCACAGCAAAGGAGATGTTGCTGTGCCCTTTCTGGACTGCGCTGGTGACCAAAAGCTCAACGCTGACACCCTGTTGGCCTAATGCGCCGAAGATCTCACCGGCCACGCCTGGTCTGTCAGGAACTCCGAAAAGAGTTACTTTTGCCATGTTCAGATTTTTTTCGATACCGTCGATGACCACTTTTTCCATAACTCCTCCTGCTGTAACATGCATAAAATGTTTTCTCATTATGAAACAATGGCTACAAAATATGGTAACGCAAATGAAGCCCAAAAGCAACTTTTTTTTACGACTTGATCTTACCAGGAAGTTCATACAATGAGCTTGACAACATGTGCCGCAGGATGTATCATTGTTTAAGCTCTCCCTTTAAGATAGAGCAGTCTCTGACGCAGTTCTGCCAAATACTCATGGGGGGCGCAGATGGATAAATTGTCCCGAAAAACAGGCTGGATCGAGGTCATCTGCGGGAGCATGTTTAGTGGCAAAAGTGAGGAGCTGATTCGGCGCTTGCGCCGGGCTCAAATTGCGCGACAGAAGGTGCAGGTCTTCAAGCCAGTTGTGGACAATCGGTACGGCCAGGATCACGTGGTCTCACACAATGACCAGAAGATTCCCTCGGAGTCGGTGAGCTCAGCGAAGGAGATTTTAGCGCGTACCGATCCCGACACGCAAGTGGTGGGAGTCGATGAAGCGCAATTTCTGAGTATGGATCTGGTAACGATCTGCGAACGCCTGGCCAACGAGGGCAAGCGCGTTATTGTGGCGGGCCTGGATCAAGATTATCGCGGCAATCCCTTTGAGCCCATACCACAGCTTCTGGCTGTAGCCGAGTACATCACCAAGACCATGGCTGTCTGTATGGTCTGTGGGGAGCCGGCCAATCGATCGCAGCGATTGGTCGACAGCGATGAGCGTGTGGTGGTAGGAGCGGAAGGCGCATACGAGCCTAGATGCCGACGTTGTTTTCAGCCACCCCAATAGCGAAACCTCAGCCTCGCATCTCACAGCTCAACGAATTTTTTGGTTGCACTCCTATTTTCTATACGGTATATTTTCAGGTCAAACTTGGTTTGGGCGCGGATGAACTCTATCGACGACAACCTGAAAAGGGTTCGGGAACGGATCGCCATCGCCGCGGAAGAAAGTGGTCGGTCTCATGAGGAAATCCACCTGGTGGCGGTGACTAAGACGGTGGCGGTGGAGGCCATTCAGGAGGCCATCTCCTGTGGAGTGACCGTCATCGGCGAGAATCGAGTTCAGGAGGCTTTAGCCAAATACCCCCATGTGAAAGGTTCCATCAGCTGGCATCTGGTGGGTCATCTCCAGCGCAACAAAGTCAAAAAAGCCCTGCAGATCTTCGATCTGATCCATTCACTGGATAGCTTCAGGTTGGCGGAGGAAATCAGCCGTCGTTCTCAGGAGCTGAAAAGACAGACCGACGTGCTCGTGCAGGTTAACACTTCCGGAGAGGATAGCAAGTTCGGAATGGCTCCTCACGAAGCCATCCCTTTTCTTGAATCGCTGGCCACTCTGGAGGGCATAAGAGCTTTGGGATTGATGACTATTGGGACTTTTTCCCCGGATCCAGAACGGGTTCGGCCCTGTTTTATCAAGCTCAGAGGAATTTTCGAACAGGCCAAAGGCCTGCAAATTCCAAATGTGGAAATGCGCTTCCTTTCCATGGGGATGACCAACGATTTTCCAGAAGCCATTCGAGAAGGCGCCAATATGGTGCGCATCGGCACAGCCATCTTTCGTGGCTGATGGCCGCTCTCAGTGTTAAGAGAGTTCTCGATCTTTCGATTCTCCCTTGTGGGGGTGATCATGATGAAAATGACTCCGTTAGAAATTGAGCAACAGACCTTCAACAAAGCCTTCCGGGGATTTGATCCCGTGGAGGTGAGTACCTATTTGGAGATGCTTGCTGAGGAGTTCGAAAAGCTCATCGCCGAGAATTCGGAGATGAAAGAAAAACTGACGGAGCTCGCGACACGTCTGGAAAGCTATCAGAAAATGGAGAAAACTCTCCAGGACACCCTGCTGACGACACAGAAAACGGCCGAGGAGGCCAAGCGCAATATAGAAAAGGAAGCTGACCTTATCATCAAGGAAGCTCAGCTGGAGCGCGAAAAGATATTGGAAGAAGCGAAAGTACGCTTGGCACAGATAAACAAGAAGCTCTCCGATTTGCAGATCAGCAAGGAAACCTACCTCTCGGAGTTCAAGGCGATGCTCGGTGCGCAATGGCATCTTCTGGAGAACATTGAGTCCGGCACAGAGCTTCCCAAAAGACCCGTTTCTACAAAGAGGCGACGGGCCCGTCCTCGCGGGCAGGAACTGGAGAAGATGCTGAGCAATCTTGAAGAGACAAATCCCGAGCAGGAGACTGGATCCGAAACGCAAAGCTGACCACCTTTTTTGTTTTCTTTCACCAGCATGACCTGAAAAGGCTTGTACCGGTCCTCGAGCCAGCCGATATGGGAGGTGCAGATGAGCAAGCTCACCGAAATGATCACTGAGACCGCCGAATTTTTATTGTCTCGCGTGAAGTCGAAATCCAAGGTGGGCATCATCCTTGGGTCAGGCTTGGGAGCCCTAGGGGAGGAGATTCAGAAGGAGGCGGTGATCTCCTATGAGGAGATACCGTACTTTCCCGTTTCCACCGTCGAGGGCCATGCGGGAAGATTGCTTTTCGGCAAGCTGGGGGGCAAAAAGGTGGTCGCCATGCAGGGGCGTTTCCATTATTATGAGGGCTATTCTATGCAGGAGATCACCTTTCCGGTACGAGTGATGAGAGCTCTGGGAGCAGAGGTGTTGGTGATCTCCAATGCCTGCGGGGGTCTCAATCCGCAGTTTAAGCCCGGCGACATCATGATTATCAGAGACCATATCAATCTGCTGGGGATTAATCCATTGCTCGGTCCCAACGAGGATGAGTTGGGCACCCGTTTTCCAGACATGTCTGAGCCTTATGACCGTAAGCTCATCGCTCTGACGGAAAAGGTGGCTTTGGAGGAGAAGATAAAGGTACAAAAGGGGGTTTACGTAGCCATGACTGGCCCCACCCTTGAGACAGCTGCCGAATACCGTTTTCTCCGCACCATTGGCGCAGATGTAGTGGGCATGTCCACTGTGCCTGAGGACATCGTGGCCATCCATGGCGGGATGAGAGTCCTGGGGCTTTCGGTGGTCACCGATTCCTGTTTGCCCGATGCCCTCAAGCCTGCCAGCCATAAGGAAATCATCAAAGTGGCCGCCGAAGCCGAGCCCAAGCTGACTAAATTGATGAAGCGGGTCATAGAAAGCATGTAGGATCGGCTTGTTTCTATTTGAAGCAACTTGTAATGCAGGGAGTTAGATTTTGAGCTGCCTGGAAAGCTTGTGAGACGAGATGGCGATTTTCAAGAGCTGGGGCCAATAGCTGGCGTACTCTTTTCCCCATCACCGCTTTTTTGAGGGGTATCGACATAAATTTTCAGAAGAAATTGTGTTCCTGGAGAAGTTCGATGGTCTTAGAGAAAGCGCGGCTGAGGGCCGTGGGGATGGGGCGTGCCGTTTGCGATGAAATTAGGAGTTTCACTTGACGGATTATTCTAAAGCACTGAATTTGCCCAGAACGGACTTTCCCATGCGGGCCAATCTACCTCAACGCGAGCCAGAGATCTTGGCTTTCTGGGATAAGTTGGATGCCTATCAAAAACTTCGCAAAAAGCGAGGGCGAGGCAAAAAGTACGTTCTGCACGATGGGCCCCCTTACTCCAACGGTGACATCCATATGGGCCATGCCCTAAACAAGACCCTTAAGGATATCGTGGTACGATCCAAGAGCATGGAAGGCTACGATGCCGCTTACGTCCCTGGCTGGGACAATCACGGGATGCCCATCGAGCTCAACGTCTCGAAGCTGATGCGTCAAGAGGGCAAGAGCTTCACGTCCCTTGAGTTACGTAAGCGCTGCCGATGGTATGCGCAGAAGTACATCGATCTTCAGAGAGACGAGTTCATCAGGCTGGGAGTCTGGGGCGATTGGCAGCGCCCCTACCTGACCATGTCGCCGGAGTTCGAGGGGAAGATCGTTGAAATTTTCGGGGAGCTGGTGGAGAAGGGCTACATCTACAGGGGCCTGCGTCCCATTCATTGGTGTCCCACCTGTGTCACTGCGCTGGCTATCGCAGAGATCGAGTATCAGGAGAAGGAGTCATCCTCCATAGTCGTCGCCTTTCCCCTGAGGAAAGATCCCCAAGGTGTTTTCGCCGGCCTTGACCTGGCCTCCTGCTATGTGCTCATCTGGACCACGACCCCCTGGACCATCCCGGCCAATATGGCCCTGGTAGTGCACCCCGGTTTGGCCTATGCTCTGGTGGAGACAGACGGAAAGGTCTTTGTACTGGCTGATGGGTTGGTGGAAAGGGCCATGGAGATGATCGGGGCCAAGTCCTTCAAACGAATCAAAACGTTGAAAGGCAAGAGCTTGACTGGCTTGATCTGCAAACATCCCCTGTACGATCGGGACAGCCCCATATTCCTAGCCGACCACGTTACTCTCGATGAGGGCACCGGCGTGGTGCACACGGCTCCTGGTCACGGCGCTGAGGACTATCAGGTGGGAATCCGGGAAGGCTTGGAGATTTACTCTCCCGTTGACGACCGGGGGCTTTTCACCGACCAGGTGCCCGAGTATGAGGGCATTCACGTCTTCGAGGCTAATGATCTGGTCAACGAAGATCTGCGTAAAAAGGGAGTATTGCTATACGTGGGCACTGTTCGCCACCAATATCCCTTCTGCTGGCGCTGCCATCAGCCGCTGGTCTTCAGAGCCACGGTGCAATGGTTCATGTCCGTGGATCATTTGGATTTGCGCCAACGGGCTCTCGATGTCATCGGCAAGGTCAAGTGGGTGCCGGGGCATAGCGAGAACCGGATTTTCGGCGCCGTGGAGAGCCGGCCTGACTGGTGTCTCTCCAGGCAGCGTACCTGGGGCGTGGGCATCCCCGTCTTTTACTGCAAGAAAAATGGGCATGAGATCCTATCCGCTGAGGCCATCTCGGCCGTGGCCAAGTTAATCAGGGAGAGGGGTTCCGACGCCTGGTATGAGGTGCCTGCCGAAGGAATTCTTCCCCCCGGCTTCAAATGTCCCAAGTGCGGCGACATCGAGTTCGAGAAGGAGACGGACATCCTAGACGTCTGGTTCGATTCGGGCTCCACGCACCGGATCGTCTTGGAGAGTCGGAAGGATCTCAGATGGCCCTCGGACCTGTATCTGGAGGGATCAGATCAGCATCGCGGCTGGTTTAACTCCTCTCTTCTCATCGGTATGGCTACTAGGGGTGACTCTCCCTACCGGGCCGTGGTGACCCATGGCTTCGTGCTGGACGGCGAAGGCCAGGCTATGCACAAGACCAGGGGCAATGTCATCTCTCCTTTGGAAATCTACGGCAAACATGGAGCCGATGTGCTCAGGCTGTGGCTCTGTTCCACGGACACCAGCAGCGATGTGCGCATCTCCGAGGAGATCCTGGTGAGAATTTCTGAATCTTATCGCAAAATTCGGAACACTTTTCGCTTCATTCTGGGTAACCTGTACGATTTCGATCCGACCAAAGACGCCGTTGAATATAGCAAGCTGCAGGAGATCGACCGTTTAGCGCTCGACACCCTTCAGCGACTTATCCAAACCGTTTTGCGAGCATACCAAAGCTATCAGTTTCACGAGATCTACCACTCGATTTACAGTTTCTGCGTCGTAAAACTTTCCGCCTTTTATTTGGACGTGCTCAAGGACCGCTTATATGTGAACGATCCCGATTCGAAAGCCAGACGCGCGGCGCAGACCGTCCTCTATGAGCTGATCTCGGCCATGGTCAGATTGTTGGCGCCGGTGCTTCCGTTTACCGCCGAAGAAATCTGGCAGCAGATGCCGGCCAGAAAGGGACACGAGGAATCCGTCCACTTTGCTCTCTTCCCGCAAGCCAGAGAGGAGTGGATAGATGAAGAGCTGGCCGCTCGTTGGGAGCAGCTGTTGGCCGTGCGGGACGAGGTTCTTAAGACTCTGGAGGTTGTTCGCAAAAAGAAGGTGATTGGCAACTCATTGGAAGCTGCCATCCATCTCTATGCGGCGCCGAAAAAGTTACGACAGCTATTGGAACTGTACCAGAAAGATCTGAAGATGTTGTTCATCGTCTCCTCCACCACTCTGCAGAACACAGACCAGTTTGAGGCTGTGGAGCGCCATGAAAGTGAAGCTTTGGGTCTGGTGGTGGGCGTGAGAAAGGCGGCAGGAGACAAGTGCGAGATGTGTTGGAATTATTCAACCACCGTGGGCGAGAACAAAACTCACCCCACACTGTGTGACAGATGTGTTGAAATTATCGATCAGCTTAAGGTTACTCCTAGTGACTGAGGAACCTCAGCTGGGAGCAGGAGGTGGAGATGGAGAAGGCTAAGCTAGAAAAATACGAACGCCAATTACTGAAGATGCGTAAAGAGCTTTTGGGCGAACTGGGATATTTAGAGGATGCCGTTTTGAACCATACATCCAGGGATGCCTCGGGGGATCTTTCGGCGTACTCTTTTCACATGGCTGACCAGGGTACGGACGCCATGGGCAGGGAGACAGCGTTTCTACTGGCCTCTCAGGAAGGCCGCATGCTGTTGGACATCAACGATGCCTTGAGACGGATTCAAAATAAAACCTATGGAAAGTGTGGCGATTGTGGAAAGCCCATTAATCCAAAACGGCTCCAGGCTGTCCCCCATGCTCGTCTGTGCATTCAGTGCCAGGCCAACGAGGAGAGGAACCTGCAGCAGGGAGGTTGAAGTAACGAAACCTCATTCTTCGAGCTCCCCCATGAGGAGTCTCCCTTTCCGAAGGCCCTCGGCAAATTCGATGTATCTCGTGCTGGTGGCCATCCTCGTAATTTTCGCAGATCAAGCATCTAAGATCCTGGTGGAAAAGAGGATGGAAGTGGGCCAATCGATTCCCATTGTGGCCGACTTCTTTCGTTTGACGTTTGTTCGAAATGCTGGCGGTGCTTTCGGAATTTCTTTAGGCGGCGAATGGTTTTACCTGGTGGCCTCCATCGTGGCCATTGTCTTCATTTTTCTGTATTTCCGGCGAATGTCTGCTATGGGTGCAGGGCCACAGATTTCTCTGGCCATGATTTTGGGAGGTGCTTTGGGCAACCTGGTGGACCGCTTGCGCTACGGGACGGTGACCGATTTTCTGGATTTCGGCATCGGTCGTCTGCGCTGGCCGGTTTTCAATCTCGCAGACGCCGCGGTTACGGTGGGGATTGTCGTGTTTTTGCTTTCTCTGTTGCTAAAAAAAGCGGAGGATCGTGGCGAAAACAAAGCGTCTGATCGTTCCCAGCCAGATTAAAAGGCAGCGCCTGGATCAGTTTTTGGCCGAGCATTTAAGGGGCATCTCGCGGTCAGCCCTAAAAAGGTTCATCGAGGAGGGCCGAGTATTTATCGATGCAAAGCCGGTGAAACCGCATTATCAAGTCAGGGCCGGCCAGGAAGTGAAGCTCCAGCTCGTGGAGACCAGGCCCGCCAAGGTGAGTCCAGAGAAAACATCTCTGGACGTTGTTTTTGAGGACGATCAACTCCTTGTGGTGAACAAACCGGCGGGCATGATGGTGCATCCCGCCTCGGGCGTCTATTCGGGAACCTTGGTCAACGCTCTCCTTCATCATTGTGCCAAGCTTTCCGGCATCCATGGGCCGTTGAGACCAGGCATAGTCCATCGCCTCGACAAAGATACCACCGGACTGCTGATGGTGGCCAAAACAGACCAGGCCCACCGTGTTCTGGCGGACCAGCTGCAGCAGCATGTGATCAGGCGGGAATATCGAGCCATCGTTTGGGGGCAGTTTCCCTCCACGGAGGGCATCATCGACAGTCCCATCGGACGCCACCGGACGGATCGGAAGAGGATGGCCATCCGGCTGGTGCGTGGGCGGAAGGCCATGACCCGCTATCGAGTAGAGGAGGAATTCGGCGTCTGCTCCTTTCTCTCATTGAAGTTGGAGACGGGCAGAACGCATCAGATTCGTGTGCACCTGGCTCATCTGGGACACCCGGTGCTGGGCGATCCTAAATACGGGGGGCGACGCAAGAAGCTGGCTGGTCTGCGTCAAGCAAGCCGGAAAATGGGAGAAGAGTTGTTGAGACTGATGCCGCGACAGGCCCTCCATGCCCAGATTCTGGGCTTCAACCACCCCGTGAAGGGAAAATTCATGCAGTTCGAGGCGGAGCTGCCAGAGGATATGGCGGTCACCCTGGAGAGACTGCGGGGATGGTGGCGAGGACGGTTGAGCGTTTGAAATTTTGCGCTTTTCCAATATGTTGAACCTGATGAGAAATCGGCGATATGCCGATTTTTTTATTTCTGGGAGAGCGGGGATGGGGTGAAAGGACCCTAAAGGTCTTTTTCTTATGAAAATGAGCAATTCATTATTTCTTAAAAGATTAGGAAAGACTCTTGACAAAAAACTCTGAATCTAGTATTTTGAATTGGCCTAGGAGATGTTTAGGTTCCGTAGAGGTTTTTAGATTTTGGCAGGACCATCAAGATGGTGCTGATGAGGTGAGGGAGCAAGAACCGTTTTTTACGTGATGACTCCTTAAGGAGAATAAGGGGGCGTCTGAAGATGAAATCAGTTATTTATGGTTTATTCATGGTTTGTATTTTCTTTTCTGTGGCAGATGCCCTTGACGACTGGACCCAGCAATATCCTGCATCGAAGCCATTGGCGCGACACTTCCATGCTATGGCCTATGCGGGTGAGGATCAGGTGCTTCTGTTTGGTGGCAGCACTGCTACTTCAAGCTCAACCGATGAGACTTGGATCTATGATCTCAGCGCCAACGCCTGGATTCATAAAGACCCGACATCGAAACCGCCGAGGCGCATCCGTCATGCTATGGCTTGCATCGGCGGAGATAAGGTGCTTTTATTTGGTGGGTCCGGCTGGGAGGATATTTTCGATGACACTTGGGTCTATGATCTCAGCGAGAACACCTGGAATCAGCAAAACCCTTCATTGAAGCCACCGTGGCGATATTGTCATGCTATGGCTTACATCGGCAGGGATCAGGTGCTTTTATTTGGCGGGGATCAGACTAAAGTTATCGGTGACACGTGGATTTATGATCTTAGCGAGAACACCTGGGCTCAGCAAAGTCCTCCAGAAAAACCCTCGCCGCGCCATGGACATGACATGGCATATATCGGTGAGGATCAGGTTCTTTTATTTGGTGGATACGATGCTGATGGGTATAACGATGGAACATGGCTCTATGATCTCAGCGAGAGCACCTGGACTCAGCAAAACCCTTCAGCGAAGCCTTCAGCACGGCGCGACCATGCTATAGCTTATCTCGGGGGAGGCAAAGTGCTTTTATTCGGCGGGTGGGATGCTGCTGGTTATAACGATAAGACCTGGGTTTATGATCTCACCGATAGAAACTGGACCCAGGATGCGAATACTACTCAACCCTCGGCTAGAATAGTCCTTGCCCTCTCCGAGACCAGCATGGATGAATCAAATTTGCTGGTTTTGTTTGGCGGGTGGGATGTTGATTATAACGATGAGACCTGGACGTTTGGCGGCGGGGATTATCCTGTCCCCGTTGAGCCTACCTCCCTGCCCGTTGATTTGCCTGAAGCGTACCGGCTCTCTCAGAACTATCCCAATCCCTTCAATGCCTCGACTGAAATCCGCTATCAAATCCCCGAAGAAGGCTATGTTAACTTGAGGATCTTTAATACTCTGGGACAGGAGGTTCGGACCTTGTTAGATGTTGAGCAGAAGGCCAGCAGTTGTACCGTAACCTGGAATGGGCGAGATAACATGAGTGGGGAAGTTGCCAGTGGTTTGTACTTCTGCCGGTTGAAGGCAGGTGAGTTTAGCAAAACTATCAAGATGGTGCTGCTCAAGTGAGGGAAAACGCCTTTTCTAATTCACAGCTCATATTAGTCAAAAGGAGGTGAATAGAATGAACGCGAACATTAAAGCTTTCATGCTCATCGCTCTGGTCTTATTGCTCTTCTTTGGGAGTATGGTCTGGGCCAATGAGACAGGCCTGGTCTGGAGTACTTTCTTGGGAGGAAGCGATGCTGAGCGGGGCCTCGACGTCACAGTGGACCATGATGGCTGCGTTTATGTGACCGGACAGACCCAGTCTGCGGATTTTCCCACGACTACAGGTGCCTTCGATACCACTTACAACGGCGGTTTCGGATATGGCGACGTTTATGTGGTCAAGATCAACTTAACAGGTAACGCCCTGGACTACGCTACCTTCCTGGGAGGAAGCGGCGACGATGCTGGCTATGGTGTGATGGTTGACGACGTTGGCAACGCCTACGTGACGGGGTTTGCCGAGTCATATAGTGGGGCGGTCGACTTTCCCACCACAGCAGGTGCTTTCGATGAATCACACAATGGTTACTACGATGTTTTTGTAGCCAAGCTCAATCAGACGGGAGACACCCTTGACTACGCCACCTTTCTGGGAGGAAGCGATTACGATTTGGGTTATAGCATCGCCCTTGACGGTGCCGAAAACGCTTATGTGATCGGACGAACCGGTTCCGCTAACTTTCCCACCACAGCCGGTGCTTTCGATATCACCCACAACGGCAGCGAGGATGTCTTTGTGGCCAAGCTCAATCCCGAGGGAAGCGATCTTGACTACGCCACCTTTTTGGGGGGGAGTCTTCAGGAGCGAGGTTATGACATCGTCGTGGATGATGCTGGTAACGCCTACATAACTGGGAGGACCAATTCGGATAATTTCCCCGCCACTTACAACGCCTTTGATATCATCCACAACGGTGGAAGGGATGTCTTCGTGACCAAGCTTAGCGCAGCAGGCGATACTCTCCGTTTTTCTACCTTCCTGGGGGGAGCTGATTGGGACTGGGGTAATGGCATTGCCGCAGATGAGTCTGGCAACGTCTACGTGACGGGGCGAACCTATTCCATTCAGTTTCCCACCACTGGCGGAGCTTTCGATAGAACCCATAATGGCGGCATAGCAGACGCCTTTGTGGTTGTGCTCGACCCCACGGGGAAAAGCCCTATCTATGGCACCTTCTTGGGAGGAAGCGATTCTGAGGGAAGTTGTAGAAGCATCGCTATGGATTCCGAAGGCAACCTCTACATGACCGGCTTTACCCACTCGGCTAACTTTCCCACCACAACCGGGGCTTTCGATAACACGTACAATGGTGGCGCAGATGGTTTTTTTGTCAAGTTCAATCCCTTGGAAAACACCCTAGTCTATGGCACATTCTTGGGAGGAAGTTACGATGATTTAGGCTATGGTCTCGCCGTGGACAGCGCCGGTAACGCCTACGTGATCGGAGATACTTGGTCGCCGGACTTCCCAACAACACCAGGGGCGTTCGATGTGATCAATAACGGCGTTGATGCCTTTGTAGCCAAGCTGGGCATGATCGCCAGCCCTGTTGTATCGGAGATTCCTTCGGCGGATGTGCCCAAGACTAACGCTTTCCGCCAGAACTATCCAAATCCATTCAACGAAAGTACCAAGATCAACTATCAGATTCCCGCAGATGGCCATGTGACCTTGAAGGTCTTCAACGCCCTAGGTCAGGAGGTGCGGACATTGGTGGATGTCGAGCAGAGGCCCGGTGAGTATGAAGCGCTCTGGGATGGTAGAGACGATGAGGGCCGAGAGGCGGCCAGCGGGTTGTACTTCTGCCGGCTGAAGGTAGGTGAGTTTGGCAAGACTATCAAGATGGTGCTGATGAGGTGAGAGTTTCATGATGAGTGTCTGTCTGGCGCCTTTTTGAGTTGAAAAGAGGGTGGGCAAGATGAGGGTGTATATGAAGACTTGTGTCCTCGCTGCTGTGACCCTGTCGCTAACCATCTGCAGCTTGGTCTCGGTCCCTCAAACATTGGCCCAGATCACCCAGAGAGAAACCCTCTACGTGGACGACTGTCAGGGGACGCCTCACTACACTATGACGGGCTCAACATGGGTCTATCTCTACGGCTTTGGCTGGCGTGGTGAGCATTATTACGTGCAGATGGAAAATCCCAGCAACATCGGACAAACGGCTCGCTGGACACCGGACATCACAACCGCTGGCTACTATGCCGTCGCTTTCTATTTGCCGCCGATTAGCGACTCCAGGAATCACGCATTGTATGTCCTTTCATCCTTCGGCACCACGCCTGATTCCTCCTGGCACGACCAGAACTACAATAGCGGCAACTGGATCAATCTGGGCGTTCACTATCTGACGGAGGGCATGGTCAACGCGGTGATGGTGGTCAACGACAGCACCAGCACATCTGGGAATATCTTTCGGGCCGATGCGACCCGATTTATTCTAGGCCCAAGTGAGCTGGATATCGAGCCGGAGCGGCGAAACGCTTACGCTTACGGACAGGTGGATGTACTAGACCATAAAGATTGGGAGCTCCGCATCTACAACATAGGAGGCACTGGCCTGACAGTACAACAGACGATGTGTGCAACCAACGCCTTTTTTCTTTATGAGCCCAGCGTCCCAGTGTATATCGAGCCCAGGAGCTTTGAGGACTTTACCATTCGCTTTATGCCTTTAGAGGATCAAATCTTTGATGATACCCTGAAGATCATCAGCGATGATGCCGATGAACCTTGCATTCCAATACCCCTGACTGGAGAGGGGGTAAGCATACGAATTGTAGTCAATAATGATGATGGCCCCCCTGGATATGTGGAAGAGGTGGGTGAATGGGAGACGGCCAACGTAGGGGCTAATTGCCCGGGGATAAACAATCTCACCAGCCGATATGCTGTTCGGCCCCAAAATCCAGGTGCTCAAGCCACCTTTACACCTGATATTCCCTTTGCAGGCTTGTACCGTATCGAGTTTGCCCTGCCTGTGACCGCCGCCGCCAGCACAAATGCTCTCTACGTAATCCGCCCGGGAGGAGGAGCCGCACCTGATTCTGTCTGGTTAAATCAGTGTACCGATCAGGCTTGTGAGTGGAGGCTTTTGGGCTTTCACTATCTTGTTCCTGGCAGGGGAAATAGCGTTTCTGTGATCGACAGCGGCACGGGCACTGGTTATGTCATCCGCGCTGATCTGATGAAATTTACCTATTGCGTTCCCGTTCCAGTCATTTTAGAGAGCCCCATGAGCGGATTGCCTAAGGAATGGACTCTTCACCAGAACTATCCCAACCCCTTTAACACAAGTACCGAGATCCGCTATCATACTCCACAGGCTGGCCATGTGAGCTTGAAGATCTTCAACCTCCTGGGTCAGGAGGTGCGAACTCTGGTGGATATTGTCCAGAGAGCTGGTGAATATGAGGTCATTTGGGAAGGGCGTGACAACGAGGATAGAGAAGTGGCCAGCGGTTTATATTTCTGTCGGTTGAGGACGTGTGATGTCAGCAAGACCATCAAGATGGTGCTGATGAGGTGAGAGCTGTTCACCGTAAAATAAAGAAACTGCCTTCTCTGAGAGTAGGTGGCGGGTCATGTCTGTGAAAAAGGTCATTGGTATGATTGTTGGGGTGGCTGTTATGGCTGCGGTGTGGTCTTCTGCGATTCAGCGGACAGATGTAGTTACCCCGGTGGGGATGAGTGAACCTCGATCTACTGGTTGGACCAAGCAAGGGGATGCACATACGATGTGGCCGGACTCTCTAAACGTCCACTTTGTCGGCAACTGGCCATTCGGTCTGTGCGAGGCGATAGCCTATGACTCTGTGCGGAGCATTGCATTCTGTGGCTCAGGAGGAGGCGTGTATGTATTGGATTTATCTGATCCGAGTAATCCTTCTAAGCTTTCTGAGACTATCCATACTCGCGGCTTCGTGCAGGGACTCTCCTATGGAGATAACAGATTGTACATTGCCTGCGATGTGGCAGGTCTGGAGATCTGGGATGTGACGGATCCCTCCTCGCCCACCAGGCTGGGTTTTTATTACGTTCCAGATGATGCCCGCGATGTAAAGGTATTCGGGATCTATTGCTACGTGGCAGCTGAGGATTCTGGTCTTCGGGTGGTGAACGTGAGTGACCCTGCGCATCCTCATGAAGAAGGCTTCTGCGATACTCCTGATCAAGCCCATAGTGTGGCGGTCTGTGGAAGCTATGCTTACGTGGCGGCAGTAGATTCTGGTCTTCGGGTGGTGAATGTAAGCGATCCAGCCAATCCCTACGAAGAAGGCTTCTACATAACTCACGCCTCGGGTGTAGTGGTCTCTAAGACCTATGCTTACGTGGCAGCGGGACCGCATGGTCTTCGGGTGGTGAACGTGAGCGATCCTGCTCATCCTTACGAGGAAGGCTTCTGCGACACTCTGGGGCGAGCCTGGGATGTGGCGGTTTCTGGGGACTTTGCCTACGTGGCGGATTCAAAATATCCGTCTCGTCTTCAGGTTGTGAATGTCGGCGATCCTGCCCATCCGCACCAGGAAGCTTACTATATTACACCGGGGATGCCCCGTCGTTTGGTGGTATCCGGAAGCTATGTCTATGTGGCAGATGCGAGGAGCCTTCTGGTGGTGGACGTGAGCGATCCTGCCCATCCTCATGAGGAAGGCTCTTTCGTCACCCCGATATGTGCCTATGATATGGCTGTACAGGGGAGCTATGCCTACGTGGCGGATTGGTCTGGTTTTCGGGTGATAAACGTGAGCGATCCTGCTCATCCGTACGAGGAAAGCTTCCTAGAAACAGATTGGCTCTGGGGTATAGCGATCTCCGGGAGTTACGCTTACGTAGTGGACGTGTCGGGTCTTGTGATAGTGAATGTGAAAGACCCCGCTCATCCTTACCAGGAGGGCTTCCACAGGACTCCAGATTGGGCCAATGATGTGGCTGTCTCCGGCGACTATGCGTATGTGGCGGATTGCGAGGCTGGTCTTCGGGTGGTGAACGTCAGCGATCCAGCTCATCCTTATGAAGAAGGCTTCTGCGACACTCCGGATGAAGCCTGGGATGTGGCAGTTTCCGGGAACTATGCTTATGTGGCGGATGAGGACTCCGGCCTTCGGGTAATAAATGTGAGCAATCCTGCCAAGCCCTATGAGGAGGGTTTCTACGATACCCCGGGGTGGTCCTACGGTGTGGCGATCTCCGGGAGCTATGTCTACGTGGCGGAAGGTTATGGTGGATTTCGGGTGGTCAATGTAAGCGATCCTGCCCATCCCTATGAAGAAGGGTTCTACGACACTCCCGATGAGGCCTGGGGTGTGGCCGTCTCCGGAAATTATGCCTATGTGGCGGATGGTCGTGCTGGTCTTCGGGTGATAAACGTGAGCGATCCTGCTCATCCCTTGGAGGAGGGTTTCTACGATACTCCCGATGACGCCCGCGAGGTGGCGGTCTCCGGAGGCCATGTCTATGTAGCCGATGACGATTGTGGTTTGATCATTCTGGAATTTGCAGGTGGCACAGGAGTCGAAGAACATATTAACATATCAAGGGACTTGCCAACCATCTATTCTTTAAGTCAGAACTATCCCAATCCCTTCAACACCAACACCCAGATCCGTTATCAGAGTGCCAAGGATGCGCATGTGTCCCTGAAGATCTTCAACATTCTAGGTCAGGAGGTGCGAACTCTGGTGGATATTGTCCAGAGAGCTGGTGAATATGAGGTCATATGGGAAGGGCGTGACAACGAGGATAGAGACGTGGCCAGCGGTTTGTATTTTTGTCGGTTGAAGGCAGGGGGTTTTGGGAAGACCATCAAGATGATGTTCTTGAGGTGATGGTGAAAGGTTACATAGACGATCGGGCCCACCCGAGCAATTGAGCGGGCCCTTTTTGCATTTAAGAAGAGCGTCAGGAGGTAATGTAGAGGCGAATGGCTATTCGCCCCAATTATTCTCGTAGAATGAATTGGGTATGGTGGTTAGGAAGAGGCTGTAGGGGCGTATTGCAATACGTCCCTACAATTGCATCAGGCGTTTGAACAAAGGTGTAGTTTTGGTATCTTCGATAATCCTTTCCTTTTTGAATCCTCCCGCGGGTTCCAAACCCGCGGGAGGTTGTCTATCCGCCACCCTTTCATCCATCTACTGGACCCATCTCTGCTTCCAACTCCTCAACCTCGCCACGAGGGGGAAACTTCCCCCTCACTAAAGGAGTTCGACAATCTAAGATCTCAAGGTGAAGAAGTCATCGTTCACGTTCATGGTGTAAAACTTAATTAATTTAACCACTTGACAAAATGTCTCCAATCTGATAGAATGATGGAGAGTGGAAAACATCGCCGATACATGATCTTCCGCAAGGATCAAAAAGGAGGTTCTCTCGATGAACCCAAAGATGAAAGCTTTTATCACGATTTCCATATTTTCGTCGCTGCTCTTCTATGGTTCTGCCTTCGCCGATCCGCCCAGCTCTTTCGATTTGCGAGATGTGGGCGGCCAAAATTACGTCACCTCGGTGAAAAGCCAGACCGGGGGCACCTGCTGGACTCATGGGGCCATGGCCGCCATGGAGGGCAATCTGTTGATGACCGGAGCCTGGGCTGATGCCGGGGAGAGCGATGAGCCCAATCTGGCGGAATACCATCTGGACTGGTGGAACGGCTTCAACCAGCACAACAATGACGACGATCCCGGCGGCGGTGGGCTCGTTGTCCATGAGGGAGGCGACTATCGTGTGACGGCGGCGTATCTGGCACGAGGCGAGGGAGCCGTCAGGGACATCGACGGGCAATCCTACGGCGCCGCTCCAGATCGATCCCAGAACAGTTATCACTACTATTACCCGAGGGACATAGAGTGGTATGTGGCCCAGACGGACCTGAGCAACATCGACATCATCAAAGAGAAGATCGTGACCGACGGCGTCATGGGCACGTGCCTGTGTTCCGACGGTGCCTTCATCTCGAATTACATCCACTACCAGCCGCCCAGCAGCCCTCTGGATCCCAACCATGCCGTGGCCATCGTGGGCTGGGACGATAGCCTTACCACCCAGGCTTCGGAAGGCCCCGGGGCATGGTTGTGCAAGAACAGCTGGGATGATGATTGGGGCTTCGGCGGTTATTTCTGGATCTCCTATTACGATAAGCACTGTGGTCAGCAGCCAGAGATGGGAGCGGTCTCCTTTCAGAATGTGGAGCCCCTGGCTTACGATCGCAT